>JAXLUE010000001.1:0-199308 GCA_046329695.1 Ferruginibacter sp.
TTATTTGCATTCCAGATGAGGGTCGTCTCGCCCAATTCGAGACATGGGGAGCTTCGGAAAGCCTGCGAAAAGCAGGCTTTTTTCGTTAATTACCAGTAGACCCAGACATTTATTGTCACGGTCCGGCAAGGGGAATTATCTAAACAAGAAGCTTGTATGTTGATCTGACCTTAAAAAAGTCAATTCACATCAACACATATTTAACGTTCTCGATTTTCGTGAGTCCGACGGTCGAACCGAAATCTAAACTGCTTCCAATGAAAAAAACCTTTGTCCTCCCAACCCTGTTCCTGATATTCATTGTTTCGGCTTCTCTTGATATCATTGACTACAACTGCATCAATCTTCCAGCCACCCCCTATCACTATCTGGCGCTTTCCGAAATGCCCACCGATATTCAAAATACTACGCTGCCGTTGGCAGATACCGGCCGGAATATGGATAATATGCCCTTTTCAATAGGGTTGAACGGACTGCCGAACAACACCACCGATGCAGGTGCGACGCTTGGAAGAGTGTTGTTCTATGACAATGATCTTTCCTTCAATCATACCGTTAGTTGTGCGTCTTGTCACATTCAGAAGTTCGGTTTTTCAGATACCGCCCGCCTGAGCCGCGGATGGAACGGCGGCTTCACATTCCGCAACTCCATGGGGCTTGACCATGCCCGTTTTCATAAGGGAATCAAAATGTTCTGGGATATGCGGGCCTCCAGTGTGGAAGACCAGGCCACCAGGCCGATTTTAGATGCGGTCGAAATGGGAATGACAAATGCCAACCTTAATGGACATGCATGGGACTCTATTACAGCTCGACTGTCAAATAAAAATTTTTATCCTTCCTTATTTCAATCAGCTTTTGGCAGTACGCTGATCGACTCCCAGAGGATAGCTCTGGCCCTGGCACAGTTTGTACGATCCATCAACACATTTGGGTCAAAGTGGCGGGTGGCCATTTCTGCTCCGGGTGTCGGCAATCCGGCAGTTAGTCCAATACCTGCTTTTACAGCACAGGAACTGCTCGGCAGGGACCTTTTTATGGATGTGAACAGGGGCAATTGCCAGTCATGCCATACACGAAATATTTTTGTTCCGCAAGGTGCTCAAAACAATGGCGCAGATGGGATCTTTATGCCAGGCAGTAAGTTTGTGTGGACTCCGTGGGCCAGCAGGACAGATTATGTGGGAAAAGATTCTTTGCTTGCCGGATTCAGGAATACAGGAACACCATTCATTCCTTACCCGGCATTACATTGGGAAAGGGATACCAGTAACGTTATCGCCAATATTGGTCGCGCGAAAGTTCCTTCCCTTATCAATGTTGCACTGACACCTCCCTATTTCCATGACGGCAGATATAATACGCTTGATGAAGTCATCAACTTTTATTCTGATTCGATCCATAACAATTCCTACAACACGTTGTCTTCCTTTCTGCGAGACATTGACCCTTCTGTTCCGGGAGTGCCGAACAATGTTCAACCAGCAAACCAGCTGGCCATTGATACTGCCCCTGTCAGGCATCGGGCCTATACGCCCGCTGAAAAAGCTGCATTAAAAGCATTTCTTCTGACTTTAACAGACAGTACCTTGATCAATGACCCCAAATTCAGTGATCCATTCTGTCGTTCAAGCATTGTATCCGTACAATTTTTAGACAAAATCAATGCTTACCAGTATAATAAGGGTGTCATGGTAAGCTGGACGACAACCAGTGAAATAAACAGTAAGGAATTTGTTTTGCAAAGAAGCAGTGATGGTTTCAGATTTTATGATCTGAACAGAACCCCTGGTAATGGAAGCAGTTCCCAGGTTCATGTTTACCAGGCCTTTGATCCACAGCCAATCAATGGTACGATGTTTTACCGGATCAAAGCGGTAAGCATTGACAATCAATTCAGCTATTCAGACATAGCCAGGATCCAGCTTGTAGCTGCTGCCGCCGCCCCTTCATTGTATCCCACTCCTGCCAGAAATATGGTCAATATTGTGCATGCAGCTCCCAACCAGGTGGTTCGGATCATAGATCTTATGGGAGTAACAATTAAACGTACCAGTTTAAATAACGGAATGTTGTTTGTGCAAGATATTCCTCCTGGCATGTATATCATTGCCCTAAAAGATAGCGATGGCCATGATGTCAACCTTACCTTGATCCGTCAATAAAGAAAGGCATTTCATGTCGCCCTTTTTTTGATGATGTGGTTTGCGTAACACGATCCACGGCATCAGCAGTAACCCGAAGATGAAAACATGAACAGCTTCTCAATAAGTGCACTTAAAAGAATATTTGCGCAAACTCCAGTTAGCGGGCAGGGTTGCCGGTTGGCCGCGCTGGCCAGGATTCCCCATATTCAGTAAAGGCAGCAGGGGGTTTGATGCATCTGCCTCTCCGCGTGAAAGCACACCGGAACTAACGCCATCCTGGTTGAATACAACATCCGGATTTTGAACAGGATCTTTACAGGCAAGCACAAAAAAATGATCGGTGCCTGTGGGCAGTGACACTTCAGTGGAAAGGAGTTCTACCCTTTGCAGCAGGCTTTTTCCATTAAATATGGGAAAACGGTTGCCTGCATTACCATCTAATGGATATAGCAAGGTCATTCTTCCTTCCTGGTCGATAATAAATACGTATACAAACATTTTGCTGCCTGAAATAGTGGCCGCATCAATGCCATTATCTACTGCCAGGCTGATGGTTATGTTATCACCGATCTTATACGATTGGTTGCCGATGACCTGGCCATTTTGCCGGCAGATCTCCAGGTGATAGTTGAACAATTGACAGGCACCATCGGGTTGTGCCAGGTGGATCCAGCCCCGGAGTTTGGATAATTTACGGGCCCTGTCGGCCAGGCTGTCCGGCACATGCGTTCCGGCCTTTACATCGGATGCGTGCCAAACAAAACAATCGGTTTCCAACGGCATTGATTCCAGGCTGTCTGATACCGAAATAAATGTTTTTCTGAAACCATAAGCCGGCTGGTCATTCACACCAACACGTCCAAACAGCACATAGTTAGATTCTTCCGGGGTGTTCGTCAAAACAATGTCGCGGTTTACGGATAGGGTTTTACGCAGTAGTTCAGATTGTGCCGAGGAGGCTGGCAATTCCACATATATGGTAGAATCCCGGGGGCAATGATTCAGTACTTTTGTGCAGCTAAAAATTCTTGATTTCCGTATCATTGTTTCGATCTGTTTTGATAAAACATCTTTTATCCCGCCAAAAAAGAGAGGGTTGCATATGGTGCGGGCGAAGCCTTTCCCCAGTGCCCCTGCCATTTAATGACCGGGCTGTTCTTTAAAGCTTTTGCCAGGTTAAGGCAGATGTCGTCATCGCTTTCCGTGAGTGTTGAAGGCGGGATAAATAAACGCGCGGTAACGGTTTGCATGATGAACTCCAGTTCACTACCTGCGGGAAGGAATTGCCTGGTTTTGATCGGTTTGCTGTCTCCTTTATCACGGTGGCCTCAGATTGATTGATGCCCGTCACCGTATCAGCCCGCAACGCATATCATGTCTAACTCTTCGTTGAACATGGCCAGTTCATTGCCTGCATGGAGCCCAAGGGCATATCCTCCCTGAAGCCGGACCCTGGATCCGGTGACCCCAGACACGGCTACGGATGAATAATCCTGCAAGCCTGTCGTAGCAGTGCCAAACAGTGATCTCCTGCTCTTGACTTCCACCAATAACAGTTCTGTTATTTCACCATTGCTTTTGTAAGTATCGCACGGGCCGTAGTAAAAATGGAATATGCGCTGGCTCCTGCCCGATATTTTGTTAAAGACTCCAGCAAGGCCGCCGTGAAGGCACCGTGAAATATCCCTGCTCATCTTTCTGTTCCGCAGCCATCTGGTCTGATTGGGCAGCAGAAAAAATAAGAAAATTATTTCCGGTCTTAATTCCGGAATCTCATCCCGGCCGGGGTCTTTTGAATCAATCCAACCCGGGGCATAAAGCGCACGCTATTGCCGGGCATTCCTGCGGGGCCCTGGACAATGAACCGCTGTGGCAACAATCAAAAATGACCGTAAGGCCGAAATCCTTTATCAAGGAAACGGTTGAAGATGCGATTGTAGCTCTTTGTCTCGTATGTCGCTTACTCCCTCTTTCCAACTATCCGCCGGAACAATGGTCTGATCTGTTTTATTGGCCTCAAAAGACAGGCTGTTCCTGTTAAAGCTGCCGTGCCCGGCGAAAAAAATAAATGCGACATCGCCTTGCTTTGATCCACCCGCCAGCAATGATTCCATGGAAGCCAGTATGCGTTGACGTGTTGCAGCAGCATTCAATAACGTATCCATGTTTGAGTTAAAATCAAACGCACAGCAATAGAATTCCCGCCAATACATCATTACGGCATCCTTCGAGATTACTGAATTGGCCCTGCCTACCTTTGAAGATACGTACCCAGCCGGTGCTGCATAATGATCGATCCCGATCAGCAAAACGTGCCTGTTTTGACAGTTAGCCGGCTTCGATGATATTAGCAAAGCTACAATGAGCAGGTAACCGGGAATGAATCGTAACATGTTTAACGAATACAGATGGAAATGAATTGATAAAATGTAACAGCATTTATCCGTGCAACACGAATGTAGATAACTGATTGCAAAACGGAAAGCCCTTGAATCGGAATCATGTGATTGTTTAAAATTTTGGTTTCACTTGAAATGCGCAATTTTAATAGCCATGAAAACCTGTGTAAGGTGATTTTTAACTTCGTATCTTTTTTCACGAACAAAGGATTTTGAAATAATAAATTATTGGGGTTTACCGGACTAAGCCCAGTAAAATTTCAGGCCATGCCTTCGTCCATATCAAACAAAAAAGGCATCCGAAAAAATGGGCGCAATGATTTCTGGGGTTGCCGGATGATCAGATCAGACGGGTTTTTCACCTGGTCTTTCCTGCCGTGCATGACAAAATCGGCCAGCGTCCTGCCCATCGCGGCAAAATCAGTGGATATGGTGGTGATGCAACAAGCCACCTTCTTTAAGGGGTATCATTACAAAGATGATCCCGACATCGGCCTGTTCAGCCAGTTGCTGGCTCTGAGCCTGTTCGATCACATTCACCGGGTCCGGTCATTACGGTATGATGAATACCGTGTGCCAGCAAAATGTCATCATTCCTGAATTGCTCCCTGACCTCATGAGGAAGGGAATGTGCCAGCGAAGATCAGGAACCCTTCCACCATGCCAATAGGCTCTTTGTTACCCGGGTAAAGCAAGACCAGTTGACGGTATTTGTCGATCAGCGATTTCCTTTCGGCAATCCATCGCGCACATATCCTGTGCAAAATGCTGATGCCGATGGGTATCCCGCCAACTCAGGATTCGTCTGATCGGTATGATCATCCTGAGCCGGTAATGATGTTTATAATGGGCGCCGTGCCGGCCATGTTGGTGGGCATGATGATGTACTTGGCATAATTACCGTTGATCTCAGCAGCAGTTTTTCAGCCATATCAGGTTGAAATGATGAAAATAAATATCAACCCGGATTTGATTATCAATGGTCACCAGGAATGAATTGTATATCTCCTCTTTGAAAGCGTTCAATTCATCAAACAACAGAAAAACACGTTATTCCGTCACTTTTTCCATCGTCTTGACGAAATATCCGCTGCAGGATGGAGTAAACGATCCCCCTTTTTTTTTAATTCCTCATATGCCAGCAAAACGGTATCCCGCGAGAGGGAATATGCCAGGCAAATCTGGTTGACCGATGGTAACCTGTCATGCCTTCTGAGCCGGCCTTCGGCGATCTTCGCTCAACCGAACAGGCCAGTCTGCTCAGTGACGGGCATGTGCCCACCCTGTCGATATTGAGCAATTTGACGCCAGACATGTTGTTTTCTCGCTTTGAATAGAAACTGGTAGTAAATTAAGGAAAAACTGGTAGGTACTGGTATGGTCAATGGTTTGATGCCTATTTTAATAACCCAAATTACAGGCAGACCAATAACGAAAGCTATGTCCACAACAGGATCTATCACTGTATCTCACTTTGGATTCCTTCCCAGCCAACAGGAGTTATTTGTTATACACTCACTAACGACTTGGCTTCGAGTTAAGCATAATGAATGTGGGCGCCGCGATCGTTTCTCTGAAAATACCGATTCCCGGAAATGGGAAAGCCGATGTGGTGTTGGGGTTTGATTCACTGGAAGATTATCTGCATTCGTACCGCATAGCCCAATCCCTTTTTCAGGGCCATCATCAGGAAGAATACGCCGGCAGGATGGACATGCGGCATTTTCACTGAACGGTCATCCGATAGGGTTAACAAAAAACCATGGCAAACATCACCTGCATGGCGGTTTCAACGGTTTCAGCCGGGCATTCTGGCAAGTAACTGGATTAAATCATGGAGATGATCCTTCCGTAGTATGCGATATGATCCGGATGGCGAAGAGAATTATCCCGGCGAACTGACAACAGATCTAACCTATACCCTCACCGAATCAGGCGAATTAATTGTCGGATGCAGCGCAACCTGCACGGAGGATACGATCATTAACCTGACGCAACACAGTTATTTTAATCTCGATGGCCATACGCATGGCGTGCTCGGCCAGGAGCTGACCGTGCAGGCAGACCGCATCCTGGAAACAGATGACGAACTGATCCCCACAGGGAGATTCACGGAACTGACGGCTTGCCCGTGATTCGAACGCCCAAACAATGTCGGAAAGTATCGATACCGGTTTTGTGATCGATCAAAAACATCCCGCCAAGCCACTTTATACAGCGCCAAAATAAACTACGCATGACCGTTAGTACCGATCAGCCATCCATTCATATTTATGTGGGCGGCGATTACTGGCAATATCCTCTGTCGAGAAGAACGGGGCGGTTTATCAGCGGACAAGCGGCATCTGTTTTGAAGCACAGAATTTTCCCGATGCGCCCAATCATCAGCACTTCCCTTCTGCACTGTTAAAAAAAGGGGAAACATACCATCTTGAAACCCGCTTTGCTTTTAAATACGTTTGATCATGAAAAAATACCTATTGCTTTCCGCATGGATTACGATCAGTGCACTGTTGTTTTCCTGTTCGAAAAGCCGAAAACTGTCTCAGGTTCCTGTATTCTCGAAAGGCGCCGACATCGGTTGGCTTCAACAGATGGAAGCTACGGGATACAAATTTTACGACGCCGATGGCACAGAGAAGAACTGCCTGCAATTATTGAAAGACCGCGGCATGAACAGCGTACGCCTCCGCGTTTAGGTCAACCCTTCCCGGTGACAAGATCAAACGGGCGCTGCAGTAAAGGAAGAAGAAACCGTAAGCATGGCAGTACGGGCACAGCAACTGGGCATGCGCGTGATGATCAATTTTCACTACAGCGATTATGAGCCATTGGTAAACAAAACAAACCCGCCGCCTGGGCCAACCACAGTTTTACACAATTACTGGATGACGTATATAACCACACGTTTGATGTGCTACAGTCGCTTCAAACGGCCGGGGTTACGCCGGAATGGGTGCAGATCGGGAATGAGATACCAAGCGGTATGTTGTGGCCAGACGGGCACACCAACCAATTCAGCCAGCTGGCTCAATTGCTGAATAAAGGATATGAAGCCACTAAAAGGATAAATCCAGCCATTAAGGTCGTCCTGCACATCGACCAGGGAAATGACAATGGCAGGTTCCGCTGGTTCTTCGACCAGGTAACCACATACGGCGTCAAATACGATGTCATCGGCGCATCTTATTATCCCTACTGGATCAACAGCGATTATACGGCAACGATAGAGAACCTTAAAATGAACCTGAACGATATGGTGTCCAGGTATAAGAAGGAGGTCATGGTTGTGGAAGTGGGCGGAGACCATACCCTGGTTCAAAACACCTATGATATGTTGTCGGCCGTGATAAAAATTGTCCGGGAAATTCCTGACAACAAAGGACTTGGAGTGATGTACTGGGAACCGGAAGGAGAAAAAAGCTGGAGCGGTTACCAGCTAAGCTGCTGGCAGGCCGACGGGAAGCCCTCACCGGCATTGGATGCATTTAAAAACTAACATGAAAGGTCGATCCTATTAGCAGCATCATTGTATTCCTGGTCATTGCCTTCTGGATACGGCCATGCTTGGCACAAACCAGGTCAAGTTCAGTACGGATTCGACTGGCAGTTCCGCCGCTCGAAAACCCCGATACCGGCTGGGAAAAGGTAACGATTCCACATACCGCGAGGATAGAAGACCTGGTGGTCAAAAACCAATACCAGGGCAGGTTCATCTACAAAAATCATTCATCCCCGAATATTCCCCCGGCCAGAAAACATTTCTTTATTTCGAAGGCGTGATGATGAACACCCGGCTTTATTTCAATGGAAAAAGCCTGGCGACACTTGAGTGGATGCCTTTCCGTTCACCGTCGATATCAGTCAGCATATCAAACCGGGGCGGCAAGTACCGTTAGGCTGGGAGATTACGAATACAGACGATCCTACAGTTCCCCCGGCAAACCGCTGAAAGAACTTGATTTTAATTTTTATGGCGGGATTTACCGGAACGTGTATCTCATCAGGACGGATAAACTATACATCACGGATGCGGTGGCGGCCAATAAAAAAGGAGGTGGTGGCGTAACGGTCCATTTCGAAAAAGTCAGCGGGCAGGAAGCAAGCGGCACCATACAAGCTTATATCAGGAACAATTACCCGATTGCGAAAAAGATTCAAGGTAAAAGCGATGCTGACCGATCAGGGGAAATCAGTTACACATACCACCTCGGTGAAATCATACTAAACCCGAATAAAGACACGATCATCACAACAGATCCGGATCAATAAACCTAAGCTATGGTCGGTTGATGAACCCAACCTGTACACGGTGAAGATATGTATCTGGAAAATGGCCAGTATGCAGACAAGCAGGTTTTTAAAACGGGCATACGTCAGGCAGAGATCCCGGGAAGATGGATTTTACCTCAATGGGAAAAAAGAATATCTCTCAGGCACCAACAGGCACCAGGAGTATCCATACATCGGTTATGCTCTTTCCGACGAAGCCCAATACCGCGATGCCATCAAGATCAAAAATGCCGGCTTCAACTTTGTCAGGCTTTCCCATTATCCGCAGGCCGAAGCATTCCTCGACGCCTGCGATGAGTTAGAGCATCACCGTGGTGAACAGCCTGGCAGGCTGGCAGTTCTTTTGGCAATCCCCTTTTCAATCAATTCCTTACAGCAATTGCGCGACATGTGCCGCCGCGACCGCAGCACGCATTATCGTCTTCTGGGAAAACTCCCTGAACGAAACGGAGATGACCGATTCGTTCATGAAACAAGCCAATACGGTTTTGCGGGAGGAATTTCCGCTGGGTAAACCGATCAGCGCCAGTTGGATGGACAAAGACTATGACCTCTTCATCCCGGCACGCCAACATGCCAAAGCGCCGGATTATTGGACAACTTACAACAAACCGGGCAGGAAGATCTTCATTGCCGAATACGGCGATTAGGAGTATTACGCACAAAATGCCGGTTTCAACCAGCTTCTCATATGCCAACCTGAAAGAGGAAGAAAGGACATCGAGACAATTGCGCGCCTTTGGTGAAAAAAAGGCTCCTGCAACAGGCTTTCAATTTCCAGGAAGCAAGCAATTCGAACAGGAAAGGAAATAACACGATCGGCGAAGCCAACTGGCTGATGTTCGATTACAACCGCGGATATAGTCCGGATATCGAAAGTTCCGGCATATCCGACATCTTCCGCATCCCCAAATTCTCCTATTATTTTTACCAGAGTCAGCGCCCTACTGCATATCATCAATGGCTTAAAACCTCATCCGGTGCAATGGTATCCATTGCCAGCTACTGGAACGAACGATCCCCGCTGGATGTTACGGTGTACAGTAACTGCGAAGAAGTGGCCTTATACCTGAATGATTCACTGATCGGCCGGAAAAAAGCAGACAGAAATCAATTCAATGACCGCTTAGCTCATCCGCCATTTGTTTTTCCGGTGACGGCATTCAAGCCAGGTATCCTGAAAGCCGTTGGCATCATCAATAACCAGGAACTAAAGGAAACGGCTATACGAACACCGGGAAAAGCCTCGGCGATCGGGTTATCTTATGATCATTCGGGTGTGGATATCAGCAGGCATCATCCGGATATGGTATTCGTGTATGCGAGGATCAATGACGACCAGGGCACACTGGTGCCTAATGCCGACAACCAGGTTCAATTCACCCTGGAAGGAACCGATGCTGATCTGATAGGGCAAAACCCCATACGGGCGGAAGCTGGCATCGCCACGATCATACTCAGAACAAACAAACTTACCAAACCGCTAACTGTGACGGCCAGATCAAACGGACTTCCGCCATCGATTTTGACCATACAATAAACCGGTCCAGCAACAGAAACAGGCATATGAAGAAAAAACTCGTCCGAAGCACATCGGAGCATTTCAGACAAATATTCCACGAAAAACCGGAATACGTATTCCTGTCCCCTGGCCGCATTAATATTATCGGGGAACATGTGGATTATAACGACGGTTATGTATTACCCGCGGCCATCAACAAGTATATCTGCTTTGCAATATCCCGCAATAACAGCAGCTCATGCGTGTTGCATGCCTGTGATATGCACGGATACATACCAGTTCAGCTGACGAACCCGTTAAGCCGGTCGACAAATCCTGGGTGAATTATATCCTCGGGGTTGTCAGTCAGCTACAAGAAAAAGGCTTCAACCTCCGTGGCGTAAACGTGGTGTTCAGCAGTACGATCCCCATGGGAGCCGGGCTCTCCTCATCCGCCGCGCTGGAATGTGGTTACTGTTACGCGATGAACAGCATCTTTCACCTGGGATTATCAAAAGAAAGCATCGCCAAGATCGGTCAAAAATCAGAACACAACTTTGTTGGCGTGAACTGCGGCATCATGGACCAGTTCGCTTCCGTATTCGGAAAGAAAAATAAGGCGATCAGGCTGGATTGCAATACGCTGGAACACGATTACCACAAAATCGATTTTACCGGATACTCCTTACTGTTACTCGACAGCAAGGTCAAACGCTACACCTCGCTTCGGGCTACAATATCCAAGGAGGCAAGATAAAGGGATTGGTATCATCAAGACAAACTATCCGCATGTGCGCACATACCGGGATTGTACCAAAGAAATGATTGAAAAGCTCCGCGAGGCATTAGGAGAAACGATCTATAAACGCTGCCATTTTGTGGTGAGGGAAATTCAGCGCGTGCAGGATGCCGTGCAGGCAATAGAAGAAAAGATTTTTTGGCATTGGGAAAACTGATGTCGGAAACACATGAAAGGCTAATCGAAAGAATACGGGAGTCAGTTGCCCGGAGTTAGACTTCCTTGTTGATGCGGCCAACCATGAAAAAACGGTGATCGGTTCGAGGATGATGGGCGGCGGGTTTGGCGGTTGCAGCATCAGCCTCGTTGAAAAGGGTTCGGAAAAAAAACTGATCAAACTGATTGGCGAACAATACAAAAAAGCATTTGGTATCAAACTGGAAGCATACAAGATCAAGATCTCGGATGGAACCAGGCAATACCGCGAAATACATTAATCAACCGGCAGGCTCACCAACCTCAAGCACATTAAAACAAAACCAATGCCTCCACACTCGACAATAAGGATTACATCGTTTTCTTTCTATATTTTGTCATCATTGACCTCTACGGAACATGGATCTACCGAAAAAAGCGCAGGCCAGCAGCAAAGACATTTCTGGCGGAAGGCTCACTGACCTGGTGGGCCATCGGTGCATCTGATCGCCGGTAATATCAGTGCGGAACAATTTATCGGCATGAGCGGAAGTGGTTTTAAAATGGGGCTGGCCATTGCCACCTATGAATGGATGGCTGCCGCCATGATCATCGTAGCCGTATTCTTCATGCCCGTTGCCTGAAGAACAAGATATTTACGATGCCCCAATATCTTCAGACACGCTATAATGGCCAGGTGTCCATGATCATGGCGGTGTTCTGGCTGCTTTTATATGTACTGGTAAACCTAACATCGATCCTATATCTCGGCGCATTGGCCATCAGCAGTATTTCCGGTTTGAATATTTCTTTGTGCATGATGTTCCTGGCCATCTTTGCTGTCATGATCACGCTGGGTGGCATGAAAGTGATCGGGTACACCGATGTGATACAGGTTTTCTTCCTCATACTGGGCGGACTTGTAACAACCTACCTCGCCTTAAACCTCGTGGCCAAAGAGTTTGGATCTGAAGGTGTTTTGAATGGATTTGGATTGATGACCACCCATGCTAAAGATCATTTCCATATGATCTTTGATCAGTCGAATCCCAATTATATGGATTTGCCGGGCCTGTCGGTATTGATCGGTGGGATGCTGATCATCAACCTGAATTACTGGGGATGCAACCAGTACATCACCCAACGTGCACTGGGTGCTGATCTGCCAACAGCGAGAAATGGTATTTTGTTTGCCGCTTTTTTGAAACTATTGATGCCCGTGATCGTGGTGCTGCCCGGTATCGCAGCATATGTATTGAATCAACACGGAAACCTGCAAACGGAAATGATGCAGGACGGAACGGTGAATCCCGATAAGGCTTATCCCGTTTTACTGAATATGCTGCCGGTTGGACTGAAAGGATTGTCCTTTGCAGCGCTGACAGCCGCTATCGTTGCTTCTCTCGCCGGGAAAGCCAACAGCATTGCCACCATATTCACACTGGATATTTATAAAAGCAAAATCAATCCGCAGGCAGATGAACAAAAACTGGTAAAGACCGGAAAGATCGTAATTGTGATCGCCATGCTGGTGGCGGCGTTGGTGGCGCCATTCCTGGGTATCGATAAAAAAGGAGGATTCCAGTATATACAGGAATATACAGGCTTTGTGAGCCCCGGTGTTTTCGCCATGTTCATACTGGGCTTCTTCTGGAAAAAGACAAGCGCTAACGCCGCACTTTTTGCCACCATCGGCGGCTTTATCTTATCGATCATCTTCAAATTCATGCCGGCTGTGGTGAACCTTTCCTTCTTACAACCGCTGGGCTTTGCCATCCCTAATGCTGATGGTGTATTTGAAATACCATTTATCGACCGGATGGGATTCGTATTCCTGATCTGCGTAGCGGGCATGTATGTGATCAGCATGCGTGATTATAAAAAAGGGAAACCGGTACACGGACTGGATATCGACAAAACGATGTTTCGCCTGCCAACGGGTTTTGTGGTGGGGATGATCATTGTACTGGCGATACTGGCAGCATTGTACACCGTGTTTTGGTAACCGGGAGACAGGTAATTCGCTTTCCACGAATATCATTTCAACAAGCAATGTTTATTTCACGTACATCCACTGCCCGTTCAGTTTTACGTAGTGCCCTTTTTGTGGGTGATACCCCGTTACATCATCATATATACAGGGAAGGACCAGGATGCCGGATTCATTCACAAATCCGAATTTCTTTCCTTTCATCACTTTGATTTGCCCGATAGAGGTCCAGTAATGATCAACAAAATCATACTCAGGTTTCACCACCCACTCGCCATTCCGGTTAATAAAGCCATATTTATCTTGCCGTTTGGCCCCGGTGATATTTTTCTCGAAACGCCTGACTTCATCAAACTGAAAAGGAACCTGTGTTTGACCGGTACTGTCGATAAACCCCCATTTCTCGTCCCGGAGAGCCATGAGCAAGCCATTATGAAATTCATCACCAAGCTCTTTATACACAACCGGAATGATGATCCTGCCCAGACTGTCAAGCATACCTGATTTTCTGTCTTTGGTCACTTTGACGACCCCATTCTTGATCCAGTAAACCTGGTCAAACTGTGGCTGCACAATGACCTGTTCCTGCATGGTCATCCACCCCCATTTTTGGTTCTTTGAAAATATCAGCACGCCCTTGATCGAATATGGGTTTAAAGCTTCATAGCGGCAGGGAATGACCCACTGCATCTTTTTATCCAGCAAACCAAAGAGCCCGTTCTTCTGAATTTGAAGAAGATCGACACCGCCCTTATAGTCATCAATCATATCATAGATACAAGGCAGGACAATTTTGCCGTCCGTGTCGATCACACCCCATTTCCTGTTTTGACAAACTTTAAAATAATCCGGATGACAATGTTGGTCTGCACTATTGGTGGTGATAGGCTGTATCCTTTCATAGATGAGCGGGACCACCAGTTTATTCTTCCTGTCTGTAAGGCCATGACTTTGATTGCGCCGAACGATGCTTCGCCGATGCGAAAACGATTTTCCGCAGTTCCAGTCATTTTCCGTTTCCCATTTAAAATATGCGGCATTACATCCGCTCACTTCTTGCCCGTTTGTATTGATGCAGGTTACACGTCCATCAATACGTACGTTTGCGACTCCTTTGTCAAAAACATCGGCGTCATCATACTGGCAGGCGATCTGCTCATGGCCTTTGACATTCACATATCCCCATTTGCCGTTCCGGTTCACCAGTGCCAGTCCATCCCGGAAAACCGGGTGAGCGAAATCATAAACAGGTGGCACAATAGGTTTATAAGAAGCATTGATAAACCCGTAGCGCCCGTTTTTAGTAAATCTCACCAACGGAAGCAGCGGGTTGGTTTTCATGTCATCCAGGTAATTTTCATCGATCCAGTCATAGTCATTAATAGAAATAAGCGCAGCCTGTTTCAGATCATACATGACAGATATGATCCCATTTTTCGAAAAGATAATCACATCCTGCCCCGGTTGCCTGATCATATCATAGGCCAATGGCAAAAAAGGTTTCATGGATGCGTCGAGTATGCCGTAACGTTGGTTCTTTGCCACCAAAAAATGGGGACCCGCCTTTTCGATCACATCAAATTCATAGGGAAAGATCAGCCTGCCTAATGAATCGATGAGCCCGATATTTGCCGATGCCCTCTGTTGCCTGGGCAAATGCCTTTGCTGAACGGGCATGGATGAATACACACGATAAAAGCCCCCCATATGCGTGGTTCTTGTCCTGGGAAAGTAGGCTTGATATGTTAATCCCCGGAAATCAACCGGCATCCTGACCGGATAAGCATGGCTCATCACTGTTGGCGGCTTACTGACGGGTACAGATCCGAATATTTTTTGAAGGCTGGCAATAGCCAGTTTATTGTTATATGCGTAGATGATCGTGCCGCTGCTGTCGCGGAATATGTACACATTCTCATCCGTTTTGGGTATCAGTGCGCTCCAGGACATGGCGCGGGGCTGTGTTCCCTCATGCCAGTCAACCTTGGCCTGCCAGGCAGCTTCATGATCGATCATGATCATCTGGGTGCCCTGCCGGAAAGGGAAATACAGGGTGTCAGGCTTCCATTCAGGCTCTTTAAACCTATCGGGGAATTGCGAAAAACCGGGGAGTGATAAAAAGACCAGGCAGGCTATGGTAAAGTAAATGCGCATAAAAGCAGTTAATATGAATGGCTGCAAAATACTACGCCAGGATCCTTTTACAAGTTCCAATGGGTGAATTGGGAAGATGAATGGGTGGTTAATAGTCAAACAGGCAGATAAAATTGAAAAGATAAGCGCGAAATAATGGCGAAAAATCAATTTTCATATATCAAGACTGTCGTTGTATTTCAAATAAAAGTTAAGTCTGTATACGAACAAATACTTACATGTTTTTCCTCCACGGGTAATGGCGTATCTGTTAATATAGTCAACGGACCGAAAATTATTTTTGAAAATCAATGAAGGGTCTTCAGGATTGTTTGAAGGCATAATGAACAAAGCAGTATCCCCCGTTTTCAAGGGTTTTCTTTCATCATTCAGAAAATAATACTGGTGTATTTGGTCGGGAGGACCCAAGCAGATAACCTGAATTTGGTTAGGTCTGGCAATATATTCTTCTATATGAGCTGCTGGGAACCACTTATTACCTATAATAGTTAAACCCGGGTGACGTTGTTTCATGGAATCCAATAATGGAAAGAGAATTTTCGCAGCTTTTTTCCATCCATACATTTCAATACTTGGATCACCTTTACCCATTTTTCCGGGTTGCTTCAAACCAACAGTTCCAGGATAAGATTGTACGAAAACCGGTAAAGTTAAAAAAACAAACAAAGGCCAGGTAATAAGTAATTTCCAGTTTAACTTTTTACTGGTAAAGTATGTGCGAAACGAGAGATGGTATCCAGTCAATACTGACAAACTTACATATGAAGGGCCCGCCCAGTGTGGCAACGTGTTATTGAATAAGCTTGAAAATATCAGCAGAAAAAGCAGTGGTAAGCTGGTATATAAAAAGATTGCATGCAACTTATGCCTCGAGTGTACTTTTGATCTGTAATATTTTATAATGGATTTAAACCATAAAGGTATTAATAAAGGGTTGGCATAAATTAATTGCCCTGCAATAAATGCAAAAAAAGTTTCCAGGCGAATGCCCTTATCAAAATGGCTTATTCTTGCTCCATGGTATGAATAGGTTATAAAATGTTCACTGATGGTCCACCAAATTGCGGGAGAAAAAATCGTAATCGTGATCAAGGCCGATAAATAAATATAACCGTTACGCAACAGTTGCCTGTTTTGAAACAGTATGTACATTATAAAACCTGCCCACAAAAAGGCTGTATGTATCTTACTCATCATACCCAGGCCACTAAATACGCCAAACCAAATTATATATTTAGCTGATCTTTTAAAATCATGCTGTAACTGAATGAAACGTATCAGGGTTAATAATGACAACGACCAGAAAAACATTTGAGGGGAATCCGGCAAAATAAATAAACCGGAGATAAGAAAACTGTATGTAGTTGAACCAAACATTATAGCGGATAGAAATCCCGCTTTTTCATTATTAATCTGTTTGCCACACAAATAAATGATCCATAATGTCAGGCTTCCGCAGATCAATGAACCCAATCTTACAAATAACTCTGAATCAACATTCAGGTTGAATGTGGTCAATCGAATCATCCAGCCCACCATCGGCGGGTGATCAAAATAACTCCAGGCCAAATGATCGGCGTACAACCTGTAATACACTTCATCGTTACCTAATTCAAGGAAATAAGAACAGATGATTTTACATAAGAGTAAAGCACCAATCCATACAAGGGTATAACGAGTGTAGCGGTTCATGTTAGTTGAAAGTGACCAGGGAATTAATCAGGAAATTCCAGCTAAAAACAATAAGAACGGCTAAGATTTTGGAAAAATAGAAATTGAAACTGAATTTTCTGTTACAAACCAGGATTACCAGGTTATTGATGAGCAATCCGATCATGGCGGCCGTAAAGAAAAACATAAACTGCCTGTTCGGATTAGGACCATCACTTTGAAAGGTCCAATATTTATTCAGGAGGAAATTAGAGACAACTGCAAAAATAAACCCTGTTGAGTTGGCAAGATATTTATTGATTGAACATTTTTCCTTCATAAACATAGTAATGGAAAAATCAATCAGTAGTCCAAGGCTGCCCACCACTGCATATTTGGCTATTTGAGTAATCAACATAACTATGCTGTTATTAATTGCAATATTTAATGTCCTCTTACATATTCATAGCCAGGTCCTGGTTAATCGCAGGCTCTTTTTCCCTGCGAAGATTCTTATTGAACATCAGAAACACTGCGAAAACACCACATGCTGTTCCCAAAATCGCTCCTGCAAGTATATCAAGCGGAAAATGCTGCCCAAGATAAATCCGGGAATAGGCAACAAGGGTGGCCAGAATAAAAAGAATCAACGCAATAATATTCTTATACCTGGTCGTATAAGCCACTAATACAATCGCGATAGCATATGCCGTTGTTGTATGACCTGAAGGGAAGCTGTTTTTCATATGAAAATGTAACACCTTCAACCAGTTTGATAATGCCGCTATCCTTCAGTATCGCCGCCGGGCGTGGAGCTTCCACCAGGTGCTTGATCAATTGTGCAAGCAGGCCGGAAGTCAGGTAAGCTATGACTATCGCTAAAGCAAGGTTATACTTCCTCTTCCAAAGAAAAAATAAAATAACGATTAAAACTGTAACCCCGTCTCCCAAATAGGTAATTCCACAAAAAATGCTATCCAGGAAGGCGCAATGGATATGCTGGTTCATGATCAGAAAACAATTTTTCTGTGCAAACAGGCAATTGAAAACTGAAAGCGCCAGTAATAGAAAAGTCAGGATAGTAAAATACAGGCGATGGGACTGAAAAAAATAATTGCTTTTCAACAATAACTGTTTTGCAAATGTATCGGCAGCCCTGAAAAGAAATTGTTATGTATTGATTAAATGATTATTACCTAAAAATGAAATTGGCAGCTAAACCAATCTGACACTCTTCAAGCATTGTTCAAATTTTTCCGTGCCTGGTGAAAAAATTTTTCTGCAATACGCATGGGCCTCATCGAGTAACGCTTTTTGATATGGTGGCTTCCACTCCTGTTCAGTATTTCCCGTAATGTATTCATTACTTTGAGGATATGGTTCCCTTTATTAAGTAATACACAATCGGCCATCACGGCATGAGATGCATCGGTAACTTCAGCCCTGGTGGCAATGCCGTGTTTATTTAGTGTTTCCAGTACCTGCGTAGCCCAGATAACCGGAACGTGTGCCGCTTCGCAGATCCATAAAATTTCTTCCTGTATCTCACTCATACGTTCAAACCCTATTTCAACCGCCAGGTCGCCCCTGGCAATCATCACGCCGAACACCTCACTTTTCATCGCCTGCAGGATCAATTCAGGTAAGTTCTGAACAGCTTCGGCCGTTTCAATTTTGATGATGATGTCTGGCGTTTTTTCCTGGTTTTGCAATAACGCCTGAAGTGCCTGTATATCTCTGGCGTTCCTGACAAATGAATAGCCAACCATGTCTGCATGCGCACAAATAAAAGGCATGACGGATTTGTCATGATCGGTAAGGGAAGGCAGGGTTATGCCGGTATCGGGCAGATTTATTCCTTTTTCTTCCTTGATACGCGACTTATCGGAATATACCCTAACCATTTTCAGTATAGCCATATCTTTTTCACAGGCTACTACCTTAGCCTCTTCCTGCCCATCATCGAATAATACCCTGTCACCGATTTTTAACTGCCCAACAACCCCAGGCTCCTGGCAGCCAATGACAACAGAATCCTTATCAAAATTGGCTTTGTTTTCGGCAAAAACGATCGTCTGTCCTACATACAGCGGAATCTTCTTCCCATCCTGGCCTAAACCCAGTAATGTTGTTCTCATTTTTGGGCCGGGAATGTCCATGTATATCCTGCATGGGATGCCGTTTTCACTGCCTGACTGCCTGATTTTTTTAATCATATGAGACCATACATCTTCATCATCATGTGCACAGTTTATCCTCGCAATATTCATTCCTGTCTGTAGCAATTTTCCAAGGATCTTGCTGTCATCTGCAAGCTCTTGTGTCATGGTAACCATCACATTGGGTACAATAATATTATCGTTCCCGAAAAGCTGCAGCCTGTTTTTGTAAGAAATTTTATTGGCATTTTCATAATCGGGCTGTGATAATTCTTCCGGTAAAAAGCTGCTGCCCAACCTTTCCCGTATGGATTGCAACTGTCGCCTGATATGGCTTTCGCTGCTTGAAAGAGATGAGAGCCCAAGTATATGCAGTTCGTCCTGCAGGCTCCGGATGTCTTCACACCGAAGTGCCATGTAATGAAGCAAATTAATCGCGCTCAGTTTTTGTCCGGGATGAATATCAGATATTGACTGACCAAAACCATTTACAGACTGGCTTAACTTATGATCCAACGATTTCAATTTTTCACGCAATGCTTCAATATGATCCATGAATGATGCTTTTTTTGCAATAATTGGTTAATAAGTGCGGAAAGTCTATGACGGTTATCATCTTAATGATTACTTAACATGGCATTATTTCCCGGAAAAAATAACCCCGCCAATCATTCAAAAGGCTGTTAAAATTGATGACTAATTTACCTGAAAGCAAACACCTTAATTGTAAATAATTATTATTTGAGTTGAAAACCAGGCAACAAATATCATTAGCCGAATTTTCCACTGATGTAGCGTTGTGTCAGTTCCTTTGCGGGTTCCTGAAATATCTTAGCGCAGGTGTCGTATTCAATCAATTCACCGAGATACATAAAAGCAACCTGATCGGAAATACGCTGAGCCTGTTGCATGCTATGCGTTACGATGACTATGGTAAAATCCTTTTTCAATGACAAAATCAGTTCTTCAATCTTATGTGTACTGATGGGATCAAGTGCGGAGCATGGTTCATCCATAAGAATCACATCCGGTCTTAAAACAATGGCCCTTGCGATACACAGCCTTTGCTGCTGTCCGCCTGATAAACGAACGGCGGGTTTATGCAATTCATCTTTCACTTCATCCCATACATATGCGTCTCTCAATGCCTGTTCAATCAGTTCGGGGATATCCCGTTTAGAATATTGATGTATCCTCAAAGGATAGGCTAGATTTTCATAAATACTTTTTGGTAAGGGGTTGGGCCTTTGAAATACCATACCAATACGTTTGCGTATTTCCGTAACGGGCTGACCGGAATGATAAATATCCTGGTCGTCTATAAATAGCCCGCCATCCCATTTCGCTTCAGCAGTAAGGTCGTGCATACGATTAAATGAACGCAACAGTGTTGATTTCCCGCATCCAGAAGGCCCTATGAGTGCGGTAATACTATTGGCGGGAACATCAATATGAATGTTTTTCAGTACCTGCTTTTTATCAAAAAAAAGATTCAGCTTTTCTGCACGTAGTTTGTACATAAGGTTAATTTTTTTGTTTATTCCTAAACCGGAAATAAAAGGCGGCCAGGTTCATCAGAAATACGAGGAAGATGAGTACACTGGCAGTTGCATATGCCAATGGCCTTACCTTATCGATATTTACGTGTTGCATGGAAAGCATATATACATGATATGGTAAAGCCATAAATTCCTGATTTACTGAATTTGGAATTCCGTTTATGTAAAATGCCACGCCGGTGAAGAGGATGGGCGCCGTCTCGCCTGCTGCCCGGGCAAGTGTGAGGATCATACCAGTCAGAATGCCCGGCAAAGCCATCGGCAAAACCGTGTCCCGAATCGTTTCATATTTCGTGATACCAAGGGCAAGAGAAGCTTCCCGCATACTATTGGGAACTCTTTTAAGCGCTTCCTCTGTAGTGGTAATGATATATGGTAAAGAGAGTAGTCCTAATGTAAGGCCAGCAGACAGAATAGACGTGCCCATTTGTAATCCCTGCACAAACAGGGCCAGCCCGAATAAGCCGTAAATAATTGATGGCACCCCGGCCAGGTTTCGGATAGAGGCACGAATGAGATTGGTAAGAAAGGAAGGACTGGAGTACTCATTTAAATAAATGGCACAGGAAATACCAAAAGGGACCGCGAAAGCAGTGGTGATCAATGTCACCAGTATGGTTCCAACAATCGCAGGAAAAATTCCTCCCTTGGTCATGCCTTCACCCGGAAACTGCGTTAAGAAATTCCAGCTAACATAAGGAAGCCCCTTGGAGAAAATATCCCACAAAATTATTCCCAAAAAAAGGCAGGAAATGAATGTGCAACCCGCCAGTAAAAACCAGAAAAAAACGTGTTTCAAGGAAGGCTTTTTCATGAACTGGTAAATTTTCTCCGTTTGTTAGCAAAATATTCACCTGCCAGGTTGGTCAATAATGAAAACAGGAAGAGGATGGCTGCGATAGCAAACAGCGCAAAATAATGCGTTGTATTATAAGGCACTTCGCCCATTTCTATGGCAATGGTAGCAGTGATGGTACGTACGGAATCGAGGAAGCCTTTGGGCATGGTCGAAACATTTCCTGTTGCCATAAGAACGGTCATGGTTTCACCCAAAGCCCTGCCCAGGCCAAGCATAACGGCGGCTATCAGTCCGGGTGAGGCCGCAGGCAAGGTTACTTTAAATAGGGTTTGCCATTTATTGGCACCCAGTGCCAATGAAGCTTCTTTAAAACTATGAGGTACTGCATGTATCGCATCTTCACTGATGGTAATAATGGTGGGCAGGGCCATGACTGCCAGTAAAACAGAACCGTTCAACGCATTCAGGCCATTGTGCAAACCGAAAAGCTGGGATATGCCAGGACCAACAACAACGATACCCAAAAAGCCGATTACAACAGAAGGAATGGCAGCCAACATTTCCAAAGCGGGTTTTATAAGCATCTTTACTTTCCGTGGCGCCAGTTCAGATAAAAAAGCTGCAGTACAAATTCCTATGGGTATTGCTATCAGCATGGAACCGAAAGAAACAAGCAAAGTGCTGACCAACAGGGGCAGGATACTGAACTGGTTATCAGGATCCCACTGTGAACCTGTAAAAAAGTCAACCGCAGAAACATGAATAAAAAAAGAAACACTGTTTATCAACAACATGGCAAAAATGCCCGCCAATAATATGATGGTCAGAATACCCGTAGCCTTAAAAAGGATCGCAAACCAACGGTCTCTTGTTTCTCTGGCCTGTTTATGCATACATTACTGATTAACCGGATAATACCCCGATTCATGAATGATCTTTTTTCCTGTGGCTGATTTTTCAAAATCAAGAAAAGGCTTAAGTTTCTGATAATCTGTTTTGTGATAATACTGAAACAAAGGCCTCTTAAAACTATAAGCCCCTGAAATAACGGCAGCGCTGTCGAGCGGCGATACCGCAGACCCCTTGGGGCCTGAAATTTTTAAAACCTTGATACTAGAGGATGACTCTTCCCTGACATATCCAGCACCTACATATCCTATACCTGTTGCATCGGCCTTGATGGCTTCCAGGATCTGTGCATTGCCGTTCATTTGCTTGGCCTGGGGCGCAAAGCGAATATCCAATGCTGATTTTATATATTCAAAAGTGCCGGAATTACTTTGGCGACCATAAATGGTAACGGGTAAATTTGACCGGCATAGTATATTCCAGTTGCTGATTTGACCACTTAAAACTTTCGATAAATCACTTAGGCTGATCGAATCCAGAGGCAATTTCCGGGAAATCACAAAGGCGATGGCATCCTCTGCAAAGATGGTAGAATCTACCTGCATATTCAGACTTTCGAATATCTCCAACTCCTCCCGGTTGATCCTACGGGATGAATTGGCCATGTCACTGGTGTTATTAATCAGTGAAGCGATTCCCAAGCCGGAACCCCCTCCGGATACCGAAATTAAAATGTGCTTATTAGAAGTATGAAATGATTCGGCAAGCATGGCCGTCAGATTGACCTCCGTATCCGAACCCTTTATTTTAATGGTACTCCTGCTATCGCAGGAAATGAATATCAGTAAATACAAAAAACAGGCAAAACGCATGCAACAATTAAAGCCATTATTCTGAACCCAGTATTAAGATATTATGAAGATTATATTAATTTATTCTGGTGAGGCAGGCATGATAATAAAATGGTAAATCATTAACTAACTACCGGCCTTGTTCGTGGCCCACGAAGCAAGATTTAAACACCCCATATTTCCTTTTTCAAAGCATACGTACATTTTTCCGGATCCGGATGATCAACTTCCGTTGCACCCAGCTTCTCCACTGCCTTCCTGGAACGGATATTTCGAACACCGATATCAAAATAAACCACATCAACAAACCGGAATGCATGGTCGATCATTAGTTTTTTTAATGACCGGTTAAAAGACCCGCCCCAGAACTTCCGGGCAATAAATGTGTACCCGATTTTGACAGATCGGTTTTCGGGATCAAATTCATAAAAACGCGAACTGCCGGCCACTTCCCCATTCCTGTTATCGATGATCAGGAATGCACCCCGGCTGTCGATTGCGGTACGGAAGAACTTTTCAAAAACGGCTCTTTTCCAACGATCCTGTTCCGGGTGCTGTTCCCAGATCAGCGGATCGGAAGCCACCTCAAATAAAATGGAAAAATCAGTCTCTGTGAGTGGTACGAGTTTAACAAGCTCGTCTTCCAAATGTGCCGGTTGAAGATCCATGTTCATGTACGCAAACTACATCGATTTAAAAGATGATTGGTAAACCGGTTCAACAAAAAAATATTCGTACAGTTTAGTTGTTTTAACTTTCCGGCCATGATGACCAGAATGGCCCCGACACCCAGCGGTTTCCTTCACCTGGGAAATATGTACAATTTTATCCTGAACTGGCTTTGGGCAAGGGCTAACAATGGAAAAGTGCTGTTGCGGATCGACGATGCCGATACCGAACGTAAAAGGAAGGAATACCTGGATGACATTTTCCGTGTGTTGGAAAAAACCGGTTTAGATTGGGATCTTGGCCCAACGGGGCCTGATGATTTTGAAAGAAACTGGACGCAGGCGCAACGTAATGATATCTATGCTTCATTATTGGCCACTCTGCGGGAGCAGGGTCTTTTATATGCCTGCACCTGCAGCAGAAAAGACAGGCAACATGGTTTTGAAGAAACCCCTTGCAGCTGCCGCGATGCCAATATCCCCTTCGATACGCCGGCTGTTGCCTGGCGAATTAAAACGGATCCTGGTGCCGTAGTTTCATTGAACGATAAGAGAATGGGGAACCTGAGTATGCCGGTTAATGATTTTATTGTACGCCGCAAAGACGGCATTGCTTCTTACCAGTTAAGTTCTTTGGCTGATGACCGTATTTTCTTTGTATCACATATCGCGAGAGGAGAAGATCTGCTGGAATCTACAGCCTGCCAGGTTTTTATTGATCAGCAATTGGAAATGCCCTGGTTCAGCAAAGCCCTGTTCTGGCACCATCCTTTATTGAAGAATCCGGATGGTACTAAAATCTCGAAAAGCGCCGGGCAGTCGGCAGTCAGCCTCTTACAGGAAACCGAACCTTCGATGATCATCCGGTCATTTGGTGAATGGATGGGATGGGACACGGAAAAATACCAGACCCTGCAGGATATGATCAATCATCCTGATTTCACATCCTGACAATAAATATCACTTGGTAAGTGCCCCACGAACCAAGACCATAAAACAATTATTTACCCAGGTCATACACTTCTTCCGCCTCCTTACTAAAACCATATTGCAGCAAGAGCATAGCATATTGTCCTGACAGCATCTTGTTTCCCGGATTATTCTTTACGAGTTTATCAAAATACCGGAACGCCCTGTAGATCCAACCGTCTTTAACCAGCTGGTCGATCGCGGATAATTGCTGGATCGGGTCGGTGATGGATTGAAATGCCTGCTCATTGCCGGCAGATTTTTCTTCCTGCTCTTTCGTTACAAATTCAAACGGGGCGGGATCGATTTCGCAGGATGTTTTTACCCGGACGGTCCAATAAAAACTTCCCACCTTACCGCCTAATTCCTTCGGGATGTTCACATTGACAATCGTATCTGCCACCTGCCTGACTAAGACATCATTCAACTGATCGTCTAAAATAACCAGTTCATAGTTGCCTGATTTGGGTATTGGCCTCCAGGTAAACCTGATATTTTCCTCTGAAGTATGCAGCCCCGGGGCTGGAAAAACGAGTCCGCCGCAGTCATCACCTCTATGGACGCCCCCCATGGTTCCAACGGAAGCGGATTTGCGTACAGAAGAAAAGTTGTCTTGTGATGCCACCAGGTCTTTCCACAACAGGGATACATATTTCTGGGTGACACCCGGTGGGTAATTCTTCAGATTTTGTGAGAGACTGGCCACGGGATATGTTCCCGGCGTATTCAGTACAAGGTATTTTGATTCCCGGGTAACCAGCGTCAGTTGGGCCTTTCCGCCCAGTTTCAATTCCTGGTTATCTGACAAAAACTGGTTAAGTTTTGCCTTTTCCGCCGGTTTGCCTTTAGCCGATACCGTTATATCACCGGACATCAGGTAAATGCAATAGGATGGAGCTTGCGCCCAACATATGAGCGAAATCAAAAAAAATGAAAAAGTAAAGATCAGTTTCATGTTTTTGGCTTTTCGGCAAAGATCGTCCTGTATTTAAATTTCTTATGCAGGAAATTCGCCAGTGATTTGTAATAAGACAGAAATACAATGCTGATCACCATGGATACCACGATTGGCTCCAGATAAACTTTATACCGCGTGTAATGAAATAGCTGAATAAAAACATATCCTACCAGCACAATGATGATGTATTGAATCAACCCGAGTTTTTTCAACCTGGGGTTATTGTCTCCATAATGGGCTTCTATAATGAACAGGCTGAACAGGAACGTAATGATAAAAGCGTATACGTACGACATGTTCTTGCTCGCCATGTTAATATACTGGTCGGAGAGTATCATGGAAAGGATATTCGCATGAATGACTATGCCATACATGTCCGGAAAACTTTTGCCGGAAAATACCGGGTTCATGGGTGTGAAATGAAGGTCATCCAGTACTAAAGGGGGCTGGTTCTTAAAGAATCCCATGAGGATGATCTTCCCTTTCAGTTTTTCCAATTGGCCCGTACTGTCATAATCCGCCAGCTGTTCTTTGGAGATGTTGAAATAATTTTCCAGGTTGGCTGTGTAATTGATCATTTCGATCTCATTGCCCCTTTTTTGCAGTTTTTGATATGCCCGGTCATCGTACCATTTCACGATCTCTGAAGTAAAGGAAGGATGCGTCACCTGGCCGACGTTAATAAATGGATAGTACGATCGCACAACCGATGTTATCTTATCCGCATTGATATTGATATACCCTTCCTTCTCTTTTACCGCCGCATGGAAGAGGCCTTTATCCACGCGCAGGGCAGGCGTATCCGCAAGCAAAGAACCCATAACAATCCTGTCATTCTGTGCGAGGGCCATTTCCAATTTCATATTCTCCAGTGGTTCGCCCTCCGAATCAAAGATGGCATCAATGGCTATGACCTTTGGCTGATATTTGTTCAGGATATTCAGCTGATCAGCAATCTCGCCTCTTGTATCCCCCAGTTCAACAAGTACAATATTGGTATCATTGATGATCCCGGGTTTCATCGATCCTGTAAATATCAGGTCGTATACCTCAAAATCAACGCCGCCAGGCATCACCTTGTAATACTTCTTTTTTACCGGCGCGAGTGTGAGCAGGTAAAATAAAATGAGCGACATTGTGGTGACCAGCGCGCTTTCCTTAATGATATGCCATGTTTTCATGAAATCAGATACAATGTCCGTTCATACCCTGAATAAATTCTTCTGAATGATTATTTGGAATACGCCGTGTTTAAAAAATCAGCAATGGCCAGGGTTCCCGAACCTTTTATTTGTTTCTTTTCCGATTTGCCCATGTTCCAGTACTTCGAGGTTGATTCCAGTAGTACTTCCACATCGGATTCATTGGTTGATCTGACCGATTCTGCCGTGTGCAGGTTATAGATCAGCATGTCTTCCCCTTTTTTGATGCGATAGGGTTCCTTTTGTTTCGCGGCCTGCTGCCGGCTTACGATGAAATCAAACAGGTTACCGGCGGCAATGCCAACATTGTAAGCAAATCCCGCATTGTTCGCAAACTTATTCATATTGAACTGGCCATTTTTTACCGGGCTATTGGCAGACACAGCCGCACGGAATGCAATATCGGTGGCTATATCCTGCACCAGTTGCTTCCCCAGTCCGAGGGCAAATCGTCCTGCGGCGGTAGAATTATCCGGATAGGGGTAGTTATAGGCTACGAAATGTTCGCCCTTCTTTTCAGCCTTCATAAATAAAGCGCCATGTTGAACATATACCTGGTCGTTGATCGTAAAGTAAGCGATGATACCACCTTTGTCTCCTCCGTATTTCATGATTCGGCCATCTTTATCCGTAAACTCAATGGACCTCACCCAAAAACCATTGTCTTCAAGCAGCTTAACTGTGCCTTCCACTTTCTTCATACCATTGGTCACTATGTAACCATTGATTGAATTATTGGCTTTCTTCGCAGGCTCACCATCCGGTAATTCATTAAAAGCTTCTATCTCTGCAATATCCTGTTTGGCCGACCGGATCTCCTTCATGGGAATAATGGTGACCGGTTCATCGGCCTTATTGGCAAAATAGACTCCGTAATAGTTGCCCGGTTCGGGGAAATAAGCAAAATAACCCTGCTTGACGGTATTGTTTGCCAGTTCAATGGTACCCTGGTGAAAATTCATTTCATCCTGCGTATAGAGCCTGTCGCGGTTATTGGTCAGCGTGTTAATGGTCATACCCGACAATCCATAGGCGAATACATCGTCCAGGCTGATCTTCTCATCCTTTCCATCGCGTTGAAACTTAAGATCATCAACTATATTGTTCCTTATATGGTCATTGTTTTTGCCATTGCCGGAACGGGTTTCCAATTTATTCTTGACGATCAACTGTAGTTCGCCGTCTATCCTCCTGCCGTCATTGGTTATGCAGTAACCAGGCATCCATTTTGTTTTTTTCTTCCCCATAAACTCTCCACTCTGCCACTGATACATCTCAGGCGGCGTGAGCGACCAGGGCATAATGCGCGCAAACGATTTCACATCACTCGCTTTATATTCCGTTTCTTTTCCGGCATTATCAGAGAATGTCAGTTTCTCCAGGGCAAAATAATTTTTCAATAACCTGTCGGTTATCAATGAGGATCCTTCAATACGGATCTTACCATCCAGTACCTCACCGCTTTTCAATTCAACCATGCCGCGCTCCGCATGGTCGTTCTCCCGGCATTTTTTATTCTTCCAGTCGTACCAGGTCATCGGGGAATGACTGAAAGGTAATTCCTGTGTCAGCCCCCACTCATTCAGCGATCGGGTATCGATCTCATATTCCGTTCCCGAACGGGAGCTCAATATGACCCGGCCGCTTTTGTCAAATGATTTCAGACTGATCCGGCCTTCCACCCGGGATCCATCTTTCAATACAATATATCCGTCCTGATACTGATCAAAATATCCAAGCGGGGAAGTGCATACCCCTTCATTTAGTCCGGATTGGGCCCACACGATCACCGCTGATAATTGCATGAACGCCAACATGACAAGCCATTTTTTGAACATCATAAGATTAAGTTTTGGTAAATAATGTATAAACAACTCCTGATCTTTTATAAAAAAGCAGGAATCCTTAAGTCAACCAATCAAAAACAATTTTTACATGCTTAAAACCAGAAGGGTACTTACGGGCAGTAATGGTAGTTCAACAGGCAGGATATATTAAACTAAAATAAGGAAACGAATTTAAAAAAAATGCCTGATTCCCGGGAGTCTGTATTTTTTTTATATCGCACGGAAGCAACAAACCGAACAGAACTCTTCTAAAGACTTGTAACTGAACATTATATCGTTTATAACTTCCCGTTACCCGCCAGCCATTCTTGCGGACATTAAAAACGAACGGTTAAAATAAAAAATGTAGCTTAGTTATTCCGGCCCTTTGATCCTTTCCGTTACTTCTATCGTTTTGATATCAACTGACATTTCAGAATCAACCTGTCATGCGCAAGCGCTTTATCTTATTACCATTGTACCTGATCATAATTGGTAAGGCTTCAGGACAAAACTATCCGCAGGGAACCAACATGCCTGCCCCGTCTGCTTTTTCCAGCAGCCGCCCCAGTGAAGGGATGACCTATTCGCTGGACCAGGTTGCGGCCGGCAGTTACACTGAATTAAAATACACGATCTGTTTTGCCAACCAGGTTCAAATGGCTTATAACGGTATGAACCTGAAACAATACATCAATGAATCGATGGCCGAAACCGGTGACCTGGCCTTTTATACCGGCCATTATGTCAATGCAGCGGCACGGTATTCTTATGCATTTCAGTATATGAGTAAGGAGGATGACAGGATCACTTCGTTTAGCCTGATCAAACTGGCCATGCAGGTAAAGATCCCCGATAAGCTTAGCGACAAAGAGATGCATATATACAGCAGCCTGGTCAATACTTCAGGCATTACTTATCAAACCAGGGGCAGATACGCCGATGCGGAAAAATTATTCGCCAGGGCCATGAGCTGGAGGGCACAACGTTTTGGAAAAACAAGCAGGGAATACATCAACAGCCTGCACAATATGGCTGTCATAAAAAAAGATCTCGGGCAATATGAAGAATCGGAACGCATGTTCAATTACCTGGTTCCGACCATGAAAAAACTGTACACGGAAGAATCCATTCAATATGTGGTCACCCTGAATAATAAGGCCATGTTGCTGGCGGAACTGGGAAGACTCAAAGAAGCTGGGGAACTACTGGAAGAAGCGCTGCGCCTGGGAAAGACAGTACTTGACAGGAAGTATATCGATTATGAAAGGATCCTGTGCAACCGGGCGCTCATCGAACAACAATCCGGGAACCTGCCCGCCGCCCTTTCTTTTTTCAAGGAGGCCGTAACGGGAATGGAGAACAAAGGCCTCGATGATCATCCCGACTTCAACAACCTGATGATATACTACGGTGCCGCAAAGATCAGCAATCACGATCCGGATGCCGGAAATTACCTGGATGAAATGGTGAGGAAAGCGAACAGGCGTTATGGAAACAAACACCCGATACTGGCAAGCGCCATATCCACCCGCGGCGATTTTTATTTTGACAAAGGCGATTATTCCAGTGCGGCAGAAGATTACGGGTCAAGCCTTGATATTTTTCAAAAAGCCCTCGGTGAACGGAACAGGCAATACCTGGTTACGCTGATCAAAAAGGCAAACTGTAACTGGAAACTGGGAAGAAGGGAAGCGGCAGCCGATGAATTCGGCGAAGCCATCAGGCAATACCTGTACCTCGTTCATTATTTTTTCCCATCCATGAGCGAGACGGAAAAAGCTGGATTCTATGCAACGTGTAAACCGGGCATTGAAAGCTATATGAGCTTTGTTGCCGAAAACGGCGAAAGCAAACCTTCGCTGATTAAAGACCTGTTCAACCTGAGGATGGAAACAAAAGGCATCCTGATCAATGCCACCAGGCAGGTGAGAAACAATATCATGAACAAGGCAGATGCAGAAACCGTCGAATTATATAAGGAATGGATAGGCCTGAAGAATACCATACTGTCTTATTACAGCTCTCCATTGGAAGATCAGAAAGATGATAAGGTCAATTTGTCTGACCTGGAGAAGCAGGCGAATGAGGCTGAAAAGCAATTGTCCAAACGCTCGGCCCGCTTTAGTGATGTGTTCTCGGGAAAACAATTGGGCTATGATGACCTGAGGGCCGGACTGCAACCCGGTGATGCCGCCATGGAAATAGTACGCATCAGCAATCCGTTCGACAGGAATAATGGCACCGTTTCCTATGTGGGTCTCATCGCCAGGAAAGATGCGGTTTACCCCGAGATGGCAAAGATCAGCAACGGAAAAGACCTGGAAGAAAAATCCATCAAACTGTACCGTTCTTATATCAAGTACTCAAAAGACAAGGACAAGGCGGATGACAAAGCCTACCGCGCTTTCTGGGAACCATTTGATAAAAAGATCGGCCAATGCAAATCATTGCTGCTATCGGTGGACGGCGTGTACAACAATGTCAGTATTGGCACTTTATCCAGGCCCGACGGCACTTACCTCATCGATGCATATCCCATTTACCAGGCAAGCAATCCCAGGGACCTGGCAATGACGCACGCCTTTCACGGGCCACCGACGTCAAAAGACAGCATGCCGTTGTTGATCGGTTCTCCTGATTTCGGGAACGAACAGGCCGTACCCCCATTACCAGGCACTTTAAAGGAAGTGGACGGGATCCAGCAATTACTCAAACAAAGAAACGTCAGGGCGCAGGTTATGACAGGCAGCGAAGCCAAAACCGAAAACCTGGAAAATATATCCAGTCCGATTTTCCTGCATATCGCCACACACGGATTCTTTAATCCGACGGTGAGTTCAGACAATGCCATGAGCATGGGCATCCGTATTACAAAAGCGAAAGAAAACCCGCTGCTTCGCTCAGGATTGCTGCTGTCGGGCGCGGCATCCGTCATACGGCACGAACCGAGCCTGGGAGAAAAACCTAACGGTATTCTGTATGCGTACCATGTCATGAATTTCGACTTGTCCTCCACCGAATTGGTTGTACTCAGCGCCTGCGAAACCGGCCTGGGCGAAGTGGTCAACGGTGAAGGTGTCTATGGGTTATCGAGAGCCTTCCAGGTAGCTGGTGCGGGAAACATCATCATGAGCCTCTGGAAAGTTGATGACGAAGCCACACAGGAACTGATGACGGCTTTTTACCGGGAATGGCTGCAGACAGGTTTGACACGCGAAGCGTTCCACCATGCCATACAGGCTGTCCGCAAAAAATATCCCTCGCCCTTTTACTGGGGAGCCTTTGTGATGATCAATTGATAGTAGCCGGGTATGCAACCGCATTGCAAAGATTCCCTTATCGAAAAGCCCGACAAAAAAAACGATCGCCTATTTTTGCCACGTGAAAATCCTGCAAGTACTTTTTGCTTTGTACATCCTCATGCTGCCCTGCATGCCCTGTTCAGACAGCGGCGAATGCAATAAGCATGAGATGACAGGTATTTCTTTGACCCAAAACGGGGAAGACCACCCCCCTCACGAAAAAGAAGCCTGCACGCCTTTCTGCATCTGCAGTTGCTGTGGTCAGCATTATTTCATGGAATACCGGCATGCGAAACAAGTAGCATCCAGGATAACCGTCAATTCTATCAATACAATAAACTACGACAACCCCTCACTCCCATCCGATTACTTCGGCACCATCTGGCAGCCGCCGCAAAACAGCTGATCAATCGCCCCCATTCTCCATCAACAGTAGATGGCGATTCGCTCGCCACTACCACCCATGTTTCATTTAACCAACTCATGCATGCAAAAGATGATTGCGTGGCTGATGGTATTGATCATATCAATATCAGCCGAAGCCCAATATAATATTACCCTGCTTGTTGTAAACGGCAATGACCACGAACCACTGGCAGGCGCCAATATTTTGTATCATAAGACGGATCTGATCACAAACCAAACCGGCTATGCCACATTACGTAATGTTCCGTCCGGCTCATTGAAAATAACGATCAGCCATACCGGGTATGAAAGCAAAACCGAAAGGATACGGATCACAGGGAGTGAAAATGATACCATCCTGGTACCATTGGATATCGAACAGGAGGAAATGACAGAAGTTATCATTCAAAGCACCAGGACAAGCCGGACCATCAGGAATACGCCCACCAGGATCGAGACCATCGACGGCGAAGAACTGGATGAAAAAAACAATATGCGCCCGGCCAATGTTTCGATGCTGTTGCATGAAAGTACAGGCATACAGGTGCAACAGACCTCCGCCACAAGCGGCAATGCCAACATACGCATGCAGGGCCTCGACGGGAGATACACCCAACTGCTGAAAGATGGCTACCCGAATTTTGGAAACTTCGCCAGCGGACTGAGCATCCTGGAAATACCGCCACTCGACCTCAAACAGGTTGAGATCATCAAAGGCCCCGCATCAACATTATATGGAGGAGGCGCTATAGCGGGAGTGGTGAACTTTATCAGCAAAGAGCCTAAAGAAAAAACAGAAGCCGATCTCATCCTGAACCAGTCGCATATCGGGCAAACCAATCTGGGTGGCTATATTTCAGGAAAGAAAGGGAGATTGGGGATTTCGTTTCTGGCACAATTCAATAAACAGAAAGCATACGATGTAGACAGGGATGATTTTTCCGAGATCCCTGAAAGTGAAAATTTCACGATCGCACCCAGGATATTTATTGAGTTCAATCCTTCAACAAAGATCATGCTGGGAAACAGCCTGACCAAGGGTAGCAATACCGGCGGAGATATGGAAGTGATCGCTGGCAAAGCGAATGCCTTTCACACTTACTTTGAGAAAAACAAAACAACACGCAACACCACCACACTGGAAATGGATAAGATGTGGCCAAACAAAAGCAGCTTTAAACTCAAACAGGCCCTCAGCTTATTCAACCGGCAAATACAGATTCCGGGATACAGTTTTGCCGGGACGAACACCAACAGCTACACCGACCTATCGTTCACATCCTTTTCCGGAAATCATACTTTCATTACCGGTATCAATGTGATGGCCGACAGGTTCAGGCAAAGAAACACCGCCTCACAAAACGCGAAGACCTTTACCAGTGGATTATATATCCAGGACACATGGGATATAAACGACAGGTTAAAACTGGAAAGCGGGCTGCGCATAGACAGGGCCTCATATCAAAGCTCCCTTTTCTCAAAGTCACAGGTTTTTGTTTTGCCCAGGATATCAGCCCTGCTCAGGATCACCGATAAAATATCTTCCAGGATCGGAGCCGGCCTGGGTTATAAAACACCTACCATTTTTACAGAACAAACAGAAAGCCTGCAGTACCAAAACGTACTTCCACTGAACAATATCCGTTCCGAAAGAAGCCTGGGCGCTACGGCAGACATCAACGCCGGCACCAGCCTCTTACCCGGGCTCACCACCAGTGTCAATCAACTGTTTTTTTTCACCCGCATTAACAGTCCGCTGCTGCTGCAAGAAGGACCGGACGGTTTGTATTTTATCAATGCCGGCAAGCCTGTTCAAACAGCCGGCTTTGAAACCAACCTGAAGTTCATTTATAAGCATGCACTCAAACTCTTTGCCGGCTATACTTTCACACAGGCAACCGCTGGCTACCTCCCCAACAAAAATTGTTGCCCTTATTGCCCAGGAACAAACTGAACCTGACGTTGATGTATGAAAAGGAAGACAATGTCAAAATCGGATTGGAAGCTTATTATACAGACAGGCAGTATGTTTATAATGGAACCCAAGTGCCCGCCTTCTGGGAACTGGGGCTGATGGCGCAAAAGACCTTTAAGAAAGTAACCTTTTTCATCAATTTTGAAAATTTCACCGATGAACGCCAAAGCAAATACAAACCGGTTGTTAACGCACCTCATAACAATCCAAGCTTTGATGAGATATGGAACCACACCGAAGGTTTTGTAGTGAATGGCGGGCTGAAATTAAAATGGTAATCGTTCATTGATTATCATCGCTTTATAATAATTCAAGCATGTCCCGCAATCAGGCATTTGCAAATATGCTTTCCTGTAAGGTACAACACACAACGGTGGGCCATACCCTATAAACCCACGTAGAGAATGAAACGGATCATACTGCTGAAATGCCGATTATGTGCAGCAATACATTGTCATCAAATTTTGTGATATAAAAAAATGACTATATATTACATGACCCGCCTATCAGGCGTTGGCTACTGAACACATCCGTCTCACAATATCCTTACCTAAGAATCTGTAAATACCCCATTCATTATACACCCAGGCCAAAAGCCTGTTTTGTTCCGTTTATACAATCAATTCAATATGACCAAAAACAAAGACAAAAAAAGATCGGTGCGTAAGCGCCTGGAGAGATTGTCGGGATTACTGCGATCTGTAAAAGACAAAACCCTGCAGTCTGAATTGGACGAACTAATCGGATCGAAGCTGGATGAGATCGACGCTTTCTGTGAATCAAAAGGAATTGGTACTGGCAAAAAGGAGAAAAAGAAAGACAGGGAAAAAAAGGAAAAGAATAAATCCACTTCACCCAAATTACCCAAACTGGAACCTTCTAAAGACGTTGTCAACGAACTGCTAAACAGCCAACCCGCCAACCATGAAGCAGGAAACGATTAAATACCATACTGCCGCGCTGGAGTACCTGGAGAGTTATTACAAGCATTACGCGTATGAAAGTTATTATTTCGGCAAGCCCTTCATGGAATCTTTGCTGAATGAAGGCAAAAAAATCGTGCGTGAAAGCCGCCTGGGCACCCAGGATCAGGAGAATGCGCTGGTGGCCCTGTGCTTCTGGATATCAGGCATGTGCAACTTTGCCGTTGCCGATGATACCTGGAAAAAACTACTGAAAGATTTTGGCAGGCAGGTTGACTACCCGGAAGAGGAATTAATGAAAGTGGAAACCTCCATAAACCGTGCATTGAATTTGGAAGAGCCGCAGACAGACATGGAAAAAGCCATGAGCGATGCAACCAATTACCGGTTTGCAACCGATGAGATGGATGACCTGATCATCCACGGCTCATACCTGAAAGAAGAGTTCAACCGGAGAAGCGCCAAACACTTCACCGAACTTGATACATTGTCGGTACTCAAACAACATTTCGTCAAATGCAATTTCCATACGGATTATGCACAGCAAAAATTATCGCCGTGTAAGGAGAAATTCTTTGACATCCTGAATAAGAGGATCGAAAAACTCCAGGCCCGCGTCAAACAGCCATCAAAGGAGGTAAAGGCATCCCTGACCTTCTCTGATAAAGAAACAGAAGACCTGTTCAAGATCGCGTTCAGGAACTATTCGAACCTGGTGTCGGTTGCTGATTCAAAAGCCGGCCTGCTCATCAATGTGAATTCGATCATCATTTCCGTTGTGATCGCTTTTTCAATGGGGCATATGGAAGAATATCATTACCTCACCCTCCCCGCTTTCATCTTGCTGGGCGTTTCATTGATAACCATATTGCTAAGCATCCTCGCCAGTCGCCCACAGCGCAACCATTCCATACAGGATAAATCATCCAAAAGCTACCAGACCTTTTTCTTCGGCAGCTTCGACCTCGTTGGCAATGAATTTTCAAAAGCAGACTGGAACAATTATGCCGCTGAGCTGGACGCCATGCTGAAAGGTGGTAAGGAAAAAGTATATGATGAAATGTACCGGGAGGCTTTCAATGTGCGTAAAGTACTGGGAAAAAAATTCACATACCTGTCTTATGCCTATTGGATCTTCCTGATCGGGCTTTTTGTTTCCATCATTTCGTTCCTTATTCAACTCTACCAGGCTTGATATGAACAGATACCTGCATCATACGCTGCTCCTGGCCCTGCTACTCATGTCCTGTCAACAGGGTAAACAAGAAAACAAGCCACCGGGCGAAGCAACGATAGGCGAGGGAACAGTAAAGCCTGCTTTATCCATCAATCTGCTTAAGCAATATGATTTTTCACATCCGTCAGAAGTTATCAAGCTTCCTAAAGAATTGAAAGAAGTTTCCGGAATACGGTTCATCAATGACAGTATGCTGGTGATGATCAGCGACAGTAAACCGGACATATTCTTTTATAATATCAGGCAACAGGCCATCGTCAAACAGATCAGGGTAGGCTCCAGGGGCGATTTTGAAGATATTGCCGTATCGGGTGACCGGATTTTTGTGATACAATCGAACGGCGTTTTGTGGACGGTCGGCCAATATAATGAATCGCCAACACTTACTGCAGACAGTCTACCCCTTCAACAACCCTTTGAGATCGAAGGTTTATCAACCAATGAAAAAGGAGACAGCCTCTTCCTGGCGGCCAAATACTGGCACCAGGATGATCTCGTTCCGTCTGGTATGCTCCCGGTGTGGGGCTGGTCTCTTTCAGAAAAAAAACGTTCGGAAAAACCCATCCTGCTTGTTCCTGATAAAGTAAGCAGCAGTAAAGGCCAACAGGAATTCCATACCTCAGGCATCCTGCCCTTGTACCCCGAAGGTCGCTGGCTGCTGATCAGTACAAACAATAAATTCATTGTTCAGATGAACACAGCCGGCCAGGTAGACACGCTGATCAAGCTTGATGAGGATGTGTTTGTAAAACCCGAGGGCATCGCCTTCTCCCCCGACGGAAATTTATTCATCAGCAACGAGGGTAAATATGATAAAGCCACCCTGCTGGCATTTAAAAAAATCAATTGACCTGTATGGCCCTTCGCCCAAAGCTTATAGGATTATTCACCTGCCTCGCCTTGCTGTCATTCACCGCACAGGCTCAGAACTGGGATGTAGACCTACTGGATCGGATCAACCCATCCAATCCTTCGTCCAATTATTGGGAGATCACCAGCAGTTCAGCTTACTGGGTGCCGGCAAGTGGGATATTGTCAACCTATATAGCCGGCCATGTGAAAAAAAACAGATCGCTCAGGCAGGAAAGTTACAAAGCTCTGGTAAGCATTGCCGTTAGTACGGCGGCTTCTCAATTGGCCAAACTGGCATTTAACCGAACCAGGCCATCATATGCATATCCCGGTAAGATCACGGAAGGCGGATACCGGCGCGGTGTCAGTAAATACTCGTTTCCCTCCGGCCATACCTGCCTTGCATTTACTTACGCAACAACACTGAGCATGCAGTATAAAAAATGGTATGTAACCGTTCCTGCATTTGTATGGGCTGCTTCCGTCGGATATTCCAGGATGTACCTGGGCAAACATTATCCTTCAGATGTTATCGGGGGCGCAGCAATCGGAGTGGCCAGTGCACTGCTCACTCGAAAACTCAATAAAAAACTATTTCATCCCTAACTGCACAATATGAGATCAACCTTAACACTTTTCATATGCTGCCTGCTCGGTTTTCCGGTTTCCGTAATCGCGCAGGACATCGTTCTGAAAAAAGACAGCACCGTCACAAGGGCTGCAGGCCCGCAATTCAAAGCGTCTGGATGGAAACAGATATGGTGGGGCAAACATTACCGGAGCGACTGGCAGGAGCCCGTTAGCTTTCCCGTGATCGACCTGGACGCTTCGGCCGGAGGCCTCACTCCCACCAAACTAGGCGGTGGCCACCAGTCAAAATCACTAAGGTTACTCGGCGCTAACGGCAAAGAATACATTCTTCGGACAATTGACAAAAACCTAGACCTGCTGATCCCTGAACTTTTCCGCGACTCATACATACATGATATCATCAACGACCAGATCAGTACGGCCCATCCCTACGGACCCATCGCGGTTGCAGCACTGGCGGAATCAATAGGCATCTACCATACCAACCCGGTGATCGTTGTGGTGCCTTCTTCCGGCCGGCTCGGTGAATTTGAATCAACCTTTGCAGGTAAATTATGCGTTTTTGAAGAGAGACCTTCCGGGAAAGGCTGGGAAAAAACGCCCCTGACTGGCAATGCCGATGATGTGATCAATGCGGAAACACTCATAAAAAAATTGCGGGATGATAACGACAGGAGCGTTGACCAAAAAGCGCTGCTGAAAGTGAGGTTGTTTGATATGATCATTAACGACTGGGACAGACACGAAGATCAATGGGTATGGCTGGCGCACAAGAAAGACGATAAAACAGTCTATACCGCGTTTGCACGCGACCGTGATCAATCTTTTTCCAAAACAGACGGCATTAACCTGTATTTCCTGTCGAGGCCGTGGCTCCTGCAAAGCGTGCAAAACCTCGACCCAAAAATAAAAAATGTGATCGGCACCTCGCTGGCCGCCCGGTATATGGATAAGAATTACCTGAATAAACTGAGCAGGGAAGATTGGACGGAGGTCATTCAATCACTTCAACAATCACTGACCGACGAAGCCATACGCGCAGCCGTAAACCGCATGCCGGCCAATATTGTTAAGATATCTGGAGAATACGTTGCATCAAGACTCATCGCCCGCAGAAATGATATGATGAGGTTTGGTTTGAAATACTACGAGATACTGAACAAAGAAGTGGATGTTGCCGGAACGGATAAAAAGGAATTGTTTCACATACAACGGCTATCATCAGACGAACTTAGGCTTACGGTTCAAAAATTCAAAAACGATCAGCCCGGAGATACATTGTATGACCGAATTTTCAAAAACAGGGAAACAAATAAATTGTATCTATACGGATTGGGCGAAGATGATGCTTTCCAGGTATCAGGTGAAGCGGCCAACCGCATGAAAGTGACCGTCAATGGGGGCGAAGGTAAAGACAAGTACCTCGCCACTTCCGGAAAAGCGGGCCGCAGGATCAGGATCTTCGACGAAAAGAACAACCAGGTAAGCACGCCCGCAGCATATAAAGCCCGCTTTACAAACGATACGTCACTCACCAACTATAACCGCAAACGATTTGAATACGACTGGTACATGCCGCAATTTCTCCCTGGCTATAACCCCGATGACGGATTTTTTCTTGGTGCCAAATTCACCTACAGAAAGAAAGCCTGGGGAAAGAAACCGTATGCCTGGCAACAAAGCCTTGGTGCGCAGGCCGCATTCAAAACCGGGGCCACCCATTTCTTCTATAATGGCAGGTTCACAAGGGCCATCGGTAAGTGGGACCTCTTCATTGATGCGGATTACAGAGGCCCGCAATATGTTTTCAACTATTATGGCTATGGCAACGAAACCAAATTTCAAACCGATGACAGGTCGTATAACCGGGTCAGGGTAAAGCAATTGCTATTTCAAACGGGCGTGGTGAGAACTTTTGGCAAACACGAACTGAGGTTTGGCCCCGTTTTCGAACAACTCAGGGTGGAAGCCAATGACAATAAATTCATCAGCAGCGGTTTCGCCGGCGTCGATGCGAGGGTGTTTACCAATAATAGCTTCCTGGGCGGCGACTTACAGTACCGCTACGAAAAAAAGAATAATAACGCTTATCCCAGCAAGGGGCTTATTTTCCATACGGGCTTAGGTTACAAGGCCAATATCACCGGTGGTAAAAAAGATTTTACAAGTATCAGGTCTGCATTGACGTTTTACCTCCCTGTTGGCCCGCTTGTGCTGGCCCACCGTACGGGCGGCGCCGCCAATATCGGAGATTTTGAATTTTATCATGCCAATACACTGGGAAGTTCGGATAACCTGCGGGGTTATTACCGTTCACGGTTCACCGGCAAATCATCATTTTACCAAAACACTGAATTACGATGGGCCTTTGCAAAGATCAACGGGTATGTTTTCCGTGGCAAGATGGGCATATTCGGATTCTTTGATGATGGACGGGTCTGGCTTGATAACGACAATTCCAATAAATTCCATTCGGCCTATGGCGGCGGGCTTTTCTTCCTGCCTTATAATGCGGCTGCATTGAACCTGTCATACGGCATTTCAGAAGAATCAAAGATCCTCAAATTCGGATTGTCATTTTTCCTCTGACCGTTTTATGAGCAATAGCTAAAGTCTGTCAGGAAATATGTTAGAGTAAAAAATCGCGTGTGTCAATAATCATACACCAGGTAGTCGTTTTTCCTGGAGGCGAGGTCTTTTTTCAACTGGTCGATATTCACCATGTCGTTCAGCCTGGAACCTTTTTCACAAAGATGTATGAGTAATTTAAGGTAAGACACTTCGCCGGCATGGAACCCGTCCAGGGTTTCGGAATCGGATGAACCAAAGACGGACAGGTTGGTCATATCCCAACATTCAAAACCATATTTTGCCACATAAGGCTGGATGGCCGGATATACCTTAGGCATGTAAGTAAACTTCCCGCTGGCTTGCAAATACCCGTTTACCTTATCCGCAAATGGCGGAAGGATGGACACAACATAAATATTTTTATCACGGCAAAAAGAAAGAAAGCGGTCCAGCTCCTGCAGTGCATAAGGGTTGATATCAGTACCAAAGGCAAATGTCCGCTGCCCCTTTTTTATTTTATCATACGTGTCTTCATAGTTAAAATCATTGGCAGCAGGGTCCTTCTTCATCAATCGGGTGATCTGCTTTCCATAAAAAATACTGCCGTCGTTCCTGAAACCTTTTTCATTCACGATCGCATTCAGCCCGATCTTGACCAGCTCCCCTTTATTCTTTTTCCGGTAGAGGCTGAAAAAGTTATACTTCCGGCTCAGCAGATCAGACCATACGCTCACCTGCGTATTGATATTGGGGAATTTACTGAACGCATTTTCCCATTTGGCTTTGTTGGTTTCCACCCCTTTCACAGGATCCCAGTTTCCGTTGAACATCCACTGATCGAGGTTGACAAAGAGTATTCGGGGATACTTATCTTCCGGTATGCTTTGCAGGAAAGGAACAAACTCATTGATGCCCGATACCGTATAACCGGCATTATAAAATGGCCCCTTAAAGGTATTACTCCTGATCTGGAGGATACGCGAGGAACCGATGGCAAGTACATCCTGCCTCGGTTTCGTTGTCACTTCTTTCCATTTCAGGTATTTATAGTTTGATTCGTTATATGCGTAACCTATCAGGTATTTGTCGCCACGGGCGATCACCTCATCAATATCCGTGTAGTTCTCGCCCGAATATTTCAGTACGTAAACAGGGGGCGCCAGCAGGATGACCAGTGGCAAACAAAACAACAAAACCTGTTTGATAAATTTTTTCATCGCTTAAAACTGGAAATAAATGAATTGCTGTTCTTTTCCGGTAAACCAGAAAATAGCCAGCACAATGGCATAATAAAAAGCATACCGGAAGGGCTTCTTCCACTTGAGTTCCAGGTGAGATATCGCATACTGGTGCTCGCGGCCCATCCATTCAATGAGAACAAACACCACTACCAGCGAGATGGTGGTCAGAGCCTTGGTCAGATCATGCAGTTGCGGCGCGGAGAAAAGTGACCTGGAAAATATTCCCGAGATGTATTGAAACGCATGGCCGATGTTATTGGCGCGAAAGAATATCCAGGCAAGAACCACAATCAGAAAGGTCATCGTCATTGATACGAACTCGCGAAAACCGGGCAGCATCTTTCCCTGTGCAATGATCTCCAGGTTATTCCTGTTGCGGTTGGTCAGCAGTAAGGGTAAAAAATAAAGCGCATGCAAAGTGCCCCAGGCAATAAATGTCCAGTTGGCGCCATGCCAAAACCCGCTCACCAGAAAAATGATGAACGTATTTCTCACACGTACCCAGGTACTTCCCCTGCTTCCTCCCAAGGGTATGTAGAGATAATCCCTGAACCAGGTTGATAAGGAAATATGCCAGCGCCTCCAGAACTCGGCGATATCGCGGGAGAAATAAGGAAACGCGAAGTTGCGCAGTAATTCGATGCCCAATAACCTGGCTGTACCCAACGCAATATCGGAGTATCCCGAAAAATCACAGTAGATCTGGAATGTAAAGAACAGCGCACCCAGGAGCAACGTACTTCCATTATAATCGTGAGAATGATTGAAGATCATATTGGCATATTCCGCACACTGATCGGCAATCACTACCTTTTTGAACAGGCCCCACAATATTTGACGGAGGCCGTCGATCGCTTTGGCATAGTCAAAGGTCCGCTTCTTCTGGATCTGCGGAAGCAGGTGCGTGGCCCTTTCGATAGGCCCTGCCACCAGTAACGGGAAGAAACTCACAAACACAGAATAATCAATGAAATTCTTTTCTGCACGGATCCGGCTGTAATAAATATCGATCACATAAGAAAGTCCGTGAAAGGTGTAAAAGGAAATACCGACCGGCAGGATCACTTTCAGCGTCCATGGATTGAGGTGAAAGCCCAGTTGCGCCGCCGCATCAGCAAAAGATGTCACGAAAAAATTATAATACTTGAAAACACCCAGGAACCCCAGGTTGATGCCAATACTGATCCATAGCCAGATTTTTTTTGCTTTCTGACTGGGTGCGTCAGACATTTTCAAACCCGTATAATAATCCAGCAGGGTGGAAAATACCAGGAGGAATAAAAAACGCCAATCCCAACAGGCATAAAAAAAATAACTGGAAACCAGCAGAAGCATGTTCTGCCAAACGAGTTTTTTATTGGTCACAAACCAATACAAAATAAAAACGATGGGAAAAAAAATGGCAAAACTCAGTGAGTTAAATAGCATTATCCGAACGAGTTTAACTGTCGAAATGTTTGTTGAAATGACTGCCTGCGATACCTGCCCGATCTGTTATCTAAAAAACCAGGTAACCTGTTACAGCCTCCTGTTGCATAACAGGCATCCTGTATGCTTCCGCACGAAAATATGGAAATTATTGCTTATTAGACCGTCCTCACTGATTTTAAACGATACAGGGAAATTGACCTGATCATACGTACCGGCTGCATTCTCCAGGATCGGGTAATAAAAAAACTGCTCACCGAAGCGAGCAGTCCTTTATATGATATGACGTTGCCTTATTCACATAAGCGGAGTGTTTCCGGGCTCTTACTGCTGATGATGATCCGGTTGACCTTTCCTTCTGCATTCACAAAAACAACGAGGCTTCCATATTTCATTTGATAGGCTTCCCAACTGACATCTTTCACCCTGGGCAATCCCAGCCATTTGAATAAGCTATTACGGTGGGCACCCATCAGCGGAACGGTCATCGTACCCTGGTAATTTTCCCTGATCTCGATATAATCGCGGTAAGTGTAAAAATATACACCCCTGTCCTTAAAAAAGACTCCGCCGCAACCCCACTCAGATAATTCATCTGTTGCATCGGTAAAACAGGGCAAACGATTCTTAATATCCCCGTGTGGCGATTGAGGGAATAAACGGCTCACCGTTCCATCTAAAATATCCGTATTAAAGGGCGGACAGAATGGCGTGGAACGTAATTGCGCATTTGCAGCAGTAAATGACAGGGAAATGGCTAAAGCCATCAGACATGCTCTTGGTTTCATAGGACTCTGGGTTAATGCTTGCAAAATAGAAACTAGATCTATAAAATGCAAGTCATTAGCCGGATGAATTTTTACTAATACGATATCAACGTATAATTACGTATGCCTTTTTTAAGATATCTGCAAGAAAACCAAACAGATACCAGCTTCCATACCTGTGTGTGGTATGACCATCGTCATTGTATCAGGTGGCGGTGAAGGTTAATTTGCAGGCAGATAATATTCGATCATGAAAAAGCTGCTACTCATTCCATGCCTCTTTGTCTGCCTGAACGCATGGTTATCCTGCCATAGCAATAATGATGAAGAGAAGGTCGTCGCACCCTTGAAAGACAGTTTACCCAACCCTTCCCAGGAAACAGCTCACTACTGGTGGGAGGCCAGCCTCAATGACGGGCCACGGATGGAAATGAAGCAACAGGGTTTACTCTCCCCCGATTCACTGACCGTTTCTTATGTATTGAGCAGAATGAATGCGGCTTATCCCGAAATAGAGGTTTTACCGGTGAATCAATATCATGACACGATGGCCGTAAAAATTCCCAAAAGCATGTACCTGACAGAACAAATAGGTTCCAGCGGCGCACAGGCATACCTCGCTGAACTTACCTTCAACCTGACGGAAGTGCCGGGCATACACTTTGTAACGATCCTGTTCAAAGCCGGCGACCATGCATCACCGGATACCTATGAAAGAAAAGATTTTGAACAGCCGCAGTAACAACAAGTATTCCAAGGCTGATATTGCGGCATAATTGCTACTCGTTTGGAAAGATCCGTTCCTGTTTTGATCATTTCCTGAACTTTTACAGCAGCCCCTTCTATCACGATAAATTCCGCCAAAATTTAATTGACCATAGTTAATTCCCGCACATATCCATGCTGAAGCAAAAAAGTTACCTGATAAACCCGGGCAATGAATCAAAAAACTCGGCTTCCCTGGGGGTTAACAGTAAGTCTTTGAGGCCAATGACCATAGACTTGAATGAGGTGTATAATTCCCGGTTGAAATTGATGAGTGTGCTGATCTCTACTTCATTCACCCTTTGTGACAGGCTTTCACGATATAAGTATTCCAGTCTTTCGGAATAACCTTCGGTGACCATACGGTAAAGACCCGACAGATCTTCCTGCAAATGAGAGCGGTCTTCCTGGTGAACAATACCGATCATCTTTTCATAAAACGCGATCAATTTATCGGCAGACTGCAGGTAAAAATGATACTTGGCATCATTGGAAGAATTTCTGATCTGAAGAATGTCATGTTGCGCGTCCTGTATGTTCTTTGCCGCATACATACTGTTACGGATAGCCGACATAAGCTGGGCAAGCCGTTCTGGTTCACCTTTGTGGGCCGGCTGGCTCTGAAGCTTCAGGCAGAAGCCGTGAATCTCGCCATGCAGGTACTTTAAATAAGCATATTTTTCCTGAATGGATTTATGCATGAACCCCTCGTGGACCCTTACCCTTTCTATTAATTCGCGGGACATATCAAATGAATCAAGGCTATAAGCGATCACATGGTTGATAAAAGATCTTGTTTCCTTTTCAAGGGCTTCGAGTGCAAGTCCGTAGTCGGTAACCGGCACTTTACTGATATACTCGCTTTCATCTTCGGCATGATCATAACGCTGCATGAGAAAATGACCGAATGGTTTCAGGAAAGGAAGGAACAGGGATAAGCTGACGAGGTTGACGAGTGTCTGGAAGAATACCAGCGCAAAGAGTTCTTGTTGATCACCAAACCATTGGTTAACCAGTCGGTAAACGGGTGTGAGGATGATCCATACCACCAAAGTTGTTACCAGGTTGATCAGGAAATTTGCCAAAGCCACCCGCTTTTTGGAGGCAAGCCCATTGGCGGATGCAATGAATAGTTTCAGGGTGGTGCCGATTTCAGAACCAAGTATGATGCCCATGGCCATGTATAAACTGATACCTCCGGAATGCAGGGCGCTTAAAGTCAATGCCATCGTGGCCGAGCTTGATTGCACCACACCAGTCAGCGCCGCTCCCAGCAGAACAAAAACGATGGAAGGGTAACGGCTGAAAAAACCAAGATCGGTATGGCTAACCCATCCCTCCATGCCCGACTTGATGTATGAAAGGGAAACAAAAAGAAACGAAAGGCTGAAGAAAAACTTTAACCAGTGATATATTTTTCTGTCTGGGTTGATGAATGCAATCCCGATCCCTGAAATGGCAACAACAGGCAGGAACAGCTGGTCGATATTATACCGGAAACCAACCATGGCAAGCAGCCAGCTGGTGAACGTGGTTCCCAGGTTAGAACCAAGGATCAATGCAAGGGAATTTTGCATCTGAACAACACCGGTGCCCACCATACTCAACACCAGCAGGTTCACGATCGAGCTGCTTTGTAACAGGGCGGATATCAGCGCTCCCCCGCCGACAGCCTTCAAAGGATTGCCGGTATGTTTTTTTAAAAAGAGCTTGAAACTCCGCCCGGTGAGTGATTGCAGGGAGCCCTCCATAAAATTCATCGCCAGGAGGAAAAATGCCACCCCCGCCAGCATTCGCCATATGTCATAGGAAAGGTTCAATGGATGCGTAAAGATTAATGATAAAACGTGTAAGGTATTAAGTTGCTGCGTATGGAATCCGGCAGGCTGCCTCACTCCTTTACTTTATTCAAGTCAAACCACCCATTTACCGCGTAGTTGCAGAGAGATCAATACTTCCAGCACGCCTATACCAAGACATGTGTAATGTAACCAATTGCCTGAATGGATGTATATCATCTGCGCAATGATCCATCCGATCAGCAATATGGCTGCAAATAAACTGACCTCGTATTGTTTGACGTGTCTCTTGCCCAGGTAATAAATAGATAAAAGGTGCGGCACACCAACCAGCAGAACCAGTAATATGCCCGGATAAAAATAATCGGGGAACGCCGTATCATCGAGTATTGACATCGGCAGGCCCATCGTTTCCCCATTCGGGTGAGTGACCAGCATCAATCCGGAAACGATGGCACTAACGGTAACGAGTATGTTTAACAAAAAGAGCAGCTTTTTCATGTTCGGGGCGATTGCTTTTTATACAGACCAATGATCTCGCCAAATGCCAATATGTGGCTGCTCATCGCTTTTTCCAGGTCTTCTTTTTTTGAGCCGCCCGGCAGATCGAGCAGTGAATCTAGCGCATATACTTTAAAGAAGTATCGGTGAGTGCCGGATGGTGGGCAGGGGCCACCCCAGGCGTGCCTGCGAAAATCGTTCCAGCCTTCGGTTCCATGAACAGCATGCTCTTTCAGATGATGGGTGACCGGTATGTTCCAAACCGTCCAGTGCACCCAGGTTCCCCTCGGCGCGTCGGGATCCTCCACGATCAACGCCAGGCTTTTTGCCTCCTCCGGAATATTGGCGATATCCAGCGGCGGGTTGATATCATCTCCTTCGCATGTATACCGAACCGGAATGAACCCTTCGTGTATAAAAGCCTGACTAGTGATGGTCATTGAGCGAAAGTCAACGGCTTTCGTTGCTTCATCATGTTGGTGCGTATTCATAACTCATCATTTTAAGGTCCTTCCCCGGGTTCCGGTTCCTCATATGGGGGAGTGGTATCATCTTCATCATCCGGAATGATGTACTCTGGATCATCCACAGGCTGAATGACCTCTTCAGGATCCACAGGCGGCAGGATCACCGGATGCTTCTCCGGACCTGGCTGATTGCCTGTTGTATTCAGTTGCTTGTTCATGATTGATGATTTATATATTTGATCGATCAGGATTTCGTTCGTAAAATTCAACATACGATCCTATTTCACTTTCAAAGCAAGAATAAATGGGGCAACGGGAGAATGAGTAAGGTCAAACGTTTTGGTGATCAATGTCATAGTTATATAACCATTCCGGCAACTATTTTTATCGATGAAAAAAGGTGGATGATATGCCGAGTCATGATGTGAATACCAGTAACCTGCGCCACCTGATGGAGTATTATGCCCGCAAATTCACCTTGGTCGAACAGCGGTTAAAGGTTGTGTTGCCGGATTGGATCGCTTTGGCACATTCCCTTCGTTTAAAAGCAGCCCTTCGTTCTTACCTGGTGATCGTGGAAAAACAGGTGAAGATCCTGGAGCAGTTTTTTGCTGAAGAAAATATCATGTACGACAGTTCCCAACCAAGCCGTTCCATGCAGGACTTTGTTCTGGAAACCAACTGGAGGCTGTCGCATGCCCATACCGACCAGGAGAGAGACGCGTGGCTTCTGGCCTCCGTTTGCGCCGTTAACCAGTTTAAGATCAATATGTATGAAATGGGGATCGGATTCTCCCGTTCGCTGGGGATGGATCATGCCGCCCAAACTTTTGAAGATGCCGGCATCTATGAAAAACAATTATTTGATAAACTGGGCAAACTGGCTGTCAAAGAGATCAACCTGGCCCTGGTTGAACCGGTGCATATAACCGGATAATTATCCAACATGTTCATCAACCAAAATACGGATATCAGCATCCCGATAGGTAATATAGTCCTGCCGGGTATACTGCAAATTCCCCCTCATGCCCAAGGCATTGTAATATTCTCACACGGAAGCGGGAGCAGCCGTTTCAGCAGGCGCAACCAGATGGTGGCCCTGTACCTCGGGGAACGGGGGATCGCTACGCTCCTGTTCGACCTGCTGTCGGAAGAAGAAGACCAGGATATTGACAATCGGTTCAACATCGACCTGCTGGCCGGGCGACTGGCCGGAGCGACACATTGGGCCAAAAAACACACCGGCCTTCCTTATGGTTTTTTCGGAGCCAGCACCGGCGCCGCTTCAGCCCTGCAGGCCGCGGCCGCATTGCCGGAAACAAAAGCCGTTGTATCCCGCGGCGGACGACCCGACCTCGCAGCCGGTTCATTGCCCTTTGTTCAGTCACCTACCCTGCTTATTGTGGGCGGACTGGATGACGAAGTGATGAAACTTAACGTAGAAGCATACACGCAATTGCGCTGCGAAAAAGCGATCGAAAAGGTGGAAGGCGCCACGCACCTGTTTGAAGAGCCGGGAAAAATGGATGAAGTGTGCTTGCTGGCAGGAACCTGGTTTCAGAAATACCTGTAAACGCTGAAAAAGAGACCCATGTTTTACGATAGAACGGATGCCGGTTTACAACTCGCCGGAAAACTGACAAAATACGCTCACCGGAAAGACTGTATCATACTGGCCGTACCCCGTGGGGGCGTTCCCGTGGGTTTTGCCGCAGCAGAAAGCCTCGGGCTGCCACTCGATGTTATTCTGGCCAAAAAGATCGGACACCCGATGAACCGGGAATACGCGATCGGGGCAGCAAGCTTATCCGATTACTTTGTGGTGCCTCATGAAGATGTTACGGAAAACTATATCACCGAAGAACTCCAAAAAGTCAGGATCCGGCTTAAAGAAATGGAGGAACGATTCATTGGCAACAGGCCCGTTATCAATCCGGAAAACAAAACAGTCATATTGATCGACGATGGCATTGCAACCGGGAACACTCTGCTGGCAACTGTCAGGCTTATCCGAAAAAGAAATCCTGCAAAACTGGTGATCGCCGTTCCTGTGGCTTCTTACAGCGCGGCGGAAAAACTCAGTGCGGAATGCGATGAATTCGTCTGCCTCCTCATCCCCGACATGTTCGGGGGCGTAGGCGGATTTTATGAACGGTTCGACCAGGTCAACGATGAAGAAGTGAAAGACTATCTCGGCAGATCCCGGCATGCATGAACCGTTAGTGCTTAAGGGAATCAGACAGGAAACGGTAACAATGGAATTTTACATCCACAAACGCTGTTTCAGCCTCCTGCATTTTCCTTCGAATGGCATCCTGCATTTCCTGCATTTCGTCAGTAACACCGGTATCATCAATGAATGTGCTGTCTGTTCTCAATAACCCCTCCTGGTTCTCAATGTCCAGTTGTATATTCCGGAACTTCGATGCCGCATTGTTCAGTAACGCCTGTTCTGCCTCCACCTTTTCGGCAATGCCGGTGATGCAGTTTCTGGAAATCACTTCACCCAGTTGTCGTCCCAGGTTATCAATTTCCTCTTCATAAAACCCGATGGCATGGCCCCAGTCGGATAATTCATTGCTGTAATAAGATGATTGAATGGTTGACATATCATAGCGTTTATACCGATAAAGCTATGCGCTGAAATGGTGACGTTGGATGACGGCAATTAGCCCCGGCATGATGCCTGTCAAACACGCCTGCTTATTCCACACAAACCCGGCAGGGGTCGGTGCCCGGATTAATGCCACGCTGAAGTACCTGTGATACGGTCGACTGGTCGCGGAAAATGGTGATGCCCTTGGCGCCTCTTTTCCAGGCAGCCCGGTAAATGTCATTAACCATATCGGGCGTTGCCGAAGCCGGAAGGTTGATGGTTTTGGAAACGGCATTGTCTGTATGCCGCTGAAAGGCAAGCTGGTGTTCTAGATGCCAGGATGGGGCTATCTCAGGTGCTGTGGCAAATAACTGCCTGACCTGATCGGGCAGCTCATGGATTCCGGCGCAGGTGCCCTCCGCTATAACCCGTTGCAGGATATCATTAGAAAACAGTCCGTGCCGGTTCAGGTACTCAACAAAATGGCCATTCACCGAATCCATGGTTTCATCCTGAAGCACATGCATGCGCTGAAAAGCCAGCGCAAATAACGGTTCAATAGAAGATGATACCCCGGCTATGATGGAAATGGTTCCCGTAGGCGCAATGCTGGTTCGGGTGGCATTACGCAGTGGCTTGCCGCCGGCAAAATGGCCTGCCTGCCAGTTGGGGAATGGAGCCCTGCTTTGGGCCAGCTCTTCAGATATTTCCCTCGCGCGATCTTGTATAAACTGCATGAGCCGGTCTGCCAGTTCGGTTGCCTCATGCGAAGCATAAGGAATACCCAGGAGGATGAGCATGTCGGCCCATCCCATGACGCCAAGGCCGATCTTACGGTTGCCCATCGCCATCTCCCTGATCGGGTGAATGATGTAATGATTGATATCAATGATATTATCCAGGAACCTTACCGACAGGCGAACCGCTTCAGCCAGCTTATCCCACTGTATTTCCGGAGAGTCGCCCCCGCTCACAAAGAGGGGAAGGTTGAGAGAACCAAGGTTACAGGGTTCATATGGCAGTAAAGGCACTTCACCGCAAGGGTTCGTAGATTCGATTTTGCCCAGGTAGGGCGTTGGATTCTCCCGGTTGACGGCATCCAGGAAAATTAAACCGGGGTCGCCGGTTTGCCAGGCAGACAAGATCAGTTCCTGCCAAATGTCAACAGCCGGTATATGCCGAACCGCTTCGCCGCTGTTCGGGTGTATCAAAGGCCAGTCTGCATTCCGTTCCAGCGCCTGCATGAACGCATCGCTCATCCCAACGGAAATATTAAAATTTCGCAATACACCCTGGCTTCTTTTGGCCGTTATGAAAGCGAGTATATCCGGGTGATCGATATTCAGTATCCCCATATTGGCGCCACGCCGCTTACCGCCCTGCCTGATATGTTCCGTTGCCGAATCAAACACTTTCATGAATGAAACAGGACCCGATGCCGTACCTGCATAATCACTTACCGGGTCATTCGCCGGCCGGAGATGCGAAAAATTAAATCCGGTGCCGCCGCCGCTCTGTTGTATCAATGCCGCATGACGTAAGGTTGAAAATATGCCGTCCAGTTTATCCTCCACCGGCAATACAAAACAAGCGCTGAGCTGGCCCAAGGGAATCCCTGCATTCATCAGCGTGGGGGAATTCGGAAGAAATTGAAGTTGCGACATCAGATCAAAAAATCGCTCTTCCCATAAACCCGGATCTTCCCCATACGATCCCTCTGCCGAAGCCACCGCCCTGGCAACGCGTCTGAACAGGGTTTCAGGCGTTTCCGATACCTGGCCCCGCTCATTCCTTCGGAAATAGCGTTGCTTCAGAATGCGGAGGGCATTGTCGGAAAGTGCTTGCATGACAAGAATTTGATTCGCCAATATAAAGGTACTGTTAAACCTGTTGGAACCACTGCGGAATGATGTACTTTCACAGAGTACTGACACCGATCATAGGAACAGGATCTTCTTATCACTAACTTCAACCTGTTTGTATGTTTCAATGTTTTATCACCAGAAAAAATCATTGAAGATGGAAAGTAAATTTGTACGCATTCCCGGAGGCATCGTATATCCCGGTTTATATGTTCCTGGTTACAGCGAACATGATCTCAGGCTCGAACTGAGCAAAGCAAAACTGCTGAACGGTGATTTGCCGCCCGTTAATATTTGCCATCAGCCGGATTGCATCAGGGTGGAGATGGCCATACCCGGGATGAAGCGGGAAGATTTCATGGTGCATGCCGATGAAAACATCCTTTCGATCTTTGTGTTGCATAAAGAACCCATCTATATTGAAGAAAAGGATTTCAGGCTGCATGAATTCAATTATACCTGTATCGACAGGCAGGTCGTACTTCCCAATGATGCCGATGTATCTTTTATCAGCGCGGAATACAAAGACGGTATTCTTTGCATCATCATTCCCAAATCCGTTACGCCGGTTAGCAGGCAACATGCAGACATAGTCGTTTACTGATATTTCTCACAGCTCTTTTTACAGGCCCTTCCCAGGAAGGGCTTTGTTTTTAACCTGCTGAAACCAGGAAAAAAATTTAACTTGATAAACAAGGGATCATTTACACACCCATAGGATCCTCCTTTTCCAGGTATGCCAGGCGGTAACAACAATAACAATGCTTTCAACTCTCAAAACAATGTCAGGCTTGTGCATGGCGGGGAAGAATATTTCCGTACCATGCTCACGATGATCGGGCAGGCCAGGGAAAGTATTCACCTCCAGTGTTATATCTATGACGATGATGAAACCGGCCAGATGGTTGCCGATGCGCTGATCGAAGCGGCGGCGAGAAAGGTGTCTGTATTCCTGCTGGCGGATGGCTATGCGTCGCAGGTGATGTCGAAAAAATTTATCGCTTCATTGAGGGAATCGGGCATTCAGTTTCGTTTTTTTGAACCGCTCTTCCGCAGTCGGAATTTTTATTTTGGCAGAAGAATGCATCATAAGATTTTTGTTGTGGATGCCTGTTATGCCATGGTTGGCGGTGTCAACGTATCCGATCATTATAATGATCTACCCGGCAAAAGGGCCTGGCTTGATTTTGCATTGTACGTTGAAGGCGACATAGCCCGCGATCTCTGCAAACTCTGCTGGAAATCCTGGTACAATTTCAGTTCCGTTTTCAGAACGATGCCCTGCAAACCTCCGGCAGGATTGCCTGAAGCCGCAACAGGTCAATCATGCCTGGTGCGTATGCGGCGGAACGATTGGGTGAGAAGAAAAAACGAAATATCCTACAGCTACATGGAGATGTTCCGTAATGCCCGGTCACATATCACGATCTGTTGCAGCTATTTCCTGCCCGGGCAAATCATACGGCGCCTGCTTGCACAAGCTTCCAAAAGGGGCGTAAAGATCCGTATCATCATTGCCGGCCCATCCGATGTTATGGTGGCAAAAAATGCCGAACGATGGATGTATGACTGGCTGCTCAGGAATAATATCGAATTGTACGAATACCAGGCTTCTGTACTACACGCAAAAGTGGCCGTATGCGATGGGGAATGGGCCACCGTGGGTTCTTATAATATCAATAAGATCAGCGCATATGCCAGCATCGAACTGAACCTCGATGTACGGGGGAGCGAATTTTCAACGGAGCTGGAGAATCAATTATCGTCTATTATTACCCGTGATTGTGTAAAAATCACCAAAGAAACCCACCTGCAAAAAAAGAACTGGCGGATCCAGTTCGTTCGTTGGTGCTCTTATCAGTTTATCCGCATGATATTTTACATCAGCACTTTTTATTACAAACAGCGGTAAAATCAATAATCTTCCGGGGCATTGTCTTTTTTTCCAAATTTGGTCGTGGCCTTTTCTACCAGTTTCTGTGCCAGGGTGGCGATGCCGTATGATAAAGTGCTTTTCAGAAGGCCACCGTCTTTTTCTGATCGCTCCATTTTTTTGTCGATGAAATGATCCACCGCTTCTTTGGCCAGGCTTGAAGGTTTGAGCGTATACTTCAGATCGGCCCAGTCTTGCCTGATCGCTTTCTCCAGGTCTTCCTGCCTTTGCTTCAGCCTTCTCTTTTCTTCCTGCAGTTGTTGTTTACTCCTGATGGTCTTCATCGTTTCTGAATAATTGTTGAATAATGGCATTCATAATGGGTAACCGGATGAGTTTACCGCGGGCAACCCATACGATCACGCCGATGAACAGGTAAAGCCCGGCCACAATAAGGAAGCCGGCCCAGGCATGGCCGATCCATTCTCCGATGATCAGGGCCACGCCGATACTGAACAAAATGACAAATAACAGAAATACAAAAGCAACAACCAGCCCGGCCAGTATATTGGCCAGTACGGCGGACACTTTTTCAGCAACCGACAGTTTGATGGAATCGATCCGGGCATTCACATATTCTTTGATATGGTCTGCCAGATCTTCGGCCTTGTTGAATGTTCTTTCCATGATTCGTTCGTTACGTTTCAGCGATCGGTATAAAGTTAATATTCGTTACCGGTAAGCTGATGACCTGACTCAGCCTGCCCGATGATACTGCTCATGGCCCTTGTTAAGGGTCTTTTTGGGCAGCTTCCCTTTTTTTCTGTTTTTCCAGCTTGCGGAAATAACCCCGGAAAAGGAAACTGTGTTTCAGGGCTTCCATATTCTGATTGAAGCCATCCGTGCCCTTCTGGATATTCTCGAGGCTTGCACTTAATCTGATGGATACCGTGGAATCACGCAACAATGAATAGACCGCACCTTTCCCTTCTTTCACATCCGTCTTGACACCTGCCACCAGGCTGTTGATCTCCCTGGCCAGGGAATCCGCATCATCCACTACTGACTGAATTTTTACAACTGCCAGGTTGAGGTTATGGGCAAAGGCGGTATCGGTCAGCAATGATCCAACGGAACCCTTTCCGCTGCGGACGTCGGCCACGAGCCCGTGGAGGTCTTCCACAAACAGGTTGGCCTTATTGGTTGCTTTGCGGATATTGGCGATGGAAGCACGAAGCTCATTGGGAATCGACTCGTCGTTCAGCAGTTTCCACAAACCCATGCTGTTGTTGATCCGGTTGACGGTCACTTTCAGTTCCCCGGCGATGTACGCAATATCGTTATTCGTTTTACTGAGTGTATTGAGCATTTCATCCGTACTAACCGATTTTTTAGATACCAGCAAATCCCCTTCTACGGCCAGTTCCGCAGGCTGGTGTGCCGGAATGATATTGACCACTTTGTTTCCAACGATCCCTTCCGTTCCGATCGATACAATGGCATTCTTCCGGATGATTGTATTCATTTTCTTTTCGATCAGCATCGTCACTTCGATCGTGGTATCGTTCAGTATGTTCACTTTTTTCACGGTACCGGCTTCGATGCCCGCATAACGGACATTATTACCCGAAACAAGTCCCTGCACATTATCGAACCTGGCCCGCAGTTCATAATTAGAACCAAACAGGCTGCGGTTCTTGCCGATCAGGTACAACAGGAGAACAAGGAAAACTAATCCCGCCAGAACAAATGCCCCAAGTTTGATATTATTAACAGATTTATTGATCATAGAAATTATTCAAAAAATTGTTTGACCTTTTGATCGGCATGTTTCTGCAGTTCAGCATAAGTACCCATCGCATAGCATTTGCCATCCACCAGCACCACCACCCTGTCGCTCGCCATACGCACACAGTTCATGTCGTGGGAGATGATGAGCGAAGTGGTGTTGTATTTTTTCTGTATGGCCATCATCAGCGCAATGATCTCGCGCCCCGTAATGGGGTCAAGACCCGTGGTTGGTTCATCATAGAGTATGATGTCCGGTTTCAGGATAAGCGTTCTGGCCAGTGCGATCCGTTTTCTCATGCCGCCCGATAATTCAACGGGCATCATATTGATGGTATGGCCCAGGCCAACATCGTTCAGCGCCTGTTGTACCGTGTTGTTGATCTCTTCCTGTGTGATCTTTATCCAGTGGCGCCTGAGGGGAAATTCCAGGTTTTCCCTGACGGTCATCGAATCATACAATGCATTGCTCTGGAAGAGGAAGCCCACCTTGGCCCGCATCTGGTCTAATGCATCCAAATCAAGATCCGGAACATTTTGCCCAAAGACCCGGATATGACCGCTGTCGGGTTTCAGTAAACCGATGATGCATTTGATCAGTACGGATTTTCCGGAACCCGATTTGCCCAACACAACAACGCTTTCCCCGCGCGTGACCGTAAGGTTGAAATCGATCAGCACCTTATTCGAACCAAACGACTTGTACAGGTGGTCGATCAACAGGATCTCATCTCCAGGCTGTTTGATTGTTTCCGAGGCTTGTATGTCCGTCAATGCTTCCATCCGGTTAATTATATCCAAAAACATCCGTTACCTGAACTGCCAGCAAGTCGATCACAAAGATCATGATAGACGAAACCACTACGGCAGAGTTGGCGGAGCGCCCAACGCCTTCAGTCCCTTTATTGCTGTTATATCCTTTAAAACATCCGATGATCCCCACGGCATAACCAAAGAAAAAGCTTTTGATAAATGCGGGCAACACGTCGGTGTACGACAGGTTATCAATCACCTGGTTCCAGAATAAATGCGCGCTGGTGTCTCCTTTGATATTGACACCGAGGTAAGATCCGTACAACGAGATCGCGTCTCCAAGCAAAACCAGAACCGGCAGCATGAATGTGGATGCCAGCACGCGCGTGACCACCAGGTATTTAAACGGGTTCGTTCCACTCACTTCCATCGCATCGATCTGTTCCGTCACTTTCATCGAACCCAGCTCGGCGCCGATGCTGCTCCCGATTTTTCCCGCAAAGATGAGTGCGGTGATGACGGGGCCTATTTCCCTGACGATCGCAATACCTACGATCGCCGGCAACTGCGATTCCACCCCATAATCAACCATCGATGGCCGCAACTGCATGGTCAGTACCAGGCCCATGATGAATGCCGTTAACCCAACCAGTGGCAACGACTTGTAACCGATCACAAAACATTGCCTGATAAATTCGTTGAATTCGAACCGTGGCCTGAAAACCTGTGAAAAAAAGCGCCCCGCGAAACGGGAAAGGTCTCCTGCTTCGTTCAGGAATGTTTTCATATTGGGCGCAAGTTCCATGTGTTTGTATTTTGCGGGTTCTTTCGGTATCCGTTAACCCTGTATAAATATCGCAAATAAAACGGTAACTCGTGTTGACAGATTATAAAACGGCAGGCATGCATCTATGATAGCGATAGATCATTCTGGGCTGACAGAAAAGTATCCTGTCAGCATTTGCAATAACTGTTGCCTTTCGTTTACCCGCCGCCGGGTCAGTTCTTCCTCCAGGTGAGCCAGCGCATTTCTTTCACGATCCGCCACCTCGCCCGCCAGAAATTTTCGCAACATGTTCAACGAAACTGTAAGGTCCTGATATGCGCCTAACCTTGTTGCCATTTTATCCAATTCGTCCGTATCCGCGAAGGCCTCGTTACCTTCCTGCAACCAGGCGGTAAAAATCGATAGGTTATAATAGGAGTCTTTCAGTATTTTCCTTACCTGGTGCAACTCCTCATCGGTGATATTCGTTTTCGCAACCAGTGTTCCGGCGAGATGCCAGTTATCCCGGAGATATCGGAAAAAACCGTCGCGGTCAATATTTTCGTCTATGATCTCCGTTAGTTTCCTGTCCGCAGGTTCAAAAACAGCCATCACTTCTTTCTTCTTCAAAGGCATGACCAGTTCCATTGCTGTTTGATTCAGGCACTGCAAATAACCTTCCGCCTGGTATATGGTTGAAATAAAGGAATGGATGACCAGCACCTGCTGCAACTGGGTATCCCGCAAACTACCCATCGCCCTGTAAAAAGTCTTTTTGTCTGCATTCATCCTGGCATCCCGGTTTTGCCCGACCTGTTGAACCATGCGTAAAAAAGCCCTCATTTTCTTATAAGCCACCCTAAAGCGGTGAACGGGTTCAGCCTCAAAAGAGGGAAATAATTCGTCCGCCGCCTCCAGGAGTTTCGCTGCAAGATGCCGGTGTATATGTTGGATCTGGCCTTGCATAAAAAAGATTTACGATCAGTGTACCGGGATGGAGTGAACCTGTTTGAATAGTTTGTCTGCATCCTCTTTGCGGCAGAGTTCCGTGCCGGGGTTCATTGTTGCGGCGGTACCGCAGGCCACCCCATAACGGGCAGATACTTCAAGACTTTGGCCGGTGGAAAGGTAATACACAATACCGGCCACCATGCTGTCGCCGGCGCCTACCGTACTTTTTCTAACCACCTGCGGGGCCGTAAGGATGGATGACGATTCGCGGGTGACGAGCATGGCCCCTGATTGGCCCATTGAAATGATCATCACCTCGCAACCGCCTTTGTTGATCATATCTTTTGCGATAAGCCCGGCTTCATGAATGCTCAACTCCTCTTTTCCCGCCAGGGAACTCAGCTCTCCGAGGTTTGGCTTAATGAGGAACAACCCTTCCTGCACTGCATGACGGAGCGCTTCTCCCGATGTGTCTGCAATCAGCTTGCCGCCCTTGCTCCTGACCAGTTTTGCCAACTGCCCAAAGACATCAGCCGGTACTCCCGGTGGCAGGCTGCCGCTGGCCACCACATAATCCAGTTCCGGGGCATCAGCGATGGCCTGCAGGCAGGCGTTCCATTCTTGCACGGATAATGCATTTCCCGGCATGCCGAACCGATACTGGTTATTGCTCGATTCGTCCAGGATGATGATATTCTCCCTTGTTTCACCTGAGGAAGGAATTACCTGGCAGGGAATCCCTTCCCTTCCCAACAACGCATTAAAATACTGGCCTGTGTACCCACCGGCCGGGTACACGGCAACCGCCGATCCGCCCAGCTTATGGATGGCCCTTGCCACATTGATGCCTCCGCCTCCCGGTTCGAGTTTGGGTGTACTGCATCGCAACTTTTTTTCGGGGATCAGGGATGGCACCGAAGCGCTTTTATCGATGCAGGGGCTGAATGTAATGGTGTAAATAGATGGCATGGAAGGGCGCATTTATGCTTTACCGTAAGTTACAGAGTTTCTTCTCGAAATCTTTCACAACAAACTTATCCTTTCCACGTGCCGGCATAACGCCAAATCCTTCCGCTTTCAGCCTGCTGGCGTGCATGGCACAACCGCCTGGAAATTTCGGGTTCAACAGCCCGCCTTCCTTCAATACCCTCCAGTAAGGCGTTACCCGCTTCTTGCCCGCAGATATGTCTTCTTCCGCAGCATGGGCGGATATATTCAGGAATATACCCGTGGTCAGCGGGCAGGTGACATCGGCATGGTACCTGGCGGCAAGGGTTTCCCTGAGTTGGTTGACCGTAGCCAACTTCCCTTTGGGTATTTTCTTCACCAGGTCATCAATCAGCCGGGGCGTGGGGATCAGCATCTTTCCGGTACCCATTGCCCGGGCCCAGGCATCAGGAACCCCGACGAGGCGGGGTTCCATTTCTTTTTCCAGTTTCGACCTCCACGAAGGAGATGTTTTTCCCTTTTCCATGGTAATCGTCATAATCAGTATATCCACTCATCAGTAAAAACGAATGAGTGCTATGTGGTTATAATCTTTCAGCACACCATGATCCACAAATTCCACATCACCGCCATTGGTCAGTATCTTTTCCATGATATCATCAACCGCGTCTTTGATATAGGAAAACCGGTTATACGGTGGCTCAATATCATATATCAGGTTTTCATCAGATCCGCGTTGGGCTGGGTACATGAAATCCTTTTCCACGATCAGCAAACGGCCTTTATGGTCAATGGCATCGCGCCAGACATCCATGATGCCCGCAGCGAGTTTTTGCTGACTGGCCGCCCTGTCTATTTCTTTCAGCAAAGACATTTCTTTGTCGCGTTGCCATTGCCTGATGTATGGATTGATCAGCTCTTTCAATTCAGGCAGTGTGGCAGATTCATAATTTCCTGGAATATAGGCGGCTATGGTCCTTTCGTTTTTGGTCAGGTGTTTAAAGTGACCCAGGATACGTTCGGTTCCAATGATAAGCACCGGCAACTGGTATGTTTTGAGTACCTGGCTGAGGGAATGATCCATCTGTTGCAGGAATTTATCGGTCATGATCTCTTTTCGGTCTGAGATATCGGAGAAATTGGCCACCCGCTCCGGCGCCTCATTTACATAAGCATCTATGGTTTCAGGTGCTTCTGTAGCGATGCGGATAAAATTCTCGGCATTCCAGAGCAGCAGCCTGCTTTCATGCCCACTCAGGAGCATAACCAGGAAGTTGTTGAGCTGCTTTTTACCAAAAACCAGGTCGCGTATTTCAAAGGACTCATCCACAATGATTTTTTCCTCTACAACAAAGTCCAGGAAGAATACTTTTTCAAATACCGGGGAAACAAAGATCGCCACGCTTTTACCGTGAATATCGGTTGCCAGGCTTTTGATAATGGCCCGCAATTTATGAATGACGAGTTTAGCCATTTCTGCGGGATAATTATTGAGCAGTTCGGTTTCCACTTTATCTGCCGCCACTTTGAGGGCATGACTGGTTTCCTTATGCATGTTAACCCTGGTGTCAAATGGCATGATCAGGGAAACGGAAGGCCTGTAATGTACGGCCTCCATGACTTCGCGAATATCGGGAGTGATGATGGGGTTCATAATGATTGATTTTATACTTCAAAGTAGATGAATGCATCGTATAAAATCATGACCATCATCATTCCCCTGTTTGACAATACTCATGGCCTCAATGCAGGGTCACTCTCTACCTTTAATATTGATATTCCATACATAAAATCAACTGTTTATATGACTGTTGCTACCATGCAAAAAACTAGCCTTCACAATAATATCGCGTTGGCCAGGATATTCCACGAAATGTCTGAATGTTACCGCTACCTGGGCCCCACGGAACGTTTTCGTGCCATTGCTTACGACAATGTGGCCAAGGTCCTGCATAATATGAAGGAGGATATCAGGGCCTATGCCAGCGATATCCAGTCTCTGGACCAGCTAGGCGGTATCGGCGAAAGTATCGCTGAGAAGATCATCGAATACCTGAATACCGGCAAGATCGAAACATTTGAAAAACTGAAACACAGGGTGCCTTTCGAATTGCTCGAACTCATGGACGTAACCGGCTTTGGACCGGCCACCCTAAAAGTGTTGCACGAACAAAAAGGGATCAATAACCGGAAGGACCTTATCCAGGCAATGGAAGAAAATAAACTGGCGGGCCTTGAAGGCTTTGGGGAGCGGCGGATCGACAATATGCGGAGGGCCCTGAAAATGGATAAAGATGGCGAACGTATCCCGCTGGCCAAAGCCGAACAGATCGGGAAACAGCTACTGGGCAGGATACGCGCACTGCCGGGCGTCATCCGCGCCGAACTTGCAGGAAGCCTGCGCAGGAAAAAAGAAACCATCGGTGATATCGACATCCTGATAGCCGCTGATACAAAGAGAAGAAAAAAGATCGTGGACCAAATTGTTCAGATCCCCGGGATCAGCAAGGTCATGGCCAAAGGGAGCACCAAAGCCAGCGTATTATACGGTGAAAACAAAACACAGGTGGATGTCAGGCTGGTTCATCCTTACGAATTCGGGTCTGCCCTGCTCTACCTGACCGGTTCAAAAGAACATAATATCAAACTCAGGATCATTGCCCGAGACCGGGGATACAAGATCAATGAGTATGGCTTGTACGAGATCGCTTCTGGCAACAGGGTTGCCGGCGACACCGAAGAAAGCATGTATGATTTTCTGGGGGTCAGTTACATCCCCCCGGAACAACGGTTAGGCAAAGACGAAATTGAAGAACACCTCATCCGATAGTTCAGTTTCCTTTGATCCGTCGCAGCAGGGATTTGAATATCTCCCAGTTCCAGCCTTCAAAACGCCCCCTTTGCACAACGAGTTTATTCTCATCGGGGTATTGGAGGTAATAATGAAAAACAAAGGGCATGTCCGCATCGTGCCATCCAATGACCTGGCCAAACCGGAGATCGTTGAACTGCAGCGTGTCGTGGCGCTTATCCACGGTATAGAACTGCTGCGAGAACCTGATCAGCCTTTGAATTTCTTCCTTCCCGGCCAGGGGTTTCAGCAGACTGTCGTTTCGTGGAAAGTAGTGAAATGCGATGGTCTTCTTACTGTCGAACATAGACCGGAAGCCAACATGGTAACCGCTGTCGTTCCCTGCCACTACAAACCAAAGCCAGTTCTGCAACGGGGCCGGCGTGGTAAAATACCGCGAATATTCGATCCGCTGTTCCCGCATAATGTCCCTAACATCATGATCGATCCGGGCCTTATTGGCCAGGCAGTACATCAGGTACAAGCTGCTCAGGCCGAGGCCAAAACGCCACCATCTTTTACGGCGCGTACTGTACCTGTCGAGATAGATCAGCATGAAACAGCCGATGGCGGGCCAGATGGAAAAGAATGGATCTGCCACATAAATAGCGTTAAAGGATATACGCCGGTGACTGAAGGGTTCAAACCATCCTACCCCGTAATTATTAAAAGCATCAATGAGTATATGGATGAAGATCACCGCACCGAAAAATGCGATCCAATGCCTGAGCCGGATATTATGAGGGCGGTGCCAGCGCTCGGCCAGTATCCCAAAAACAGGTGTGATCAGTAAGCAAAAAAGAAATGAATGCGTAAAGCCCCGGTGAGCCAGCAGATTGGAGGATGTATCCATCCAGAATGAAGCGATAAAATCAATATCGGGGACACTCTGTGCAACCGCACCCCAGATCATGGCCTTTTTCCCCAGTTGCCTGCCGGCAAAAGCCTCTCCCATACAGGCACCCAGGGCAATATGTGTGAGAGAATCCATTCCGTTAAGCGGCCCGTTTATTTATTGTGTGCGATGAACAAAGGCAGTTTGACTTCTTTCATTAAGATATCGGCCATGCTTTCCCTGAACCAGCGGCTGATGGTGGTTCGGCGATAAGCGCCCAATACAACCAGCGCGTTACCCGGTTGCAGTTTCAGGTATTTCACAATTTCATCTTCTGCCAGCCCCTTTAATACCTTATACTTCGCATGCGGAAAATGACGCATCATGAATTCCTTCATCAACTTATTGTCTTTCATGTGAAGGGTGGTATTGACCGGGTTGACGGAAATGATGTCGGTAGGCAGTTCCTTGAACCCGGGCATCAGGTAACTAAACATTTTTATGGCATGCACAGATGACGGTTCGCCATCAAAGAGCAGAACTATTTTTTCAACCGGTTTATATTTAGGCGGAACCAGCATAACCGGGCATTGCACATCTCCCAACAGGTCGCGTATAAAACGGGTCGGCGGTTTTTCCGCATAGTGCATCAGCGTTTCCCTGGCATCAATGACCAGCAGATCTGCATAAATGCTTTCATGTTTCAGTTCCTGTAATGCGATATTGCGGTCGTGGTGAATGGAAAAAGGAACACCCGCCTTCATGCAGGCTTTTGCAAAGGAATCAGCAGATGCCTTCCTGGCCACTTCATCTTTTGATTCAAGGTCTTTCATCCTATTTTCCGACACCCCTTCTTCCGCGATCAATTCATAGATCTTGAAACTATTGTAGGTACGGTCATCCATGAAAACCCCCACCAGGTGGCTGTTGGTCTTTTTTGTCAACTCAATGGCATACCGTTGTGTGGATTCCGAATACTTCAAACCATCCAGTGCGGCAATGATCTTTTCCATGTTGTTTGATTTTGGTGAATGTCGGTAATTAACCGGTCAAATCTATTCTAACCGCTGCTTGCCATGCATGATTTTGATTAGGAAAAAGGGTGATGAAGGTCAAAACAAATCGATGGCAGCATGATCCCGCACCGGTATTCTTTTATCCTAATGCTTAGAGCGGCAAAAGGGATTCGAACCCTCGACCCTTAGCTTGGGAAGCTAATGCTCTGCCAACTGAGCTACTGCCGCAGTTACCCTGTTTGTTTCCAAATTAAGATAGGATTAAAGGATGACGTTTGTCCTCGACAGCGGCAGAAGTTGAATGATTCCCGCCGATGATCCTACGGACACAATACACCGCTATGCTCATTTTCCGGTGACGGCAGTTTCTGTGGCTTTTACAGACTGCTGCAGTAATTGCGCCTTATACCTTGCCGCCGTATTATTGGCTTCGATCAGTTTCATTTTCAGGGAATGGATCACCGGTTCTCCGGCCCTCAGTAAAGCCTCAGTTTCCTCGTTACTCTTTTGTAATAACAGTATATCCTCATCCATCCTGCGGATCAGTGCATGCGCCTCGGCCAGCTGACGCTCATACTCCGATTCCACAGCCTCTTTGGCCTGGTAAACATGCCTGTTCTCCTTTTGCAGGGTTTCCCTGATCAGTTTTTCGCTCTCCAGGTATCCGCTGGTGCTCTTGTGTTCCTTCTTCCACTTAAATACGGAGATCGTTCGGATGACCCATGCCGCCAGGAACCCAACCGAAAAACCAACTGAGAGATAAATCACTGTTTGCATGTATCACTATTTTTTTACTGATATAATGAACTGCGGATCACGCAGGCTCCTCTTTAAATATGGCAAATTAATTTATATCCCGGTCGCCATTACCCTGTATATTTGCGCAACTAAAAAATTCGTGTAACAAATGTAAAACAATATACGGCTGAACGGATTCAGTATTCCCCGCCAAGCCTATATTTTATTCACGGACTTCCATGCGGCCCTTTGTATGAAGCATGTATGGAAGCGATCATTTAACCTTTCTTTAACCGGCAGACGGGTATTTTTGCCGCCTAAGTATTCATTATGAGAAAATTATTCGTGATTGCCCTTGCCCTCCTGGCTTTTAGTCCGGCTTTCTCGCAAAACAAGACCAAAAAGGAAAAGAAAAAATTCAGCATTGGTAACCGGGCAGGTGATCACCTGATGTTCCAGTTAAGCAGCGACCATTGGATAGGCGCCGCGGATAGCGTCAGCAACCATATCAAGGGTTTTTCCCGTGGCGCCAACCTGTATGTGATGATGGATAAACCTTTCAAAGGTAACCCCCGGTTCAGTGCCGCTTTCGGTATCGGGGTCAGCACCAGCCATATTTTCTTTAAACGTATGGTGGTGGACATCGCCTCCAGGACCCCTGTTCTTCCGTTTTACCAGTTGGATACAGCAAGTAATTTCAAGAAATTCAAGGTTACGACCGCCTACCTGGAAGTGCCGATTGAACTTCGCTTTACTTCCCGGCCCGATGAACCGAATAAAAGTTTCAAATTTGCGGCAGGTCTCAAACTGGGCACCCTGCTGAGCGCAGCCACCAAGGGAAAGAATTTCCGCGACAATAACGGTAACCTGATCAACAGCTCAACCCAAAAAACCAAGAATAAAAGTTATTTCAACAACACACGCCTGGCCGCTACCGCCCGGGTGGGTTTGGGTAACTTTACCCTCTTCGGTGCCTATAATATTACCACGATGTTTAAAGATGAAGTGGCCCCCGACACCAAACTACTGCAGGTTGGCCTGACTTTCAGTGGTCTGTAACAACGGATTACCCTATGAACGTCCCGCCCGTTGAGGCGGGATTTTTTTTATGCTGAACATTCAGCTAATTTTGCCACTCAACATGGGTTTCCCACGATCATGAGCGACGCTATCAAACATGAATGCGGACTTGCCTTCGTCCGTCTTCGAAAATCGTTCAGTTATTACCAGCAACAATACCAGACAGTCCTGTACGGCCTCAATAAACTGTATCTGCTGATGGAAAAACAGCATAACAGGGGCCAGGACGGCGCCGGCATCGCTTCGCTCAAACTAAACACCGAACCGGGATACCCATTCCTTCACCGGATCAGGAGCAATGCCACCCAACCAATAGCCGACCTGTTTGAAACCATCGGAAAGGAATTTTCAGAAGTTGAAAAATACCAGCCCGATATCAAAAACCACCCGGGCCTGATGAAAGGCCATCTTAATTTCCTGGGTGAAGTGCTGCTCGGGCACCTCCGCTATGGAACCCAGGGCAGGAACAATGTTGAATTCTGTCACCCTTTTATCAAAAGGCACACGATCCCCGTTCGAAACCTTGCACTCGCCGGTAACTTCAACCTGGTGAATACCGAGGAATTATTTGGCCTCGCGAATATCGCTCCCGGGCCCTTCCAGGTTCAAAGCGACCTAGCCGCCATGATGGAGGTCATTCACCATTTCATCGTGAGCGGCGATGAAAAGGAACCCGGCCGCATGGATATAGCCCAGGTGTTGAAAAAAGCCGTTCCGCTTTTTGATGGAGGCTTCCACTTTGCCGGCATGATCGGTACAGGCGACTCCTTTGTTGTGAGGGATGCCCATGGCATCAGGCCATCTTATTACTATATCAACGACGAGGTGATCGTGGCGGCCAGTGAAAGACCGGCCATTCGAACCGCATTCAACCTGGGAGCCGACGAGGTGAAAGAACTTGCGCCGGGGCAGGCCATCATTGTGCGTGCCGATGGAAGCTACAGCATCGAACAGATCGTACCTGCACAGGAAAGAAAAGCCTGCAGCTTCGAACGCATCTATTTCAGCCGGGGCAGCGATGAAAAAATTTACAGAGAACGCATCGCATTGGGATATAACCTCCACCCAACCGTACTCAAGGCCATTGAGTTCGACCTGAAAAATACCATCTTCTCCTTCATACCCAATACGGCGGAAACGGCTTTTTACGGACTGATCAAAGGAGCCGAGGACTACCTGAATGCCATCAAAAAAGAAAGGATCCTCAGTTGGGGAAAAGATATCGATCCGGATAAACTAACGGAAATGATCAACCGAAGAGTGCGCATTGAGAAGATCGCCATCAAGGATGTCAAACTGCGCACGTTCATTACGGAAGACAGCAGCCGGAACGAAATGGTGCAGCATGTGTACGACATCACTTACGGAACGGTCAGGCCCGGTCAGGACACCCTGGTAGTGATCGACGACAGCATCGTTCGCGGCACTACGCTAAAGCAGAGTATCATCCGGATGCTCAACCGCCTGCAACCCAAAAAGATCATCATTGTTTCTTCCGCACCACAGATCCGGTATCCGGATTGTTATGGGATCGACATGAGCAAACTGGGCGATTTTGTGGCCTTCCGCGCCGCCGTCGAACTGTTGAAAGAACGCGGCCAGGAATCGCTGTTACTGGAATTACTTGATGTATGCAAAGAACTACAGAGGAATAACAAACTGCACACCGAGAATGTCGTGCGCCAGGTATATAAACCCTTTACACTCGATGAAATATCAGGGAAGATATCCCAACTGATCACACCGGCCGATGTAACCATACCGGTTGAAGTGATCTACCAGACCATTGAAACATTGCACGAGGCTTGTCCGAATAACAAAGGTGACTGGTACTTCACCGGCAACTATCCCACGCCCGGTGGAAACCGTGTTTGCAACAAGGCATTCATGAACTATATGGAAGGAAAGAATGTAAGGGGTTATTGATGCCCATGCTACAAAAAATCAATTAACTTAGTCAAAACGGCGACGATGAAATTATTCCTGCTCATAGCCTGTTCCCTTTTTTCAGTTATCGTTCTTGCCCAGACAAACAGGGTAGCACAGGGCCGTAAACTGGAAATCAAACAATTCATCATTACCATTCCCTCAGATTGGTCCTTCGATACCACAACCAAAAATAGCACGGTGTTTAAAGCCAAAGCGCCCCTGGAATACGAATCGGATGACTTCCAGGAGAATATGGGTGTCAGGGTTAGTGATCTGGGTGGAAATGATATTACGCTCGACCTGCTTATGCGTGATATGGAAAAGGCGCTCAGTGATAAAATGACCGATTTTCAACTGCTCGAAAGAAAAAAGGAAATAGTGGGAAAAGAAAAAGCGGAGAGTTTTGTATTTACCACCCGGCATGATAATTACCACATACAGCAGAAACAATTTTATATGCTGCGTGGAAATTATTTTTACGTGTATACCTTTAGCGCAAAAACCGATTCCTTTTCAAAATACCTGCCGGTCTTCCAAAAGATCATTCAATCAATAATATTCAAGAAAGGATAGTTCTTATTCGGTATCCGCTCCCGGAAATTGATTTTCATTTTTTCATTCTTATGAACTTATTCAACCCTTGCTTTAGTTCAGCCCCTCCCTGCGAACCGGGCCCAAAGAATGTATTATATTTATCAAAATTTCATCAGTGAAAACCCTGGTAATCATCCGGCATGCCAAGTCGGATCAAAACGGATTATTTGCTTCCGACTTTGAACGCCCCCTGAATAAACGTGGTGAAAGGGATGCGCCCGTTATGGCGGAAAGGCTGAAAAACAAAATGACAAAGATCGATGCCTTTGTCAGCAGCCCTGCAAAAAGGGCCCTGAGCACCTGCAGGTTGTTTTGTGATTCGTACGGGGCCGATAAGAACAAGATCATACAGGTAGATGAACTGTACCACGCGGCCAGGGAAACATTTTATGATGTGGTATCCGGCACAGATGATCGTTACAATAGCATCGCCCTTTTTTCACACAATCCGGGCATCACCGATTTTGCCAACTCCCTTTGCCATGGTTTGTATATCGATAATATGCCCACCTGCGCCATGCTGGCCGTAGAGGCCAATATTGAAAGCTGGCAAGATTTCAGAACCGCCGAAAAGAAATTTTTATTTTTCGATTATCCGAAAGCGTGAGTTTAGTTCTTAGCCTCTTTTTTTACAAATATTCTGATGAAGGTCGGCACCTCGCTTCAGGCCATGCAGATCAGTCTGCATTCAATTTCTTTTCAAAATATACCACCGCAGGTTCTGGGTTATGATAATACGCCGGTATCTCGTAAAAACCGGCACTACGGTACAGGTTCATGGCCGGCGTCATATGGTTGAGCGTATCCAGCCTGATGGTATGGTACCCTATGCTGCTTGCCAGTGCAAGCGCCCTGTTCAATAATTGCTTTCCTATTCCCCTGCCCTGGAATGCTGGCAGCAGGTACATTCTTTTCAACTCAGCCACACCATCCCCGATCTGCCTCACAGCCACCGACCCCACCCAGTTCCCTTCATGCCGGCATAATATGATTCCACCTGACGGCGGGCCATACATTTGGTCAAGCATGGTCAGTTCTTCTTCAAATCCCTGGAAACAAAGGTCGATCCCTAACCAGTCGGCATATTGACGAAACAGGCCGGCGGCGGCCTTGTACTGTTCTTCCTGATCAACCAATACATACTCAATCATGGCTTTCGGTTTTATTGGCAAGATATACCCCGGCAAATATGCACATGGCCGCCAGGATCTTTTGGATCGTCAATTCCTCCCCGAGTACAAACATGGCGATGGCCGCAGCAAATACGGGTTGAGCGTAAATATATGAACCTGCTACCGATGCGCCGACCTGCTTGATGCCATACACATTGAACAGGTAGGCCAGGAATGTTCCCCCAATGACAATGAGGCCGAGGATGCACCAATCCGTCCATGTGTAAGAACCCCAGGGTATCTGGCTGAATTCGTTCCAGCATACGGGAAGCATCAGCAGCAGGCCGATACTAAACACCACCCGGATGACCATGACCGGGTGATAGTCTTTCATGAGTGGCCTTACCAGAATAAAATAGAAGGTATAAGATATGGCGTTTAGGATCACCATGATATCGCCGAGCAAGACATCCTGGCCTTCTCCGCTGTTGCCCCGTGATATAACAAGGATCGATGCGCCGATGACCCCCACCAGCAGGCCAATGATCTTATTGCGTGTCAACTTTTCCCGCAGCAACCAGGCCGCAATAAAAGTGATAAGAATGGGCGTCGTAAGCATCAGGAGGGATGCGTGTATGGAAAAGGTAAGCGAAAGTCCTTTGATAAACAGCAATTGGTTGATGGCGATGCCTGTGAGCGCACAAAGAAAGAAACGCGGCAGGTCTTTTTTACGGATGAAGGTCTTGTTAGGGTTGAACAAAAAGATCGTCCATAATAATATCACGGTTACCCATACCCGCACCAGGTTTAATCCAAAAGCTTTCACCAGTCCTTTATTGACTAGATATTTTACCGCGGTAAAATTAATGGCGAAAAAAATATTGGTGGCCAACAGTGCCAGGTGCGCTTTCCAGTGTCTTGTCAATTGCATGGGTCTGCAAATATCGGATGCCTGAATGAAAAAGCCGTCCCTGGAAAAGGACGGCGATACTTAATAACCAACTTCAAAAATATATGGCGGGATCAATCCTGCTGGGTGGCAGTGATCTTTTCCCTGATCTTAGTTTCAATTTCGGTGGCCAGTTCCGGGTTATCGGTCAGCAGTTGCCTGACGGCCTCACGGCCCTGCCCGAGTTTATCATTGTTGTAGCTGAACCAGCTTCCGCTTTTTTGGAGGATGCCCATTTCCACGCCCATGTCGATGATCTCGCCGGTTTTAGAAATACCTTCTCCATAGATGATGTCGAATTCGGCCTGGCGGAAGGGTGGCGCGACTTTATTCTTCACCACTTTCACTTTCACATGGTTGCCCACCACTTCGTCCCCGTCTTTCAGTTGGGCCATTCGGCGGATATCCAGCCTGACGGAAGCGTAGAATTTCAGGGCATTGCCACCGGTTGTTGTTTCCGGGTTGCCAAACATCACACCGATCTTTTCACGCAGCTGGTTGATGAAAATGCAGCAGGAATTCGTTTTTGAAATAGTGGCCGTCAGCTTACGCAGGGCCTGGCTCATCAGCCTGGCCTGGAGGCCCATTTTGCTGTCGCCCATCTCGCCTTCCAATTCCCCCTTGGGTACCAGGGCGGCCACGGAGTCGATCACCACCACGTCCAGTGCGCCGGAAAGGATCAGCCTGTCGGCGATCTCCAGGGCCTGCTCGCCATAATCAGGCTGTGAAATCAGCAGGTTATCGATATCAACCCCCAATTTCTGCGCATAATTACTGTCGAATGCGTGTTCCGCGTCAATGAAAGCGCACATGCCGCCTTTTTTCTGAGCTTCCGCAATCACATGAATGGCCAGGGTTGTTTTACCGGACGATTCAGGCCCGTATATTTCAACCACCCGCCCCTTCGGTAAACCACCGATACCTAACGCCACATCCAGACCAATCGAACCGGTGGAGATCACTCCCTGTTCAATATGCGTCTTTTCGTTCATCATCATCACGGACCCTTTGCCAAAGTCCTTTTCGATCTTGTCCATCGTCAGTTTCAGTGCCTTCAGTTTTTCTGCGTTGCTCATGTCTTTTGTTTTTTTTAGTTGATGTATCTGTGTTACCGTTGTTGCTGTCCTGTAAAATTATACCTGATACCAAAGGTAGGGGTTTAATTTTATCAACACTAATTTATTTAGTATTTTTTTGATCATTTTTTTAGCGAGACCCGGGGAAGGAAAAAACGGGGTGGTCGGTGGGGGAAAAACGAATGAATGAGGGTGAAAGGGTTTTGGGGGTCTGTAGTGGTGGTAAAACCGGACATGCCATGGTTTAGAAAGTTCCCACTAAAAAAAAGCCCATTCCGGAAAACCGAAACGGGGAATTGTTCAAGCATGAGAAAAAAGTTTGTTTCCTCCCATCCAGCTATAAGTTGGATACGATAAACGGGCCTGTAAAAATGAACTTGATTTTATAGCTTTTGCAAATAGAAGACAGTTTCGCCTTTCCACAAATACCCTAAAAGTGGTAGTTGCAGAAGATTAACCAATCATTCACCATTACACTGCTTGCTGAAATTACTGACCTTGTGCAAGTGAATAAGCCTTCTTTCCATCATAGGTCATCAGCCATTCGACCGAACAGAGCCTGCAGGCAAGACCGACCTGGCCTGCGAGTGCAAGAATATCCTGCTGGCCGACTTCCCTGCCCTCTTCCTTTTCAACCCGAACCCGGTACTGGTTCACACAATCCGTAAATAGGGATCCTTCGGGGAAAACCTGCGTGCCCCGGTTACTGATGATCACCAGCCGATAACCCTCGGGCAGGCGGTTCCGGATGGCATCAGCCAATACGCCGGGCTGTTGTTCGCTTTCCACAAAAAAATCGGCACCGGTGATCTCTTCCGTACCGCGTTTGTTGCCAAGCATGATGGTATGACCGGTAGGCCTGGCGGGAGGATGAAACGCTTTCGTTGTTTCGGCTGAGGCAGACACGGGTGCAATTGCGGGTTTCCTGCCCAGGTTTTGTATGATATGATCGGCAAATTCCGTTGTACCGCAGGAAGCGGTTCCGGGTTTGCCAAAGTCTCCGGTATGTATGCCCTGCTCCAGTGTGTACAGTAGAGCGTTTTCGATGAGTGTGGCCTGATCGTATAAACCGAGATGCCTGAGCATCATGCAGCCGCTGAGTAACAGGGAGGTAGGGTTGGCCAGGTTTTTCCCGGCGATATCCGGCGCGGTTCCGTGAACGGCTTCAAATATGGAGATATGATCGCCGATATTCGCAGAAGGGGCAAAGCCCAAACCGCCAACCAGCCCGGCACAGAGATCGGAAATAATATCGCCCTGCAGGTTTGGCAGTACGATCACATCGAACTCATTCGGCTTAACCACGAGTTTCATGGCCAGGTCATCTACAATAATATCATTGGCCTGAATCTGGGGATAGTCTTTGGCCACTTCATAAAAACATTCCAGGAAAAGACCGTCTGTAAGCTTCATGATATTCGCCTTATGCCCGCAGGTGATCTTTTTGGCGCCCTTCTTGACGGCCATGTCAAATGCATACCGGTGAACCTGCAACGAACCCGGCCTCGTGATAAACCTTCTGCATAAAGCCACATCCTGCGTAAGCATATGTTCTATACCGCCGTAAGTATCTTCAATGTTCTCCCGCACTATGGTAATATCGATCGGGATGCCCGCGCGTGAAAAAACGGTGTCAACACCCGAGAGCGTTTTGAATACACGCTTGTTGGCATAGGTATTCCAAACCTTTCTCGCGGTTACGTTGATACTCTTCATGCCTTTGCCCTTGGGTGTTTCCATCGGGCCTTTAAACAGGATACCCAGGCTTTCAATCGTATTCCTTGCCTCGGGGGTCATGCCCGAAGAAAACCCTTTTTCAAAAACGGGTTTGCCCATCTCCACTTCTTCAAAACCGAGCGGAACGGATGCCGCTTCGAATATGCGCAAAACCGCATCCATGATCTCTGTGCCGATGCCATCTCCCTTGGCCAGGGCGATCTGTTGTTTCATGTTTTTTTATTTTTATCAGGTCAGATGAAAATAGCCGTACAACCACTGTGTGATGTTGTAATAGAGCGGTATACCGGCAATGATGTTAAATGGAAACGTAATACCCAGCGATGCGGTCAGGTAATACGTGGCGTTTGCTTCCGGCAGGGCAATTTTCATGGCGGCCGGCGCGGCTATATAGGAGGCGCTGGCGGCCATGGTGGCCAGTACGATAGCGCCGCCGGCAGACAACCCCGTGATCATGGCAATACCGATCCCGGTCATCGCAGAAAGCACCGGCATGCCAATGCCGAATAATATCAGGAACAGACCCACTTTTTTCAGATCGGGGAAACGCTGAGAGGCCACCACACCCATTTCAAGCATGAATATGGCCAGGAACCCCTTAAACAGGTCGAAGAAAAAGAAATTGAGTTGCTTATTACCCGTGTACGCAGTGGCCAGGCCAATGAACAAACCCCCGATCAATAATATGATCGTTTGAGGAACACTTCGTGGAATATTTTTTGAGGTCGAAACCCGATTCCCGATTATTCCATTTGGCCATAAATATGCCCACCGCGATCGAGGGGATCTCCAGAAGCACCAGCAATACCGTTACATATTTTTCATATGGCACGGACCTGTCCTGCAGATAATTCAGCACCACTGCAAAGGTCACCGCGCTGACCGATCCATAATGGGTGGCAATGGCCACCGCATTGGTTTTATCGAACTTTCCCAGCCTGAACAGTATCTGAAAGGCCATCACCGTGATGATGCCCCCCAGCAATACCGTACCTATGGCCGGCAAAAGGATCTCATTGATCCGGTGATCGAATAACTCGATCCCACCTTTGATACCGATCGATAACAGGAGGTATATGCTGAGCGTATTATAAAATGCCAGCGGGATACGAAGGCCCGACTTTACCACCCCGGCAAAAGCACCCAGTACAAAAAACAGTACCACTGGATCCAGTAATGTTTGCATATCCGGCATTTTAGTTTGCAAACATAGGGTATTTTATTTAAATAATAGTATTACTATTATTAATAATTGTAATTGTATTGTTAATCAAAAAAACAGGTATATTTGCCACAGATACATGTCATATGGAGTTAGAACTCAGGATTAGGATGAACGAACAGCTTTTTCTCCGCGACCCGGAAGAAACGACCCTCGGTAAAAAGATCGTGAGGGAAAGCATCCGTATGATTGATGAGATCGGATTTGAAGAGTTCACTTTCCGGAAACTGGCCCAGAAAATCAACACCACAGAAGCCAGTGTGTACCGCTATTTTGAAAATAAGCACCGGCTGTTGATCTACATCCTGGCCTGGTACTGGAGTTTATTGGAATACAGGCTGTTATTTCATACCAAGAATATGAACAGCCCCGAAAAGAAAATCAAAAAACTCATTGAGCTGCTCCTCAATGAAGTGCAGGACGATATCTGGGGAGATGCATCCACCCGGCAATCACTATACCAAATAGCCACACAGGAAAGTAATAAAACATACCTGACAAGGCTGGTGGCGGAGAATAACAAGGCAAAGTTTTATAAGCCTTATAAAGACCTCTGCAGCCTGGTGGCGGAGATCTTCCTGGCCTTCAATCCCCATTATCCCTTTGGCCGTTCACTGGCCAGTACATTGATCGAGATGGCACATTTCCAGTTCTTTTTTAAAAACAACCTCCCATCCCTGACCGATTTCGGCAAGGAAAAGAATAACGACCGCCTGAGGGAGTTCCTGGAATCCCTGGTATTTTCGTCTATCCGTAAGAGAAAGTAATCAGCCCTGAAGCAATTTACAGGTTATCGTATTCGTATAACGGATCGATATGAGTGCCTGCAGACATTTCACAAACGGGTTTGATGATGCCGTCGGACAGTCCGTATACCCATCCGTGCAAATGCGGCCTGCTCTCTTCTTTCCAGGCTTTTTGGATAATGGACGTTTTGGCCAGGTTCATGATCTGTTCTTCCACATTCAGTTCGGTGAGCCTATCCACTTTTGCCTGTTCGTCGGTCAGGCTATCGATCTCCTCTCTGTGAAACCGGTACACGTCCTTGATGTTCCTTAACCACTTATTGATGATGCCCAGTGAGTGTTTTCCCATGGCAGCCTTCACACCGCCGCATCCATAATGACCGCAAACGATGATATGTTTCACCTTCAGTTGCGTAACCGCATATTCCAGCACGCTGAGCAGGTTAACGTCCGTATGTACGACCATATTGGCGATATTCCGGTGTACGAAGATCTCCCCGGGTTGTGTGCCCGTGATCTCATTGGCCGGCACGCGGCTGTCGGAACAACCGATCCAGAGGAATTCGGGTGTTTGTAAATGGGAGAGCCTGGAGAAGAATTCCGGGTCATGGAGGGTCTTATCTTTTGCCCAGGCCTTGTTTTCAAGTAATAATTTTTCGTATGTGTGCATATCATTGTTTTTGATTAATGAGCAATATCGTCTTTAACCGAACTGGCAGGCTGCTTTGCCAGTCGTTGTGAATCATTGTAGGTGGTTTGTTTGATATCGACCCGGATATTTTTCAGGTGTGCATGCTGTGTATATTCATCGATCGTATCCAGGATATCCTTGTCTATAAATTCAACACGTGTGAGGTCGATGATGAGTGTTGAATTTTCGGGCACTTCTTCCAGCATCTGCTTGAGCCTGGGTTTGACAAAGAAGGACACGTCTTTCCGCATCCTTATTAAATACCGGTTATTGTCGTTGACCACAAAGATAGCCGTGCGGAAATTACTTCTTACCACATAAAATAAACCCACGATGATCCCGATCAGTACGCCCTTGAGCAGGTCGGTCATCACAATGGCCAGCAGGGTGATCACAAATGGCATGAACTGATCCCATCCGTTCCGGAAATGTTCTTTGAACAAAGACGGTTTTGCCAGCTTATACCCGGTGAAAACCAGGATGGCGGCCAGTGAGGCTTTGGGGATCATATTCAGCAGGCCGGGCACAAATGCCACACAGGTAAAGATCAGTAAACCATGTAAAATGGCGCTCATTTTGGTGCGGGCGCCTGCATTCACATTGGCGCTGCTCCGCACGATCACGCTGGTCAGGGGCAGTCCGCCTAAAAGACCGCTGACGATATTGCCGGAACCCTGTGCAATCAGTTCCCGGTTTGGCGGGGTCACCCTTTTCAGCGAATCCAGTTTATCCACCGCCTCGATACCCAGCAATGTTTCCAGCGATGCTACCAGGGCTAAGGTAATGGCCGTCACCCAAACGTCCTGGTTGCTGATAAACGACCAGTCGGGAAACCGGAAGAAGGAAAAGAATTCATTGGCTGTTGCCGCCACCGGAATATTCACCAGGTGCTGGCTTTCGAGTGCAAAGGCTGATGGAAAATAGGGCTGGGCCGCACTTAATCCGATACCCAGCAAAACCACAACCAATGGTCCGCTGAGGAGCTGAAACAGTTTTTTGCTTTTCTCCATTTTATTTGCTGCAACGGATAAAACCGCCTTCGCCAGCCGATAACGCGGTATCCGGGTAATGATACCAATGCCAGGCATAGCGCGATGGAGAAGGCTTTCGCGGAACTGGTGGTTCATCTCCTTCGCGTCATCAGCACCAATAGTGCGGAGTGGCGCTAATGTGAGATGATGCCGACGGCGTGAGCATTTTCGATCACGCTGTCAGGCACATAGTCGCCAATGACGCCGAGTTTGGAAATACCCATGATCAACTGGAATACGCCGGCGAGAACTACGGCAAGGAAAAAAGCTTCAGGTGCGGGAGATTTCAATACCGCAGCAGCGCTGACACAATCGCCGTGAGGGCCTGCGGCTGGTCCGCTTACACTGAATGGCTTCCGCTGATCAGCCCCACCCTGCTTACCGCCGACCACACCGCCGATAATGCCGGAAAATTCATTCAAGCCACTGGCAGCAGCGAACTCCCAAACACAGGGGAATGGCCACCAGGAACACCACAATAGCTGCCGGGGCATCGGCCCCGATATGCTGTATATATTTCTTCATGTTGAATTTGCAATATGTCTGGCAAGCCCGGGACTGCCAGGTTCGTTTCTCCTCAACCGGAACATGTTTACCCGGGTAAACACGCTGGCGCTAACAGGATAGCTTAAACGCTATTTGCCGCTTCCGGGCATTGGAATCATTTAAATAAGTGAAGTGTAGGAATCAGGCGGATTTGGGAGGAGGTGTGGTCAGGTCACTGTGTACTTCCTGCAAGGCTTCGCTGGCAGGAAATTTATACGGCAACCGGCGTATGGAAAAGGAGCCCTGTTTGATCGTATGCGTTTCGTGAACGTATTCTTCCTGGATACTGAGGCCGGTGGCGGATGCGGGTTTTTCTTCAACGGGCCCCTGCGGATCGTTGCCGGAACGGGTGGATACCTGTTGTTTGGAAACCATATGCTGGGGATAGATGAAGAAGTTGGCCCCGGTCAGGAACAACAGGCATCCGATCATGACCAATGCCGGAATCAGCCTCCTGGTCTTACACCGCATTGATCTATGTAAACTGTTCCTCATGTTAGGCTGTGCAAATATACGGTGCGTTTCAGGTGTGTTTTGTTAAACAGGCGATAAGAAAATAAGTTCGTTGGCCTGTCAGATATTCAATCCGCCGCAGGCGCTGATGGTTTGCCCAGTGATATAGTTGCCCCAGTCGCTCGCCAGGAAGAGGGCCACGTTGGCGATATCCTCACCGGTGGCGAAACGCCCCAGCGGGATCCCCGCCTTGTATTTTTCCGCACCCTCGCCTTCCTTTAGGTAACTGGTCATATCGGTTTCCACAAAACCCGGGGCAATGGCATTGCAACGGATATTACGGCTGCCCAGTTCTTTGGCCACACTTTTGGTAAATCCAATGATGCCCGCCTTACTTGCGGCATAACTGCTCTGGCCCGCATTACCCATTTCACCGATCACACTGCTCATATTGATAATGGTTCCGCTTTTCGCTTTCATCATCGGCCTGATGACCTGCTTGGTCATATTAAATACGCTCTTGAGATTGACCTGCATGACCTCATCCCATTGCTCGGGGGTCATACGCAGCAGCAGGTTGTCTTTTGAGATCCCTGCATTGTTTACACAGATATCCACCGACCCGAATTGGGCCAGTACATCATTCACCAACGCTTCGCAGGCGGAGAAATCACCGGCATTGCTCTGGTAAGCCCGGGCTTTTACACCCATACCGGTCAGTTTGGCTTCGAGTGCGGCCGCCCTGTCGGCACTGCCGGCACTGACGTAAGTAAAAGCCACATTGGCGCCATGTTCGGCAAATTTGATGGCAATGGCTTCCCCTATCCCACGCGCAGCCCCTGTGACGATGGCCGTTTTATCTTGCAGTAATTTCATCGATGTTGCTTTTATATGATTGATGTTAAGGATTGGCTATCAGTAGCCCAGTGTGCAAATAACGTAAAAAATCAACTTGGTCTGTCAACTTACCGTTTCCTTTTGCATGGCCAGTATTTCATCCACGATCTTTCTCTCATTGCACAGCCTGGGAACCTTATGCTGGCCGCCCAGTTTGCCTTTCCTGCGCAGCCATTCGGTAAACGTGCCTTTAGCCACGGCATGCACGACCGGTAAACGAAGGGCAATATTTTTATACCGCTTGGCTTCATAGTCGCTATTGAGCGATTGGAGGGCGGCGTCAAGTTCTGTCGTAAACCTGTTCAGGTCGGCCGGCGCCTTGTCAAATTCGATCAACCATTCATGGGCCCCGTTGTTTTGCCCGGTAAAATACACAGGAGCGGCGGTGTAATCGTTCACCACGGCGCCTGTTCTCTCGCAAGCTTCGGCGATAGCCTTATCCGAATTATCAACGATGACCTCCTCTCCGAAGGCATTGATATAATGCTTCAGCCGCCCGGTGATGATGATCCGGTAAGGCTTAAGTGAAGTGAACTGGACCGTATCGCCAACAATATACCTCCACAAACCCCCGGTTGTACTGATGATCAGGGCGTACTGTTTGTTCAGCTGCACCTGATTCAGCCCCACGGTTTCCGGGAATTTTTTTCCATACTGGTCCACCGGCATGAATTCAAAGAAAACACCGTGTTCGGTGAAAAGGGTCATCCCCTCATCATCGGGCCTTTCCTGTGCGGCAAAAAAGCCTTCGCTGGCATTATAGATCTCCAGGTAATTGATCGGTTTGCCGATGACCTGGTCGAACTGCTCACGGTATGGGATAAACGACACACCGCCCATGATATAGAGTTCCAGGTTGGGCCATACCTCCTGTATGTTTTTCTTTTGCGTGATCTCGAGTATCCGCTTCAATAAAAGCAGCGTCCAGGTGGGAACGCCTGAAATGGATGTGACATTTTCATTGGCGGTGGCCTGGGCCAGTTTTTCGATCTTGGACTCCCAGTCGTCGAGCAACGCGATGCTGAGTTCCGGAGTGCGGAGCCATTGCCCCCAGAAAGGCGCGTTCTGCATCAGCACTGCGCTGAGATCGCCATACTGAACGGTTTCATTCACCTGGTTGATCTGGTGTGAGCCGCCCACAACAAGTCCCTTGCCCGTGAGCAGGTCGCTGGAAGGAAAATTTTTGTAATAATTGGTCAGTACGTCTTTGCTTGCCTTGTAATGGTTTTCCTGCAGGCTTTCCTGGCTGACAGGAATGAATTTGCTTTTATCGCTGGTGGTGCCGCTGCTTTTGGCAAACCAGGAGATCGGCGAGTTCCAGAGCACATTGTCCTCTCCCTGCATCATCCTCTCTATATAAGGCCTCAGGTCTTCATACTCATGCACCGGCACGGTTTGTTTAAAGGCCTTGACCGAGAAAAGCCTTGAAAAGCGGTACTTTTTTCCAAATTCCGTGTATTGGGCGGCGGTTACCAGGTCTTGCAATACCTCACGCTGGGCCGCCACCGGATGGTTTATCCAGTTTTCGATGCGCCAAAGACGCATGCGGGCCAGTTTCGATATGACTGAAGACAGGAGCTTCATTGATGGAAAGATAAAAAAAAATGGGAGACCGAATAAACCAGGGCCAGATATGAACATCATGGATGGCAGTAGCCGGTCACACCATGGGTGTATTCACCGGGTTATCTCAACAACCGGAGTTCATACTTTCAGCGTCCCATACCCGAAGTGTTACCGGATGACCAGCCTTTCATTATAGCTTTGTTCATTGGTCCTGATGTTCAGCACATACAGGCCGCTTTGAAGGCCGAGGACATCTAATCTCATTTCGGTTACGGGTGCGCCTGCATACCGGCGTTGGTAAACCCTTCTGCCTTGTGCATCATATACACTAAGCTCTGCCTTGGTAATGGGAATCGTGAAAAAGATGGTGGTATTTGCGGTGGCCGGGTTGGGTGCAACAACAGGAGAATCGGTCAAACGGATATCAACAACCCGAACAGGTGAGTAGGTCGCACGTCCATCCTGGTCGAACATCTTTAACCGGTAATAATTGATTCCGGGAACGGGAGCAGCATCCACCAAAGAATACGCGTGTGTTCCAGGGCTGTTGATGGCCCCGACAGTTCCCAGTTCCATCCAGTCATTTCCCCTACTGCTCCTTTCCACCCTGAATTCATGAGTATTCAATTCCAGGGTTGTCGTCCATTCCAACAAAACCGCTTTACCCTTTTGATGTGCGGTGAACGCCAGCAGGCTTACCGGAAGGGGTCCTAAATTATTGTAAGAAAATGCACACTGCTTAACGGCCAGGTACTTTGGGTTTAAGGTATCCTGTTGATTGTCCAACAATCCCCAGCTCCCGTACTTGCTATATGATTGGGTTGAGTTATAATGACAGAAGAGGCTTCCAATATTACTGTACCAAAAATCCATGTATTCGCAATAGATATTCTGAAGTGCCGGATGCCTGTTGGCTGCGATCAATTTGGGTGTTAGCGTTGCGTTATTGACGTTATTTCCTGTTGCTACGAGGTGCTGACCGGCTTCATAGCATATCAGGGTTAAATTATGTGTGTTGGCAACCGCTTTATTATTGAGCATCCATTGTTTTGCATCGGCCAGGGAAGATTGGAGTGAATCGGTTATTTGCTGGACCGTAATGCTATTCACCTGGTTATTGGAAACGATCGCATCGGCAACTGCGTTACCAAAGTACGGGGCAATGGCAATGGCGGAAGCGCTGACCTGGTTGGGATTATAGAACGGGTCATTAAAATAGGTAACCAGCTGATTGGCCAGCCAGCTGTTGGCGGCCTGAGAAGGGATGATCTTGATGAGCCGCTGGTCATTGGTGAACCGATCTTCAAAAATCTTAAAGATGTCTGCTGATCTCTTGGCTGTATATTTCCAGGTCCTCTCCCATGGCATTCCCGTGTATCCCAGGTTTTGAGCCATTTGTGCCGCATAAGGATTCTGGGGAAAGCCACTATTCCACAACTCATTACTATACTCGAGGTAGATATGCAGACCAGGGTTCAAATTCGATTGTAAAAATTGTGCCAGGCTGTCAATATACTGGTCATTGGCCTGGTGGGGTATGTTGATCCAAATGTCTTTTTGGGTTTGATTGGCCAGTTGAATGACATAATCCCAAGCAACGCCGCTATTCAATGCCTGGGTATAGTAATCTGGTTTTGTTCGGTCGCCCCAGTTTACAACCGGGGAGGCATTGGTACGTGTAAAATCCATGAACCGGATCACCTGGAAATTCCTGAGGAATTTCAGTAATTCATCGGTGAATGTTTTTGACTGGTAGGTGTCAATGTAATCAGGTAAAATGAACTGGATGTTGTGAACCGGGTCATTGACATCCGAGCTGAGCAGTTCGAGGATCACTGCGTTGGATACTGTTACCAGTGTATCTACCGGGCTGTTATAAGTTCCGGAAGCTCCGTTGCTAAGCCTTATCTGGCCTGTGCCGCTGGATTTTAGCCGGAAAGTTCCGGTTGGTGTTGATGAAAACAGGTCCCAGATCAATAAGGTCTTAACTTTTTGCGGGAGATTGATTCCGTTATTATAAGGTATTTCAACCGGGTAGCCGTCTGGCCTTAAAGGGATGCTGATTTGTGTATCCCAGGCCCCGGTATTGTTGGCATTGCTGGAAATCCAGGGACGTGCCTGTTTAAATGTATTGGTGAATACCAGCTCTGTTGAATAATCGGTAACGGAAGAGAGGTTGACGCCAATGGGCCTGATTATTTGACCCTGGGCCGATATGCCCACCAGCATGCAGATCAGGAGGATGCCTAAGTTCTTCATAGCTATTGTTGATTTTTTCTTATGTGGTTAGAAGGTAAGGCGGTCGAAGATGCCGGGCATAGGATGAAAATACGCCCGTTCCGGACACTGTAATTTATAGAAAAGTCTTGATTTATAGCCGGTAAAACCGGGCGTAACATTTTCTTTACATGGCTTACAGGGGAGCCCGGCACTTCAAAAACAGTTGAAAGACATTCAAAAGAAAAGACCAAAAAAAATCCTATTGGAGTATAACGGGCAACCCTAACCGTATGACTGATTGCGGTGAAAGCCTTGAAACTACTGATAAACAAGGTGAAAGCCTGAGACGCGGTCACCGGGCTGCTTCATCGTGCAGGTAATCTTTTCTTTTCAGTTCAAAATTTCTGCCGAGGTATAAGCGGCGCACCTGGTCATCGCCGGCGAGTTCTTCCGCGGTACCATGTTTAAAAATGCTGCCATCGATGAGCAGGTAGGCCCTGTCGCAGATCGACAGTGTTTCATTCACATTGTGATCGGTGATGAGGATGCCGATATTTTTGAATTTCAGACGGGCTACGATCGACTGGATATCTTCTACGGCAATGGGATCAACACCGGCGAAGGGTTCATCCAGCAGGATGAATTTCGGGTCAACGGCCAGCGCCCGGGCTATTTCGGTCCGGCGGCGTTCACCGCCACTCAGGGTATCGCCATTGTTCTTGCGTACATGCTGAAGCCTGAATTCGTTCAGCAGGTATTCCAGTTTTTCTTTCTGTTGCAACTTGCTGAGTTTCGTCATCTCCAGCACGGCGGTGATATTATCTTCCACGCTCAGTTTCCGGAATACGCTGGCCTCCTGGGGCAGGTAACCGATCCCCATCTGGGCGCGTTTGTACATTGGTAGTTTGGTAATGTTGATATCATTCAGGTACACTTCCCCGCTATCCGGCTTGACAAGCCCAACCACCTGGTAGAATGATGTCGTTTTACCGGCACCGTTAGGGCCGAGCAGTCCCACGATCTCACCCTGGCTTACGGAGAAACTCACATTGTTCACCACGGTACGGCTTCCGTATATCTTGACGAGGTTTTTGGTCTGGATGGTCAGGTTCACGAAGGTTCGTTTCAGGCAAAAATACGGCATGACGGGCTCTGTGCATACCTTTACCGATATTTAATAAAACTTTATTACAGCCTTTGAAGCATTGACATGCGGTTTCGCAGCATTATTCATATCATACATATCGTTTGCCTGATTCATGCCTGCGGCCTGGAAACTTATGCACAGGTGCCCCAGGATGGACTGCAGCTATGGCTATCCGCTGATTACCGGGTTGATACCACAGGCAACAAGGTCAATACATGGTCAGACAGAAATGGACTGAACCTTGCTACAACCAAAACGGACAATAAACCCATCCTGGTAAAAGATGCCAACTGGGGATTTCCATCAATCTTATTCAACGGCAAGGATCAGGGTATGGAAACAATGCCCATCAAGAGTTTCCCCGGAAAAAGGGGCTGCATTGCCATCGTAGCCAGGATCAATGGAAAGAGTCATTCGTCGGGCGCAGGATTCAGTACTTTTATTTCAACATATTACGGCCATGGACATACCTGGGAGATCGGGGCTTCCGTTTCGGCTTTTTCATTTTATGATGGAGAAGAAACGGCTGCTTTTCCCAAAGAAGGCAATAAGCCTACCCGCTGGAACATTATCCTCCTGTCGAGGGAGAATGACCATGAGATAGGCCTTTCGGTGAATGGCAGCCGTTCCATTTCGATACCGATTACCGATAACCAGCCTGATATCAACACCCTGAAAATAGGTTTCAACGACAGTGCCGAAGTGCTGAACGGACAGATCGCGGAGATCCTGATGTATGAACGCAACCTGACTAAAGATGAACGAAAAGGGCTTAACCAGTATTTATCCGGTAAATATCATATAGTTCTGGAGCCTGAACCCTTCTGGATGAGTTGGTGGTTTTATTCCTTGTTGCTGGGCGTTTTTCTGCTATGCGCATTTCTTGTAAACAGTCTTATCAGGCAGCGGAAGCTAAAGAATGAACTCAAGGAATTGGAAAAAGACCGTGCGCTAAACCTGGAACGTCAAAGGATATCCAGGGAGATGCACGACGATATAGGCGCCGGCCTGACACAGATCAGCCTGATCAGCAATGCTGCGATCCTGCGCGCAAAATCAGGATCGGACATCAGTAATGAACTCAGTGATATTGCAGGAACATCCAGGCAACTGGTGGATAATATCGGTGAAATCGTCTGGGCCTTAAACCCGCAGCACGGAACCTTAGAAATACTGCTTGCACACTTAAGGGAACAGCTGATCAATCTGCTGGAATATGCCATGATGAAAAGCCATATCCGGTTTCCCGATACAGTACCATTTGTGGAACTGGATAATCAGCAGAAGAGAAATATCCTGCTGGTGTTGAAAGAGATCGTACATAATGCAGTGAAACACAGCCATGCAGAAAACCTGTGGGTACATGCCGTCTTTGAAAGGGGCATGTTGTTATTTGATTTCCGGGATGACGGAACGGGTTTTGACCCGGCCACGGAGAATAAGGGAAATGGCCTGAGAAATTTACGTCTACGCGTCAGCGAAATAAATGGAAGCGTCATCATTGATTCGGCCCCGGGAAAAGGAACACATATTGTTCTCCGGATACCGCTTACAGCGTAAATTACGCAGTGCAAGGATATTGTATGGCGCCTTTCAAGAAGCATGGATCAGCTGGCATGTCTTTCCGTATGACCTGGGCTGCCAGATAATAAATGAATGAAATAATGACCCTGAGTGTAAACAAGCTCGCGATTATTGAAGATGATGCCAAGATACGACAGTACCTGGGGGAACAGGTAGAACTGACTATGTCCGTCAATCAACTCATGCTTTTCGGCAATGCGGAAGACGCCCTTCTGTCGCTCACGCAGGATCCGGCCGACATCGCCCTTTTTGATGTTCAGCTACCGGGTATGAATGGCATTGAATGCATCCGCCGCTTAAAAATGATCCACCCAAGAATGCAATGCATGGTGCTGACGGTGTACGACAAGCCCGATACAGTGTTTGAAGCATTGAAAGCCGGTGCCATCAGCTACCTGCTCAAATCAACACCGCCGGAAAAGATCATCGAAGCCATTGAGGAAGTGTTTCACGGAGGAAGCCCGATCAGCAGCCAGATCGCCAGGAAAGTGATCGAAGCATTTACCCAAAAGGAAAAAACAAATGACCATTTTCAGGACCTGACCAGGAGGGAACAGGAGATACTCGGTCATTTATCCAATGGTTACCGTTATAAGGAGATCGCTGACCTGTTGTTTGTCAGTATAGAAACCGTTCGCACGCACATACGCAACATTTACGAAAAACTGCAGGTGAATACCCGGGTGGAAGCGCTGAAGAAAACAGGGCTTTTATAACAGGTTTCCCTTTCGTCCCATACATACCGCTTCCGGTCCTTTTTCATTTATACTACTTTTTTCACATTGCAGGCGCATGTCAGTTTGGGTAGTTTGCATTTTCAACCAACTACACAATTGCATATGAGAAAAATCCCCGGATTATTATGCCTGGTGCTGTTTACGGCAACGGCGTTTGCACAAAATGATGAGACAGCCAAAAAGCAGGTTTTCAAAAAATTTAAGGTGGATGTGAGCCTGGGTTATGCCAAACCTGAATCATCCGAAACCGATGGCGGTGTGTTATTCGCCATTGAACCCAAGTATGCCATCATCGATCAGATTGCAGTGGGCCTGAGGATGGAAGCGGCTGTAACGGCCAAGATCGACAATGTGGGTGACGATAGCAAAGCAAAAGCCAATGTTTCATACCTGTTAACCGGCGATTATTATTTCAATAATAACAAATTCAGGCCATTTGGAGGATTGGGTGCCGGCTTGTTCACCTTTGCTTCAGTAGATACAAACACAGCGTCTGCCGCAGATGTGCCCATCGACTCAAAATTCGGATTCATGGCCCGCGCAGGTTTTGAGTATGGCCATTTACGCCTGGGGCTGGAATACAATTTTGTTTCAGACAAGGCCGGTTATTTTGGCATCAAGCTCGGCGCCTGCATTGGCGGAGGCCGCAAATAAAATACGTACCGATTTTTCTATAACCCGTTAAACAATCACAACCCATTACAACATGAAAATTTCATCGCTCATTGTTTGCGCATTAGCGCTACTGACATTTGCATCCTGCAAAAAAGACAAAACAGAAACAACCCCTTACTCATGCGCCGCCTGTGTACGTCAACCTGATGCCCTGGCAGCCAACGACGCCAGCAGCAAGGGTATTTACAAAGGAATCGTGATCGGCTCATCAGGTACCATTATGTTCGATATTGCCAATAATGGCACATCCATTACCGCATTGATGGTGATTGACGGCACGACCGTGAACCTGGCCTCAAGTGTCAGCTGGGTAGCTGGCCAGCCCTATATTTCTCCTTTTACAGGAACCCTGAATGGCTCTCCGGTCAGTATCACATTTTCTGTAGATATAAACGGCCAGAATCCCACGGTTACTGCCTCCAGCATTCCAGGACATCCCAATGCCGTTTTCACCGTTGTGAAGGAATTGTCCAACGCACTGGTTGAGTGTTTTGAAGGAAACTATTCTACATCAGAACCCGCAACCGGTACATTCAATATCATGTTATCCCGGAGCCTCGGCCTCTGGAGCGGTACTGCCAGGGAAACCGGATCAACCTCCACTGATGATGTTGACGGAACAATTGTCAATAATAAACTGATCGATTCCAGCAACGGCGTGGAGGTAGGCACACTGAATCTTGATGTAATCACCGGTACATTCACAGACTCCAACGGCTCAACGGTTACCATCAATGGCCAGCGGACTCTCTGATCCCGTCCATTGTATATGTATCTTCAAAAGAAACCTTGTGAACAATCACAAGGTTTTTTTCTTTTTGGCTTTATCTTTACAGCCATTTTATCATTATGAAGGTTACCGATCACATCAAACAGGCCAAAGACACACTCTTTTCATTTGAAATCCTTCCTCCCCTGAAGGGAAAGGGCATTCAATCCCTATACCAGCACCTCGACCCGCTGATGGAGTTCAAACCTTCTTTCATCAATGTAACCTATCACCGCAGCGAGCATATTTTCAAAAAAAGGGCCGATGGCAGTTTCGAGAAAGTGGTCATCCGCAAAAGGCCCGGCACCGAATCGATCTGTGCCGCCATCATGAATAAATACAATGTGGATACGGTGCCACACCTGATCTGTGGCGGTTTCAGCGTGAATGAAACGGAAGATGCCCTGATCAACCTCAACTACCTGGGTATCGATAATGTACTCGTACTGCGTGGCGACGCGGCCAAAAACGAGTCTGCCTTTGAGCCTGAGCCCGGTGGCCATAAATATGCGATCGACCTCCTGCAACAGGTGGTAAACCTCAACTCGGGCATCTACATGGAAGAGGACCTCAAGAATACTTCCCGAACCAAATTCTGCATCGGCGTGGCCGGTTACCCCGAAAAACATTTTGAGGCCCCAAATATGGAAACCGACCTCAAATACCTGAAAGCAAAAGTGGATGCCGGGGCCGATTACATCATCACTCAAATGTTTTTTGATAACGCCAAATTCTTCGCGTTTGAAAAAGCCTGCCGGGAAACCGGTATTACCGTTCCCATCATACCCGGGCTTAAACCCATCTACTCAAAAAAGCAACTGACCATCCTGCCTAAGACATTCCATATCGATCTGCCGACCGAACTTTCGGAAGCGATACTTCATTGTAAAACCGATGAGGATGTAGAGAAAGTTGGTGCCGAGTGGATGCTGGCCCAGTCAAAAGAACTGAAAAAAGCCGGCGTGCCCGTTCTTCACTACTATACACTGGGGCGCCCGCATATCGTGGCCAACGTGGTGAAGGAACTGAAATAAAATTGCGTTTTTTTACCTGCCGAATCACTTCAGCAATGTCCTGAAGACCGCCTCATTCACTTTGATGGGATATTTCTTTTTCAATGCTTCCAGCCATTTCATTTCCACCACCTGCTGGTAATCGTTGATCACCAACCCGCGGGCTTCTTCGAACGATTTGCCCGCATTGGGCGCGTATTCATGCAAGAAGAGGAAGAAGGAGGCCGTTCCGTCGGAGTTCTTACTGACAGGGGTAAACGCATTAACGCCGGGAAATACGGCCTTATCGTCGCCAAGTACCTGGGCGATCTCGTACCGGCCGCTATCGATCTGAATTTCGTCTGGCCTCGTTTCAGCAATATCTCTCCAGTTACCGCCTTTTTTCAGCAGGTCGATGGCTTTGAGGGCGGCCTCATCGGAAATGCAGTTGACGATGAGGAGGTCTGCACTCGCGCCCCATTTATACTGAGATTTATTGGCTTCATAATAAGACTTCAGGCCAACACTGTCTGATGAGGCTTTTGACCAAACATTTTTCTCCATGATCTCGAACAACATATTGCCTTCTTTAAATTCCTGGATCTGAAAACGAAAGTCGGCGTTATATTCTTCGAGGTGTTTGCGGTAATAATCCAGGGAGGCGGCTGCCGTGTATTTGTCCCACAACTGCTCGTTGGTTTCACCCTTGTACTGCGATGCATTTCCTTTGTAACTGACAACAAAATTCAGCCAGTCGGCCATCGTAACATTTTCCTTTGTAAACCCGATGACCGGTTTCCTGGCCAGAGGCAATCCGCTGATATATCCATCTTCCGGATGTACGGCAACGGAATCAGCAAAACGGAACAGGTCGGCGTCTTTGACGGCAGTCAATTTCTTAAACCCGATCTTGGCCCGGATATCTTGGGCAAATTTGTCTTTCGCAATCGATACCCTGGGATCCAGCAGAATTTTCTGGTTGAGTTCATACTGGAAGGAATTATCATTCGGATCGGAAGGCGTTTCCGTGTGCTGCAAACGTTTGATGATATGTATGCCAAAGGATGTGCTGAATGGCTGACTGATATCGCCATTGGCGGCCAGGCCGAATACCTGGCTTTCAAAATCTTCGTCGTATTTGCCTGTTCCGAATTCAGGGAGTTCGCCGCCGGTCAGATAGGTCAGTTTGTCGTTGCTGAACTGGCGTGCCATATCACCGAAGTTCGCTCCATTCCTGAGCAGGTTCCAGACAGAGTCAGCCAGTTTCCTGATCCTGGCCTTGGTGGTTTCATCGGGGTCGGGCGGGTAAGAAAAAAGGATCTGCGCCACTTTCCATTTTCCCGCACTTTTCCTTTCCCCTGTTTTTTTAAAGATCAACCATCCGTTCCTGGAACGATAGGGTTTGCTGACACCGTCTGACGGCAAGGAGTATACGATATTTTCATACGTATACGGAAGGCTGAAGGCGGTGATGTACCCAAGGTCTTTCCACTGTGGGTTAGCCGTACCTGCCAGAATATCCCGGTACTGTTTCTGCACCGATTCAAACAACGCCAGGGTGTCGGCGGGCGCCGCTTTCTTATCTGCCGGAAAAGACAGCATGGATACGCGGATATCTTTTTGGCTGCGTAGAAAAGCCTCTTCCATCAGAGATTTCATTCCCTTATCGTCGTTGAGGTATGTTTCGGCAACCTGGCGCCGGAAATTATCCAGGTCGGTGCTGAGTTGCTGCAGTGTATCGATCCGTGCGTCTTCTGCGGCCTTCACCTTCAATTTGAAATGGCTGTAAAGTTCGAGATAGTCGCGGAGCGCTTTCTCGCGATCGGTTACGGGCGTTTTATTTTTATTATACGCCCTCATGAATTCGTCTTTCGAAACGGAATAGGGCCCGTAAGTGAACAGGGATTGCGATTGGGCGTAAAAGAACCCGGAGATAAGCAGCAGCAGCAGGTATATTTTTTTCATCGGCGATTCGGTTTGTCTATGGCTTTTTTTCTTTTTCCTTCCACTTCACTTCCATGAAATCATTCAATTGTTTCCAGGATAGTTTTTTTCCAATGATGCGTTTTTCTTTGTCCAGCAGATATAGTGTAGGCGTCATCGTTACATCATATAACTGTCGGAAGCTCGGCCTTTGCGCGTCGGTATCCGCTTTTTCCCTTTCCTTCGTCTGGTACACATGTATCCAGTCGTTCAGCTTATGTTCCTGGGTATATTTCACCCATGCCGGCACCTGGCCCGGTTCGATCATCACCGCGTATAGCTTGACCCCGTGGGATTTCCAGCTGGCATGGTATGCGGAATCGATCCTGGGAACCTCTTCTTTACAGTGCCCGCAGTTGGGATCCCAGAATATCACCACCAGGAAATCGGCATTGACGTCGTAGAGGTTTTTCTGCTTTCCGGTGGAATCCGTCATCTCCAGGTTGGCCGCTTTCTCTCCGATCAGGTTGGCCATCTGCATGTATGCACGCTTGGTGATGGTTTCCATTTGCTTTTCATTGAGCCAGGAGGTAAGCCCTTTGCTGTGGTATTTTTCAAACAGGTGAACAAACACCGCATCCAATCCCATATATTTTGGGTTGATGTATTCATCGGTCAGCCAGTTCAGCAGGAATTTGTACATCTCGGGTGCCGTTCGGGCCAGGAGCAGTTTATAATCGATGTCTTTCTTGAGGGAATCGGCCGATTGCGGCATAATCTCCCTGTAATACCGCTCCAGTTTGGGCAGGAAGAACGGCGTACGCACGATCCGGTCATCCATGAACGTTATTCCGTCCCAGTAATGGGCTTTGTAATAGTAATAGTTGTCTAGCGTATCCTGCCGCGTGACCAATTTTTTATCGAGCACCGGAGGTTCTTTCATGGCATTGAACAGGGCGGCCATCATGGATTCGGGGTGATTTTTTATAACTCCTTCCCGGTAATCGGACAATTCTTTGTTCAGCCGGACATATTCCGCTTCAAATTTTACGGAGTCTTCTTTGGTTTTGGCATTATTGTAAGAAGTGCGTGCCAGGTGCAATAACCTACCCTTATCGGCAATATAGGCCTGGTATTCCTTGAAAAGCTGGTTTTCCGGCGAACCGGTGATCACCGCCCCGGCCAGGTTAGAGGTATCCACCTTGATACTGATGTCCTGGCTTTTATCCACCAGGAAATCCATCGAAAGGTTTTTTCCGGGGAATACGATCGAATAAATACCGCCGGGCAAATTTTGGGTCCCTTTGAATTCCGCAACACCCAGGCTGCTGACAATGGCGGAATCCTGAATATTCAGGTTCTTCCCCATATGATAGGTCAGGTAGGCCAGGCCGGATTTATAACTGGGGGTTTTGAGAACGACACGGTATCCTTCCTGGGCCATTGAAACGTTAACAACGAGGATGAAGCAAGCTAGCGTGGATAACCATTTCTTGTGCATAATGTAATCGGTTAATGGTATTTTCCGGCTGGTCTCTGCGACCGGGCCATTCAGTCCGCCAAATGGACTGATTACCAGTATCAGGCGAACCGATGTAAGGAGGACAAATGTATTAAAATCCAACGGAGATGCATAATCCGTCATATTTTGCCAGGTCAGAAATTACATATAATTAACAAATCCGAAATCCTTGCTTATCAGTTAATTTTGCACCGTGAAGCGAAAACAACCCAGGATCATACTGGAAGACGTCACCGTCACTGATTATGCGGCTGAAGGAAAAGCCATCGCCCGTGTGGACGGCAAGGTGATCTTTGTATCGGGCGCCGTGCCCGGCGATACGGTCAGCCTGATGCTGACCAAGAATAAAAAAGACTGGGCAGAAGGCCTTGTGCAACGAATCAGCCAACCTTCGCCAGACAGGCTGCAGCCATTCTGCCGGCACTTCGGCACCTGCGGCGGATGCAAATGGCAGATGCTGCCATACCCCCAACAACTCCGGTATAAACAACAGGAGGCCGAACAAAACCTGCGGCGCATCGGAAAAGTGGATATTCCGGAGATATTGCCCATCATCGGAGCCGATACAGACACCCGTTACCGTAATAAACTGGAATTCACGTTCAGCAACAAGCGCTACCTGAGCCGCGAAGAGATCGGCACAACCGGGGCCATTACCCAGGAAAATGCGTTGGGTTATCATGCCCCCCGGATCTTTGATAAAGTGATAGACATATCGGAATGCTACCTGATGGATGATGTCAACAACCGGATCCGCAATACCATCAGGGATTTCGCCAACGACAGGGGATATCCTTTTTATGATATCCGCGAACACAGCGGCTGGCTCCGCAATATCATCGTGCGTTACTGTACAACCGGTGAACTGATGGTCAACATCTGCCTGAACCATGATGACGAAGACAACAGGAAACTTCTCCTCGATCATCTTTTGGAACAGGTTCCCGAGATCAGCACTTTGCTGTACACCATCAACCCAAAGTGGAATGATACCATCTATGACCTGGAACCGCAGGTCTATTCCGGAAAAGGATATGTGACGGAAAAACTGGGGGAATATTCATTCATCATCAGTCCGAAATCATTCTTTCAGACCAATACCCTGCAGGCCAAAAAACTGTATGACGTGGCCAGGGATTTTGCCGGGCTTACCGGCACGGAAACCGTGTACGACCTGTACTGCGGCACCGGGAGTATTGGGATATACGTTAGCGGCGGCGCGGCCAGGGTGATCGGTGTGGAAGTAGTGGAAGATGCCATTGAAGACGCCAGGAAAAACGCGGCGCTGAATAATATTGATCATGCCAGGTTCTTCGCGGGCGATGTCATCAAAGTGTGCACCGATACTTTTTTTGCCGAGCATGGAAAACCCGATGTGGTGATCACCGATCCGCCACGGGCAGGCATGCACGAAAAACTGGTGAACAAATTGCTGGAGATGGAAGCTCCGAAAATAGTGTACGTCAGTTGCAATACGGCCACACAGGCACGCGATATCGCTTTACTGTCCGAAAAATACCAGGTAGAGAAGATCCAGCCGGTAGACATGTTCCCGCATACCCATCATATCGAATGCGTGGCCCTGCTGACCCTCCGCCCATCTATTTAACCATTACCTTTGCCCTATGAATTTTGGAAACAGCTACCAACGGACAACGCCGATCGTACTCAACCTGATCATCATCAACGTACTTGTGTACTTTGCTCAAATGGCCTTCGGCGGCCAGGATAACGGCCAATCGGTATACGACCTGTTTGCCCTTCACCACTATAAATCGGATGTATTCAGGCCGTACCAGCTGGTAACCCATATGTTCATGCATGGCGGCTTATTCCATCTATTATTCAATATGCTGGGCCTCTGGATGTTTGGAACGGTACTGGAAAGGCTTTGGGGGCCCAAAAGATTCCTGATATTTTTCCTGGTTTGCGGCCTGGGCGCAGGCCTGGCTCAAATGGGGAATTATATCTATGACTTTCGCGGGTATGACCAACACCGGTTCCCCTTCGATCCCGAATTCTACCAGCTCCTGATGCGGGCCAATGCAACGGTCGGGGCTTCCGGGGCCATCATGGGCGTGTTGGCCGCTTTTGGTTACCTGTTCCCCAATACCCAGCTGTTCATCATGCCGATACCTTTTCCTGTAAAAGCCAAATGGGCCATTCTGGGTATCATTGCACTCGATGTTTTCGGAGGCATCAGCAAGGCCACCAACGACAATATCGCCCATTTTGCCCATGTGGGCGGGGCCTTGATCGGATTCCTGATCGTTTTGTACTGGAACAAAACGAAAAAGCAAACGTTTTATTAATTCTGCCATGCTGATGGCACGATCGGCGAAAGCGCCGTAGTTTTGCCCGGTTGAAGCCAACCGGTAAAATGAAGCCCTTCAGGCTCATCGGAAGTGCGGCCACAGAAGCAATTGATTATGGGAGAATCAGAAAGATACCAGGATTACAAACGGCCGAAGAAACGCTTCAGCCTCGGGGCGGAAAACAACGCCCTTGTTTCCCTCTTTGCCATCAACATCATCTTCTTCCTCATCCTGCTGTTCATCCAGGTGGCTTTTTTCTTTTACCAACAGACACCGGCAGACTTTAATAGCAAGATTCTGGAATGGTTTGCCCTGCCTTCCGGGTTTACAAAACTGAGCGAACGTCCCTGGACCATCCTTACGTACATGTTCAGCGATACAGGGTCTGCCCTAATGCGACTGTTGAGCAATATGCTATGGCTATGGGCATTCGGGTATATCCTGCAGGAACTGTCGGGTAACGACAAGATCATCCCCGTTTACATTTATGGCGGGCTCACCGGCGGGTTATTCTTTATCCTGTCGCACTACCTTGTGCCGCCCCTGCGCGACCTGGCCGGTTACCAGTCGCTCTTCGGCGCCAATGCCGGCACCATGGCAGTAGCAATGGCCACCACCACCCTAGCGCCCAATTACCGATTCTTTACACAGATCCGTGGCGGGATACCCATCTGGGTGTTGATGCTGGTATACCTGCTGATCGATTTTGCAGGCGTATCAGGCATGAACGCGGCTTACAGCCTTTCCCATATCGGCGGCGCACTGGCAGGATTCCTTTTCGTACTGTTCCTCCGCCGTGGAATAGACGGCAGTTTGTGGATGAACCGGTTCTACCACTGGCTGATCAACCTGTTCACCCCCGCACAGGGCCCATCCAGGGAAGAATTGCGCGACAAGATCTTTTACCAGACCGGCAGCCGGAACCCCTTCAAGAAATCCTCGATCATCACACAGCAACGGATAGACGAAATACTGGACAAGATCAACCAGAAAGGATACCACTTCCTCACCGAAGAAGAAAAGCAGATCCTGAAAAAAGCCTCCGAAGACGACAACATCAAATAAACCTTGCGCATACAGGCCGTTTTTTGTAATTTCATTTCCTCCGGCACAAGCCGCTCAACCATATAAGCCAAAAAGTTCATGATGAAAAAGATACTGACTGCCATACCGCTGACATTTTCAATACTCTTTTTTGGCGCCTGTAATAATCAGGACGGCCCGTCATACGATCCTTCCATTGTTGTTCCTCATAAAGATTCCGGAACCGGAAATACCGGTAATGCACAAACGATAATGCCCGCCGATTCCATGCAGCCGGCCCAACCATCCGCACAGGCCGTGAACGCCCAGGCACAGCCGGCTGTGGCTGCCGGCATGAATCCTGCACACGGGCAACCGGGACACCGTTGCGATATTCCCGTTGGGGCTCCCCTGAATTCACCTCCGGGAAAACAAGCCGCCACCACGCAAACCATCACGCCTGCTCCCACCACTGCAAAAACAAAAACGGCACCCGGCATGAACCCGCCACACGGCGAACCGGGCCACCGTTGCGATATTGCCGTTGGGGCCCCGTTGAATTCAGCACCCGCCAAACCGGTTAGCACGCCGGTTCAACCGGAAAACAAAGCGGCTGCGGCATCTCCGGATGTTGCCCCAACCGTTCCCGCCAATACCGGCTCCGAGAAAAAACCGTAAGAACAGAACGCCGCGTAACCATGCATTACAACATTGCGTCGTACCTTTAGGTATGCTTATGCATTTTCTCCGAAAGGCTGCCAAATCCATCCTGGTGATCAGCAACAGCCTGTTTGCAATGGCCATGATCATTGGCGCATACGGAGGATGGCTCAACCCTTCCACTTACTGGTTTACCGGTTATTTCACTTTGGCCCTTTTTTATTTACTGCTCATCAATGCAGGCTTCCTGTTTTTCTGGCTGATGACCAGGCCATGGCTCAGCCTGCTGTCGCTCGTAACCATTATTCTGTGCTGGGGTCCCGTGACACAGGTGCTTCCACCCCGGCTGAGCGCATCATTTGAACAGGAAAAAAAACCGGCGAACCTCCGGGTCATGAGCTGGAACGTTGAACATTTCGATATCCTCGAACATAAAACGCATCCTGAACGAAAACTGGAAATGATCGACGTCATCAATGAGTATGCGCCGGATATTGCCTGTTTCCAGGAAATGGTTGCCAGTGATTCTTTCCCTTCTGCGATCAATTACCTGCCCGAGTTCAGGCAAGCCTTGTACATGCCCTATGTGCATTTTTCTTTCAACCCCAAACTGGACTTCGACCATAAACATCATTTCGGCATCATCACTTTTTCAAAATACCCCGTGATCAACAGCCGAACGATAAGTTATCGCCCCAATGATTACAATTCGATCTTTCAGTATGCGGATATTGTACGCGGTACCGATACGTTCCGCGTTTTCAACATTCACCTGCAATCGCTCAGGTTCAGCGGCGATAACCGAAAGTATATCGAAGACCCAAGCATCAAAGATGAAACTGACCTGGAGCGTTCCAAAAGCGTCATCAATAAATTCCGGAAAGGATTCCTGAAACGTTACCGGCAGAGCGACCGCATACGGGAGGAGATCGACCAGAGCCCATACCCGGTGATCGTTTGCGGCGACCTCAATGATGTTCCCAACAGCTATGCCTATAACCACATCGGCAGGGGTTTGCGAAACGCGTTCGTGGAAAAGGGAGTAGGAACAGGCCGAACATTCTACAGCATCAGTCCGACTTTACGTATCGATAATATCTTTACCGATAAGCGCTTCAGTGTGGAACAATACATCCGGATCCGGCGGAAATTAAGCGACCATTATCCCATCATTGCCGACCTGCATTATGCACCTGTTGAATAATCGGGTAAAATTCCTTATCTTAGCTATCATGAAACGCCCTTCGCCCTTTCTAATTATCTCCCGCTGCTGTTGCCCTTGCGGCATCTCATAACTATCTTTGTGCCCCGGCACATCCATCCGTTACGGCATACATATCATCTATTCAATCTGATCACCCCCTGCTGAATTGCATGGTTTGATTAGCAGAAAAACATACATCATGTCACTGAAAATATATAACTCATACAGCAGGCAAAAGGAAATCTTTCATGCGGTAACCCCTGGCTATGTTGGCATGTACGTCTGCGGACCCACTGTCAGCGGCGAAAGCCACCTCGGGCATGCCCGGCCATATATCACTTTTGATGTGGTGTACCGTTACCTGGTTCACCTGGGGTATAAGGTACGCTACGTGCGAAACATCACCGATGCCGGTCATTTTGAAGAAGAAGGGCGTGAGGCGGAAGATAAGGTGAGCAAAAAGGCACAGCTGGAAAAACTGGAGCCGATGGAGCTGGTGCAGAAATACAGCAACCTGTTCCATTGGGCGATGAAACAGTTCAACTGCATCGAGCCGAGCATCGAACCTACGGCCACAGGTCATATTGTTGAACAGATCGGTATGATCGAAAAGATCATCCGTGAAGGATATGCCTATGAAGTGAATGGATCCGTTTATTTCGATGTGAAGAAATACGCCGCGTCGCATGACTACGGAAAACTGAGCGGACGGGTGTTGGAAGACCTGCTGGAAACAACCCGCGAACTGGAAGGGCAGGAAGAAAAACGCGACCGTGCAGATTTTGCCTTATGGAAAGCGGCCCCGCCCGAACACATCATGCGCTGGTCAAGCCCATGGGGCGAGGGATTCCCGGGATGGCATATTGAATGCTCCGCCATGGCCACCAAGTACCTCGGAGAACGTTTTGACATTCATGGCGGCGGTATGGACCTTCAGTTCCCGCACCATGAAAGTGAGATCGCCCAGAGTACCATCTGCAACCACCAGTCGCCGGTCAACTACTGGATGCACAACAACATGATCACCATCAATGGCCGTAAGATGGGCAAGAGCTATAATAACGTGATCAAGCTGACGGAATTATTCAGCGGTGAACACCCCTTATTATCCCAGGCCTTTCACCCCATGACGGTACGCTTCTTCATCCTGCAAAGCCATTACCGCAGCACGCTGGATTTCAGCAATGAGGCGCTGCAGGCCAGCGAAAAGGCTTTCAGGCGTCTATGGGAGGCCTATGTGCAGTTGAACAAATTACCGGAAACAGACCGCAGCGAGGCACTGGATGCCGGTTTGGACGCCAGGATCAATACCCTGCTGAACGAACTGCCTGAATTCATGGATGATGACTTCAGCACGCCCAAGGTGCTGGCTAACATGTTCGACATGGCACCCGTCATCAATTCGATCAAAGACGGGCATATTGCGGCAGGCGCCCTGAAACCGGAGACGATCCGGAAGATGAAAACCAGCTTTAAACTATATCTTGAAGATATCCTGGGCCTGCAGGCCATTGACGAAGCCGGCAATGAACGCCTGCAATCAGTGATGCAGCTCCTGCTCGACATCCGCAGGGAAGCCAAAACCAAAAAAGACTTCGCCACATCGGATAAGATACGCAACCAATTGATGGAGATGGGCATACAGATCAAGGATGAAAAAGACGGAAGCATGAGCTGGAGCATTGCCTGATGCCTCTGTCAAAGAAAGATCCTCAGGCCGGGTTTTCCCGGCCTTTTTCATGCCCTGTTGAGAATAGGTACCCCGGAAACTGAACACGAAAAAACACTTATTAATACAGTTCACTCCTGTTTTTTGCACGTTTCACTCCATTTTAGCCACCCCTGACTATCAAATTCTGTTGTTATCACATAAAACGAATAAACATGAAAATGATGAAACAACTCAGTAATGCCTTCCTGGTTATAGCTTCAGGATTGGTAATCTCCGGAAGCCTCGCTTCTTGTTCTAAAGACGATCCGGCCCCGGCTCCCAAGAACATCGCCGAAATAGTAAGCAGCGATGCCAATTTCAGCCTGCTGAAGCAAGCGGTTGACAAAGCAGGTTTGGCTTCCGCCTTATCCACTGGAACCCTGACCGTTTTCGCCCCGGATAATGCAGCCTTCGCCGCATCCGGAATCACCAGTGCCACCATCAATTCACTGAGTGCCGCTGATCTCGCAGAACTCCTCACGTACCACGTAGTTGCGGCCCGTATAGCCTCAAGCGGTGTTCCTGCCAGTGATACGGTGAATACCCTGAACGGTGAAAATATCTATGCTTCTAAAAACGCCAATGGCGTATTTGTGAATGGCAGCAAGGTTAAAACTGCCGACGTATCAGCAGCGAACGGTGTGATCCACGTGATCTCCAGTGTACTGACTCCGCCTACATCAACGATTGCAGAACTGGCCATTGCAACCCCGGATCTGTCGCTCCTCGTAGCTGCAGTTTCACGTGCCGGCCTGGTAGGCGCTATCAGTGCACCGGGTAAATACACTGTTTTCGCTCCAACCAATGCCGCTTTCACTGCCGCCGGCTTCCCAGATGAAGCTACCATTAACGCAGCCCCGGTAGATGCTGTTGCAGCTATTGTAAAAGCACACATATTGCCAACAAACGTATTTGCCAGCGACCTGATCGCAGGGGGTAATGCCGCCACCATCCAATCCGGTGTCAGCCTGACCATTGCCACAACACCGCCCTCCGTTAAAATCACCGGTTCAGCGAACCCGGCATCCAACATCGTGGTTCCGGCCGGCGTTAACATCGTGGCTACCAACGGTGTAGTGCACCTGATCGACAGGGTCCTGCTTCCTTAATCCAATATATCAATCTTTAAAAAATGCATCAACGGTCAACTTTTTAGCCTTAAAACCGTTGATGCATTTTAATTATCAGCCATGTTCACACACCGGTTCAGATATTTGTTTGCCCTCCTGCTTTCGGTATACACATACCTGAATACCGAATTCTGCCAGGTTTACGATTATTTCAATATCCGGATAGAGTGGTATGTGGCCTTCGGCACCATCCTGGCCATCACCTTTCTGACGCTGGAAGGAAACCGGCTGATTGAACCGCTGCTGAGAAAAAAAATCCCACCGGAAAACTACAAGACAAGGTTCCCGGTTGGCTTCTTCCTGGCAGGCAGCGTCCTTTCCACCCTGGTGGCGCTAACCGTGGTGTTGTTTGTTGGCATGGCCCTTCATTCCTTTTCCCTGTCCGAGAACTTCACCCCGATCAAACTGAACCTGATGTATGCATGGCTGGTGAACCTGCTGTTTCACCTCATCAATACCATCATCTTCTATTTCAAGGAATACAGGTCGAGCCGGCTGGAAGCGGAAGAACTGAAGAGCGCCCAGGCACTCGCAGAATTACAACTCATCAAAAGCCAGGTGAATCCACACTTCCTGTTCAACAACCTGAATGTACTGTCTGCCCTGGTGATGCAAAACCACAGTGAAGCCAACCGCTTCATTGAAGAGTTTTCAAAAGTGTACCGGTATATCCTGCACAACCACGAGAATGAACTGGTACCGCTGAAAACAGAACTTCATTATATCAACCCCTATATCTTCCTGTTGCAAAAAAGGTTTGGCGACGGTTTACAGGTAAGCATCGACATACCGGAAGCATACAGCGACAGGCTGATCATTCCCGCTGCTATCCAGATGCTGATCGAAAATGCCATCAAGCACAATGTGGTGAGCAGGAATCGCCCACTGCACATCAGCCTTCATGCCAATGGTAACAACAGCATTGTCATAACCAATAACCTGCAGGTCAAACAATCCACCGAGCCTTCCACCGGTATCGGACTGAGAAACATCATGAAGCGTTATGAACTGGTGAGCGACCGGGAAGTGGGTATCATGAAAAATGAATCGGGCTTTACCGTCACACTCCCGTTGATCAATCCAAACTGAACCTGATCCATGAACGTACTGATCATAGAAGATGAAATGCTGGCGGCCGACAGGCTCTCCATGCTCCTGCACGATTACGACCCATCTATAACAGTGGCCGGTAAACTGGAAAGTATCGAAGAGACCGTCAACTGGCTGAACAGCAAACCACACCCGGATTTATTGCTGATGGACATACAATTGTCGGACGGGCAAAGCTTTGATATCTTCAACCAGGTTCGTATTAACAAGCCCGTTATTTTCACCACCGCCTACGACCAATATGCGCTGGATGCCTTCCAGCATTTCAGTATCGACTATATACTGAAACCGGTTACGGCCGAATCGCTCGCACAGGCGATACGAAAATACAAAGACATGGCAGGCAGTTTTGCGCCACCCAACTACACGCACTGGGCACACCAGATCAAAGACGGTATAAACAATCGGTATAAAGACCGTTTCATGGCCAAAGTTGGCTCCAGGACATTTTTCATCCAGGCAGAAGAAGTGGCGTACTTCACCGCAGATAACAAAACCGTCTTCCTGGTAGACCGCGAAGGCAACCGCTTCATCATCAATTATACCATTGAAAAACTGGAGCCGCTGCTGGACCCTTACCATTTCTTCCGCATCAACCGGAAAATGATCGTTTATAGTAAAATGATCGACCTCGTAAAACCCTATTATAACAACCGGCTGAAACTCTCCATCAAAAACCTCAAAACGGAAGAGGAATTCATTGTCAGCCGCGAACGCGTCAGTGCATTTAAAAAGTGGGCCGACGGATAGTATGATTCCGCTACATTTGACATCAGTTAAAAACGGCGGAACCCATGGAACATATTGCCCATCTCAGCAAAGACAAAAAACTGGCGAAGATCATCGCCCTGCAAAAGCCCGTCAGGTTACAAAAGAAAAAGCATGTTCACCTGGCACTCGTTGGTTCGATTACGAGCCAGCAACTGAGTACAAAAGTCGCGGCTATTATCCAGCAACGTTTTCACAACCTGTTTGATTCGGATGTTCCTACCTGCGAGGAGATACTGGCCGTTCCATTCGACACACTGCGGGGCATTGGTCTTTCGAATGCCAAAACAAATTATGTGCAGCATGTCTGCCGTTTTTTCATCGAAGAAAAACTCACAGATGCTGTACTGCATGGCATGGAAGACGAAGCGTTGATAGGATACCTGACCAGGATCAAAGGCGTGGGCCGCTGGACCAGCGAAATGATCCTCATGTTTACCCTTGCAAGAAAAGACGTGATGGCCCTGGATGACCTCGGTATTCAGCAGGCGATGGCCCGTTTATATAAACTCGATATGAGCGACAAGAAAGCGTTCAGGCAGGAAATGATCCGCCTATCAGACAAATGGAGGCCATACAGAACATACGCATGCCGCTATTTGTGGGGATGGAAAGATGGAGAGGGGAAGTAGAATAAGAAATAAGGAATGAGAAATGAGAAATGAGAAATGAGAAAGTAATTTACCCCTTCCTTATTCCTTATTATTCATTCCTTATTATTCATTCCTTATTTCACCGTACCTTTTATATTGAGTACTTTTTTCAATCCCGGGTCCTGGAAGTTCACGGCAATTGTTTTCGAAAACACCCCCAGCGAAGCGGCATTATAAGTCACTTTAATTTTGGAAGACTTACCGGGAGCTATCGGTTCTTTTGGATAATCAGGCGCCGTACAACCGCAGCTGGTAACCACATCAGAAACAAGTATGGCTTCATTTCCGCTGTTGGTGAATTCGAATTCAACGGATACCGGTTTCCCCTGTGAAATTTCTCCAAAATCGTAGGTTTCATTTACCCAGGTCACATTAGATGTTCCCGGTGAAACAGAAAAAACCAAAGGTGCAGGTTTCCATGTAAAAGACATGAGCGTGCAAGCTGCAACAGCAACAAATGCACGGATGATCATTTTTTTCATAATAAATTTTTTAGATGATGGTTTGCGTTTTTCCAACTGCAGTTTGGAAATGTGAAACTATATACTGGTAAACGGAATGGCTGTTATCCGCTTTCAAATAATTTGTAAATAATTTGTAAATCATGCCGCTGGCGCCTGAATTACAGTAACATTGTAACGTGAAGCCCAACAAAGTCAAAATCATTGTACTGGCAGGAATCGTCGCATTTATTGGCATCATAGCCATACAGGTGTATTGGCTTAAAAAAGCATTTGAAGAAGAGGAGAAAAAGTTTAACCAGAATGTGCAGGTTTCATTATTGGAAGTTGCGGGAGAGATCAATCGTTACTACGGGTATACCACGCCACACGCCAACCCGGTGGAAAGGCTGTCGGATGATTATTATGTGGTAAACATGCGAAATGATTTTCAGGCAAAAGTGCTTGAAATGCTCCTGGTCAATAAATTCAGGGCCAAGGGGATCAACACAAATTTTGAATACGCGATCTATGATTGCGAGACGGACGATATGCTCTACGGGAGTTATGTGCGGATCAATCAAAAAGACCCATCGAACCCTTCCACCTATTTTCCCAAAGTAAAAAACCTGGTCTATTATTTTGCCGTTCGCTTTCCGGGTAAAACAGGCTTTATCTATCAATCGTTACGGGGCTGGATCATCGTCTGCGCCATCATGGTGGTCATCCTCCTGATCTATCTCTATGCACTGTATATCATCCTTCAGCAACAACGATACGCCAGGCTGCAAAAGGATTTCATCAACAACATGACGCATGAGTTCAAAACGCCGCTTGCATCGATCCTGATCGCCTCACAGTTCATCAGTAAAAATGAACAGGTATCGGGTGATGAAAAACTGGGCCGATACGCCCGGATCATAACGGAACAGGGCAGGAAACTCGACAACCACCTGGAAAAAATACTAAACCTGGCTCAGTATGAAAACAACCCCATGCTGCTGGAAAAAGAAAAGATCGATATCATGGCCAGCATCCATAAAACGATCGACATCATACAGTTAAAATACCCCGAGGCGATCATCGATTGGCAGCCCTTTTCAGGAAACAGGATCATCATCGCCGATCCCTTTCATTTCAGCAATATCATTTATAACTTACTGGATAATTCCATCAAGTATTGCGAGAAACGGGCGTTGATACAAATATCCCTGGAACAAAAGCCAAAAGGCCTGTTACTCAGGATCAAAGACAATGGTATTGGAATAGCCCAACGAGACCTGAAGCACATATTTGAAAAGTTTTACCGGGTGCATGAAGAGAAAAAGAAACCGGTACCGGGTTTTGGCCTGGGGCTTTTTTATGTTCACAAAATTTGCCAACTACATGGCTGGACCTTACAGGCCGAGAGTGTGCCTGGTTCGGGTACCAGCATGACCATACTCATCCGATAAACGAACAGAAAACCAGGATAAAACAAACCGATGAGCAGGAATAAGATACTTTATGCAGAGGATGATGAAACACTTGCATTCCTTACCAAAGACAGCCTGGAAGCGCAGGGTTACGATGTGTGCCATTGCTCCGACGGCGACGCCTGCCTGGATGCGTTCCGCAAGGGTTCCTTCGATCTCTGCATCCTGGATATCATGCTGCCGGGCATGGATGGGTTTTCAGTGGCGGAAGCCATCAGGAATATGAACCAGGACATTCCGGTGATTTTTCTCTCGGCCAAAACCCTCAAAGAAGACAGGCTCAGGGGCCTGCGCATCGGCGCCGATGATTACCTGGTGAAACCATTCAACATGGAAGAATTGGTTTTAAAGATCGAAGTCTTTCTTTCCCGTGCCAAAAAAACAGGGCCTGCCGTAAAAAAAACTTACCGGGCAGGTTCGTATTCGTTCGATCCGGATAATTTCCTGTTGCTCCGCGGAAAGGAACAGATCATACTGACACAAAAAGAAGCCGCCCTTCTTCAATTTTTGCTGGATAATAAAAACAAAGTTTTAAAAAGGGAACAGATCCTCACGGCCGTATGGGGACAGGATGATTTCTTTTTCGGCAGGAGCCTGGATGTATTCATTTCAAGACTTCGGAAAATATTTTCCATTGACGGACTCCTTAAAATAGAAACCCTGCATGGCATCGGTTTTAAATTGGTGGATGCCGGAAATGAAGACTGACATTGCCAGAAATAAATGTATCATGCGGCTATATAGAACCGCTCCATGCATGCTCAATATTTTACCTGCTGCATGTCAATGAGCAAGACCATCTCTTCGAGCCATTTCCTGTCTGTTTCGTCAAATGCGTCGAGGCTGGCACTGTCAACATCCAGTACGCCGGCCACCTGCCCCTTGGTTCGCAGGGGAACAACGATTTCCGACTTCGACAGGCTGCTGCAGGCGATATGACCGGGGAATTTTTCCACATCAGGCACGATCAGTGTTTCGTTCCGCTCCCAGGCACTTCCGCAAACGCCCCTTCCCTTACGGATACGCGTACAGGCAACGGGCCCCTGAAACGGTCCAAGCACCAATTCATCCTCCTTCACAAGATAAAAACCGACCCAAAGCCATCCAAACTGCTCTTTCAATGCTGCCGTTAAGTTTGCCAGGTTGGCAACCAGGTCTGGCTCGCCTTCCAGCAAAGCTTTGACCTGGGGAAACAAAGCGCCGTATTGTTCTTCTTTATTACCACGGGTGATATGCAGATCTTCGGCCATATGGGTTTAAGGTTTAAAGAGAATATGCATCAACTTTATACGTTTGCATACCCAAAAAAAATTCAAAATTAAAAATTCAAAATTCAACACACATCACACATCATACATCACACGTCATAAATCAAATTTTCCTGATCAACTCATCCACCAAATCGGCCTCAAACCCCTTTTGCAGCAGGTGCTGACGAATCTTCGCCTTTTTGGTGAACAGGTTTTTTTCGGATGAAAGGTTTTTCTTTTTAGCCAGGAAAAGTTTTTCCATTACACGCTCATAATCTCCGGCGTCGATCGATGCCAGACCCTTCCTGATGCAATAATCGCTGATCCCTTTTGCCTTCAGCGCATACCGGATCTTTTGCCTTCCCCATTGCTTCATCCGGAATTTACCACCGGCATATGCAATGGCGAACCTTTCTTCATTGAGAAAATTATCACCGATCAGCCTGGCCATCAGTTCATCCACCTCGGAGCTGCGCAAGCCATAACTGTAGAGTTTCTCTTTGACCTCCGCATGGCTGCGTTCCTGGTAAGCGCAATATTGCATGGCTTTTTTCAGGGCCTGATCGACCCCTATATTCAAACGCATATGCCCCGACCCATCATAACCGACCCTTTTCATCTCACCGGAATTATTTTGTTCAATGACGATGCAATTTACACCCAGACGCGGATTTGGCGCCTGGCAGGAAAGAAATCAACATCCGGTAAATAATCTTGGTTGCAATCTGGCCAAAATTTATCTTTGGTTTCCATTAACCAACATATATGAAATTTATCGTTTCCTCATCGGCTTTGCTCAAACAACTGCAACAAATCAGTGGGGTGATCAACGCCAACACCGTATTACCGATCCTGGAAGATTTTCTTTTTGAGATCGAAAAGGATAAACTGACGGTGGTTGCTACCGACCTTGAAACCGTGATGAAGGTTCACCTGACCATTGAGGCGAAAGACAAAGGCAAGGTTTGCATACCGGCCAAGATCCTGATGGATTCGCTGAAAAACATCCCTGAGCAACCGCTTACTTTTAATATCGATAAGAACTTTGGTGTGGAGATCACCAGCGATAACGGCAAATACAAGGTCATGGGTGAAAACCCGGATAATTTCCCGAAAGAGCCTGCGGCTGATGACGCCAGCTCTTTTACGATGTCTTCCACGGCCCTTGTCACTGCGATCAACAAAACCATCTTCGCCGTCAGCAACGATGATCTCAGGCCGGCCATGACCGGGGTGTTCTTCGAACTTGATAAAAAATCGATCACATTCGTGGCTACGGATGCACACAGACTGGTACGTTTTACACGTTCAGACGTGAAATGTCCGCAGAAGCACCATTTCATCGTTCCGAAAAAGCCGCTGAACCTCCTCAAATCGGCGCTGCCCGACAATGATGACGAACTGACCGTTTCTTATAATAATAACCACCTGTTTGTTGTACATGGCGGAACGGAACTGGTTTGCCGGCTGATCGATGCCCGCTTCCCGGATTATAAAGTGGTCATCCCGGTAGATAATCCATATAAGATGGTCGTAAACCGCAGCGACTTCCAAAACGCCCTCCGCCGGGTGAGTGTTTTTAGTAACAAGAGCACCAACCAGGTTGCCCTGACCATCAGCGGAAGTCAATTGCAGCTGGCCGCACAGGATGTGGACTTCAGCTTTGAAGGTAACGAACGCATGGCCTGTCAGTATGATGGGGAAGACCTGCAGATCGCTTTCAACGCCCGCTTCCTCATCGAGATGCTGAACGGCACCGACACCGATGAAGTGGTGATGGAACTGAGCACACCTACCAAGGCCGGTATCATCAAACCTTCGGAACAATCGGAAAACGAAGAACTGCTGATGCTGGTGATGCCGCTGATGCTGAACAATTAAACTAATCCAATAGCATATAACAACAAACCCCGCCAATGGCGGGGTTTGTTGTTATTGAAATCATCAGGATACTTGCTCCGGAACATCATTAAAAAAGCCGCCGGATTTTCCGGCGGCTTTGATCATTTTATGAAATTATTCATTACAGTTTCGTGAACTTCTTCACCAGGTTTCCTTCGCTCATTTGAACCTGGAGGAAATAAGTTCCGGCTGCCAGTTTATCGGTATCGATCATATTGACATTGGTACCGTTCACCACGTTGAAGCTGCCGCTGTACACCTGCTTGCCACTGATATCTGTGATGCGGATATTGGCCCTTTCGGCTTTATCGGCATCAATAGACAGGCGGATCTGGCCAATCACCGGGTTGGGTGAGAAGGCGATCTCGGCGGCGCCCATATTGCGTACGTTTTTCACTTCGCTGTACTTAAAGGTATTGTCCATATCTATCATGCGTAAACGATAATAGTTAACGCCTTTGACCGGGCTCGGGTCGGTGAAGCGATAGTTACGTGTTTCGTTGCTGTAACCTGAAGCGGCCACCACACCGATCTCTTCAAAACTCCGGCCATTGCTGCTGCGCTCTACAATGAAACGGCTGCTGTTTTGTTCCTGGCTGGTACTCCATTTGAGGTTATTGACCGAACCATTACGGGTTGCATCAAAACTCAACAATACGATGGGGAGTGATGTGACCGTGATCTCAATATCATCCACACCAAATGCGTTACCATATTTACTTTCCCCTTCAAACCCGATCTGGATCGTTTGTCCGGCATAAGCCGACAGGTCAACTGATTCGATCCTCCACACCGGGATGGCTGCTGTGGCGTCCGGACGTTGGAAACCGGGTCCGACGCGCGTCCAGGTAACTCCCTTATCGGCTGATACGGAAATATAAAGACTATCAAGGTCGGTAGGGAAAATATTGTCATGACTCATATAGAAAGTCATAAGTGCCGTGCTGTTGCTGGGGATGCTGATACAATTGCTGAAGAGGCGGCTGGAATAACCGAGCGTACTGGCGCCACTATAACTGTCGAACAGGTAGAACTGAGTGCCTGGGGCCCTCGGAACGAGCGGCGAAGTCATATCGGCATTGGTATAGTCGCCTGCCTGGATGGTCCATAATTGATCAATATTGATCGCTTGAGCATAATTGAATACAGGGAATGGCGTCAGCGTGGCCTCTGCATCTTCCACAAGGGGGAAGGTTGACAGCGTGGAAGCCGTGACACTGGCCGTTACCAGGGTATCATTGAAGCTGGTTCCATCACCCGCCAGGGTTACATATGCCGTGTCAATATTTGTACCGGCTGTATTCAAATTGATGCCCGTGAAATTGATGATCTCAAACGCACCTGAAGCAATGGCACCTGTATTGGTTTGTGTACCGGAATAGGTATTGGCGCCACCCACTTTTAGCGTAACGGATGCGGCACCGCCGGCAATGCTGCTGGTACCGGCATTGTACAGGTAAACAGACATTGTCTGTGGGGTATTGTAACAGGTTATGTCTGGTGTGGCTATATCAAGGATCTCCGCATCAATGGCATAAGTATGTACGAAAGCTATAGCCGGGCGGAAATTGGTGGCGGTAAGAGTTGTTACGCCTGCAACAGGTGCGGTGGTATTATTGTACCGACGACTGCTAAGTTCGGTAGAGTTAGTATTGTTACCAACTGCTGCGTCAAAGATATAACCGGTATGAGTTGTGTTATCTTCCCTTAGGATCAGTACCTGGAGGTTGGTGCCCGCTGTGCGCACGAATGGTGTGGTAAGCGTTATACCAACCGGCCCCACCGGGGTTGCCGTGAGGGTGCCCAGAAATACCATGGTATAGCCTACCAAAGAATACGTGCCGCTCGTAAAAGTGGTTGTTCCGGCTGGCACATTCTGCATGTAAATCCTGAAATTATTGATGGTGGTACCTGTACCCAATGTATTAATGAAAAAATAAACCTCCTCAATGGCGGAACCGGCTGTAATAAAATTACCAGAACCGATCTCCGCATCGGTATATATCGACTCGCTGACGTGGTAATTGGATTGGCCGATAACAATGTTTCCGCTGGTTCCGGGGTTAGCCGTTATGGCAACCGTTTGCGCGAACATGGCGGAACAGGACAATAAGGCCACAATAATTAAGTAGATCTTCTTCATATTCATGAGTGATTTTTAACAATGTATGACGGGCAGGAAATTCCTTCAGCAGGTATTGGATTGGTTGCTTTGTCTCCCTAAAGAGAAATCTAAGGTAAGCCATTTAAATAATCTGCCAAAATCCAATGTGGAAGGGGCTTTTTTCCAGTTCAATCCAGGGCTTTCCACACCCGTCTTGCCCGATAAATGAGACCGTCCCGCCAGGGTTCAGGTACATCGGTTTTTCCGGTATATCTTTAAGGCATGGGAATCGTCGTCCTGAAGACTTTTGATAATTACTTTTCGGCCAATATCTGGCTAACCCGGTTGCAGGATGCCGGCATCCATTGTTTCCTGCTGGATGAAAACACCGTAACGATAGATCCGATACTGACCAATGCCATCGGCGGCATCAAACTGGCGGTATCGCAGGAAGATGAACCGACGGCGAGGGACATGCTGTTGGCCTTTGAACAGGAATACCGCAGATCGGCACGCTGCCCAAGATGCGGATCCGACCAGTTCTTACAAATGCCCAAACGAAACGCCGGCAACATGCTGACGGCCGTACTGACCTGGCTTTTTTCTAGTTTTGCCATATCCGCCGAACAGGTATACCAATGCCAGCAATGTGGCTATGAAAGTGATTCACTGCCAGATACGGGCCAGACGGAACTAAACTGATACGTACATGAAAGTCATTGCCATGATCCCCGGGCGCTATGCCGCCACCCGATTTCCCTTTAAGCTGATGCAGCCCCTGGGCGATAAAACCGTGATCCGGCATACCTATGATAATACGGTGGCCACCGGCATATTTGATGACGTTTGGGTGGTAACAGACCATCCCGGCATATTTGAAGAGATAACCCGGCACGGAGGTAAGGCCATCATGAGCCGCAAAGAACATGAAAGCGGCAGCGACAGGATCGCAGAAGCCGTGGAAAATATGGACGCGGACATTATCGTGAATGTCCAGGGCGATGAACCTTTTGTGCACGGACCGACCTTGAAAAACCTGGTTGACAGTTTCAAGGACGACTCCGTGCAGGTGGCATCGATCATGAAAATATTCACCGATCAGTCGCTGGTGAATAACCCGAATTACGTGAAAGTGGCCGTGGACCTGCGGATGAACTCGCTCTTTTTCAGCCGTAGCCCGCTGCCCTACCACAGGAACAAAGACATTGCGGTGAATTATTATGAACATATCGGCGTCTATGCGTTTCGGAAAGATATCCTGCTGTCTTTCACCTCCTGGCCGGTTACACCTCTCGAGGATGCGGAAAAAATCGAATGCCTGCGATACCTCGAGCATGGCATTCCCCTGAGGATGGTGCTCACCGAACATGCAGGCGTGAAGATCGATGTGCCGGAAGACCTGCCGAGGGCCGAGGCATACCTGCCGCAGTACCGCGTTTCCTGAAACAATCAACTTAACCGTATGAAGAATTTATTCGATCAATCGACCCGGGAAGAGATCCTTCACCGGCTCCAAATGCTGCAACCGGACACAAAGGCGCAGTGGGGCAAAATGAACGTAGGACAGATGCTGGCACATTGCCAGGAGGCTTTCAAGGTGCCCCTGAGCCCTACACCGCTGCCACGGATGTTTATCGGGCGCCTGTTGGGCTGGATGATGAAATCAAAACTGTACAATGACAGCCCGTGGAAAAAAAACCTCCCCACCGCACCGAATTTCATCATCCGCGACGAACGTGATTTTGCCAGGGAAATGAAGCAACTAACGGAAATGATCAACCGATTTTTCGATGCGGGGCCCCAGGGGATATCCCCATACCCTCATCCCTTTTTCGGCCGGTTTACACCCGAACAGTGGGGACAAAGCATGTACAAACACATGGACCATCACCTGACTCAATTCGGGGTATGACCTCCGCCGCCGTTAAAAATTGATCCTGATCAGCCGGTCAACCGCCTCTTCCAGCGTGCTTTCCTTCTTGGCAAAACAGAACCGGAGGACCTGGTTATTGACCGGCTCTTTATAAAATGCCGAAGCCGGAATCGTAGCCACACCGGCCTCCTTCGTTAACCGGATGGCAAAATCCGCCTCGGGTTCGTCGCTAATGGCCGCGTAACTGTATAATTGAAAATAACTGCCGTACGATGGCAGGGGATGAAACCTGGTCTGTTTCATCAACCGGCTGAAATGGTCGCGCTTTTTTTGGAGGAATGGGCCAAGACCGAGGTATGCCGATTCTTCCAGCAGGAATGCCGCCAGGGCATGTTGCACCGGGCTGTGACATGTGAAACAGTTAAACTGGTGGACTTTCCTAAATTCCTTCATCAGGGCCGGCGGTGCCACACAATAGCCCATCTTCCAGCCCGTACAGTGATATACTTTGCCAAAAGAAAAACAGACAAAACTCCGCTCATACAGGTCGGGGTAACGGAGCATCGACAAATGCCTGCGTCCTTCAAAGATCAGGTGTTCATACACTTCATCAGAAATGATGCAGATACCCGAACCCTGCACGATGGAACGCAGCTCTTCGATATCCTGTTCGCCCAGCACGCTGCCGCTTGGGTTGTGGGGGGAGTTCAGGATGATGGCCCTGGTCCTGGGATTGACGCGCCTTCTCACTTCATCCCAATCAATGGAATAATCAGGGTATCGCAGCGGTATCCTGACGGGAACCCCGCCATTGATCTCGATGTTGGGAATATAGCTGTCGTATGCCGGCTCAAAGAGGATGACCTCGTCGCCGGGGCGAAGGATGGTGGTCAGCGCGGTATAGATGGCATAAGTGCCCCCAGGCGTTACCGTTATCTCTGAATCCGGATCAACGGCGCATCCGTATAGTTTGTTTATTTTTTCGGATATCCTTTCCCGTAATAAGGGCAGCCCCGCCATATGCACATACTGATTGTGACCGGCCTTCATGGCTTCGTTCACCAGTGCAACGAGTTTTTCGTCCATCGGAAAATCCGGGAAACCCTGTCCAAGGTTGATGGCCCTGTATTCCGCCGCGAGCGAACTCATGACGGTAAAGATGGTCGTGCCCACCTGGGGCAGCTTGCTTTGAATCGTAACAGACACGGGATGAGGTTTGGTGATCGGTCACCAAAAATACGGCTTAGCTGTAATATGGATAGTGGCTGGGGATACGGTACACCACCCGGCGGTTGACCGGCCCAACAGCATACATGAATGGCTTGCGGCGACGCGCAAAAGCCATGACCAGCGGAAATATCCAGGCGATGCGGGATGCAAAGGCCGTGGCCGACTGGAAAAGCGAAGCATTACGGGCGGGTATTTCGTTAATGGAACCGAATTCGGCTTTCTGCCCGTTGCCAAACTGATAATCCAGGTTATGATGGATGATCGGGCTGTAGTAAGATTTCAGGTTGTCGTTGATCCCGGCCCATGTATCGTGTGTCCGGTCCTGTAATGTCATGCGGGGCTCCATGTTGGGATCGAAATAATACCATTGATCATTGACAAAAACCTCCAGGGCGTAATGGTGAGGGAACCCCACTTTACGATAAGCAAGCCCCTTGTTGCGCAGTATCGACATCATCACAATGGACTGCTGGGAGCAGGCCGCATAAGGATGTTGCATGATCTCTTCGGGATCTACCTTGGATGCCAGGCCAAATCCCAGGAACTTTTCACCCGCGGCGGCGATCCAGTTTTCGCTCAGCTTCCAATGAGAAAACCCATGATAAAAACGGCAGGAGATCAGATAGGCAAGAACGGCAACATATTGAGGGGAATGCGTATCAAATTGTTTGAGGGCCGCGCAACGGTCGGCATATTGTTCAAGCTGGGCTATGCTCTTCAAATGACCCAGGTTGGCCACATACCGCTCCTGCCCATTGTATTCGGGCACCCCGTTGATATCAACCGGGATGAAGTTCAATGAAAGCAACAACATGGATATTATGATCAGGAACCATTTCCGCATATGTCAGGGGTCGGATGAATGCACATCCCAGGCTTTTACGCCTTTTCTAAACGCAGAATGGACATCCTTATTGTACTGTGAACGCCCCTTTTCCAAATATTATATAATAAATTGATTATCAAATTTTTATTGGCTTTACCTGTCCTCTTTTTTACCCTGTTGGGTCCTGAACCCGGGCGTAATACGTGTATTTATGTTTACATTTACAGCCATTGACCAAGATTTTATACTGTTTTAATGAGCAAATCCCTTTTTTCCGCAGTTAAGAACAAGCTTGTTGACCTGACCGGTATCTGGTTTTACAAGGTGAATAAATTGCCCGTAGGCACCCATTTGTATTATTTCCTGAAGCACAGGATCCGCTTTCCCTTCCAGGTGATATTTGATGTGGGTTCCAATGTGGGGGATACGGTTTTGATGTATCATAAGCATTTTCCCCAGGCCAGGATCTATTGTTTTGAGCCTTTTGCAAAAGCCTTCGGGAAACTGGGCAAAAACACGGGCGGGCACCCGAACATCATCCTCAACCAGCTTGCGTTGGGAGATAGCATCGAAAGCCTGGACATTCCCCTTAAATCGGATGAACATACCAATGTAAACACGCTCAAAACCGAAACGATCGGCCATGGCGGATCGATGGGCTCGGAAAGGATCTCGGTTGAAACGCTGGACCACTACCTGGAGCAGCACCCGGAGATCGGCCAGATCGACCTGCTGAAAATCGATACGGAAGGTTACGACCTGAAAGTACTGACCGGCGCCCATAAAACGTTGAGCCAGGCCAAAGCAAAAATGATCTTCACGGAGGTGGGCTTTTCAAAAGAAAATAACCTGCACGTTAAACTTTGTGAAATGATCCCCTTCCTGGAAAAATACGAATATACCTTCCTGGGCATCTTTAGTATGGATGTGAACAACCTGCACCGCAGGCCACAGTTTGGCAATGCGTTGTTCATACACCGTTCACTGGTCAATGCGGTTGTCAACGCATAAAGGCCCGATTTGCTAAATAACTTATACAGCTCGGCATGTTATTTAATTCTTTAGAGTTCTTATTGTTCTTCCCGATCGTTTACATCCTGTATTGGTTTGTATTCAACAAGAACCTGCGCAACCAGAATATCCTTATCATGGTGGCCAGCTATTTTTTCTATGGCTGGTGGAGCTGGAAGTTCTTATTTCTCCTGTTTATTTCCACCCTGCTGGATTATTTATACGGATTCGGCGTTGCTTCCCCGAACAGGAAAAAAGCGCGGATGTTCTTATGGCTGAGCGTGGTGAATAACCTGGGTATCCTCGGCGTATTCAAATACTATAATTTCTTTGCGGTAGAATTTCAACGGGCATTTGAAGCGGTCGGTATCCACACCAACCCAACCTTATTGAACATCGCATTGCCGGTGGGTATTTCTTTCTACACTTTTCATGGCATGTCGTACGTATTCGACCTGTACCGGAAAAAAAGAGAGCCCGTTACCAATTTTATCGATTATGCCGTTTTCGTATCCTTCTTCCCGCTGCTTGTTGCCGGCCCGATCGAGCGCGCCGACCACCTGCTTCCCCAGGTACAACGGCCAAGGGTATTCGATTACAGGCAGTCTGTGGACGGTTGCCGCCTGCTCTTATGGGGCATGTTCAAAAAAGTGGTGATCGCCGATACGCTGGCCGTGGTGGCCGATAACTGTTTTAATGACTACACACACCTGGGCGCTTTCCCGTTGATCATTGGCGTGCTGGCCTTCAGCTTCCAGATATACGGTGATTTCAGCGGATATTCGGACATTGCCATCGGCACATCGAAAATGTTCGGATTCGAACTGCTGAGCAATTTCAAAGTCCCGTATTTTTCCCGCAACATCGCCGAGTTCTGGAGGCGATGGCATATTTCCCTTTCATCCTGGTTCCGTGATTACCTGTACATACCGCTCGGGGGATCTAAAGGGGGTAAGTGGATGTCGGTCAGGAATGTCTTTATCATTTTCCTGGTCAGCGGGTTCTGGCATGGCGCCAGCTGGAATTTCATCATCTGGGGTTTCATTCATGCCTGCTGCTTCCTTCCCTTATTGCTGGCGGACCGTAACCGTGCTTATGTGTCGGAAGTGGTGGCGCAAAACAGGATGCTGCCGAATATGAAGGAACTCATGCAGATGATCGCCACCTTTGGCATCGTTTGCCTGGCCTGGATCTTCTTCCGGGCGCCCGACATCAGCACATCGGTCGGGTATATACAACGCATCGTTCAGGACGCCATCCATCATCCCTCCCAATTTTTAAAAATGCCCGTTGGCGCCAAAACACTGCTGATGTATTCGCTGCCACTGCTGTTTATCGACTGGAAGATCCGGCGTGACACCAGGGATGTGGTTTATTTCAAAAATAAAATCGTTGTCAATATCATCCTGTTCATCACCATTTATTTCCTTCTGCAACAGATCGTACTGAAAGAAAATACATCATTCATTTATTTCCAGTTCTGATGAAACGCTTTTTACAGAAAATACTGACTTACTTTCTGGTCTACCTGGGCATCTTTGGAATATTGCTGTTCTCCCTGGGATGGTACCTGGAAAAAGACCGCATCTATTCCAAGAAAAGACTACTGTTTGAAAAGAATAAAAAAGAGGCCGTTTATATCATTACCGGCACCAGCCACACTTTCTGGGGTATGAACCCTACGCTGTTCCCGGAGAAAACGATCAATATCGCGGACAAAAACAAACCCCTCGATATCGACCTGAAGATCCTCGAAAGAAGTATCGGCGATTTCCAACACGCGAAATACGTCATCATCCCCATCGATTATTTTACTTTTTATTTCGACGGACACAAAGACAATGGTGCCGCCAAATTATACCATCACTGGGGGCTGCCTTATACCGATAATTCATTCCTGAAAAAATACCATATCACCACCTGCGGAATCGATCCGGAAGAGATTTTCCTGAATAAAAAAGCAAAAGATAAATGGTTTGGATATGAGGCGCAGAAAAATGATTATTCAAAAGTGAGTGTGGCCGAAAGGAATTCGAATTACCAATCCCGGCGCGACCTGTGGAATAAATATTTCATCGATACAAGCCTGGCCGAAGGCATCTATGCCAAACTGGAACATACCGTTGCGCTGCTTCAATCCAGGCATATTCAGCCTGTACTCATCACCATGCCGCTTGACCCGGGATTCTACAACGCCCTCGACCCCGCTTTGCACAAAAAGAACCGCGAACTGATCGGCAGGCTGGTTGAAAAAACCGGCGCCCCTTACGTGGATTTCCAGGAAAACATGGCATTCAACGACCTGTCGCTCTTTAAGAACCAGGACCATCTGAATGACAAAGGAACGACGGTGCTGACCAATCTCTGCCTCGCATTCATCCGGAGCATCCCGCCAGTCAGGGAATAGCCCGGCAGCTCCCGCATTACATTTTTGTTACCCGCATTTCCACCCGCCTGTTTTTGGCCCGGTTTGGCTCGGAATCATTCGGCGCAACTGGCCGGTCTGGACCGTAACCTACGGCGATCACCCGGCCGGGGTCGATACCCTTTGCAACCAGGTATTCTTTACAGGATCGTACACGCCTGTACGATAGTGATCGGTTCATGGCAGCCTCTCCCTCCGAAGAAGTATGGCCAGACAGTTCAATTTCCGCACTGGGATTGGCCTGCATGAATGCGACCACTTTATCCAGTTCCGGAAAAGATTCCGCCTTCAGGTCAGCCTTGCCAAGGTTGAAGAGGATATTGTTCAGGCTGATGGATTCCCCGGCACGAATATCCCGGTTGCCGAAACGGGCCGGCTGTTTTCCTTTTTCGAGGCTGATCACCACTTCCGGGTTATCATCTCCCTGCCCAATATCCCCCGCTACGGCGCCTTCATTATATCCGGTCAGGTTGGCGCTGAACACTTCATAACCGGTGGGGATATCCGAAAATTCAAACCGTCCGTCTTCAGCCGTCACAATGGTCCTTTTATCGGTCATAAACACACTGGCGCCCTTGAGAGGCAATTGCGTTTCCTTATCCACCACCACGCCCCGGATACTGCCCCGGCAGGCATTCTCCATTTTCCGGTTCACAAGCAGTCGTATAAAATCGATGGCGAAGCCGTCGGCGGAACCGTTCACTTCATCGATATAAACGGCCAGTTCGCCGGTTGAGCTGAGTTCCGGATAAAATTCTTCCGGCATGGGGATACTGAGCAGTTTACCCACCGGACCCGTCTGGTCTATCACATTCAGCAATTTTTCAGCTTCGGCAAATCTTTTACCGTTGATCGTAATCCTGAATTTAGAACACAGGCTGGGAGACTGGAAATCGTCGATGAATATTTGCAGGTATGCATTACTGATAGCTGCGCCTTTCAACGTACTCAATGGCAACCGGTAAATGACGGGCCTGGATTGGACCTTGTCGTAGGAGCCCGAATACCCGTCTGCCCCGCAACCCCTCGGATCGTCCGGTTTATATTTGGATGAAAGCAGTATCCTGTCGAAGCCCGGAAGATCTTCCGCCCGTGCATCCCAGGGATAGCCATGCACATCCGTGGTCCTTGAACAGAAAGGGTCAAAACCTTCGGGCCATCCAAAACCCAGGTTGTCTACATCACCGAGCCTGATGATGAAATCCGCTTCCGGAGTGGATGCCAGGGCAACCGATTGCGCCGACCAGTTTTTGTCATCAGAACGCGTATTGACCTGGGCATAAGATTGCAGGAAGTAACTGCATGTTAACAACAAACAGGTTGAAAAATGTTTCATGATCGAATGATTTATATGATCTGTAACGGTGTGATGCGGAAAGACTTTCCGCGCAGGATCACTGCCAAGATAAGGAATCGGCGGCTCTAAAAATCTGATATAGATCAGAACGGGAAATTAAGGAGGCAGGGTCTTACGTCAATGCAGGGCCTCACTGATGTCCACCGCTTTTTTCCTTTTGCTTTCCTTCACCATCAGAACAAATGGAACACATACGAGGAACATCAGACCAATGTAGAGGAAGACATCCATATACGACAAAACCATGGCCTGCTTCATGACGGAATAATCCATCAGTTTGTAGGCGTCTTGCGAAGCGGTGTTGGCGGGAATGCCCCTCATTGTCATCCCCTGGGTAATCGTTTGTACCCGGTTCTGGATCGCCGGGTTATTGGCATCCAGCTTAGAAACGAGGTCGGCCCGGTGTACCATCACCTGTTGAGCCATGAATGTTGTGATCAGGGCGATACCGAAAGATCCACCCAATTGACGCATCATCCCGGTGAACGAAGCGCCTTCCCCGATCTCCCTTCCTTTCAGCGTACTCAACGACATGGTGGTAACCGGTATGAACAGGAGCCCAAGCGCCATTCCCCTGAAAATCAACATCCAGAAAAACGCATCCTTGCCGGTATCAGGCGTCAGTATCTTATAGCCCCAAAAGCAGAAAATAAAAAACATGAACATCCCAATGGCCGCCAGTATTTTTTGCCGCGCGCCCGCCTGCAAGAGTCGCCCGATGATCGGCATCATGAATGCGGTGGTCAACGCTGCCGGCACCATCAGTAAACCGGATTGCGTGGCCGTCCACCCCAGGCTTGCCTGCGTGTAAAAGGGGATGATAAACGTGGATCCGTAAAGACCAAAACCCATGATGAATGAAAGGATCGTTCCCACCCGGAGGTTGCCATTCTTTAGTACCCGGAGGTTGACCACAGGATGGTCGTACGTGAGTTCGCGCCAGATAAAAAAGAAAGCGCCAAACACACAAGCTACGGTAAGCACAATGATCGTCTGGCTGCTGAACCAGTCTTCTTCGTGGCCCTTTTCCAAAATATACTGAAGCGATCCGATAAAGATGGCAAGCAGACCGATGCCCAGCCAGTCGATGTCCTTGATCGCTCGTTTTTCGGAATACTTCGGACTGCGTACAAACTGTAACGTTAGTAATGTGGCAATGACGCCAAGCGGGATATTGATATAAAAGATATAGGGCCAGGAAAAATGATCGATGATGTATCCACCTAAAGGCGGTCCCAGGGTAGGGCCAATGATCACACCCATGCCGTAAATGGCCTGTGCCATCCCCCTTTTTTCGGGCGGATAACTTTCAGTAATGATGGTTTGAGAAGTAACCAGCAGCGCGCCGCCGCCCAGGCCCTGGATGAACCGGAAAATGACGAGTTCGGCGATACCGCTCGCATTGCCGCATAGAAATGAACTGATGGTAAACAGGATAATGGATACGGCAAAGTAGTTTCGCCGGCCGAATTGCTGAGAAAGCCAGCTGGTCATGGGTACAATGATCACATTTCCGATGGCATATGCCGTTACAACCCATCCCACTTCACTCGTTGTGGCTCCCAGGTTTCCCTGCATATCATTTAAAGCCACGTTTACGATCGTGGTATCAACGATCTCGAGCAGCGCGCAGATGATGGCTGTGAGCGTGATGATCACCCTGCGGGAACCGTATTCTACCAATGATGTTGACTGATCCATAAATCGCCGGTTGATGATTCAAAAAACGGTTCCTGATTAATCGAGGTGAACATCCACTTCCACATTCATACCCGGGCGGAGTTTGCGGACGAGGCTATCGGACGGGTTCACGAATTCAATACGCACCGGCAGCCGTTGCACCACTTTTACAAAATTCCCCGATGCGTTATCCGGGGGCAACAACGCAAATGTTGAACCGGTTGCGGGTGAGAATGAACCCACTTTTGCTTCAAATGAATGATTCGGGAATGCATCGGCATGCACAACCACTTTTTGTCCTTCGAGCATTTTATTCAACTGGGTTTCCTTGAAATTGGCAACCACCCACTTGTGTTCGCTGTGCACAATACTGAAAAGCGACTGGCCCGCCTGAACGAACTGACCAGCCTGAACGTTCACCTTTGAAACCATTCCGTCTTCAGGAGCGGTGATCACGGTATAAGATAAATTAAGTTTCGCGGCTTCCACATCCACCTCACGCTGACGGATACCCGTACCGGCCGTATTAACCTGGGTTGCCGTTGCTTCGCTTTGAACCGTGGTGGCGTTGGTTTGCCTGGAGGCCTGTTGCTTTTGCCCTTCCAGAACGGCCACTTGTTTTTCGGCACTCTGCCGAGCCGCCAGCGCCTGTTCATATTGTTGCTGTGTGATGGAATGATCTTTGATCAGGTTGGCATACCGGTCATAATCCTGTGTAGCCCGCCACAGGGTGATCTTTGCCGCTTCGATCTGCGCATCGATCGTTTGCAGGGACGCTTTCACCGTACCGATATTGGCGCGCGCGGCTTCCGTATTGGCCCGGGCATAATCAAGACTGCTGCGGGCACTGGCCAGTGAGGCCTCGGCCTGCTCGAGGCGTACGAGAAAGTCGCGGTCGTCCAGCACAATCAGCGTATCCCCTTTTTTCACCAGTTGGTTATCATCCACCCTGATCTCTTTTACATAGCCGGAAACACGTGGGATCACCGGGCTGATGTCGGCGCTCACCTGCGCATCATCCGTTTCCTCATGGTGCAGGCCGTGAAAATACTTGGCCAGTCCAAACCAACCTCCCCCAACCAGTAAGACGGCCAGGATGATGATGAAAACCGGGTTACGTTTTTTCTCTTTTGTATGTTTAGTATTTGCTTTGTGTTCCATACTGCTTGTATTGAATAATTTATTTGAATTCGGCGTTTAACAATCCGGCGGATTGCAGGAGTTTATGATAAGCCACGAACGCATCGGCCCTGGCCAGCGTATAAGCGAGGGTTTGCTGAAGTTTGGCCACATCCGCTTCCAGCAGGTCGGACAATGTGGCCAGTTGGTTATCGAATTTATTTTTGACGATCCGGTAATTTTCGGTGGCCTGTTCAACCGCCAGGCTGTTGACACCGATCTTTTTTCGTGTACTCATCCATGTTAGATAGTTCCTGCTTACCTGCAGCCTGACCTGGTCATCCAGCAACGACTCCGAAAGGCTTATCTGGCGTACGCGTGCTTCGGCCTGCCTGATCTTTGATTTTGTTTTCCAAAGCGACCCAATGTTATAGGATACCCCCAGCCCCAGGTTCAGTGCATTGGTAACGGACAGTACGTGGGGAATATCGGCGGCTACATACCCGCCTGTTACTTGTATTGCCGGAAGCATATCGGCCCGCACGGCTTTTACCCCTGTTTCGGCGGCTTTTCGCCGGGCTTCAAGGGCTGCCAGATCTTTTCGCTGTTCATTCGCGGACCGCAAAAAATCCTCGAGGGTACGTTCATCGTTCTTCCTGGCAATGCCGGCCGTATCAAGATCAATTTCTGTTTCAGGTGCAAAGCCTGCGAGCAGGTTGAGCACAAGCGCAGCCATCTGCCTGTTATTCTCGGCATCAACAACGGCCAGTTCATTACTGGAGGTCTGCAGTTGTGCCTTCAACAGGTCGTTACGGGCAAGCAAACCGTTTTTCTCCAGGTTGGCCAGTTCCCTGACCCTTTCTTCGGATTGCCGAAGATTATCCTTCATGAGTCTGACGGCACTGTTAGCCTTGAACAGGTTCGCATATGCTTCTATAGCCGTTTGAATGACCTCTTCCTGCTGATTGTCGGCATCCAGCCGTACGGCCTTTTCAAGCAGCTTTGCCGATTCTATACCATACCGGATCTTCCCTCCCGCATAAACCGGCACGGAGAGATTCAGCATGCCGTAAATGACCTGGTTTGGGCTCGGCGAGGCAGAAGATGATGGCGTGCCTGTGGAAGAGCCCGACGATGTTGATTTAATATCGATGTTGGCGCTGTTCAACCTCAGGTATGAACCGCTGACGCTGGCTCCCGGTAATTTTTTTTCCCTTGCCTCCTGTAATGCGGCAACCGCTTCATCAACCTGTGCCTGGTTTTTTTTCAGTTGTTTACTGTTATCAAGGCTTTGCCTGACCGCCTCCTGCAGGGTCAGTTTTTTGGACGGTGCCTGTTGTGCCTGCGCCGGAATACCAGCGGCCAAGCCTAACAGGAGCCAAAGAAATGATCTATACTTCATGACCTAACATCATTTTGAAGAGTGATTTAAAATGCCGGCTGAGTTTTTCATGTATGCTCGACCGGAACGCTTGTTCGCTCATGGATCCCATTCCGCTCAGTACGCAGTAATGCTGCTTGGTGGTAACAAGCTGGTTTACTGTTCCAACCATGGTGATCATCATGAGCGGAATGTCGATATCCAACCTGAACTCTCCTTTCTGCTGACCTTCGTTGATCAACCTGCTGATGATCCCGAGGTTTTGCTTTTTCATGTTGATGATCAACTCCGCAACCGGACCGGTACTGCTGTTCACCTGTTCGCGGGCCAAAACCTTTTGAAAATTCTGCTGTAATAGAATTTTTTCGATATAATGATCCACCAGCAGGTTCACCTTGTCGAGGGCGCTGAGATCCGGTTTACCGACGATCTCTTCCAGGATGAGTTTGTTGGATTCGGACCGCCAGGCAAAAAGGGATTCCAGCAGTTTCTCCTTCGATCCAAAATAATAGGATATCATGGCCAGGTTAACATCGGCCTTATCTGCTATATCCCTGACCGATGTTCCGGCAAATCCCCTTTCGGCAAAAAGCGCCTCCGCCGATTCCATGATACCAATTTGCTTGTCACTGTATGGCATAGCTTACAAAATGAGAGGCAAAATTAAACAGTTGTTTGAATTTAAACAAACGTTTAATTTATATTAATGAAAAATATTTTTCAATCTATTGATTGGTAATAACTTAAGTGCTATAAAAAATCATCTGTTTTAAGAAGCCGATATCTGAGCTACCGGAATTGGGTGGAGATGGTGTAGCAAACGGTATCGTTGATCCGATAAAATACCTGTCCGTTGATTTTCCGGAGGCGGCGTGTCCGGCGTTTGTCGAGCAGCCGGCCTTCGTTGTCGTATGGCTGCGGTTGGGAATAATATGTGAGGATATAATACCGCCTTGCCTTAAAAACGGGTTTATAGGCAACCGGTTTAACAGAAATAAAAATGAGTGATTTCCTGATCCCGTCGGCATAATACTCAAAACTGTTGACCCAGGTACATTTGATGGATTGCATCAGGGTGATCAGCCTTTTGGTCACCGCGGTATCAAGCTGGTAATGTTGCAAGGTATCGGTCAGCCTGGGGTCGGTGACGAGAAAATCGTAGATATAGGTCATGCTGTCCGTTTGGATATCGAGCGTAACCGTTCGGAATCGTTTATCCGAGAACGTGAGTGAGAATGGCTTTTGGCTGTAGAGTTCTTCAAAAGTGTTTTTGATGGTGTCGATCTGTTCCCGGTGGTCGGTATAGAATTTACCGGTAATATTCTTACCGGTGCAGGCAACTAGTGTCATGGCTGTCAGAAATGCCAGGATATATCGTGCAGGCCATTTATTCACGGGTCGCTTTTTTAGTACAATAAGAAATGCCAAATACGAGTTTACGGAAGAAAGATGGCGTCATCTGGCGCTGGGTTTTACTGCCGTAATCCCAGTACTGCATGGTGAGCGTATTTCCATCCTTATGGATATTCTGCAGCACTACATAATGAGTGGGTATGGCCAGTTTGATCTTGTCCAGCTTTTTTTTGTGAAGTATCCGGTTATTCAGGTACAACACAACCACACCATCATAAGTCAGTTTACTGATGAATTCATCGGTATGATGCATGGAAGGGCGGAACAGGTCTGATCCATAAGCCTTAACCTGGTAGTGCAGCAGCTTACGTGCCATCCGGTTGAACTTCGCGTAGTTCACCGCTGCCCACATGCTGTTTTCATCACCAGGATCGTACCGGCGGTTGAAGAAATTGAGGTAGCCCTTAAAATGATCGGCCAAAACGAGAAACCAAAGTTGCTCGGCGGGCCTGATATCAAGCACCCCTTTGAACCGGAGCTTTCCGGCTGCGGGCTTAATTTCTTTAGAAGGCCTGAACCTGGCAGAACCATAATCGGCCTGGCCGTCGGTATATAACCGAACGAGTGTCCGGGCATATCCAAGCGGATCATCCTGCAATACGAGGTACGTAATGGCGCCATAGCCGCAAAAATTGGTTTCCCTGCCAGGATAAATGCTCTCCGGTTTTTCCACATTAAGTTTCAGGTTCAGGATAAACTGGAAGGGGTCGATATTGGGCCAGTGTTTACTGGCGGGAATAAGTCCGATACTGTCGAGATATTGCAAAGCATCCTGCCGGGAAGAAGTTAATAAGGGGATGGTTGTTACACTATCTGTCATATTTGCCGAAGGCTGGGCAAAACAACAGATGGAAATACAAATGAGAAATATGCAGAATACTGATTTCACTGTCCGGAATAAAGATAACAGGAAAGAAAGGAATGGCAAAAAGGAAGATAAAAAATGGATACCGGAAAATATCCGATCATCCGGTCAAGAGAACCGCACTACATGATGTTCATCACACGATCAATGATCTCCCGGCTGTATGCGGTGGCAATGTCACGCACAAATGATTTGAAATCGGCGGGAGAATCATCCGAAGCCGTATCAGAGATAATGCGCACAACCAGGAAGGGCAAACCATGCTCAAAGCAAACCTGTGCAACTGCGGCTCCTTCCATTTCCACACAGGCTGTTGAAGGCAAATACTTTTTCAAATTTTCCTTTTCATCCCCTGAAGCAAAAAAACGATCCCCACTGGCTATATCGCCGATTAAAACCTTTGGTTGATGTAAGGAAAACCGCTGAATGGAATCCTCTGATAAAATTTCATGCATGGATTTTTTTTCGAGCATATCCTGCAGGCAGGAGAATACTTTTTCTTTTGCTTCATGGCGGCTGTAAAAGAATGACTGCCCGAGGAGCGGCACTTCAAACCGGGGGATGATCGGCCGGGCATCCATGTCGTGCTGGATCAGTCTTTCAGCCAAAACGATGTCGCCGATATGCAGATCGGTCCCAATGCCACCGGCTACACCGGTAAACAAAAGTTCGGTCACGCCATATCGTTGTATCATAGTGGCAACGGTTGTGGCGGCCGCCACTTTACCCCAGCGTGAAAAAGCCACAACTACCCGCTTGCCATGTATAAAACCAACATGATAAGTTCGCATACCGATGGTCTCTTCAGTTCGGTCGCTGATCAAACCCAATATCCCGGTAATTTCTTCGGGCATGGCCCCCAGGATACCGATGATGCGATGGGCTGATGAAACTTGCATGGATGAATAATTTCAAAGGGAAGATACTTCTTTCAGCAGGAATAGATGAATGCTTGTATGATGCTGAAGTTGGGCAGTGTGGATATGCAGCTTGTGACCAGGCTGAAATACATCTGCGAAGACAGAGGCTACTGTTAAACAAATGCCCAGGTTTATTCCAGTTCAAAATCACGAAAATCAAAACCCGGACTAACCTGGCATCCCACGAGGCTGAATGCGGTATCGGGAGCCGGCCTCGCACCAAACCAGGTACCCGCTTTCACCACGTGTTGCAATGATTCGCCAAGATCCAAACGTTTTCCAAGTTTCGTCACTTTTTCTGACCCATCGGGGTTTCTTTCGATGATCTCCAGGCAGCCCCCATCGTGATAATACCATAATTCATCGCTTTTGATCCGGTGCATGGCTGAATGCTGGCCTTTCTCAAGCAGGAAATAAATACTGGTGCCCAAAACCCTTTCTCCCTCAAAGCCGGGAAAATTAAATTTGTTACCGCTCCGGTATGTTTCTGCATAGTGGCCTCCTTCGGGATGAGGAAGAAGATGTAAGTATTGGATGTATTCCCTGGCTGTCATGCGATCAAATATCAGGAAATTCAGGCGATTTATCATAAATGGTTTCTCTGTAAACAACAAGACCCGGTATTCCGGGCCTTGTGTTTACACAGGGATTATATTACTTAAAATGAGTTGCCTGTTCGGCTTGCATCATTTAAAATTGCTTCAGAGAAAAGGCCGTAACAAAACCTATGTTCACCTTGGTTCCTTTAAGCGGATTATCATCATTCAACCGTTTGGTGTTATTGTTATACCGCAGGTCAAAAAAGAAGAGGATTTTTATACTGAACGGAAGTTTTGACCCCAATGGATGAAATAGCCGCCGTTCTGTTGACTTTTTCAAATAATGAATCACTAAGAATCGTATTGAATCTGGTAACGTCCTCATCGGGGATATTAAAATAATTCCAATACGGCATCAGGGTAAACAGCAGTTCCCTTTTTCCTCATCAATTTTATATTTCCACTGGTATTTGAGACCGACACTGTACACAAGCGACTTAAAGCCGATATTAGCTGTCAACCGCTACTTTCCTGTAAGCAAAAGAAGCATCCGCCCAAAGGGAATGTTCTTCATTATCCCATTTTTTTAGCCGGACTGATGGGTTAAAAAGGAACCCAAAATTTCCTGATTCGGGGAACATGAGTGAATTAAAGTCTACGGAATCTCGTGAAATGCCTTTAGACGGGTTCGCATTTAGCAGGTTCACACCCATATTCAGTTTTAAACCTCCGTGTTTTCCTATCAGCAGGAAAATGAATTCCAAGCCTTCCTGTTCCGTTCAATGAATTTAGCACATCGTTGTTCGCATTGTTCAGTGATGTTAATCCATAGATCATGGCGCGCGGGCGGATCAATATTGTGTATCCACCGTATACGCGGAATCTATATTTTCTACTTGTACCGTACTGTCACTTGCCACTTTTGGTGATCGTGGTTTTCTGAATTTCCTTTGTGTGCTTTTTACTCAACGTTTTGGGATTCATTAATAGTTTCCGAAGGGATCAGCTACCTGGGCTTGTAATGAACCTGCGAGTAAAAAGAAACAGGTATAGATAAATCATCGATTTCATACAATACATTTTATTTGATTTCAAGGAAAATGGCGTTGACGCAAACCTATCACACCCCTTTGGCGCGCGTTCAGGGAATTAACCGTATTAATTAGACGGGAAAATTCCTCCTGTAATGCCCCATGTTAGTAAAGCGACTATGCAGACTGGTTAACAGTTGTTTACATAAAATCATTTATTTATTAATTAACGCTCTGAAACACCCCCATTACTTTTCCTGAAAGCACGTATGATATGGTCACGGGATTTTTTCCCGTACCGTTTCCGTGAATAATACCCAAAATGCCCAGGTACCATTGGCCGAATATTGTATAAACAAAAACAATTGATATGAAAATCATGAACACATTCACTTCTACTTGCCTTGCCGCAGGTGCCTTCATTTTCAGTCTGCTGAATTGGTTACATAAGCTCGCTGGAAGTTCGTTAAAGGAATCATCGGGCTTGAATAAAGATCTGATCATCGCGAATACCTCGCTCAAAAAAGCGGAAGCAAGTAAATTTATTGAAGATTCTTATCGTGTCGGAGCAAATCAAAGACCCGGCCGTGGCAAAGGAGTATATAAAAATATTTCCAGGATAAATATCAACACGCCTGATGCTGGGGGCAACCAGGTTTTCTTTTCCAGCGTAGCCATGGACAGTAAATTTTTTGATGCACTCAATACACTGTTTGAACCTAAGGGATTTCGAATATACTTAATGGCTACACTGATGACATTATAAAAGACGGCAAAGTTGTACATATATAAAAAGGCGATGTCAGCATTTTTATGGCCCCCATAAAAAGGCTTGATGGTAAGATCGATGAAACCAGGATCTACAATTACGGCGATCCCTGCAAACCTCCTTGTCCGGATGATGAATTTTAATTATGGAAACGTACCAGTATATTTCATTTATTGGCCGGCATCGTATCCCTGGTAACTTACCGGGTTTCCGAGCCGGCTTATATTTGCCTGGTCAAGCTGCTTTTTTACTATTGTATCAACCGTAGTGGAAGTATGGGTGATCCCCTATGTAAGTGATACCCGTTCAACAGAACATTGTATATTTAGCCTGTTCTCGTTAGTGGATATGGGTTGCTGGTTTTTCATTCTTTATTTTGATTGGTCCGAAGTGAATCCTGGGTAACGGGTTTATTTATTACTGGGTGCTTTGTCGGCGTTTGGATGGAGCTTTATAGAAAATTGTATTCGGAGGGGCTGGAATATATTGCATATTAACTCTTTTCGGTAGCCATTAGTGATCGTCATACTCTTCTGTTTGTATTATTTGTACCTGCTATTACAGAAGGAGTATCACCTGATCATCAGAGATCCTGATTTTTGGATCTGCAGCTTGTATCATGTATCAAAGCCTGCTATTCCTGGGCTTTACCACATTGAAGGAAATTAATTTCTGGAAATTAAAAAATGCGGATGAAGTTTTCCGTATTTTACGAAACATCACCAATGTGTTTTATTACCTGTTACTATGCTTCGCTTGTCTGGCTGCTTATTACAAGTACAATCAACGGAAACAACCGTTCATATAGTGGGTGCCATCGGCATCATCCTTGTATTATTGTCAATTGGTTTCATTGCATTTTTTGTGTTCGCCCGTCATAAACAAAACAACCTGGTCCTCAAACAACGACACATGCAACAGGAATTTCAGCAACAGCTTCTTCAATCGCAGGTGGAAGTGCAGGAGCATACTTTTGAGCAGATCGGAAAGGAGCTGCACGATAATGTCGGTCAGTTACTGGGAAGTACGCGCATGTTGCTGGGTATTACAGAACGTTCCCTGCAGCAGGTTCCGCCAACATTAAGTTCGGCCAATGAAACCCTGTCGAAGGCCATACAGGAAATTCGGACCTTATCGAAGATCCTGAACAAGGAATGGCTGGAGCAGTTCAGTTTTCAGGAAAACCTGCAGGCGGAGATCCAGCGAATCAACAGCTCGGGAAAAGTCAGTTTGATTTATTCCGATGGGCATGGCCCCATTCCTTTGTCCGCCGAATTGCAGATCATTCTTTTCCGGATCGTCCAGGAAGCGATACAAAATGCCATCAGGCATGCAGGGGCCACGGAAATAAGTATATCAGTGCATGTGGAAAAGCCATTTATACAGCTAGGCATAGAAGATAATGGTTCGGGAATGAACCTGGATGAGACCAGCAGAAACGGAGTTGGCGTGCTGAATATGAAACACCGGACACACCTGCTGGGTGGAACTATCCTGTGGCAGCCCCGAAAGAGCGGCAGCGGAACCAGCGTTAAAATAGACATACCGTTGAACCAATCCTGACAAGCATGAAACAAATCACCATCGGCATCGTCGACGATCACCAATTATTCTCGCGCTCCCTCGGCTTAATGCTTGAATCATTTAACAGGTACCGTGTTTTGGTGGATGCAAAGAACGGGAGAGATCTTCAGCAAAAAATGTCTGCACTGACGGCTGCACCCGAAATGATGCTGATCGATGTGAACATGCCGGTAATGGACGGCATTGCAACGGCAGCATGGCTGCAGCAACAATATCCCGCCGTAAAAATGGTGGCGCTCAGCATGAACGATGACGATAAAACCATCATAGGCATGATCAAAGCCGGATGTTGCGCCTATCTCTTGAAAGACACCCACCCCGATGAACTTGAAAAAGCACTGGATGAAATTTACCAGAAAGGCTATTACAATGCCGATGCAGTAAATGTCAATTACCGCAGGCTGCTGTTGGCACAACAGGAACAGGAGCAACTGGTTTTAACCCAACGTGAAAAGGATTTCCTGAAATTGGCCTGTTCCGACCTCACCTATAAGCAGATCGCGGCGGAAATGTTCCTGGCCGAACGCACCATCGACGGATACAGGGAAACCCTCTTTAAAAAATTCAATGTACAAAGCCGCGTTGGTCTTGCCCTGGAAGCGATCAGAAAAGGGTTTGTGGAACTCTAACCAACCGTTGCGGGATCCTCAAGCCCTCTTAACAGATTAAACACAGGTCCGTTTTTCATTTTAATGCTTATCTTGATCACCGTCCGGTATTTCCCCGAACACTACCCTTGCCTCCCTGTTTCTGAGTACCCAGTGAATCACACTTTCCCCGCTGACCTGAAGCGCACACCTGCCTGAACCATCATTGTTAACCCAATTGGTCTGCTGCTATGCATTTTATCAAGTCCACCATAGGTTTATTGGTCATTTGTCTTTTTATCTTCCCTGTTGCAGAAGCGCAAACACCCAGGCTCGTTATGCCCATTCATGGCAGTTTGGAGACACGCTGCATGGATATTTCACCGAACGGAAAACTGATCATCACCGGCGACGCCAGGTACCTGGCCATTCTATGGGATGCGAAAACCGGTGCCGAGATCCGGTCCATCTTTGTTGGCAGCCCGGTACAAAAAGTTATGTTCATGGAAGACGGCAATAGTTTTATCACATTGTCGATAATTACCGGCTCCAGCATGATCACACCTAAATACAGGGTTTTACAGTGGGAAACAAAAAGCGGTAACCTGCTTCGATCCTATCCTTTTACCTGTTCGGATGATTTTTCGATGAGCCCGGATGGGAATTGGTTCCTGCTGAATAATTTCGAACCTAATAAACCACCCGCTCCGGCGAATAAAAAAACACAGGCCAATGATATAGAAACCCTGGTATCGGGTAAGCAAATGAAATATTCCGTTTGGGATAACCAGTCGCAACAAATAAAATGCGAACTCACTAACCTGAGTAATAATGTATCATTCATCCGCTATCAGGACAGCATTTGCCTGCTCAGTCTCGCATATAAAATTTCCGATGATGATAAGAAATCCAAAGTTGACATCATCTCCATCAACCGTTTGAGCAAGAAACCCAAGCCTGTCAAACAACCCTTATCACCCGGTGCCGGGAACGAGCAGCTAACCCAGATGTTGGGGGAAGATTATATGCGGGAGGTATCCGATTTGATCCAGCAGGAAATGATGGAAAAATTCAAAGACATGCCTGGGTATAAGGTCAATGTAAAAAATTCTGCGGCCATAGATAAAAGCGAGGTCATCCGTTCGCTGATGTTGCCTATAAAAATCACGTCAATGATAACATCGCCGAACGGAAAGAAACTGGTTGCTGCGGACAGGGAAGGAAACTTGCTGATATGGGATATAGAAAAAGATAAAGAACTGGGAAGAGTCAGGTCCTCATCTAAATACATAAAAAACATCTCATTCAGTGCAGACGGCTCGGTGTTGTTTGCATACAGCCTGCATAATGACGGTTCCTATGTCAATGCCTGGCAACTGGAAAGCCTGACACCCGTTTTACAGGAATTCTATAACGACCGCCTTATTCATATGTCTTGCTTTTCACCCGATGGCAAATATTTTCTGTTGAAAAACGATAAAGGCATTGCTTCGTATAATATGCAGAAGAAAAAAATGATCGAACTGAAAAAACACAATATACCTGTGTGGAAAACCGGATTCTCCTCCACCAGCGATATCGTCTACACAGATTCGAAATACGACATGGGCTTCTCTGCACAGGATAGTAAAAAACTCGATGAGATCATGACCTACGCGGCACAAATGACGCTACATATGAACGATTCCGCTAAATCTATGAGCCAGCAGGAAAAAAACAGGCTGATCACCGAGAAAAAGAAAGAAAATGAAACCGAGCTAAATAAACAAATGTTGGCACAACAGCAAAGAATGAAGCAGGACCCAACGCCGCCCTTTTACTGGGATCTTCGTTCTGGCAGTGTGTCTCACAGCAATGATCTGTCATTACAGATTTTGGAAGATTCCATTTCACCGGATAAAAGCATGATCATCAGCCGCGATTATTTCAATAATGATAACCTGGTGGAAGGTTACCGTACAACGATGAAGAATATGCAGGCGAACAAAGCGGCATTTGCTGATAATGCCTATTTAACCATGATGATGGACTCCAGCAACGCACTCTACAGCCTCATGAAGGATAAGCAGAATTCCCCGAATGAAACGATATTCCTTACTTCGAGGAAAACCAATACTAAGATCCGCTTGATACCCATCGACACCACCGATTACGTCTTTGTCCTGGAGAACGGCTATTACATGGGATCTAAACAGGGTGCGCAGGGTTTACATTACGTGATCAATAATGACGTACTGTCGTTCGGACAGCTTGATGTAAAATATAATCGGCCGGATATTGTCCTGGAGGCTATCGGCAGGGCAGACAGTTCCCTGATCCGTTCCTATAAAAGGGCTTATGATAAAAGGATCGAAAAGCTGGGAATCGACACCACGTCATTCAGGTCGGGTTACAGCATCCCGGAGTCGGATTGGGTTGACAGGGAAAAGATCAAAGATGAACAACCCGATGGAACATTACCCTTACAACTGAAAGGGTCGGATAAAACATATATGCTTGACCGTTACCAGGTATGGGTCAATGGATCGCCTCTTTATGGAAAAGGTGGGATAAGTATCCGGAAGAAAGTTAAAAAAGAAATGACGGCAACCGTCAACATCAACCTGTCTGACGGTGAAAACCGCATTGAAGCTTCGGTCATGAACGTGAACGGCACTGAGAGTTACCGCTCTCCATTGATCGTTCATTATACGCCGGAAAAGCCTTCCGGGGCTTTATTATATTTTATAGGCCTGGCCACCGACCGGTTTTCCGATCCGCAATACAACCTGCGTTATAGTGTCAAAGATATCCGCGACCTGGCCTTCATGCTCAAGGCCAGATATGGTAACAGGATGGTCATCGATACGCTGTTCAATGAAGAGGTGACGAAAGATCATATCAAAGCCCTGAAACAAAAGCTGACTAAGACAAATATCAACGATAAAGTACTGATATCTTTTTCCGGGCACGGCCTGTTCAGCAGTACTTACGATTATTTTCTTTCGTCATATGATATACAATTTGACAAACCGGAACAGAATGGTATTCCATATGAATTACTGGAAGACCTGCTGGATGGGATCCCCGCCCGCAAAAAACTGATGATGCTGGATGCCTGCCACAGCGGTGAAGTGGATAAATCTGAACTGCGGCAGCTTGATTCCATTAAAAATACATTGGGACTGAAAGGCATCAAACCTGTGAAATATAAAAACGCGCCGGGAGAGATGAAACTGAGAAACGGTTTCGAACTGATGCAGGATTTATTTGTGAACGTAGATAAGAACACGGGCGCTACCATCATATCGGCAGCAGGCGGAACTCAATTTGCACTGGAGAAAGGTTCCCTGGAAAATGGCGTCTTTACATACAGTATCCTGGAATGTATGCAACAGCGCGAACATGCCACGGTAAGCGAATTAAAAAAATACGTCAACCGGCGTGTGCCGGAACTGACGGGTGGTTTGCAACAACCAACGGCAAGAGAAGAAAATATTGATAATGATTGGATGTTATGGTGACATCCGCCAATATGAATCTTTATTATCGATCTACTTCATCCAAACAAAATGGACGGCAGTCGTAAGTTCAAATGAAAAAGCCCGGAAATTCCGGGCTTTTCGTTATCTGACTATGTTTATCTTTTTCCAGATCAATCCCTGGCTGGTATACACACCCAACAGGTAAATGCCAGACCTCAACCTGCTGACATCAATGCGTCGTTGCCATGCAGAGGCAAACACTATCTGTCCATCCATATTACGGATCTCGATCTTACTTGCCGTAAGCTTGCCGGCATCGAGGTTCAGGAAATCGTTTGCCGGAACGGGCCATGTGCGTATATCCTCTGCTGTTATACGATCGTTATTGAAGTGCCCGCCTCCGTGGTTATTATTACCGCAACGGAACGACCTGACCGGGAACTGGCTGACAAATCCCTGGCCGCAGGCATTCGACGGGCTGACCCTGATCATTCCATTGGGATTGCCCGGTCTTACGGTGATCTGGGTGGTCCCCTGGCCGGAAATCAATGTCCATCCCGGCGGCAGGCTCCAGGTATAGCTTGCTGCTCCGGGAACCGGAGTGCAACGGTACCTGACAGGATTGCCAACACATACGAAGAACGGACCAGTAATAAAAGATGGGAACAACTGGCCATTTCTTACGGCAATGGTGATCGACTGGCAATTATTCGAACAGCCCGTGGCCCGAACATAATAAGTGGTGCTGGTATTGGGCCTGACAGAGATCGTACTTCCTGTTCCAATGATGTTACCGTTTCCGCAGCTTCCCCTGAACCATACCCATTCAGCGCCTGCAGGAAGGTTGCCCTGAACGGTCAGCCTTACTCTTTCTCCGCGGCAAACACTGTTATTGGCCGCATCAGAACTGATTGAAACCGGCCCACAGGCAATGGATTGCACGTTGATGATCACTGATGTGCAGGGAGTATTGTTACAACTGCCTTCTGCCCGAACAAAATAAGTGGTAGTTACCTGCGGGTTTACCGTAATGCTGTTTCCGCTGCCGACAGGCGTTCCGCCGCAGGTTGAACTGTACCAGGCCCATCCGGCATTGGTACCAAGACTTCCCCCGTTTACCGTGAGTGTGACGGGAGCGCCGGGCGCTATCGTGGTAGCACTGGCCGTTATGGATGCCGGCGCCTGGCTTGATGTGTTTATGATAAGGTTAAGTACCGCTGTGCTGTCGCATCCGTTGCTGGCTGTGCTGTGATACTCATACGTGCCTGATGCCACATAGGTATTGCCATTCCACTCATAAGAATCACAGGCGGTGGCTTCTGTGCTGGATGATGAGGTCTTCAGGATCGTGAGGCGAAGCGTATCAACCGCGGGGCAATCGTTTTCATTGACATAACTGTAATAATATTCCCCACTTTGCGTATACACATTACCGTTCCAGGTATAAGAAAGACAGGACTCCTGGTTGAAAACGGAACCCGTAACCAGGCCAGGGCAGCCGCCCGGAGGAAGGTCCATACTGGAAACAAGCGTTGAAAATCTGGCGGCGCTTTCATACAATACCCACAACTTATTTACCCTGTCGATCACAAGCCGTTTCATATTAGGCGTCTGTAATTGTGCATTAAAGTTTGGATACGAAAGCCAGTCCTGGCCATTGAAAGACATAAGCCCCGCATATGTACCCAACCAGATCCGTCCAACATTGTCGCATACAACGGCATTGATCCTGTTATCGATCAATCCGCTGTTGGCAATGGTATAATTGGTCCATTCACCGGAAATGCTGCGTTTAGACAAACCGCTGCCAGTGGCAAACCAAACATTCCCTGCCGGATCCACCGCAATGTCAATCACTTCATCACCGATCAGTCCGCTGTTGGAACTGTTCAGTTGTTCCCAGTTGGTGCCATCGAATTTTATCACCCCGTTCAACATGGATGTATTGAATCCTGAACCGGAAATTCCATTTCCAAAAGCAAACCAGACGTTATCAGAGCTATCGGGAACAATGCGGCTTGCACTAAATGAGCCTTCAAATCCGGGTAAGATGGTATTGGAAGGATAATCCGTCCACGCTGATCCGTCGAACCTGGCAGCGCCGATCATCGATGCTATCCAGATATTTCCCTGGCGGTCGTTTGACACGCAACTGGCATATTCCGTAACCGGGCTGTTGCTGTTGGTGAATGCAGTAAAATCGGCGCCATCATTTTTGATGAGCTCGGCCGATGTCAGCCAGACGTTTTGCTGGCGGTCGGAATGAATGGAACTGATTTTATAATCAAAGCGGCTGATCCCCGATCCGGACACTTTCATGACTTCGATGGGCCGGTTTGAAGGGGCCCCCTGGAAATAAGTTCCCAGCCATGGGTTGTTTTGCCTGTCGAATGTAATGGTATGAACCTGGTTGGCTGCCAGCACGGTCGACCAGGTCTGTTCAATAAAAGCCGATCCGGTGAAAAGAAGGATGGCCGATCCGGTAGATACCCAGGTATTGCCCGAACGGCCTGCCAGAACATAACGCAGGTCATTGGTGGGGATATCGGTATTGGACATATTAAAGTTCGTCCATACCGTACCGTTAAACTTAGACAAACCGCCGGCAGTGGCCAGCAACATATTGCCCTGGGAATCCTGGGTGATATGCCGTACCTGGTCATTCGCCAACCCGCTGTTGGAACTGGTATAGTTCGTCCATACAGAACCGTTATAAACCGATACGCCTGCGTCTGTGGCGAACCAGGCATTGCCAATCCGATCAATATAAATGGCGTTCACCTGGTCACTGACCAAGCCGCTGTTCTGCGTGGTGTAAGATGTCCAGCTATCATTCAGTAAGCGGGAAACGCCTGTATTAACGGCAAACCATACGCTTCCGTCCGCACCTTCGGCCGACCATTTTACAAAATCTTCGGCCAGTCCGCTGTTCTGTGTTGTATAGTTGGTCCAGTTGATCCCATCGAACTTAGATACCCCTTCTTCCGTACAAACCCACTTGCTTCCATCCCGGCCGATCGATACATGGGTCACATATCCGCTGACCAGTCCGCTGTTCTGTGTGGTGTAAGTAAACGTGTTGATACCATCGAATTTGGTAAGTCCGCCTGCGATCAGGTTGCCCGACTGCTGTGTGACACTGGTTGCCCAAACCGTTCCCTGAGGATCGGTGGCAACGGCGGACGGTTCGCGGTTCAGGGTGCCGGCCTTGATCCAACTGCCTTCCTGGTTCCGGAACAGAAATCCCGAGGTTCCGGTCAGCAGTTGCTGGTTAGAATCGAGCCCGATCACCGGCAGGAAATTGGACACGAGATAGTTTTTCCAGTTTTGAGAAAACCCATGCAGACTTAATACAAGAAAGAAAAGGGCAGGCAGAAGCTTACGCATACAATTCGTTTTGGCTGTAGATGATTGTTAGGTGTGGCTTCAGCGGAAAGCAGGAGGTGAGGTTGTCAACAGGAATTGAATGGTTTTGCCAGGAAGATATTGGACAATATGTATCAACAGGATCGATGCCTGTTCAATAGCCGTGTAAATGTCGGGAATCCCATGCTTAATAACGGCAAATTATTATCCCCATCATGGGCAAAATGGGGATGAAATAAAACTTCCATGCAAACGGGTTACTTCCCTGGCATGGAAGGCCTGACCTCGATCTTGCTGGGTAAGGTGCGTGGGTTCATACGGAGGATATCATAAACCAGTTCGCCAATATCTTCAGGTTGTATCTTCCAGGCATCAGCCTCATTGGGAGTATGATTATTGAAGTAAGATGCTACTGATCCCGGCATGATGGTACTCACTTTAATGCCGTATTTTCTCAGATCGAGCATGACAGCTTGCGTAAAACCCACCAGTCCGAATTTACTGGCATTATATGCAGAGGCTTTTTCAAAAAAATTGGTTCCGGCCAGGCTGGCGATGCTGATAATATATCCCTGCGTTTTTTTCAAGGGCTCGATACTGGCTTTGATACTGTGAAACACCCCGGTAAGATTGGTATCAATGGTCTGTTTCCATTGTTCTTCCGTGATCTCGTCAATGGCCGCAAAATGCCCCACACCTGCATTGGCCACCAATACGTCCAGTTGCCCGAAATGAGCGAGGATCGCTTGCACGGCAGCGGTTTCAGAGGCCATGGAACTGACGTCCGATTCAAGCGCCAGTACCCTTCCGGGTTCAACACCCAGAGAAGCCGCTGCTTCCTGTGCCGAAGCGAGATGACGGCTGCTGATGGCTACCCGCATACCCTGACCGAGCAAGGTTTTGGCTATCCCGTACCCGATCCCTTTGCTGGCTCCTGTGATGTATGCTACTTTATTGTTGAGTGATGCCATGAGTTTGATGTTATGTTGATGGATGAATGACCAGTAGGCAAAGTTATACAATCAAACCCCTTGCGATAAAAGTAAAATCGGGAGCCATACAAATAATCATTATATTTAATTTCTTCTTACCCCATGTGGCTGTAAATCCTTCCCGCATATTTCACCATTTAAAACAAGTAAACAATGAAGCAGTTTCGATGCGCAGGCATGCTGTTAGGAACAGCCATGTCTTTGGTATTTATTTCCTGTGGAGGGGAAAAAAAGGAAGCAGAAACCCCGGCTGTGGCCAGTAAAGACACTACCGCAGCGGAACCGGTCAGCACCATAGTAACCGAACCGCAGGGCATGACGGTGATCCGGCACAAAGTGGCCGATTTTGCCAAATGGAAAGCCGTCTATGATTCACATGATTCTGCCAGGCTGGCTAGTGGCATACACAGTTATGTGATTGGCCGTAACCTGGAAGATAGTAACATGGTGCTGGTGGCATTGAAAGTGGATGACATGGAAAAAGCAAAAGCATTTACCAAAGATCCCGGACTTAAAGAAACCATGAAAAAAGGCGGCGTTACAGGCGCCCCGGAAATTTCTTTTACAACCGTAACATGGCAGGATACGGAGAATATCGGTGATCTTCCCCGGGTTCTGACCACTTATTCGGTGAAAGATTGGGAAACCTGGAAGAAGGCTTTCGAAGAAGGAAAGCAGGAAAGGCTCGACAACGGCATCAAAGACAGGCAGTATGGCCATGATGCGGATGACAACCACAAGATCTCGGTTGTGACGGCCATCAGCGATACGGCTAAAGCCAATGCCTATTGGTCTTCCGATGCGCTGAAAAAAAGAAGGGAAGCCGGAGGCGTCAGTTCCGAACCGAAGCGTTTTGTATTCAGGATCATACAACGGTATTGACCCAGGATAATAAACTGCAGGCTTATTGATAAAGAGATGAAGTGTAGGCTTCATCTTTTTTTATGGGGGAATTTTCATGGTTCCTGAGGCAAGAACCAGGGCATAGTACATGGGCGCATTTTTTGAAAGGATCAATGCGGCAGATATGTCTTCATGGGTTATTGCAAGACATGAACTAAACTCCTGCATTCAAAATAAGGGACCCATGTTGTTCATAAACAACATTTTCACTCACGTATTTCATAATCGGGCCTTAGTATCGTGTATTGAAATGGCACGGGCGGAATTCTCCGGGTTGAATACAAAATGCTCGGCAGGATAATGACTGGCAGGATCTCCTGCAAAGAAAATTGGCTTTTTATGCCCGGGTTCAATCCGGAGAAAAACAGATTATATCAAGCCGCACAGGAGAAAAACTTCTAGCATGTCATTGAAAATACCATCCACCACGGATAGAATTATCACGCAGGCCTTTTACATTTGATAAAACAACTCTTATGCGTACTGTCATTTTTCTTGCCGCATTGTTTTATTTCTGCAACCCGGCTAAAGCCCAATATAAGTATTACCAGTATAAAGACATGGCCGTATTATATGATTCCGTTAAAAAAAGTATCCGGTATTATTATGATGAAAAAGGCAGCATGGAGTCTTTCAAATTCTTCAGTAGTTATGACCTGAAGGGATTGGAACCTCTTGATATGGTGAAAATAGACATTGCAGCCAATGATCAAAGGAATGTAACAGAAGTGGCCTTCGATGGTACCAAAAAGGAAAACCAGGTATATAAGGTTTGGAAATTCACTTGCAATAAAACGGAATTCAAAAACGACATAAGCTATACGTTCACATTTGATGAAGCGCCTGTATTCAGAGGCTTTTCCTGGGGAGGAATCGGATTTATCATCAAAAAAGGAAAGCGGGATTTCCTGGTCAATGGCCCGAATGACGGCAACTGGGAAAAACTGCCTGATAACCGGGCCACTTTTGAAACAAAGTCGGGCATATCCAATACGATTGATGAACTGGCTTATATAGATGATGAAGATAGCAGGAAGGCAAAAGAAAATGCCTTGTATGAAGCAAGGGTTCAGGAAGCCGTAAAAAGAAATAAAGAAGCGGAAGAGTATGGAAGCGGTCAGAAAGAAGCAAAAGGATTCTATACAGAATGCGGAATTCCAAAAAAACTGGGCCGCTCAACAAAGGGCGGAGGACAGCCTGAGGAAACTGCCCCCGGGCATAAGGATCGAGAACAGTACCAATGATCTTATCTATTGCCTGAATGCATGGGCGAACCAGTTCAAGGACAGAACGGACATCGTAACTAAGATCGCCAGTTGCAAGAACAGCTCTTCGTCTTGCATGGTGGATAATTACATAAAACTGAAAAGGCTATTCAGCGATCTGCGCGACAGGCTCAGCAGCACCAGTTCAAAAATGAGCAGGGATTATTCCAGTGCATGGGACCAGTGCGACTCTGCCCGAAAATACTACAGCCAGGGCACTAACCTGTTAGACAAGGCCTATACCAGTTTTAACAGCGCGTATGAAGCGGCCCGAAAAATATCGGAAAATTATAAAAGCATGACAGATGCTGATTATAATCTCTGGGTACAGGTGATGTTTAGGTCATACGATGAGGGTGACGTATTCGTGCAGGATGCTTATTACTATCTCTACTCCGGGTACGACAGGTACCTGGGAAGGAAATGCCCGTCTTTAAAACAAGGCGCATTGGCGAAAGATGGCAATGTTCTTCTGCAGACCCTCGTAGGATGGCAGCCTATCTTAAAACAAAAGTTCAATGACGCGGAAGTTCAAAGGGCTAACAATGAAAAAAACAGAAAAGAGGCACTCGCAAAAGCAGCGGATGCTAAAAAGAAAGAAGGTAACCTGTGCCCTAATTGTCATGGCAGCGGCGTAGAGCAGGTTTTTGAAAAATGTATCATTTGCGGGGGCGATGGTCTGACGACCGCGTTTAAAACAGGCAGCAGGAAAGTCGGAGATAAAGCCGTTTACAAAAAAACAGATGCGTCCGGAACCGAAACTTACGAAATACGCGATGTGAATGTAACCACGGTTGAAGGTAAAGAGACCGTAACATGTTCCGTCTGCCATGGTAAAGGGGGAAAGTATACCAAGAAGACCAGGATATGCCATGTCTGTCATGGCGCAAAAAAGATATAGTAAAAGGAGCTCTTGCTTCCCGGAGCCAATTTGTGTTTGGATGGCACGAATTTAAAACGTGTATTTTACCAACCACCGTGCCTATGCATCAGGCATGCAGGAGCCATACAAAGGCTTCTTAAAAGAATTCCCAGGGGAAACGGTAACTGCAGACCCCGGAATTGGATGTGGGGCAATAATTATTATCATTGATGATCACATCCTTTTGAATTCCGAATTCCAGGCTTCCGTGCGATGTGTTTAGTCCGGGTTTCACTATATCGGCATCATAGCTGATCCCCATCCGGTTGCTGTATTCCCGGGTACGGGAGGTTACTGTTTTTGCTTCCCCCCATTTCCAGGTGATGCCCACACAAAACGCACTGTTGCTGCCCAGGTTGGCCGCATTACGGTACCACAATCCAAATTCAATGGGAAATTCATAATAGTCGATCAGTGTTCCGATGGAAACCACGCTGCTCTTGCCCTGCATTTGGGTGATGAGGGTAGGCTTGAGTGTGATGTTTTCCTTTTCAAGCCTGTAACTCAGGTGGGCTGTCGCCTTCATCGGCAGCTTACCATCTTCCGGCTTACCATTAAAACTTAGGTTGGGTTTGTTGATATGGTGCGCCGCGCCGCCGATCATAAAATCGCCTACTGCAAACACAAAACCGCCGGCAAAATCAAAATAACTCTTGTTGTTAAAGGTCTTGAAGAGGTCTACCTGCGAAGGTGAACCTGTGATCCCCGTTTGATCAAGCTGGTCGATAAAAATAAACTGATCGGGGTTTACATTATTAAAACTGATGCCGGCCTGCAGGGCCATACTGAGGAACCAGTTCCCGCAATCCGTATTCTTGGTACCAAAGCTCCTTCCCACGATCGCATTGATGCCTGTATTCTTCAGGTATCCTTTGCTGGAGTGGTTCACGTTCAGGCCAAGGTTGAGTACATTCCGCTGGTTATCGTCGTAAATAGACAGATCGGCGCCGCCGGAAAAGTACTTGTACGGCTTGTACAGGTTAAACCACTGGATCTTGGTAACGGCGGAGAGCCTGAGGTTGTTCTTCCCGCACCCGATCAGCCCCGGGTTCACGTAAGTTGGTGTGTATTGAAATTGTGTGAACAACGGGTCCTGCGCCCTGGTTGTGTGGCACACTAACAATAACGCGTAAATGAAAATAATCTTTTGTATCGCTTTCATGGCAATTTATCTGAATAAGGTTACTGTTCCGAATGTATGGCCCGGTGCGCCTTTTTCGTTTTGGTCGTACACCATGCCGCTCCACATTTGTCCGTTCCTGAATTTGGCCTTGATCTTCCAGGCATAGGCATCCTGCGGCATTGGTTTTCCGTTGAACATGCCATCCCATCCGTCTACCGGAGAACCGCCGGCATCGAGGCGCGTGGTGCGGAAGAGCAATTTGCCCCAGCTGTCAAATATCTGCAATTCATACTCCGCAAGCCCTTTGCCGAGCGGCTTGAAAGAACGGAACTGGTTCTGTATGCTGTTCGGGTAGAATGCATTGGGCACGTAGAGGAAACCGGGATATCCTTCGATGCGGGCAATTTTAATGACCGTATCGAGGCAGTTGGTGCTGGTATCCAATACGATCAGCTTGACAGGATAACTTCCCGTATCCGCGTACTGGTAATTCAGCACATCCCTGGTATTCCTGAAACTGCCATCGCCCAGGAACCAGGCATATTTATATAAAGCGCTGTTGGCAGTAATGTTGACAAACGAGAATGTGTAATTGGGTATGCTGATCGTTGCCGAGGGTTCGATACTGAAGTCGGCCGCCGGAGGTATGATGGAACGGATATAATTTGCCTTCGTCAGCGAATCCTTACATCCGATCGTATTGTAGGCGATCAGCTGTACCGTGTACAATGAGTTACTTGGAGGGAAGATCACCGTTGGTGAAATTTCCGTACTGGTCTGTCCATTGCTGAATATCCACTGATAACTGTCGGCAAATGTCGTCAGGTTAGTGAAGTGAACCGCAGCCGTATCGCAGGTGCGCGGGTTATCGGCGCTGAAGTCAACGATCGGCTTTTGGGCCACTACCACCACTTTGCTTGTTGTATCCTGGCAGGTACCGTCACTCGCCGTCAGTGTTATGCGGTAGGTGCCGAGTGCCGTATACAAATGTGTCGGGTTAGGCAGGTTACTGTTGGGTGATGCATCGCCCCAATCCCAGGAATAGGACGTTGCGTTCTGGCTTTGGTTCGTGGTCACAATATTCAGTTGGCTGCTGCAACCCAGTGTATCGTTAAGCCTGAACCTGGCAATGGGCATCACACGCGAACGGAAACTGACCGAACTGGTATCCGGCCTGCATCCATAACTGTTCGTTGCAATCAGCATGATGGTATAATTGGTATTGGCCTGCGTGATATTGATCACCGGGTTCGGGTCCGTGCTTACCTGAACGCCATTTAAATACCAAGCGTAGTTATCCGTATACGTTGAGGTGTTGGTAATATTTGCCACAAACGGGATACAGTCATTCGGATTAATGATGTTGAATATAGATTTCGGGAGCGGGTTGATCTGAACCGTACCCTGTGCCGTATCGCGGCATCCCACGGAATTTGTGGCGATCAGTGAGGTTGTATACGTTCTGGGCAATGGGGTGCTGACCGGCGTGAGGTATTGATGGGTGAAATTGCCCGATGTAGCCTGCAGCGTGCCATCCACATACCACTGATACGTTAATGGCGTATACGCATTTGCGTAAGACGTATTCACATAAGAGATGGTGGTATCGAGGTTGCAGGATACCAGGTTCAGCGGAGTGAAGCCGGCCACCGGGTTTTTATACACCCTGAAAACACGCCTGGAGCTGTCTCGGCAACCTGCCGCATTTTCTATGACCATATGAACCTCAAATGTTCCTTCGTTGTTGAAGGTATACGTCATTGATGGTCCGCTGATGATCACCGGATAAACCGGCAGCGTGGTATCGTAAACATACCAGTTGATCGTTTCATTGGTCCAACCCGGCGCACTGGCATTAATGGTATAAGGCGTACAATTCAGCCCGCTGATATTTGCAAGGATCGTTGAGTCGGGCTTAGACAGGATCGTAACACTTCGGCTGATGGTATCGGAACATACCACACCGCCCGGATTCGTTCTTTCGGCTGTAAGCAGGATCGTATATGTTCCCGGAGCTGCATATACATGCCCGGGCTGGAATCCGGATGTAATGAACCCGTCGCCAAAATCCCATTGGTAACTGTTGGCATCTGTTGAGTTGTTGATCACCCTGACCGTATCTCCCTGGCAATAGATATTCTGCGATGGGTTGAACAGGGCATCAGGTCTTGGATAAACGGTTATCTCCCTGGTTACTAGTGAGTCACTGCAACCGTTGGTCATGTTGATGGTCACCGTAAATACTCCAGGCGTGGTGTACAGGTGCGGCACATTGACCTGACTAACATTGGTGGTCACGAGTGGCGAACCATCACCAAAATCCCAGGTAAAACTGGTGGCGCCGGTTGTGGAGTTGACAAAGGTTGCCAGGTGAGATACGCACCCGAACAAGCCAGATGAACCAATGGTAATTCCCGGGCGGATGATATTCGGCGCAACCCTGATATCAATCACAAGGGTATCCCTTCCGCACTGGTTCTGCGCTATCAACATCAGGTTGAATGTATCTACTACATTGGTATAATAAGTATAACTGAAAGTGCCTGTGGTGAATGTGGTATCCGTATCACCGTTGCCAAAATCCCAGTAATATTCATAGGCATTACCCAGCGAAGTGTTGTTGATCTGTATCGTAAACGGCGAACATCCTGAAGTGGAAGAAACCGAAAACCGCGCTTTAGGGTTGGCCCTCACAATAACGCTGTCGAGGTGTACCGATGTATCGCATTCATTAAAAGCCTGCAGGGTTATATAATAGGTTGTATCAACAAAGAGCGGGCTGCTCAGGAACGTAACCGGCGCCGGGTTTTGCAGGGTTGATGTCTGTCCGTTACCAAAATCCCAATGATAACTGAATGTGTCAATAAGGTTTGTCTGGTTGGTAAAAGAAACAACGAGTGGCCCGCAACTGTCGTGGTTAGATAAGCTGAACAAGGCCTGTGGCTGAGGTTTGGTAAAAAATGTATGGGTCACGCTATCGTTCCTGCAACCAAATGCACTGATGGCCACCATTTTAATTTTGATCGAATCGCTCGGGTTGGCAATGGTATAACCCGGGAAAGTGCTGCCTGTTCCGAGCAACGTGGAAACGCCTGCCGCATTGATGGAATACCAGTTATACGAACCATTGGGTATGTTCGGGTTTCCGGGAGATAAGGGTGATGTGTTGCTGATGTTGATGGGGTAAGGCCAGCAGGCTGTATCCTGTGGGAAACTGAAAGCCGCTCTGGCATCAGGGTTCACATAGATGGTATAATTCGTTGCCGGGGCGGCGCAGGCGCTGGCCGTGGAGGAAACGGCATAGACCACCGAATCTTGTGCGATACCGTTATTTGTCAGTGTCATGGCGCCCAATGTAGCACCAGAACCCGCAGGCAGAAAGCCTGTTACACTACCTGAGGAAACGACCGTCCAGCTATAAGAAGCACCGGCAGTGGCAGACGTCCAGTTGACGGCAGTGCTCGTACCGCCATTACAAACGCTCTGGTTGAGTGGATTGTTACTGACGGCTGCCAGGGGATTAATGGTAATGCTGACGTTAAAAGGCTGTCCGGGGCAATTGCCCGCTGCGCCGGATACGGGCGTCACTACATATACGATCGTTACCGGCGCAAATGTATTGTTAACCAGCGTGCCCGAAATATTGGGTGCATTGCTGCCCGCAACCGCTCCTGAAACGCCTGTAGGCATAACCGGGGCCGGCCAGCTATAGGTTGTGCCAGCAGGAACGATCACCGATGATGTTGGGTTGCCATTCACAGGGGCCAGGCTAAAACTTGTACCGCTGCAAATGGTATCATTCAAAGCAGGGATCTCCGGCGATGGGTTAACGGTAACGGTTAACTGAAAAGGAGATCCGGGGCAATTGCCCTGTGCGCCCGATGTGGGCGTTACGGTATAAATGACATTCTGCGGGATATTCGTCAGGTTCACCAGTGTCTGCCGGACGGTGTCTGTTGCTGTAGCCTGCGCGGTTTCGCCGGTCACGTTAGGGTTGTCTGTGAACGTCCAGGTATAGGTTGTACCCGTTGGAATGATGGTAACGGGCGGGTTATTCACTGGTACAAACCTCACCGGGTCGTGGCTGCACACGCTGGTGCTTTGCGCCGGAACAACTGGTTTTGGATTGACCGTGATCAAATATCTCGAAGTGTCGCCCGGGCAACCGTTTGAGCCTGATGTGATGGCCACCGCCGCGTAGGTTACCGTTAAAGGCGAGGCCGTATTATTCGTTAAGGTCTGAACCGGTATCGTATTGTTGCCGCTGGCCGTAGCACCCGTGATTCCCGCAGGGGATTGAGATACCCAGGGGATATTGACGCCAGTTGTGGTGGAACTGATGGTGACGGTATTACTGTTCTGCCCGGAACAGATCGATTGGTTACCGGGGCTAAACGTAACCTGCGGCGCAGGGTTAACATAAATGGTTACTGTAAAATTATTACCCGGGCAATTGTTGGCCGTAGGCGTAACGGTATAGGTGGCCGTCTGTATCTGTGCCGTCGGGTTACTGAGTGTTCCGCTGATATTGCTTGCATTGGTTCCTGCTGCACCCCCGGTAAGGCCGCCGGTAACAACCGGAGCAGACCAACTGTATGTAGTGCCTGCCGGAATGCCGGCACCTGTTGGGGTTACGGTAAATGTCTGGCTGCTGCAAATGGTATCAACCTGCGGGCTCACCGTGATCTTAGGTTTAACCGTAACAAGGATCGTGGCTTTGGGTCCTTCGCAGGTGGTGGATGTGATCGTCTGGCTGACAAAATAAGTTGTTGTGCCCGGAGCGGCCGTGGATGGTGTCGGCGGGCCGGGCAGCAAAACGTTTGCACTGTTATACCAGTTCAGTGTATGGCCTGCTGATGCGGTAGCTGTCAATGGCGTTGCATTGTCTCCCTCACAATAAGTAACATCAGCCACGCCGGGCGCCAAAGGCAGTTGATTGACCGTAACGGTGCTTGTAACCGTATCCTTACATCCGGTGGCTGTGATGGTTCCTATAACCGTATAGGTTGTGCTGCTGGTCGGGTTTGCTGTTACCGTATTTCCGGTTCCGGCATTCAGGCCGGTGACGGGGTTCCAGGTATAGGTGTCGGCGCCGGTGGCCGTCAGCGTGGTCGATTGTCCATTACAGATCGTACCGCCGTTGACATTTACCACCGGATTGGGGTTCACCGTTACTGTAACGGTGAATGTACTGCTGCAGGTGCCCACTGCGGCCGTTATGGTATATGTGGCTGTGGCGGGCGCGTTTGTGGTATTGATAAGAACCTGGCTGATGACGGTTTGAGATGTCGGTTGTGCGCTTCCGTTAGTAACCGCTCCGGCCGGGGCGATGATCGGCGCCGTCCAGGTATATGTAGTACCCGCCGGAACTCCTGAGCCGGATGGTGCAACCGAAAATGCCTGTCCGCTGCAGATCGTGGCTGTTTGGCCACTGATGGCAGGAGTCGGATTGATCACTACACTGATGGGCGTCCTTGGCCCCTCGCAGTTTTGCGCTGTCTGCTGGCTTACGTAATATAAGGTAGTGCCAACGGTTGTTGTAGGTGGTGTTGGCGCCGTGGTGCTGCCGGTTCCGCCATTGGGCACGGTATACCAGTACAACGTATTATTGATCGCCGCGGTGGCCGTCAGGGCCGTGGCGGTGGCGTTCTGGCAAAAATTAACCGGCGTAGTGGCCACCGGGGCCGCCGGTGTTGGGTTGACCGTAGCCGTAACGGTGGTTGCAGGTGAAGTACAGCCGGATAAGGTTGCAGTTACCAGGTAGTTGCCGCCGGCTGCGGTGGTTGCATTAGGTATGCTGATGCTGATTCCTGTTCCCGAATAACTGTTGGGGCCCGACCAGGTATACGTTGTACCGGCCACCGGTGAGCTGACGCTGAGCGACAGGGTTTGTCCGCTGCAAATGGGCGTACTCGCCGCTAATACCGGTGCCGGCGGAGCAGACGGGTCTACCAGGGAAAAACTCAGGGCATTGGACGGGCAACCGTTCAGCGTGACAATAATGTTGGTATACGACCCGCTCGGCAGATTAGGTATGGTATATGTGGTAACCCCTGCGCCGGTGTTAAAGTTGATGGGAGCCTGCGGTGTGCCGCCATAAGAATAACTCAGCGTATATCCGGTAGTGTTAGGTATAAGCCCGGTGATGGTGATACTTCCCGTATTGGTGGCGCAGGCTGTTGGATTGATAAGGGATCCGTTGATGACGGGAATGGCGCTGACGGAGACCGTTGTTGTTCTGATACAACCGTTACTGTTGGTATAGGTAATGGTTGTGGTTCCTGAAGACACGCCGGTTACCACGCCGGTATTGCTTATCGTGGCCACCCCTGTATTGGAAGAAGTCCAGGGCGTTGTTGCCGAAGGTGATGCGGAACCGGTTAACGTAATGCTGGTACCCACACAAACAACCGAAGGTCCGGTAATGACGGGAAGGGCATTTACCGTAACCGTGGCATCATCGGTGCAATTACTGCTGTTCGTAAATGTAATGGTTACTGTACCCTGACTGATTCCCGTTACCACACCGGTAGAGCTGACGGTGGCTATTGAAGTGTTTGAGCTAGTCCACGGGTTACCGGTAGCTGCAGTGCCGGAACCGGCCAGTGTAATGGTTGAACCCACACAAACATTGGCAGGCCCGCTGATCACAGGTGTTGGATTGACGGGTATGGTTGCCGACGCATTGGTAACGCCGCATTCGTTCGTAACGGCCAGGCCGATGTTGAACGTTCCCGTGGTTGAATAGGTTATTGTTCCCGGCGCCTGGTTACCGGAACTTGCCGGGCTTCCGCTGGGGAAGGTCCAGCTATAGGTCGTTGCGGCGTCAATATAACAGGTAGCCGTAACCGAAGGGTTGATCGACTGGCCCTGGCATATGTCGGTTGGTATGCCTCCCAGTGTCAATACCGGTTTTCCTTTCACAGTTACCTGTTGCGTAACCACGGTGGAAGAACAGCTGGCCGCCGGGGCGATCGTCTGCAATTGAATGGTATATACCCCCGGGTTGATGAAATTGAAATGCGGGTTTTGTGAGTTGGCATTGGTGCCGTCGACATAGGTATAGTTTGATGTGGCCGGCTGGCAGCCATTGGTGGCCGCATAGGTTACCGTCCACTGATATGCATTCTGTCCACAGGTAGCCGCATTGGTACTGCCGCTTGCATTCACCCTCAAGGGTGCGCAACCGGTTTGGTTATCCAAAGTAAATGCGGCTGTGGGTATTTCCGTCACACAAATGACCCTCTCCAGGCTATCGATACCGCAGGTGGTATTTCCCCCCACTTTGATCTTGATCCTGTAAGTTCCGGGCGTGTTAAACGAAATTTGCAGCGGACTGGTTCCTGATATCCAGGGATTGGGGTTGTTCGTATTAAAGTCGTTACCCAGTGTGCCAGACACCAGCGTCCATCCTGTTGCGGGAGTGATCTTCCAGACGAATTTCCCCATAGTGCAATTGCCCAGGGGTTGACCAGACGATACCGTATTGCCCATATTGCTGGTATTGGTAAAGGTCACCGTACTGTTCTGGCAAACCGTATCTCCGGGATTTACGGTAAAATCCGCATCAGGTCTTTGTGAAACATAAATGGGCACAACACCGGCTGATGACGACTGACATGGATTGGAGGCGCTGATGGAAGCGGAAAAGGAGTTATTATAATTGATGGTACCATTTGAACTGACGGTGCCGCAACTAGTGGAATCAAACACATGCGTGATGTTCGCCTGGGGTAAACCCGTGGCAGGATGGGTAAATACCACCGGGGCAGATCCGTCGTTGAATGTAATGGTATAGATGGTACCGGGTGTGTTTGTTACGCCGGAAGCATTCACATAAGAGATCGGAAACGTAAGGGCATTGCCGGTACAGATCCCGGTACCTCCCGGGTTGCCCAGGCCCACCACCGGATTACTTCCCACAAAAACATTATAATCGGTGGTATCATTACATGAACCCGCTGAAACGATGAACGTCAGCACGTAGGTTCCGGCACTGTACGAATGAGAAACAGGTACTGAAAAAGTGGGGTCGGAATAGTTTGGCGTTGCATCACCCCAGATGATCTGGTAGTTTGTATTGGTAGCGGTGGTAGTGGATGTATTAAAGAAATCAATGGACGAACTGGGGTCGGAGGTACAGATGGAAAAGAACGGCTCCCCGTTGAATGTGGTTACGCTGGCTGAACTTGATAACGTGGCATCGGGAAATGTACCGATACTGATGATTTGTTGTGCCGTATCGCTGCAACCGTTGGCTGCGGTAGCAATCATGGTTACCGTAAATGTACCGCTGGTTCCGAAGCCACTGCCCACAAAACTATGGTCGGGGTTCTGGCTGGTGGATGTATTATTGGAGCCCGAATTAGGATCACCAAAATTCCATTGGTAACTCAGTGCGCCGCTGCCATTGGGGCTTGATGTATTGTTGAACTGTATCTTCCTCCGCCGCCGGGGGCAACCGGAACTGGGGCTATAGTTGAATGCCGCATTCGGTTTTGGTTTCACTGAAACGGTTACCGTTGCCGTATCGTTACATCCATTGACAACACCTGCCACACTATATGTAGTTGATGCACCGCTGGGTGTAACGACGGCGGTTGCGCCGCTGCCGCTGGCCGGGTTGATCCAGTTATAGGTGCCGGTTGTAATGCCACTGGCCGTTAGCGTGGTGGATGACCCATTACATACGCTGGTGGATGCCGCTGTGAGAGATATACTATTGACCGTTACCACAACAGCCGTAAGCGTATCACGCACCGCACCGGTGATCACAATACAGGTATAGGTACCGCTGGCCGTTACAAAATACGTACTGCCGGTGGCGCCGGAAATATTGGTAGTGCCCTGCAACCATTGATACGTAGACCCTCCCGGAGCCCCGCTAACCGACAGATTTCCGCCGCTGCAAAAAGTAACCGGACCGGCCGGAACTATGACTGATGGAGGTGCATCAGGTAACCCGGGATTACCCTGGGAACTGATAGAAGATAATGTCAGTAAGGAAAAGAAGAACAGGAAAGTGCTGACAATTCGGATACCCGCTTGTTTACGTTTCATAAAGGTCACCATAATAATAAGGCTGATTATTACGGTCTTTTACAGGATAGGAGTTAAAGCAAGACAGGCAGGAAAATCCATGGATCGCAGTTAGCCTGGCTTCAGAAGTACATCAACTAAAGTATAAATATATTAAAATATACACAGGTTCCAAAATCCTGTAACCGGTAAATCCTTGCCTGGCAACCGTTTCAGGAATTCATAGAAACATAAATCGTTGACGAACAGAACACTTCTTCACAAATATCATTCCATAAGTGATCAAGATATAATGAAGATACATAATGCAGTCTGGCCCTTTAGAAATAATAGGGATCGTATGTCGGTCATCGGCAAAACAAACAATGCAACCGCTAGCTGATGGCTTGTATTGAAAACAGCGATTTTATAGTAATTAGGTGATTTTTTAATCAATACCAGGATTCGCCAACGCGGATGTTTTCTACTTATTCGTTTTTATGCCTGGTTACCGAAACCGGTTGTAACGGATGGTTACTGCCACCGGATGGTATTAAAACCATTTTTCCCAATTGGTTGATTTTGGGGTCGTGGGGCACACTCCGAGGCGAAGGTACTAAGCTACGGGGCGAAGATGGATCACACCGGGGCGGAGATCATTTGGCCAATGCTTCCCGTACTTTAGGTGCCACTTTTGTTCCAAAAATTTCAATGGATTTCATCAGGTCTTTATGCGTTGGCCCGCCCACATCCATATGGGCTGAAAAACGGGTCAACCCGAACATCTCCTGTATGGATAGAATCTTATCAACTGCTTCTGTTGCATCACCAATGATCAATGCCCCGTCTTTTCCGCGACCCATATCAAATTGCTGGCGCTGATATGGCGGCCATCCCCTGGTACTTCCCACACGGTTCATCTGCGCGGCGTACAAAGGGTAATAGGAATTGGCCACCGCGGTACTATCGTCTCCAAAAAAACAGTGCATATGTACACCGGTTTGCATACTGTTTACGTCGTGCTTGAAATGCGTGAACAGTTTTTTATAGTATTCAAACAAGGGAACAAACTGTGCCGGGTTGCCACCGATGATGGCGAAGATCACAGGCAGTCCGTATTTTGCTGCCCTTACCACCGATTCCGGCGTTCCGCCAACAGCTACCCAAACATTCAAATGGTCATTGACCGCTCTCGGCAATATTGATTGTTTATTCAACTGCGCACGGAATGTTCCTTTCCAGGTAATGGGATCATTTTCATTGATCTGAACCAGCAGGTCGAGTTTTTCTTCAAACAGGGCATCATAATCTTTCAGGTCGTAACCATACAGGGGAAATGATTCGATGAAACTGCCCCTGCCGGCGATGATCTCGGCACGTCCCTGGCTGATCTGGTCGATCGTGGCAAATGACTGGTACACCCTGACGGGATCAGCGGAACTCAAAACCGTTACGGCACTGCCCAGTTTGATAGTACTGGTAACGGTAGAAGCCGCAGCCAGTACGATCTCGGGAACCGATACGGCATAATCGGGACGGTGATGTTCGCCAATGCCAAAGAAATCGATACCCAGTTCATCCATGAGTTTGATCTCTTCGATCAATTCCAGCAAACGACGGCCCGTAGGCTGCGCTTTTCCTTCAGCGTCAAAATGATTATCGCCGAACATACTGATACCGAGTTCCATATTGTATGATTTGAAGCAAAGTTAACATGTGGAAGATGAGCGGAAGTTGATATACATCAATTAAACCCTGATGCAGCAATAAAATAAAAAAGAGATTCCTGCTGATGGCAGGAATCTATAATCAATAGGTATGGAGATAAAGACAAAACCGGTTTAAGCAGATTTTCCCGACTGATCGATTATTCAAATGCCTTTCGTGGTTTGAAAATTATCCGAAAACATAATAATACATATGCTTTCACTGATACGCTTTTGTATACAATTCTTAAAAGACTGTTGTCAACAGAATTTATATGTATCAGGGCACCACTTTAAATGCCACCGTTTGTACCAATAGTTTATACCCGTTATTCTCATAAATCCTGAACATATATTCGCCGGGGCCATAACGAGGGCTGTTAAACTGCATACTGCCTTCTTTGAGTCCGTTGGTATATTTCCATTCGATATATTCATTGGCATGGTAGGCTTTAGCGCCATAAATACCAATCCAGTCCGCTGCAAAACCGGGAAGGTTCCTGAATTTAATTACAATAGGTTCCCCCGCTTTGTATTCTGCTTTATCCAGCCAGGCCTGGGGAAGATCGTTGGCTGGTGGTACAGTGCTAACTACAGGTGGTTGTGTTTCAGCAGGTGGCTGTGTTTCGGCAGATTGCACCTGGCCTGTAACGGTTGTCCATTTATACGTAATGGTGCGTTCGATAAATCTTGATTCATTGCCACCATTTAATGAAAATGTCAGGTATATATAAGGATTTAGTGTACCATCACGTTTTAAACTGGGCTGTTTAGGTACTGTGAAAGACCCAATCATGATGGCACTTCCATTGGGCCTTGCAACTTCATCGCCACCTTTACCTGACTGTGGTTTCATGAAATGCCAGTTGCCAAAAACAGCATAGCCGCTTATTGATCCGGTAGGTTCTGCAGATAGGTTGCTGATGGTAACCTTAATGGTTACCAGTTCACCCGGAATGAGTACGGCAGGCCCTTTTTGGCAGGTCCACTCCCAAGCCGCATGCCCCCTGTAGGTGTGCGTCTTCTTATCATTTGCCCAAACTGAACTCATTTCAAAATTCATACCCTTATCATCTGATTTGGCACTGAATAAAAAACTGGGGTTTCTTTTTTTATTGGCCTCTACATCCGTCATCCGTTCCTTAACCTCATACTTTTCCCACACGCCCTGTTGCTGCGCCATTATACTATTATTCACAGGAATAAGAAATAAAGTCAAACACAGTTGCCTTAATAAGCGGCCATATTGAAACTTGGTATTCATAACCTGGTTTTTAAATATTTACAATTTCACATTTTCGCCTTTCAGTTGCAATGTAAATGACTGCCTGTATGCTGACAATGACAAACAATACCGCTATAACTGATTTTGGTCAAGATGCAAGGCTTAGTACAAACGGATCTATGGAAGCTGCCCGGCCATTTTTTACATCGATTAAACTTTGGTATTGAAAGATCTTTAGGGCTTAATAAGGGCGCAATACTTCTCCGGGAATTAAGTGATTTTCACGAATAAAAAAACAGGCAGTGTTGATTCCCACTGCCTGTTTTTAATGAAACTACATTTTAATAAACTCAACCCGTCGGTTCAGGGCTTTGCTGGATGGCGTATCATTGCCTGCCACGGGCTGGGTTTCGCCTTTGCCATCCGTTTCTAATCTTGCCGCATCAATACCGAAAGTATTGACCAACTCTTTTTTTACTGCGGCGGCACGCCGTTTAGATAAATCCAAATTGGCCGCATTATCGCCATCGGCATCGGTATGCCCAACGATCTTAACTTTTACACCGGCATTCTCTGTAAGTACATCGGCAATGCTTTTCAGTGTACCATAAGATTCGGGTTTCACCACATCTTTGTTCACATCAAAGTAGATTCCATAACTTACCAGTTTGCCTTCTGTTATGAGTTTATTCCGCATATCGGGAGCGCCCACAGCAATCCTTACATTGCTGATCATAGCTGCCCCATTTTCAAACCTGAGCCGGTCAGGCTTGACACATCCCGCTGGAAAGGCCCTGGGTAAGTCAATGATCTTATTTTGATCCTGGTATAGCCTGATCCTTGTTTTCTGAACCCATATGGCCATATGATATTTTTGGTTGATCTTTTGCTTCAGGTTCTCTTCTCCAATATAGCCGCTTAGTTTAGCAGGAGCACATTCATCTCCGTAAAACCAGGTGCTGTAACCAGGGCGACCAAAGTATTCCACCTCGAATTTGAATCCACCATTACCCGGTGCAGAACCATGATCCCACGCTTTTGCATTTTTTGCCTGCATCAACCTCATTTCCCAACCCGACATTCTGTCTCCCTCCAGTCCACCCTGCGGAATAATATCAAACTCGATGGTATAGTTATCCGGAAGTGGCAGCAGGTTATCTGTCCATACACATTCACGCATGACATATTTCATCCATTTCCCCGGGAAAATGTTGGTGTTCACCACTTCAGCCGTGCCATTTGTATTCCAGGCGGCAGGAAAATCACCCACAGCATCCTGGCTGAAATCATCAAAGAATATCACTTTTTCACCCGGTATAAAATCATATTTTGAAAATACCTGCAAACCCGGCTGACTGGTATCCGCCCTGGTTGCTGCCTGTTTGATATCAGGATCAGCGGGGTTCTTGCCTTTTTCGGGGTTCTGGTTGGTTGCCTCCACCGGTTTAAATGCACTGTCAACCACCTGGCCGGCCTTTTTATCAATGGCCCTTTTGATCTTGTTATTTACTTTTCTTTCCAACACTTTTTGAGGATTAATGATCTGTGATTGCGCATATCCGGGCCACGCAACCAACGCCATAAGTAACCAACTGTACATTATCTTAATCATGTCATTATATTTTTTGGAAGGTAACCATACACCCCAACGGATAACAATGATGAATCTCATCGGCCATGATGATGGTCATCAAAACAGGTGGATCTTTTCATGAATTAACTGGCAGGCATATACAAGCCATTTTCCTGACCCGGAATTGTAACATCTCTTTCTAATAACCCACGTATAATGGTATTGAAAATAATATTGATCAAAGGATGATTTTACTTTACCTTTCTTCAACTTACAGCTTGTCGCGTTACCTTATACAGACTTTCCGGTAAAACGATTTTGCAAACACTGAAATCCACGCCATCAATCCAGCCCGACTATTCATCTATTAAACAGCGCTTTATGAAAAGACTGATGGTTGTATGCCCCCGCGGGTTTGTCCTCTTCTTTGTATGTCTGTTTGCCATGCAACTATGCCCCGGCAAGGCTTACGCTTATGAGGAAGACACACATTTTCTGATGACTTATGTTTTACTTCGGTCTGCCGGTTTTAATCATACGGATGCACTGCTGGTGGCGGCCGTAGACCAGGGAATGGACGATTCCCCGCAAACGGTTGCCAATGGCGATGTGGGACCAGCCTCGGGAGTGTATCCCAATGTAGATGAAGAATGGATGTGGCACGCGCTGGACAGCTCGGGAAAAATGACCGCCAAAGGCATCATCGCCAAAAAAGAAGAACTCTTCAGCCTGGCATTGCAACAATCGGGATATCGAAATAAGCTGATCCTGCTGGGTGTTTTTTTTCATTACCAACAGGATACCTGGGCACACCGCCATCATTATGGAACAGGGCCCCTTGCCAAACGGAAAGTGAACCACCTGTCGTATGAAGAGTACACCACTTATAATACGCCAACGGGCCATGCGAAAGACGGGCATATGCCGGACCGTGCGCCTTTTGATCCCGTCTGTGCCCTGCTCTGCCTGCAAGACGGATTGCAATATGCGATCAAGTTTATGCAGCAAACAGGCCTAACCGTTAGTCCGTTCCTGGCAGGTTACCAACCTGTGCCTGGAGAACTGGACGAAGAGTGGAAGGATAAAAAACAGGGAAAATTCTTCAACCAGGTGAAATTGTATGACAGCGTGCAAACACCGGGAGGATTGGCAAGGCATTACCTGTCGCGGCTCATTCATGCGCAGATCAATGCCTACGGCTTCAGTAAAACAAATCCTCCGCTTCCCGGCTTTCAGACGCCCGATAAGGCCAATTTCGATTCTGTCAGGAACAACCTGCAAACCGTTTGTGATTCCTTTGCCACACAACTGGGGGCCATCCGAATTCCATCACGGGAAGAAAAAACATTGATGGGATTTACCGATATGACCACCGCAGGATTGATCGGGCTGTATAACAACATGGTTGTTACCAGGTATAATATCGACAGCATCTTACGCCCCGGTGATTTTTTATTCAAGTATCTGGGCAGTGACAATAAAACCGGCCTTCCTGTTATCGGCGTGGCATTTGAAAAGTTGATCACGTTTGGTCAACAGGCCTATAAGGCCGGATCTGGCGCCTGGAATTCGGTTGTGGGAAAAGACAATCCGGTGATGCGTGAGGCAAAAGCGAAGGGAAATCCCAATGCTGTTCACATGGGCATCTACGTGGGCAGGGGCCTGGTTGCGGAAGCCTATGGCACATCGCTGCAAGGCGCATCGGTCAGCCAGCATGGCTTATTTACAGAACACAATTATCAGAACTGGTTCATCTTCCGGCCAAAGGATACGTTGTTTGCCAGAACCGTAACAGAAGTGGCAACAACCTGGGCCAATGGAAGGATCAAATACCTGATACCGGCGGAAGCGGCTATAACGAATTCCTGGTTCGGGCCTGCTGCCAAAGAAAAAGCGCTGATGTATGCGGAGGCCTATTCCACAATCGGAGGCCCGCCTGCCGTAGCCAGGATGTTTTGCTCGCAATTTGCCGTCGCTGCTGCACAAAGCGCCGCCATCAAATTATACCTGTCGCCATCCAATACAACCGCAGCGCAACTGGATCTCTTGCCCACACATGTAAAACTGGATTCGTTTTCCAGCCCTGTCACTGTATTTGGCGAATGGGAACAATCTGGCGCCTTTGAAATGATCGGGCCGATCTATACACAGGAAAACCCGATGTAACTGTCTGTTGAAAAAAATGAACCCGGGTGCATGGTTGCATTTTCATACATGGTATGAAAAGTGGGGATCAACTATGTTGCGTTGTGTGAGGATAAAATAGTTGCCGATAGTATTATTTTTCCAGTTCCCGTTTGAGGTTTGTTAATCCGGTTTCCAGGTCGTTCCCGATCTCTTTTTCCATATTTACGAACAAGCCAAACAGGTTCATCGGATAGGGCATTTTCCCTTCAAAACCCCAGCTAACTTTGGTACTGTTTCCCTGTAAGGATTCTGTTGTCATGTAAGCGCTGTTCTGGATCTCAAATGGTTCTTTGAAACGAAGGATCATATCGATCCGTTCATTCTCCAAGATCTTTGCGATCTCCTGTTCTCCTGCACCCACCTGGTCATTCTTACTTTCCCAGGTATAAACAAAACCAACCGTTCCATCGGTGCCTTTGTAGCTCTTTTTCATGGCAGGGTCCAGCTGGTTCCATTTACTGAAATGATCCTGGTTGCGGATGAATTTAATATATGCAAACACTTCGCTCACCGGTTTATTGATGCTGATCTCCTTTTTTACACTGAATTCTTTTTTCAGGAAGAGGGCAATGATGAGTAGTATGGCAATGATCGATGCCAGGGCAATGAATATTTTCTTTAGGACTTTCATGTCAATTGGTTTACTGGTTATTTTTCTGCGATCTCTTTAAGTTTTAGAAGCGCCATGGGATAGGTTTTATTAAAATAGTCAGCGTACTCTTCGATGCTGTCCATCTCAACGGTTACTGTAGTAACATGGTCAATTTCTGAAAAATGATAGTTTTCCCTGCCTCCTGCCCATTTTTCAACCTGCTCTCCGGTTGTTATTTCAAGGTCGCCATCTAAAAACCCAAAATGCCTGATGGAAACAAATTCTCCGGGTTTGTTTTCCGCAATTTCTGAAATCATACCACCCCTTTTCCCCTGTTCGTCTGTACCAACAAACATGATCTTGCTGCCGGCATCCCAACTCCCTTCATACGTAGAAGTAGGATTGAAGGCTGCTGTCCAGAATTCATACGTGCTTTTATCATCAAGGCCAAGCATGGTATTGTATACCTTTTGGGCGGGCGCCATAATGGTAATGCTGTATTTGTTCTTTTGCATACGCTTACATATTAATGGATAAAAAATGACAGGTGCATTGCCGATTGGCCCTATTAAGTTCGGTAATTTTTTAACTATGCGGGCAATACAGAACTATTCTATTGATTATAAATGAATAACCGGTTATTTATGATAGCATGCTTTGACTCTTATCAGGTAGCGGCAGTGATAACTGCAGCCGTAGCGGCGGCGTTGGCCGAGGCGGCCGTAGAAGCCTCCGTTCCGGCATTGGCCATCGAGATAAACTGGTAGCCCCAACCTTTCAGTTCATTCTTCCAGAGCATCGACCCGTCTTTCGCATCCAGGCAGAGCAGGATACCGGTGGTGCCCACAAATACCTTATTGTCTTCCACCACGATTTGTCCGTAGTAAAAGCTGCCACTCCTGTTCAGGTAATCTTTGATCTTGACTTCCCAGATGATCTCTCCATTCTTTTTATCAATGGCTGCTACGCGTCCTTTGGAAAAAATGAATAAAGCGTTCTTTTGTTTCATACTATATTATTTACTGTAAAAATAAGTAACGGGCGGTTGTGAAAAATACCGGATATGTACAGCGTATCTGCCATAACTGTTATTGATTTGTAAAATTGTCGGAAGCAACCGTTTACAATGGCTTTCCTTCTTCCAATGTTTTAACCGCCGTTTCCAGGAATTTCCTTGTTTGTTCATCAGGAGATTGGGGCAGGGCGGCCTTGGCATACTGTAACGCTTTTTTATAATCGCCAATGGCTGAATAAATGCGCATCATGCCGGCATTGGTTGGCCAGGCCCCTTTGTGTTTGTTGTAGTTTTTTTGAAAAACGGCCAATGCTTCCGGTAGTTTCTTTTCAGCCAGTAGCTGTCTGCCATAACCATGCAGTTCCAGGGCGCTGGCATTTTCCATGGCCACATTCATCATATCGGTCGCTTCTTTATCCTTTCCCATTTTTTTCAGGATGCGTGATTTGGTCGATAGTGCGGCAAAGCTGGTCCGGCCGCCCAATTGCGGGTTGGTGGCAGAATTGATCCAGTTCAATGCCTCATCATAGTTGGTATCATGATCCACGCACCATGTTGCGGCAGCTTCCAAACTGGCCGGGTCGAATCCAATGGCACCGCTCATCTGCCTACGGATATCTTCCAGCACGGTCGATTTCAGATCTACCTCCACATGAATCGGGAAGCGCCATCTTTCCCAGTCGAGGTTGATATCAATGGAATGGTCTGTTTGGTTGGCGAAATCATACACAAGCCGTTCCTGCATGACGGGCCTGTTCTTGATCTGTACGGCAGGCACATGAAGTACATCGAGTTCTTTGCGGTAAAAATAACTTCCCCATTCCTCATGGTTCTTATTAAAAATGAGTACGCTGCTGTCGGGCTGCACTTCAATGAAAAATGCATACTTCCCGGCCGGAAGTTTTTTTCCATTGATGTTAACGTCTGTGGTAAAAGACATAACGGTACACTCATCGGCACCGGCCCTCCAGGGAGATGGCATATTGGAACCGAAGCCCAATACGGTGTAGCCAAATGGCACTATGTCGGTGCCGTAAATTTTCCCTTCGCGCCCCTTCACTCCCGGCGAGCTGTAGTGTATTTGAATATCAGTAACGCCGATCTTGCGGCCTGTCATAGAAACAAAATTCGTGTTTTGCGGAATGCGCAGGGCCTGGCTGAAACCTGGGGTAATATAAATTACAGACAGTAGCAGGAGCGCCATTGATATCTTTTTCATTTTCCTGGATTTTAAACAAAGGAAGTAATATTCGATGGATTAATCGAACCGCTGATGGAATGTTTGTTTTGGATAATAAAGAGCTATTATGACAGGTGGCGAAGGGGACCTCGCTGCACTCGGCACAAGGGTACAATAGCATGTCGCGATGAACAAAGTGAGGCACCTCTCAGATTTGTATTGGACGTATACTTCGCTCCGCTCAGTATGACGTTGTCATTGAACAGGTTGCTCGCTGCACTCGGAACAAGGGTACAATAGCATGTCGTGATGAACAAAGTGAAGCACCTCTCAGATATGTATTGGACGGATACTTCGCTGCACTCAGCATGACGTTGTCATTGAGCAGGTTGCTCGCTGCACTCGGAACAAGGGTACAATAGCTTGTCGTGATGAACAAAGTGAGGCACCTCTCAGATATGTATTGGACGGATACTTCGCTGCGCTCAGCATGACGTTGTCATTGAGCAGGTTGCCCGCTGCACTCGGCACAAGGGTACAATAGCATGTCGTGATGAACAAAGTGAGGCACCTCGCAGATATGTATTGGACGGATACTTCGCTGCGCTCAGTATGACGTTGTCATTGAGCAGGTTGCTCGCTGCGTTCGGAACTAGAGTTAAATAGAACAAATGAACATCTCCATTGTTAGAACAAGGAGATAACGTTAAATATGACTGAAATACAATTGTCGGCCGCGGATACCGACCGAATCATTGAAATGGCCTGGGAAGACAGAACTCCTTTTGAAGCCATTGAACAACAGTTTGGCCTGTCAGAAAAAGAGGTGATCGAAATAATGCGGAAAGAAATGAAAGGAAGTAGCTTTCGCATGTGGAGGAAGCGGATGAAGGGGCGCCAAACAAAGCATGGCTTGCTGCGAAATGATTCTGTTAAACGATTTAAGTGCAAACGACAACGCACGATCAGTATGAACAAGATCAGCAAACGCTGACAACCTCCTGCCACCCGATCCTGAAGATATAAAACAGCTCATGCTAACAATGTCATACGCATAGAATGCGGACCGTTATCTGTAAAGATCACTGTACCATGATCCGCGCAGACTGTACTTTGTGCGATCGCTGATCAGTTATTCTCAATACGTATATGCCAGTTGCAGCCAGGTTGAGCGCAAGCCTGATCTCCTTTGTCTGTTGATCCAATTGCACAACGGTTTCCTGCATCCTTTTTCCTTCGATATCAAATACGCTTACCCATTGATCGCCCGATACCGGTTCGTCAAAACGAAGGCTTAAGAAACCCTTTTTGGGTGCGGGATTGGGATATATGGTGAAACCAGGTTTTGCAGCCACGCGCTCCGGCATAAGTCCGGGGATTCGTTTTTTATGCCTGACATAACGCATAACAGCCCCGCCCAAAACAACACGGTCAAGACGCGCCACCACGATCACCGGAGGTAAATTGATATCCGGCTGATCAGACAGTTTCAAACTTGTGCTGTCTGTCAACTGCAAAACCGGTATGGATTTCATTTCATGTCCGACAGAACTGATCTGAAGTTCCTTCACCGCTGAATTAATTTTTAAAGTAAACCGCCCAGCCGAATCAGTTGCCGTACCCTGGTTGCTGTTAGCGATCATCACCGTTGCATAAGGTACCGGCTGTCCTAATTCATTGATGACCGTACCGCGTATTTCCCTGCCAGGGCTCACATCGGTTACACTCTTACTCCCGGATGCCGGCACTTCCATCTGATGTATTTGACGCTTCAATTTCTGTGCTTCGGATGTAAGATTCAGGAAAATGGCAGGCAGTGTCACCGTGAATAGGTATTTCAACCAGGGTAATGGTCGTGAAGGAACAGTGTATGTCCTGTTGATCTGGTCAACATAAAACCGACCGCAGGTATTGCCTTTGTAGTGCTTAAAATAATCCACGATCTGCTCATCGCTCATTTTTGTAAAATCGGTCACGATCTTCTGGCATGATTGGCAATAAGCCGCGCCTGACAAGGTTTCCATAGACTCCCATTTTTCGTGGCATGGGTCATTTATTTGCAGATGGATGTGGCTGGGCATACCCTGTTTGGTTTAATGAAATAACAGATACCGCAATTGACATGTATTTCCTGAGAACCAAGGTTGAGATCAATGGGAAATGGATATACAGGATCAGACAGGCCCGTGCAATCAATCGCTGCATGCAGAATACAGATGACCTCTTAAGCCTTCATTGTTTGAATAGAATGAGCAGTTTTAAACAGGCAATCTTTCCCTTGTACTTTCATCTTTTTGGATAAGAATATGACGGAACTATGCTACTTTCTCTGTTTCCTTACCATAGAAATAGGTTATTTTATTTGCCACGTCATCGTAAGTGACCACCTCTTTGTTTTTGTGATATTCAAAATAACTCAATAAGCCAAAATCACCCGAACACATGGCAGTATGCGCGAGTAAAATACCGGCGATGGTCAATGTCCAGTCATTTCTGACGATGAATAACAATATTAATAGGGTGGCTGTAATGATTAAAAATGGCGCCAGTGCCACGATTGTAAATTCTTTTCTGTTGGCAACGAATTTATCGGCCAATGCCATAAAATAGAATTTTTTTATGTTGGCATCATACGATGTGTTGCTTGCGCCCTGAGATCGATAGGCCAGTACATGTATGAATTCGTGCAACGGTACCAATGTCAATGCGATCGCCAGTCCATAACAGAAATGAGTGACCCGGTTGCCGAGGTGAAAATCCGCTTTTCCATATCCCGCCACCATTAAATAACCCGCAAGTCCGAAAATGATGAAATTACACAGGTAGTACCATGTCCGGTATGCTGTTTTTTTACTCATGTACATCCGGATAAATGGTACCAATTCCTGGTGCCCCATTTGATCAAGCAGCACATATCCTTTTCCTGTTAACTCTTCCGGTTTTATATTCATTTGTGTTAAATCATTTATGCGTTTAGCAGAAAATACAAGCGTGGCAGAAACAAACAAGCCTGTTTAGTTTTGCCGGCATCACAATAAGCAAAAACCGTCTGTCTAATTCTTTAGAGAAATGTAGGCGTTCAATGAGGTTGCAATCAGCAGCCATAAAAAATAGGGTACTATAAAAAGTGTTTTATAGCCAAGCTGCCTGAGATTGGTTAATAACAAAAATCCCACGAGGATGTTCAGTAAGACGATAACGACCAGCGCGACATTCGTTTGGTGAAATCTAAAGAAAAGGGGATTCCAGGAAACGTTCAATATCCATTGAAGTATGAAGAGGAAAAGCAGTGTGGTCTTGTTTTGCTGGTTCCACAGATAGGCCATATAGAAAGAAAAACAAATCATGATCAGCGTCCAGGCAAATCCAAATACCCAGCCGGGTGGTGTCCACGGGGCCTTGTTCAGTTGTTTATACCATTCACTCCCTACGCCGGATGAAGTAAACAATCCGCCAATGGCGAGGGCGGCGAAGTTGATGAGGAGAAAGAGGATGACGCTTATGATCATGTTGTATAAATTAAAACCTATGGACCAATATACGCCGGTTTTCCTGTCATAAGAAACCACTCAACCGATTACAGAAATGTATGTCGGTTTGTAACATGATCACCATGACCCGCTGAAATGATTTTTAATGTGGCTGCTGATACTCTTCGCTAAAATCTTCGATAGATTTTTTGGCTAAGCCTAAGGCCTGTGAAGCCGTGATTTGAGATACGACCGAATAGGCAATGCCATTCCATCTCCAGACAGTAAGATTACCGTTTACGTTCCTGCCCCTTGCGATGATATCGCAAAATCCAGCTGCATTCTTTAATATGACTTTAGCGCCCATCCCCAGGTTAGCCGGTGCCGCTTTATAACGCCCCGATCTGTCTTTTACATAAATTCCGTACATATTCTCTTCAATGCCAATCAGGTTTCTTGTTCTCACCCTGATAAAAATTTCCTCCGTGCCATTCTTATCAAAATCAACCGGGTACACCTGGAATTCCTTTTTTGGCCTGCCCTTTTTATCGAGGTTGCTGGTGTCTGAAAAAACCAGTTCCGTCAGTGAGGTAATGTCGTTTTTCTCGGCATTGGATAACCTGGTGGTTGAGTTTCTGAACAGGTATGCCGCGAGCGGTGTCAGAGTAATTGCAGGATCGCTTTGTTGTTTAACAGGCGTTTGTGCAGAAGCGTTTTCTTTATCCGGCGCAAGTTCTTTCGAAGGATTGATGACTCCTTTGCCGGAAGCCACGGCTAGTTGGTAGGCGGCGCTTGCCTGTTCCACATCTGTGTATTTGAAATCCCCTTTGCCGTCCCTGTTAAACTTATATTCCCGTCCGTTAAACCGCCATATCGGCATCGACATGCCCGGACCGCCGACAAACAATTCCGGATAACCGTTAGCCGTGGTCTTTGTGATGGCTGGGATGCCAATGACTGACGCGACGCTTTTGTACTTACCGTCTGATAGTTTCATGAAGAGGTCGAAATAACTGCCCGCATTTCCGAACATGAAGCCGCCAGACTGTATAACAAAGACCTCTTCAATGCCATCTTCGTTCATGTCAACCGGGTAAGCGCTTACGGCATAGTTATCATCCCCTTCCTCTATGAACTTTGTTTTGGCTTTGTTCAGGGTCAGGTTGCTGGCATCGGCAATGCTGTTCTTATCAAAAATACTCAGCTTGCATTTCACGCCTTTGAACAAGAGGCCTGCTTTGGCATTCAGCTTATCGGCTGCCCCGGCAGGACTTTCCTTTGTGGCAGGTTTGTCGACCGTCTGTTTTACTTTTTTGATACTACTATACTCAATAAAAGGCGACAGGTTCCTGCCATTAAAGAGAATACCTTTATCGGTAAACTCAAAATTCAGGTCCCTGGCAGTAACCCTGACCTGCTTACGACCGATATCCTTATAATAAACAATGTGGTAATTTCCCATGTTCAGCGACCTGTCCATTTCAGACAGCACGGCATATTCCTTTTTGCCATCATTGTCCACATCAAACACAGACACAAATATTTTCAACCCGGTGTTTTGTGAAATATTGGCCTCCTCGTTCCCGGAAATATTCTCATACACCGTCTGATCGGCCATACTCATGACCTGTTTGAACTGGTCCTTCAATTCCTTTGGAGCCTTGTCCCAGGATGTCCAGTTCAGCTTGCTGTAATGCTGCGCTTTTGTTTGTAAGATGCCAATAAGGCAAACGGCGAAAATGGTAATCTTTTTCATAACAGCTGTGCAATGGTTAAAAGATAGATGATCAGAAAATGCAGCAGATAGCTCCAATCTGCCTGAGGTGTTTTACAAAATGGGGCTACTTTTCAAAAAAAGCCCGGTAGGTTAATCAACATAAACAAGATAAGAAAATAAATGTTACGTGGTTGTTATATTGTATCAGCATATAGCCATTTTAATGCTTCAGCATACGAAGCGAAACACCAGCCCAATTTTAACGTCATGCCGAGCAACGCGAGACATCTGTTCAATCCCTCTTCCTTTAAAACAAGATGCTCACTCCGTTCAGTAAGGCCTTCTCTAATATATGTCGCACCGAGCAAAGCGAGTATCTGTAAAAAACTAAAAGTCTCTTACAACGGCTCCCCCTTACTGGTTTCATGTTGAAAAAACTGATGACCTGTACTGAAACAAATGAAATGATTTATCTTTAATCAAGTAGAAACTTTAACTGTATGAAGTACTTAATCATCCTCTTTTTGTTTTCCATGACCCTGTCCACTGTTTCCTGTAAAAAGGAAGCCATCAACAATCCTGATCCGGTTGCTAAGGACACGCCTGTTTTGCTGACAAAAGTGTTCTATACAGATACAACACTTTCCGCTCCCTACGATACGATGGGCAGGTATTTCTTTCAATATGATGACCAGTACAGGTTATCAGAAATGCGATTTGAAGATTGGATGAATGCGGGACAGATATTCTACAGCATTGTTTCCCGTCCGGCCTATAACGGGCTTGATAGTTTGCCCACCAAAATTTATTATGTGCTAACTACCTATCCGTCAAGTGGGGTAAGTCAGATCTATTATGACACCATGAATTTCACTTACCAGGGCAACCAGCGTATAAAAGACAGTGCCCATGGAGAGCAAATCCTTTACAACAGGACATATACATATTCCGGTAATAATATCACGATACAGGAATCCTATCCTGGTAGTCCTACAAGCAGCATGTACTCATCTCATAACTTAACCTTTAGTAATGGGAACCTGATCAGACAACAGGATTCAATAGTAAATGTTTCTGCCAGCACCATCATTACCGAATGGTACGACTATCAGTTTCAATTCAATAGCCACCCGGATCCCCTGTATAGGGCCCTCAGGCATATCTGCAGACCCGTTGTGGATGAAGATGGATGGACCTATTTCAGTTATCAACGCTTTGTGAATCCGAATTTAATGGATCATTACCATTATGATCGAGACTGGATTTCTGTTGGCGGTACCGGTGGCAGCGGAACCGACTACAATGATATTACCTACCAGTATCAATTCAGGCCTGATGGATATCCGTTAATACAATATCAATCCATGCCAAACGGTACCTCATTTAGTTATTTTAAACAAGTATATGTGTATAATAAGTAATTGACATTCGATAGAAACAGCTGCCTAACGAAGACCTATAAGGTCTCGGATAAAACAAATGCCCCCGTCTTCCGACAGGGGCATTGTTGTGTAACGATGGATGATGGCTGATTACAGCTGACCCATACGGTCGTTCACCGCAGCGATGAATGTATCGGTTTCGGTGATGCTCTGTTCTATACAGCCGATATCATACTCTGTTTCCAGGATGGACGTAACGCCCTTGCTGTTCTTGCGTTGTTCCAAAACGGCCTTTTTGTATTCCAGTCCCAGCAGTTTGATCTGCTCTTTGGATTTGGCTTCCCCGTCTGGCAGGCTGTTGATGATGGATTCGCTGACGGAGACCTGGCCGTTGATGGTTTGAAGGTCTGTTTCAATCTCCACGGCATTATCGCTGGAGGTTTTCACGCGGTGTTCCAGAACGGATTTGCGGAATTCGAGGTTTTCTTTCTCCGCTTTGGCTGTGGCGATCAGTTTCAGACAATCGTCTTTGGTTTTGATCAGGGTAAAATTGTAGTTCATAAAGAAGGATTTAATTGTTCAGGCAATAGCGCCTGTACCCAATAGATGGTTGAACTTTAAATTCTTCACATCAACAATTTTGCTTTAACAGAATTTTATTTTTAGCCGTCCTGAACGCAGTGAAGCAAACGAAATGAATGTCGTGCTGAGCGCAGCGAAGCACCTGTAAAAATTATTAGCAATGTCACCCTGAGCGATAGCGAAGTGCCCCAATCCCTGTCCTGCTGAGCACAGCGAAGCACCTGTAAAAATTATTAGCAATGTCACCCTGAGCGAAGCGAAGTGACCCCTATGCCTGTCGTGCTGAGCACAGCGAAGCACCTGTAAAAATTATTGGCAATGTCACCCTGAGCGTTAGCGAAGTGCCCCCTATACCTCATCATTCAAAAACCTCCACTCCGGATTAAACGCTTCAATCATCGCAACCTTCTTCTTCCTCGTCCAGCCCTTGATTTGTTTCTCTCTTGCAATGGCATGCAAGACATATTGAAAACGTTCCCAGTACACCAGGTAATAGGCGTTGTACTGGCCCGCAAAGTGTTTTTTATCTGTCTCTGCGTCTAATTTATGCTCAGCCATTCTCCTGGTAAGGTTGTTAGTGATGCCGGTATAGAGTACCGTTTTGTTTTTATTGGTGGTGATGTAGGTGTAGTAGTTATGTGTTCTCATGGACAGATTCTTCGCTGCGCTCAGAATGACTAAAAAAAAGGCATTGTCTATCTATATGTCATTCCCAAGCGCTTGTATAAAAATAGTTTGTGCAACTAATTATTCAATAAAGCAGCGTCGTAAAATCTTTACTGTAAATAAATTTTATTTAGCACTCCTATGCCTGTCGTGCTGAGCGCAGCGAAGCACCTGTAAAAATTATTAGTAATGTCACACTGAGCGAAGCGAAGTGCCCCCAATGCCTGTCCTGCTGAGCACAGCGAAGCACCTGTAAAAAATTGGCAATGTCACACTGAGCGAAGGAAGTGCTGCTGTCCTGCTGAGCACAGCGAAGCACCCGTAAAAATTATTAGTATCACACTGAGCGATAGCGAAGTGCCCCCAATGCCTGTCCTGCTGAGCGCAGCGAAGCACCCGTAAAATTATTAGTAATGTCACACTGAGCGATAGCGAAGTGCTAATGCCTGTCCTGCTGAGCGCAGCGAAGCACCTGTAAAAATTATTGGCAATGTCACACTGTGCGAAGCGAGTGCCCCCTATGCCTGTCCTGCTGAGCGCAGCGAAGCACCTGTAAAAATTATTGGCAATGTCACACTCAGCGAAGCGAAGTGCCCCCAATGCCTGTCCTGCCGAGCGCAGCGAAGCACCCGTAAAAATTATTAGTAATGTCACACTAAGCGATAGCGAAGTGCCCCCTATGCCTGTCCTGCTGAGCGCAGCGAAGCACCCGTAAAAATTATTAGTAATGTCACACTGAGCGAAGCGAAGTGTCCCCCAATGCCTGTCCTGCTGAGCACAGCGAAGCACCTGTAAAAATCATTGGCAATGTCACACTGAGCGAAGCGAAGTGCCCTATGCCTGTCCTGCTGAGCACAGCGAAGCACCTGTAAAAAATTATTAGCAATGTCACACTAAGCGAAGCGAAGTGCCCCCTATGCCTGTCCTGCTGAGCACAGCGAAGCACCCCTATTGTATGTCATACTGAGCGCAGCGAAGTACCTATTCCAACACCCCCTAAAATACTCCCCCGTCTCCCTATCCGTACAATAAACATAACACCCCTTCATCCCCCTCGTCATCAGTGTACGGTATGTATTCTTAATGATCATCTCCAGCTGCTCAGCCGTTTCCTCCGGCTTTTCCTTCATCAACTTCTTCCACCCAAAAACAGACTTATCCGAACTGGCCCTTTTGGTAACATCCGTTTTAACCATCCCATTCCGCACTATAAGATCCGGCCCGATGATAACGCCGATATAATCCACTTCCAAACCCTGGCAGGTATGAATACAGCCGATCTCATTGATGGAATTTTCTTTGATGATCCAGGAGCTCCCGTCTTCCGTCAGGTTCCATTTCATCTTAAAGTCAACATCAGGAAAACTGATATCATACAAATTGGGATTCCTCTTACTCGGCCAGGGCCAGCAATAACCGGCAACCAGGCGCGATTTATTATTGACCCTGTTCCTTTCAACGATCTGTTTCCTGAGCTCAGCAGGATCGTCAAAAACCCTGAAATCATAATCTATATCCCGGATATTCTCATTGACCGTTTCCCGGATCTGCAACACATTATCCAGCCAGGCCAGGTAACCATCCGACCCATTGCACCGGAATTGCGACGAAAGATCAAGCTCCGTCACGGAAGCATTGGCCAACGCCGCCCATTTGACGATCTCCTCTTTCCGGCCGATATCTTTTAATGTCACCCGCTGGTCTTCATCAATAAAAAAGACACTGCATTTGGATGCATGGATAATTTCCTTGACCTGGTTTTCACCCAGGTTGCCATACAGGCCACTAAACTGGTTCAGCCGGTGCGCCTCATCCACGATCAACGCATCGTATTCATTTTCCTCTGTCTCAATAAAAGCGCCTGAACCGCGGAACAGGTTCCTGATGACCGTTGGCTTCACACTCCCCGTTAGCTTGGCCTCATACACCGCCCTTGGCGCGGCATTCTTGGAAACATACTGTACCAGCAATCCGAGTTTGGTTAAAGCAACCAGTAAATGGATGGCCACAACAGACTTCCCGGTACCCGGACCACCCTCCACAATTAACACCTGCTTGTTTTGCTCACTGGCATGCAGGGCGAGCTTCTTGGCATTTTCAAAAACAACCTTCTGATCATCGATCATCACAAACTCCTCATTGCCCCGGATCATGTTAGACAGGCTGTCGGCCAGCATCTTGGATGGCCTGATCTTCCCGTTCTCTATCCGGTAAAGGATCTGCGACTGATCGCCATACCTGATATGCTTCTTGATGAAATCGCGCAGTTTGACAGCATCATTCTTCAGGAAAACGGGAGCCCGGGAAATATATTCGGAATAAAACTCATTTCGTATCACGCCGTCTTCCGCGTAATTATGCAAATAAGCGCAAGGGTGCAGACTGATATTTTCCGTATACACCACTTCATTGAATCCCTGCAGCAGGGTGGCATAAGACCAGGCCTGGTAAGATGGATGTGTGTGCTCCCCGATGCGGCCGCCAACATAGGTTTCAACAATACTGTCTTTACTGGTAAGACGGGCTTCCGACCACTGCTTAAGCTCGATCAGTATAACGGAATCCGTTTGTTTATCCGATTGGCCGGAAATAATAAAATCGATTCGTTTGCCGGTTTGTGGAATTTGATACTCGATGGCAATGCCGCAGTCGTTTGGGATGGATTGGTCGCGCAGGATCCTGTCCATATATGCCAGGGAGCTGGCCCAGGATTTGATCTCCGCAATGCCCACCCCGTGGTTTAATTTCCTTTTGACGTTCTTCAGTACGATGTTTTCAATATCGTTGCTGAATGCATCCTCCAGGAACTGGTTTTGCTGGCATGGTAAACGATCATAATTCGTTGTATTTTTTAGCCGTTCCCTTTGCCTTGTCCACCGGGTATTTTTCTGCGTTCTTTTGTAGTTTATCCAAAACGATCTCCTTGACGTCAAACCCATATTTCTCCGCCAATAGAAAAGCGAAGGCAAATACGTCTGCCAGTTCTTCTTTTACCCTCTCCCTGTCGGCCTCTTCCGCACTCTTCCAGAGAAAAAGCTCCAGCAGTTCATTGGCTTCCACGGAAATCGCCAGCGCCAGGTCTTTGGGGTTGTGGAATTGGGCCCAGTCGCGGTCGTTGCGAAAGGTGATTAGTTTGCTAATTATTTCACTTATATCGCTCATAGCAAGAATTTATAAGAACAGATAAACTTCATAAATATATCTCAAAACAATTCATAGAATCATCAATTACCTGCGTCTGATAAAAAACTAAAATATTTTCACACATAACGATTATAAATTATTTTTTAGTATTTAATAGTCAATACATAAGGTTGGTTTGTGATTAAACAAATAATTGATCCATTTATTAAGTAAACGAATACCCTAACTTTAAAACAATGGCAGATGTGCATACCAGAGAACAAAGAAGCTATAATATGGCGCAAATTAAAAGCGTCAATACCAAGCCGGAAATTCTAGTACGAAGTTCTCTACATGCAAAGGGCTACAGGTACCGTCTTCATGTAAAAACCTTACCCGGCAAACCGGATATTGTGTTATCTAAATATCATGCTGTAATTTTTGTTCATGGATGCTTTTGGCATGGCCATGCAAATTGTAAATATTTTAAGGTTCCGCAAACACGCACCCAATGGTGGCTGGATAAAATAAACCGGAATCGGTCTCTAGATAAGAAAAATATAAAAGCTTTAAAAAAATTAGGCTGGAAAGTGATTGTGATATATGAATGTCATTTAAAAAGCAAGTATCTGGATAGAACCATTGAAAAAATAATTCAAAAGCTTAAATACAATTACAATGATGATAGAAATACATGATGTTATTGTTAATTTCACAAAAGAAATAATAAATGAAGGAGTAGTCGTTCCTACTGTTTATGGTACCAGTGGTGCAATAAATTCAGAAAAATAACCTGCTAATTTTAAACTACTTCCTTCATTTCTTTAAACTTATCTGAATAAAAAGAACACTATTAATTAATGGCAGAACTCAACTATATAGATTTATTTGCCGGTGCGGGTGGATTGTCGGAAGGATTTATACAGGCAGGATTCAATCCTATTGCGCATGTTGAAATGGATGAGGCGGCATGTTTTTCCTTAAAAACACGAGTGGCTTATCATTACCTTAAAGCAAATAATAAACTTGAACACTATGTATCTTACCTGAAGGGCGATATCAACAGATCGGAGTTATATGATCATATTCCAGACACTTTTCTTGACAGCGTTATTAACCTGTCGATTGGTGCTAATAATAATGATAAAATTCATCGCCAGATTCAGAAGCTCCTCGGGGAAAATGAGGTTGATCTGATTATCGGAGGCCCACCTTGTCAGGCTTACTCACTTGTTGGTCGATCAAGAAGTGAAACCAATATGAATGGAGATCCAAGAAACTACTTGTATGTACAATACGCAAAATATCTTGAGAAGTATCAGCCTAAAATGTTTGTTTTTGAAAATGTCATTGGATTAAAATCTGCAAAAGGTGGAATCTATTTAAAAAATATGGAAAAGCTCTTTTTTAAAAAAGGGTACAAAATGCAGTTATTCACGGTTGAGGCCAATCAATTTGGAGTACTTCAAAACAGGAAACGTATCATAATAATCGGATGGAAGGTTGATTTTCTTCCCATTATTCCCAATCTTGAGAAAATTAATACTTACTTTCCCTTTCAAGTTAGAGAAATATTTTCTGACTTACCATTTTTACAAGCTGGAGAAGGAGTCAATAACATTTTCAGCATTATAGCAAAAAGCTGAAAATATCTACACAAAATCACCTTAGAAATGGTATAGATGTGCTGACTCAGCATATTACCAGACCCCATACAAAACAGGATAAAGAAATTTATAAGATTGCAGTAAATAAATGGGAAAAAGAACATAAGCGCCTAGACTATAATGATCTGCCTGAACGTTTAAAAACTCATAAAAACAGGCATTCATTTTTTGACCGTTTTAAAGTAGTGGCCGCAGATTTGAATTATTCTCAAACGGTGGTTGCCCATATCGCAAAAGACGGACACTATTATATTCATCCTGATATTGAGCAAAACCGATCAATCAGTGTGAGAGAAGCGGCGAGGCTGCAATCTTTTTCCGATGACTATTACTTTGAGGGCGTGAAAGAAAGTTCTAATCGGACAGCTGCTTTTAAACAAATTGGGAATGCTGTGCCACCATTGATGGCGGAAAGAATTGCAGCAACATTGAAGAATGTCTTGTTAAATAATTAATGCAACATTGAAGTGAATTAAAATGAATCAAGAATTAATTCTGAAACTGAATTACTCCTATTCAGGGCAGAGTGAGACTACTTCGCTTCCATCGCAAATCCAAGAATCAATTCAACTTATTTCAAATTATTTTGAAAATAATTCTAACAACAAACTTTGTTTAGTTTTTCCTTCAAAAGAGTTGGCAGCGCAATGGATTTCTTTTATACTAGCATTCCAATTAATTGAACAAGATTATAGGCAATTCAATACTGAGATATACAAGGCTTATGAAAAGTATAAACCAGGGCAAAAACTCCTTTTGAATAATAAAGCAATAGTTGAATGGGTTACAGGCAATGAAGAAGAGATTAAGTTTAAAACTAAAGGCAAAACAATAAAGAGCAGGCCTTGGGAAAATACTCAAGGAGACATCATAACAGTTAGAACATCCAGAATTGTAAAATTAAGACCTGCCCCTCAAAGCAGAAAAGTATTATCCGCCAGAGAGTCGGTTTACAGTAATCTTTCTGGGATTTCCCAAACTCCTATAGATACGCTACTTTCAATTAATACATGCGACAACTTAATTTTCCAAAAAAACTCCATTGCACTAGTATCCAAATTCAAGGATTTTGATAATTCGCATTACGATGTATTAATTAATGGATTCAAAACAGAAGAATATTTTAAGGCTAGTAAAATTTATGAAAACGGATCTGTTGCATTTAAAAGTCCACTTTTAATTGCTAACAATCTTTCAAATATTGCACTCTATTCTGTTATAAATCCAATCGCAAAAATTATCATCGACGGCTTTGCTGCTATTCATGAAAGAACAACGGATTTTGCAGATATTGATGTAAAAAATATACCAACAATTTTAATCACAGATTTATCAGAGATAGAAAGATTTGAAGCCATTGGGAACTTTGGCTTTGATTTTTTCAATTTCACAAAAGAAAACATAGATCTTAGCCATTTCGCATCGCTTAAGCCCTTTCGTCCTTTTGAAATTAAGTTGAGAAATTATATTTCACTAAATGTAATTAAGGAAATTTGCCATGATGCAGAACTGGAGTTAGCCTCACAAAAAATATATTCTATTGAAAAAGATGAGTCTAATAATGAATTGACATTGCTGAAACTATCACTCGTTCAACTAATCAACTTCGTTTCAAGAATTTCACATATTCTAACTGCCTCAGAAATAATATATTTTAATTCCAAAGTTGCTGCCATTGAAAACCTTATTTTTTCAATGCAGAAGGTGGTTAGTATTCCCACAAGGCAGTTGAAGAAAGTACATCAATTCGGAAATCGGCAATTTCAAAAAATTAACAATAAATCCGTCAGAGAAATATTTTCAAGGCTCAAATTACTTTTGAGCTCCAAAAAATACGAATATATAATTTTGCCCAACGAAAGAAGCAAAAGCTTTCGAGTAATTCATTTCATTCACCCACTCTTAATCTTAAGGTAATATCCATAGCAGATCAGAATGACAAATTGCTCTCCGAGAATCCTCAAAAAGCACTTACAGGCTGGGCTAAGTCAAACAATATTAATAGACTTCTTTCATCCTTCCTTTTTCTGAAATCACAATATTTTTACCAATTTGAAAATAAATATTACAATTCATTACAAAGGAGAAATCAAATGTATGCTGAGAACATAAAAGCTACCATCAACAGCATGGGTTTTCAAGCAAAAACTGAATCCTCAAAGTTAAAAAGGGATTTGAGGATTTTTACAAGATTGATCCAGTAGTTGATAATGTTTCAAATGACTCGATTGATGTTTTGGATTTCGAATTAAAACTAGACAATGCCTAATACTCAAAATATGCTGCAAAAGGAATCTAATTGACAGTATAGCATAAGCGAATTTTATTTGAAAACAACTATTTTGTTTATGCGACCGACTCTCACAAATTCCTAATTGTAAATGAATTGGTTTGAAAAAAACCTAGAAAAGGTAATCTTCATAGAAGAAAAGGATTCACTCCAAAAATGGGAGAGATATTATAGCTATTATAAATACAGATAGAGATATTTTAATTGAACTAGTTGAGAAAAACACAAATACTAAAGAATTAGCCTGTAAAAAATGACTGAGCTTTGGAAAATCTTTGAGAGAGTACTATATTTCAAATGAAGTGATTTTAAAATTAGTTGAGGATTTACGAAAGAATGACTGTAAAAAACATGAAGTTACTATCAGAACATGGCTGCAGGATGAAGGCCGAATTGGCCCAGATGATAATGCTGACTTAATCAGCATTGCGCTACTCACATCCAGAACTTTTGAATGACAATATCCATATTGTAAGAGAGGCAATCAGAAAAATGACTGGTTGGAGGATGAAGGCTTCCGACTATATAACAGATAAGATAAAGACACAAATACATGAGTTCGCCAACAAATCAATAATTAATAAGAAAGTTTCAATTGAAGGATTAGGAAGTGTATTTGTCATAAAAGTTATAGAGATATCTAATACTTGGGAAAACATTGATATTCGCTATGTGAATCGTTTACTCCCAAAAGAAATTTTCTGATGGCAAAACTATTACCACCATACATTGACAAAAATGCAAAAGTACAGGCGAAATAATGCTTTTTGAAATTTTCAAAAAAAGTGCTTTCACCAGAGAGTGGATTATTCTACATTCACTAAACCTTTCGCAACATACAAGTTCGCTTATATGGTGAGATTGATTTTTTAATTCTTATTCCCGGTGGTGGAATTTTTGTTATGGAAGTCAAAGGGGGTGATGTAAAGTGTATAGACGGAGTTTGGCAGTACACTAACAGATTCAATGTAACGAATACAAGTAATGTTGGTCCGTTTAATCAGGCAAGGGATGCAATGTTCTCGTTACGCTCTTCGATTGAAAAGGAATTTGGAAAAGATCATCAATTCACAAAATTCTTATTCGGCTTTCTTTGTGCCTTCCCACATATCAGTTTCGACAAACATAGTGTTGAATACGAACCTTGGCAGATACTTGACAAAGATTCAATAAATGCAGGGTTAGAATTTTACTTTCAAAATGTAGTTAATCATTTTATACATAAGCATAAAAATAAAAAATGGTTTTCTGAAAAATATTCTTTACCTGAAACGAAGGATCTGAATCTGCTATGCAATTTTCTAAGAGGAGATTTTGAAAGAGTGCGGACGGTAAAAGAAAGATTAGCTTTATTCGATAAAGAAGTAAAAATATATACCGAGGAACAATACCGGATGCTTGATTCAATTCAACTTAATGAAAGAAGTATTATACAAGGAAGTGCGGGAACGGGAAAAACAATGATTGCAATTGAATCAGCAGTAAGAGCAGCAGCAGAGGGTAAATCTGTTTTTCTTACCTGCTATAACCGATTGATTGGCGACTGGATGCAGAATCAAGTAGAAGGATGGAAAGACAAAATAACAGTTTCCAGTTTGCACAATTTTTTATTTGAACAATCAAAAGGATTTGAATACGACCAAAATCAGTGCAGTCAACAAGATTTTTACAGTAAATATTTACCTCATTTATTAAAGGATATTTACCATAAAGGAATCTACAATAAATTTGATAAAATTATTATTGATGAAGGACAGGACTTAATCAGAGAAGAGTACCTAAGTTTATTTGATTCAATGCTTAAAGGGGGCTTAGTAAATGGTAATTGGGAAATCTTTGGCGACTTTGAAAGACAGGCAATCTATTCTCAACTTTCAGAGAAAGAAATGTTAGACCTTGTTAAAAATTATAGCAGTTATTCAAGACACCTACTAACTATTAATTGCCGTAATACAAAACAGATAGGAGAGGAAACATGTTTAATTTCAGGCTTTGAAAAACCGCCGTTTTTGTTAGAGCACCTTGAAGGAATACCGGTTGAATATATTTTCTACTCAGATAAAGCACATCAGCAATTACTGCTTTCAGAACAATTAAAGAAACTTACGGAAAGTAAAATGTCCCTTAATGAGTTAGTAATTATTTCGCCTAGAAAATATGAGAACTCATGTTGTAATTCATTTTCTGCATTTCCTATTATAGAAATAAAAAATGATTTGGAAAATTCCCCATCTCAAATAAACTTTGGCTTTGCAACAATCCAGTCCTATAAAGGAATGGAGAATAATTATGTTATAATAACTGACATTGATGATTTGTCAAGCGAGAAGGCAAAATCACTATTGTATGTAGGTATGAGCAGGGCACGATTTGGTTTGATACTTTTCATTTCCGAAGCAGTACGAAGTGAGTACAGAGATATTCTAAAATTCAAAATTAATTAGTATGAGAAACGATATACTTAACTTCATACGAAAAGAATTAATTGGTCCTGATCCTGTAAAACCACACATACAGGAAAATGGGGAAGAAATTTTGGTTAACGAACCACCCCTGATTGAGATATGGGGCAGGGGATATTATTTCCGAGAGCTGCAACTATTGAAAAACTTGACTCTAATTCAACGGAAGAAAAGGAAGTTTTTGAAATAATTGATGTAGAAGAAAAGGAAATAGACGATCCCATTACAGCAGAGAAAAGTGACGCAACTAATTGACATGGCAGAAAATTTTGAAGAAATTGCCTGCAAATACATTCCTTCCTCAGCAATGGGATTTAGCTGCTTTTCAGTTTTCCCTAAAGATGGATTCTCTGTCAAAGTAAATGTTGGAGTTTATGAACTAAAAGAATACAGTTATCAGAAAGAAGATGGAACGATTGTAACTAGAAAAGCATATTACAGGAGCTCTCTGAATCAAGAATTTGTTTTGGCTGCAAATGAAGTTCCTTTCCAAACAGGAAAATGCTTAGACAAAGATTTGATAGACGAAAAAAATGGAAATAAAACAATCTCAAACTAAATATTCGTAACAGGACACACGGAGATGAATCCGAAAGAAATATTCATCTGCTTACTTTCACTTTGATAAATCAAAACACTTGAGGGGCGGAAAATATTAAGAATGAGGATTGCTTTTTTCAAGTTTCATTTTCGGTAAGTGCAAACGAAAATTGTTTTTTTCCATATAAGACTGCATTATCTAAAACAGATAAGGAAGATGAAAAATCAAATCTCCTTTTATTCAGGAATAAAAAAACATTTGCTGTTGGCCACGGTTGTTCACCATCATGGAATGACAACGATTTTGAAACTACAAATTATATAAAAACGGAGGCAATTCCCGTATATGAAATAAAACCTATTATTCCGAGAGAGTTAGTAAGCATACCTCTGAAAATGTATGACATGTCTGATTTGACTGACTTTGATATAACAATAAACCTCACAAATCTTATTACGGAGTATGAATTATGGATAATTAAGCAGGAAGAAATTGCACACACTGAACTAAAAGACAAAACTGATTTATTAGAAACCGCTTTACGACACATTGATAGTTGTCGTTTGTGCTTAATTCGAATGAAAGAGGGACTTGAACTTTTAAAAATAAATGAGAAAGTTAATCGTGCTTTTAGATTAATGAATCGTGCAATGCTATTGCAACAACTCCATTATGGGATTGAAACAAGAAACTGGATTATTGATAACGGGTCCATAACAGGTTTGAGAGATACAAAAATCCCAGACATCAACGAAAGTACTACATGGAAGCCTGGACTTGGTGCTTGGAGGCCATTTCAGCTTGCCTTTATTATTATGAATTTGAATGCAATGCTTGATTCAGTTCATCCAGATAGAGAAATGGTTGACCTGATATGGTTTCCAACAGGCGGCGGAAAGACAGAAGCATATTTAGGTTTGTCCGCGTTTACAATTTTCCTAAAAAGATTAAAGGACATAAATGATTCAGGTACAACCGTGCTGATGCGATACACATTACGGCTATTAACTGCACAGCAGTTTCAAAGAGCAGCGTCACTTATTTGTGCTTGTGATAAAATAAGAAAAGAGCATGAAGAAGAATTGGGAAAAGCAAGAATTACAATTGGACTTTGGGTTGGCTCTGATTCGACACCAAATAAACGAGAAGAAGCAAGAAAAGCGTTTCAATTAATGGAGCAGGGCCGTGAAGAGAAAAACCCATTTATTGTTTTAAAATGTCCTTGGTGTGGTTCTCAAATGGGTTATTTGAAAGAAGCAGCTGTGAATAAGGTTAAGGGATATAAAAGAGTAACATTAAATGGAAAGCAAACTATTATTTACCAATGTGACAATAGTAAATGTGATTTTTCCTCATTAGAAAAACAGATTACCACTAATTGTAATAGATGATGACATTTATGATAACTGCCAAACTTTAATCGGGACAGTCGATAAGTTCGCAATGCTACCTTGGAAACCTGGAGGCAAAGACTATTTTTGGTTTCAGAGGAAATGAAAGACCGCTTTCCCCGCCAGAACTTATTATTCAAGACGAGTTGCATTTGATATCTGGGCCATTAGGTTCAATGGTCGGATTATATGAAACAATGATTGAAGAACTTTGCACATTAAATAACGTCAAACCGAAAATTGTAGCATCATCTGCAACAATAAGTAGAGCAAAAGAGCAAATTAATTCGCTATACGGCAGGGACACTAGTAATGTCAACATTTTCCCTTCTCAGTGTTTAAATGCTGGTGATTCCTTTTTTGCGTATGAAGACACGAAGAGTCCAGGCAGAATCTATACGGGCATATTTGCTTCTGCATTACCTTCACATGCAACAGCACAAGTGAGAGTTATTTCAGCTTTGCTTCAATCAGTAAAATCAATTCCCGTTACAAAAGAAATTTTGCGTGATCCATATTGGACAGCATTGGCATACTTTAATAGCATTCGTGAGTTGGGTCACGCTGCTACACTCATTCGTGCAGACATACGTGAATACATGAATTCAATTTGGATTCGTAAATCAATAAAAAGGTGATGAAAGGAGATTTATCAACAGAGATATTGAATTGACAAGCCGCATCAACAGCAGTGAGATTCCAGAACATTCAGAGCAACTTTCAAAATCATGGATAGGATAAATCTGAGTATCCAGTTGATGTATGCCTTGCAACAAACATGATTTCTGTTGGAGTTGACATCCCGCAGTTGGGGTTAATGATCAATCGGACAACCTAAACCACTTCTGAATACATACAAGCAACAAGTCGTGTTGGACGATCAAAGAAAGGCCCTGGAATCGTATTTACTATTTATAATTGTTCAAAGCCGAGAGACCGATCACACTTTGAACACTTTCAGGAATATCACTCAAAAATTTACAGCAAAGTAGAGCCGACAAGTGTAACACCATTTTCAGCACCTGCAAGAGAAAGAGGATTACACGCAATCTTGGTTGGGCTGATTAGATTTTATTCTACCGATCAAAGTGCTTCATCCCCTAAGCCTTTCCCTAACAATGAAATCATTGAAAGAGTAACTCAAATAATTCATGACCGAGTTCATTTAATTGATGAGGATGAGTATGATAAAACTTTACAGCTAATTGAAGAGAAGCTTAGCTATTGGAGAAATGAATTACCATTAGTTTATGGTGGCTTTGGTCCCCAAACAAACATTCCACTAATGTATCCTGCTGGAACTAATCCAACAGAAGAAATTAGGAATAGAGCATGGGGAACGCCTACTTCTATGAGGAATGTTGACTCAACTTGCGAAGCTTATGTTATTCCAGCTGAATACTTAAATATTGACAACTAAAACATGCCAGCAAAAAAACCAATAAGGAGGACACAATTAATTTCACCTTGGGGAGTTGGACAGATGATAAATTTTCCTAAGGATGAATCACTAATGGTTGTCGGCCTTGATATGTGGGAAGAAAAATTCAGAAGTATTACTGAATTAGATGAATTTAAAATAGAAGAACCTCGACTTGCAAAAAGATTAGGTGTTAAGGATTTTAGGTTGCCTCCTGATTTCAGAGATCCAGGTCCCGGAGTAACTAATCCATCGCTGAAAATACCTTTCATAAGGTTTCCGCGTTGGCATTATTGCACACGATGTGGCCATATGGAAAAGGTTTCAATTTATGATTCACAGAAACCTACATGCTCAGGCATTTCTTTTCACTCTGGAAGATCTTGTAATGAAGTTCCATTGAGAAAAAGACAGAAACTGATTCCAGTTCGTTTTATTTCAATTTGTCCTCATGGGCACATCGAAGATTTCCCTTTTATTGAATGGGTACATAGTGGCGTAAGGCCAGAAGGTCAACACAATTTAAGATTAAGAGCAGGAAGAAGTTCTGGTTCTTTGTCAGGTATAGAAATAACCTGCAGTTGTGGTGCACATAAAACAATGGCAGGTGCTTTTAATGAACAATCGCTTACAAAAATTGGGATTACTTGCTCCGGTGGAAGACCTTGGCTAGGTCAGGAAGCCGAAAGAAACAACACTTCTCACTGTGGGCAACATTTAATTGTTGTTCAGAAAGGAGCATCAAATGTTTACTTCTCACAAGTTCGAAGTTCAATTTATTTGCCTCAATGGGAAAAATCAGTTGACAGGAAATTAGTTGAGGTATTGGAAAAGAATTGGGGATTTCTTACACCAGGAATGGAAAATGGAAAATTTCAGCGTATGAGATTTGAATTGGTTGCTGAAAGGAATTTTGCCATAGACAAAAAAGAGCCCTACACAGAAAAATTATTAGAAGCTGCGACAAAAAGAATTTCAGGGGAAGACACTACCACCACTTATAATTATTTAATTGATGGGACTAAGGAGGAAGAGAAATACCGCAAGATGGAATATGATGCAATACTTAGCGAATCAGGAGGAGAAAATCAAGATTTCTTTGTTACGAAAAATCATTCAAATGTCTATAATGATACAGAAAGGGGTGGTGGAATTATCAGCGGTTTTACAAGCATAGGTTTGTTACATAAATTGAGGGAAACAAGGGCGTTCGTGGGGTTTTCAAGATGGCTTCGATGATGGAAAATCTTTAACAGATAAAAAGAACTTTATTAAGCTTGGACAAAAAATTGGAATGGCTCCCGGCAATTGTGGTAAAAGGAGAAGGTGTATTTTTTGACGAATAATCGGCAAAGACTTAAAAAATGGTCCGTTAAAGTTAATGTAATAGAACGAATTAAGAAACTATCCGAAAGTTACAATAAAGAGAGAATAAAAAGAGGAAAAGACAGACGGAATATCACACCAGAATTTATTTTAATTCACACATTTGCTCATTTGGTAATTAACCAGTTTAGTTATGAGTGTGGTTACGGAAGTTCTGCTTTACGCGAAAGAATTTATTGTAATCTTGAGTTTCCTGAAGACACAATGAATGGAGTATTAATATATACTGCGTCTGGAGATTCTGAAGGTTCATTAGGTGGTCTTGTGCGCCAAGGAAAACCCGGCAATCTTGAAAATATTGTTTATAATGCAATTGAAAATGCTAGATGGTGTTCAAGCGATCCGATTTGTATTGACAGTCATGGGCAAGGACCCAATTCTTGCAACCTTGCTGCTTGTCACAACTGTGCACTTTTACCAGAAACTTGCTGTGAGGAATCAAACATGTTATTAGATAGAGCTCTTTTAATTGGAGAGCTTGATGATTCAGCAATTGGTTATTTTAATGTGTCCAGTTAATTCAAATTTTTCATTTAATGACATGTTTTCAAATAAAAGTTTCAAATGCCTTTAGTTTGATAACTTATTTTATAGTTTGATAACTTATTTTATTAATGATTATGATGTCGATTTTTCTCATTTATTTTTTGGGGATTATTTTATACTAGCAAATTTTAATTTCAAAACTATTTTTGGATTTCTCCCCAGTCTCCTCTTACCTTTACATCGCATTACGAGTTTCTCGCCTCTGGCGAGAACGCCAACCGAGCAGCCGACGCCACGGTGGTCCAATAATGTGGACATGCAGGTCAAAAAAACGGGAATCTTCCTCTCTGTATCGTTTCCTATAATTGGTCATAATGCATGATTTATTCACCATTAAATCTGCTATTATGGAAAAAAATGAACAGTATGAACCAAGCTACCCCACGGTTGGAAAATACATGGGACTGCTTACCTGCCCGGTATCAGATTGGATCCGTAACATCAACGACCGTTGCCTGGATCTTTTTGGCAGGGAGAGCCTGACCTGGTACGGCTTTCTGACGGTGGTTCGCAAGCTGACAAATGAGACGCTCTACATCAAACTCTATTATGTCGAATCCAAGATCGGGAGATCCAAAAGAGAGATCGAGGACTTTGCATCGGCATTTTATCATGCTGAATTGCCAAATTTGAATTACACATCCTGTAATATCATGAACATTCCCCTTAAAATGGGCGCAGATCCCGGCCTGATCTGGTTGTGTAACTCAATGGAAGAACTGGAGACGGGTATCTTATCCGGCATGGATAAAAATTCATGGATAGGCATTAATGAATCTGCACAGAAGGAGGACTGACCATAGGAGGAAAGGCTTCGGTCAGTGAATATCGTCGCTGAAACAGATGCTACAGGAAGGTTACCTCGAACCGGACTATGAAGAAAAAGATCAGCAATCAGCAGAAGCATAATGATACGGGCACCAACCTTCACAGCAATGTCAAATTCGCTGTTCAGGATAAACCGGGAGCCTTACAGATTTGGGTCTTTCCCAAAACCGGCGGGCCTCAACCCGAAAGCCTTGATCCTGACACCATCAATCATTTTTCAAAGACAGCCACGCCAAAATATAGGCGATGGTCAAAGTTCCTGTCCCTTTTCATTCTTACGAAAACGGAGTCATTTGTTTTGATATCATTTCCGATCCTCGCTACAAGGGCGATGATATGGTCCTTTCCAAATTCATCGCTTCAGAATATAAAACTCATGTTGACCTGTTAAAGAGCGCGGTTAAATATGAAGCAAGGCATTTCTATGCAAAGGACATCATTGGCTATGTGGCAAATACTGATGATCCTCAGAAATTGATAGAATACGAGGAAAGAACCAGGAGGTCCTACGCGGGGCTTTCGTCCGTTCCGGATTGCATTCATCATGGGGTTATCTGAGGTGGATTTGAGGATATTATTTTTCAAAAATTTTACAACAAAAATTTCCGCTTGAGCAGTGGGGTACTTCGCTTCGCTCAGTACAACATCAGAACAACAAGGGCATTACATTACAACTTCGCTGATGGCAGTACGATAGAATGTTGGACAGTTGCTTCGCTTCGCTCAGCAGGACATGCTAATTTACCCGTCTCATAAAATGATAGAAAATTGCGCTCACCCCTCCAACCTCCTGATCTTCTCCTCCAACGCTCTTTGTGCCTTGGTACCTGTACGCTCCAGTCTTTTCTTAAACTGCTGATAAGCCATCTGGCGCGATAAACCGGTCAGGCTCTTATCGTCTACCAGCATGGCTTCCAGGGTAGACAGCATCTTCAGGCCTTCGCGGTAGGTTTCTTTCATATCCTGGAGTTCCTGTTTCAACGCCTCCGCCTGTTGCAGGCGCTGCTGCCTTTTACGTTCTTCTTCCAGACGGGCAGCTTCCTGCTTATCGTTTGAGTCATCCTGTTGTGAGATTTCAGGATTTTGATCACCCGCAACCCTGTACCTGTCCAGTAATTCCACCAGGGTGCGGCGGGCATATTCCGGTAAACTGCGCCGGCCCGCCTGCCAGTGGCTCACCAGCGACCGCGATACGCCGATCAACATGGCCAGTTCTTGCTGGGTTAAACCCGGTATGATGGATTCAGGCTGTTTGCGGCTCATGGGGATTTTTTTACGTGTAAGAATGTGTAACCTTATTTTGTCACCCTTCCATTGTGTGTGACATATTTTGTTGACAGTTTTTTTGCTGCCTCGTTGCAGGGGGAAAAGTTAATGATAAGAAAAAGGCGGGGGTGATGAAGACCTATAAGGTTTTTGAGAAGGACACACCCCCAACCCCTCTCAAGAGGGGAGATGAAGACCTATAAGGTTTCTGAGAAGGACACACCCCCAACCCCTCTCAAGAGGGGAGATGAAGACCTATAAGATTTCTGAGAAGAACACACCCACAGCCCCTCTCAAGAGGGGAGCCATTAAAAGATCAGCCATCCGCCGGCAGAAAGGTCTGAATGCTTGATTGTATATCCGTTAATTAGCTGATCGTTCAACTTTACGGTAGTGCTGTTGTTGTTTCTTATCCTTAAGGGCTTTTGTTTATTTAAATAAACAGTGGCCGCTTGAACCTGCGGTTTTCCAATCACATATTCCCCGCTGGATGGATTGACAGGATAAAATCCCAGTGTGGCAAAAATATACCAGGCACTCATCTGACCGCAATCATCATTGCCGATCATGCCGGTGCTGCTGTTAGTATAAAAATCACGACAGATCTGCGTGATCAGTTCTCCCGCCCTTTTTGGCTTGTCTGAAAAGGCATACAGAAACGCAATATGGTGACTCGGCTCGTTGCCATGGGCATACTGGCCGATCATCGCCTCCTGCCCCAAATGCTTATTGGGGTTTAGGGAGCGGATGGTAAAGAAACTGTCGAGTTGATCCGTAAACTGTTTCCTGCCGCCCAGCAAACGGGTCATGCCTTCCACATCATACTGTGCCGGCGTCCAGAAATACTGCCAGGCATTGGCTTCCGTATAATCACCGGGGTTGTTCATGGGCGAAGTGGCCATCAGCGGATTAAAATCTTTACGCCAGTTGCCCTTACTGTCTTTGCCACGCATCTGCCGGGTGGTACTGTCATACAGGTTTTTATAATATCCCGCCCTCTTGTAATAGCTGGCCGCAATATCCTTCTTCCCCATTTTTTCGGCCATCATTGCGATGCAGTAATCATCCACACCATGTTCCAGCGTTCGCGATACCGCTTCGTTATCCAGGCTGTCGAAAGGATAATAGCCATATTGGTTGAGCAATGTCCAGTTGCTGTTGATGTGGTTCTCACTCGTGCTCCTGATCATCTGCCGCAGCGCTTCTTCCGCATCAAATCCTTTAAAGCCCTTGCTGTAGGCATCCGCGATCACCGGTATGGCGTGGTTACCGATCATACAGTAATTGTCCTGGCCCCAGGCCGTCCAGATCGGCAAAAAACCGGCAGCCTTGCTGTGCTCGATCATGCTGTTGATGAATCCGTTCACTTTCTCCGGGGCGATCAGCGTATATAATGGATGCGCCGCGCGATAGGTATCCCATAAGGAAAGGGTAGAATAGTACTCCCCATTCCTGGCTGTTCTCACGGAATCATCCGCCGCACGGTACCGGCCATCCACATCGGCGATATTCGACGGCTGAATAAAAAGTCGATAAAGGCAACTGTAGAAAATTTCCTTTTGCTGTTGCGGCGCTTCAATGTCAATCCGGTTCAGGTAGCTGTTCCATTTCTTTTTGGCGCCGGTTACTGTGGCCGCAAAATCCCATCCGGGTAATTCTTGCTGCATATTTTTTTTTGCTCCGTCTATGCTCACGGTTGATAAAGCGATCTTCGTTTGTAATATCCTATCCTTCAAATCAAATTGCAGAATATACCGGGGCGCCGCTTCTTTGGCTTTGCGTGGCAGTTTGTCGGCCCGGGTAAAAGGCTGACTGAAGCGGATGTTGAAAAAATATTTTCTGTCGACCCAGTTCCTGTTGTGACAATACCCGGAAATAGTTTGCCGGTCTTCTATTCTCACATCGCTTTCGAGTACAAGTGAATCGGTTAAGAAACGAAGGCCATGCTGCAGATCAACCAGCAGCTTTGCTTTGGCAGATGGATACGTATATCGGTGCAAAGCCACGCGTTCCGTACAGGTTAATTCCACTTGCACGCGGTTGCTCAGTGTGACGGTATAATAACCCGGTGAGGCTTTTTCTGTTTCCTTCAGATAGGTTTCTCCAAAACCGTCTTGCCGACGATCGATGAAAGGCTGCAGCAGCACATCGCCAAATTCATTGATGCCCGTGCCATTGGCCCTTGTTTGTGAAAAACCCAGAATGATGCTGTCCCTGTATTGATAGCCGCTGGTATAATCCCAGCCTCTGTCCACATTATCCGGGCCCGGCTGCACCATACCAAATGGCAGGCATGGACCGGGAAATGTATGCCCCGTACCCTCCGTACCGATAAAGGGATTGACGTACTGGGTGTAGTCTGCCCGTTGGGCCATCATCAGATGAGCTTGCACGATCAACAGCAACAGACTTACATATTTTTTCATGATGATTTTTTTCGTGAGCGTGTATGCGTACCCGCAAGTATTTGATGTGAAAGCTTATTTAACTTCAAAAACAACGGCCTCATTCGGACTTAACCGGATGGTTTTATTTTCAATCCTGGCTTCTCCTAACAGTTGCTTTTGTACAACGTAAGGATCTTTAAAAACCGCCGTCTGCCTTTCACCGGAAAGGTTGACAGCCACCAGCACGATCCTGTTTTCATATTGCCTCAGAAAGCTAAACACATGTGCATTATCATTCACCGCCGCTGCATATCGTCCGGCAGACAAAGCCGGATCGCCCTGCCTGAGCCTGATCATTTTTTTATAGTGATCGAACAATGAACCGCTTTTTGTTGATTGCTCTTCCACTGATATGCCATCGTTGGCCTTCAGGTTGGACTGATCCCACCAGGGGCCGGTATTCCTGTACCAAATGGCCATGCCCTTTCCTTCCGTTGTCTTATACCATTCAAATGCTTCTCTCCGGGGAATATCATTACCATCATTGTTTCCGAAACCGCCCCCTTTGCCGGTCATGCCAATTTCCTGTCCATAGTAGATGGAGGGCACGCCGCCGATAAGCAGCATCAACGTAGCTGCCAGCTTTTGTTTATCCGGGTTCTTTTCCAGCGAAGCAAACCTGTCCATATCATGGTTCTCCAGGAAGATGACCTGTTCTTTCCCTTTCGGGCATTGCGCCAGGAGTTTATCTGCTTGTTCGCTTAATTCCTGTTTATTGAATGACAGGATCGCCCGCTGCAGGCCAAAGCCAAAGACCCTGTCTACTCCCGCCCGGTTGAGATAGTCGAATCCATCCTCCCTCCAATCGGCCTGCTCGGCCACATTGCTGAGATGGGGATTGATCTTTTTCAGATCGTTTAGCAGGACAGACCAGAAATCGGAGAACAAATGGGTCAGTTCCGGCTTGCCGTCGAGGTTGTCCATGCAATGATCCAGCCGGAAACCATCCACGCCATCATCCAATTTTCCATCCTGGTTGGGATCGACAAAATAGGCAAATAGCTTCCTGTTATAATCAAGCACCTGCTTGCTTCTCAGGTTAACGGTGGTGATCTTGATGCGTGAACCATCATAGCTGTTCAGTTCCCTGAGATCTGCCAGTATCGTTGCGGGGATCTTATGTGCCGCATCTTCAAAGAGGATATACTCACTATACCTGGATGCAGGATTGCCCAAGGCTTCTTTCCACCACACATGCTTGTCGGTAACATATTGTGTTTCCATATCCAGGTAGATCTTCATGCCCCGCTTATGTATTTCTTTTACCAGGAGGATATAATCTTCCGTCGTTCCAAATTCCGGGTCGATCTTATCAAAATCATTGGCGAAATAGTTGTGATAGCAATCGGCTTCATAGAGTGGAAACAGCAAGATGGATGTAATACCCAACTCCTGCAGGTAGGGCAATTTCTGCATCAGTCCCCTGAGGTCCCCGTGAGCGTCGCCATTGCTGTCATAAAAGCTACGCTGACAGATATGGTAAATAACTTCCCCTTTATCTTTTGCCGATTGATGCTGGCCCATGCCAGTGAAGGAACCAATCATCAATACCACTGCCAGTATGCATTGTTTTACCATAGATCAAATGATTAAAGTTTTTTTAAAGCTGGTATATCACGGCCGCGTAGGGTTTATATCCATCTTTGTCTAACGGTTCCGAATAATTGCTGATCAGTATTTGGCTATCCGAGAGATCAATAGTTGTTTCGAGCTGAGCTGGCCGGTCAGAAAAATTAAGGACCACGAGCAGTTTCTGATCATCCAGTTCCCTGGTATAGGCAAACAGTTGCCCGTTGTTTTCATCTTCCGGGTTGAAGGCGCCGTAAATGAGCGTGAGGTTGTTCTTCCTCAACCGAATCATCCTTCTCACATAATTCAATACGGAACCCGGGCGTGTTTCCTGTTCTTCCACATTCAGGCTGGTATGGTTCTCATGTACGGCCAGCCAGGGCGTACCGCTGGTGAATCCCGCATTAGCCGTGTTGTTCCACTGCATGGGCGTTCTGCCGTTATCACGACTGATCCATGCATGCGAACGCAGAAAAGATTCGGCATCCTCTCCTCTTTGTTTTAACTGATGATAGTAGTTGATGGTATACACATCCTGGTATGATTCTATGCTGGTATGATTGGTATTCACCATGCCGATCTCATCTCCATTATATATATATATGGCGTAGCCCGGATACTCAGCAGGAAGGTATGAAGCATTGTGGCAGACAGTTCGCGGTATGCTTCGCTGTCGTTTCCAAAGCGGCTCGTCATGCGGCTTGTATCATGATTGCCGAGGTAAATGGTGCCCCAGCCTTTTTTGGAAAATACCTGGTCCCACCGGTGAAAGATCTTCTTCCATTCCACCAGGTTACGATTGGAATGATCGGCATACATGAAATTATCTTTGCTGATGCCGAACCCGGTATGGTCAAAATGATAGAAGGTCTGCAATTCCTGCCGGTCTTCATCCACAAACAGCAGGGCGTCGTTTATATTGATACCAGATGCCTCGCCCACATTCATCCCATCATACCTGGAAAACACTTCGCGGTTCATTTCCTGTAAATAGGCATGCAGGTTGGGGCCCTTGGCATAATATGGAAACCAATCTCCGGGGGCCATGTCTTTTGGCAGTTCCGGAAAAGCGATATCCTTTGAAATGCAGGTGATCACATCCAGGCGGAAACCATCCACGCCTTTGTCCATCCACCACCTCATCATATCATACACCTGATTCCTGACTTCGGGATTTTCCCAATTCAGGTCGGGTTGTTTTTCACTAAAAATATGCAGGTAATAACTGTTGGTTGCCGCTTCGTATTTCCAGGCGTTGCTTTCCTTATCAAAAATGCTCCAGCGGTAAGGCGGCTTGCCTTTTTCGGCATCCCACCAATGATAATAATTCCGGTAGGGATTGTCCCTCGACTTCCTGCTTTCCTGGAACCATTCGTGTTCATCGCTGGTATGATTGACCACCAGGTCCATGATGAGCTTGATTCCCCTGCTGTGCAGGCCTTCGAGCAACAGATCAAAATCTTCCATGCTGCCAAACTGCTTCATGATGGCCCTGTAATCGGAAATATCATAGCCCATATCATCATTCGGCGATTCATACACCGGGTTCAACCAAACCACATCGATGCCCAGGCTTTTAATATAATTCAGCTTTTCTATGATGCCCTTCAGGTCGCCAATGCCATCCCCGTTGGAATCTTTAAAACTCCTGGGATACAACTGGTACACCACCACTTCTTTCCACCATTTTCTATGTATGATATGCTGCATAGTTTTGAACTTGTTGATCAACGAACCGATGATTTGTCCTGCACTTTGTTTTCTGTAACGAATAACCAGCAAACAAACGATACCAGGAGACAAATGCCAATCACTAAAAACAATATGGAATAATCCCCGGCGTCTTTCACCAATTTCGAAATGCCGGGCGTCATCATGGCTGGTAAAACAATACTGAAGTTAAACAGCCCCATGAACATACCCATTTTATTGGCATTTACCTTTTCCGTCATGATGGCAAATACAATTGATATGACAGCCGACCAGCCTATGCCGCAGATGATCATCCCGGCATAATAGATGACCTCTGTAGTACCGGCCACATATAAAAGAAAATATCCGGCCATCATACAGGCAATGGCTCTTCTGTAAACTTTCACGGTGCCAATTCTTTTACTCAATGGTTCCAGCAATAACACGGGTAACAGGGCGCCGACAAAATTCAGCAACAGAAACCCCAGCGATAAAATATTACCCGCTGTTTGTTCTTCCGTCGGTTTGGCCTGCGAAAAGAATCCTGAAAAGGCATCGGCAATAACATTCGACTTAACCAGCAGCGGCATCATTTTTTCCTTGATGAAAAAATAACTCATGACAAACATGCTTTGTATGCCCAACCAGGAAAATGCGTGAGCCAGCAGAATTTTTTGAAAATCGTTTGTATCCGAAGCTTGACGTTTTCCTTTGAGAATAGTGATGATGCCTAATACTAATGTAATAAAAAGACAAAGTCCCATGCACTGCGTTTGATAAAGATCCCAACGGCCATGTAAGATCATTTTATTGATGACCACAAATAATCCGAATGCAATAAAACCATACAGGGGAAAAAGGATATTGATACCATCACGTAATGATGATCCTTGTTTTTCTTTCTTAGCCACCATTGGTTCCGCATGCAGGACCCTTGGCTCTTGTACAAAAAATACCGGAACAATGGAGAAGAGCAATACGAGCAGGGCGGCTGTATATATCAACGCCATGTTGCCAAAGGCCACCGAAACAAAATAGGCTCCAATGCCAAACGTGCCGCTCACCACCTGCATCCATGAAAATCCCTTGGTGCGATCAAGACCAGGCGGGGTAACATCGGCAATGATCGCCCTGGCCGGGTTAAAGGTGACATTGATGCTCATATCCAGGAACAGCGACACAACGATCGAAACGGTAAAAATGCTGAGCCCTGTTGAATGGCTGATAAAATCAAGCCTGGGCAAGGCCAGCAGCATGGCCGCACCCAATATCCCTCCAATGATGATATAGGGTTTTCTCCTGCCCCCCATGAACCAGCTTTTATCACTCATCAATCCCACGATCGGCTGAGCTATGATGCCTGATAACGGGCCTGCCAGCCAGACCAGGGCCACATCTTCAATATGCAAATTGTATTGGGTGCTTAATATCCAGCTTAGTGTGGCCACCTGCGTCGATAAACAAAAACCGACCGCTGTGGCCGGCAGGCTGATGATCGCATAAAACAGGTTCGTTCTTTTTTTCTGGATGGCAAGCATGAATGAATTTACGTTTTAAGTGAGGCTTTAAGACGGTGCATCATGTTACAATTAATGTTCCACTGGTTGCCCAATGGTTGCTGTGTGTAAGGCATGGAAGGCATGTACGGAGCCGGACCAAACTCAGGTGTGATAATAAAGCTTGAATGATTACTTTGTTTTTTATGCTCCAGGATTTGCTGCCACCATGTTTCAAATACAGCAAGATGATTTTGCCATTCAGGAGCGAAAGGATCGTTCACCTGGGGGCCCTGTTCGTGCCCCACCCTGGCATGAATATGTGATACATGCGGAATGATCTGCCGGATGATATCCTCCTGGTCTTGCAGCATGCTTTCGGATACGGTACAAAAATGGGAGAAGTCTCCTACCAACTCCAGTTCCGGAAACTTAATGAGATAAGGAATGAGGGATGCGGCATGATAGGAAAAGCGGCCCCGGTGTGTTTCGTGAAGAATACGTACGCCTTTCTGGCTGCTGATGTTTAAGGCTGCTTCAATGACCCGGCAGTTATCATCAAATGAATAATGGTCTTTGCCGGTATGCGAGTTAATGAAGGCTGGCTGCATGGACGCGAGTTCCAGCAAGCTTTTTTTCATCCGGCTGATATAGGCATCAACGTATTCATTATCCGGCGCTGTCAGTTGCTGGGCAATGAAGAGGAACCCCGGATGCTTGTCCATAACCTGGTCCAGCGCTTTCCTGCAATCTTGATTGAATGAATGGTTATCCGGAGGTAAATAGATCTCACTGCCATCATATCCGGCAGACAATACTTTGTCGAGAAAAAGCGCAGGAGGATCTTTTTCAGAGCCCCAATAGGTGCAGCAGTATTGTATTTTCAATGCACTAGTTTTGATAGATGACAGGATTTAATGGCGTATCGATCACTTCGCCCACTTTCGCTCCGGGGCACCAGGTATTCCAGTCGTTGACCTGGTTTTTATTATCCGGGTTTTTCAGCACCATATCCTTATCCATATAAATCACCGTCATCACTTTGCGCATTTGATCGGTTGCATTGGCGCCTGCGCGGTGAAACACCCAGCCGCTGTGAAAGCTCACTTCGCCCAGGTCAAACGCTTCGATCACGTGTTTGAAATCCGTTACCCGCAATTTCTGCTGGATGGCGGCTTCACTCTCATCGCTGATCTCCAGTTCACGCCCTTCCACGATCTGATGACTGCCGGCGCTGAACTCCAAAGGACCAAGCTCCAAGGGCGTTTCCTGCAATGGGATCCAGGCTGTAATGGTTTTATCTGTTTCCAATGGCCAGTAGTATTGATCGGCATGCCAGGGCGTGATGCCCCCGCCGCCTTCCTTAAATAAGGCCTGGTCGTGATAAAGACGCACCCCCCCGACCTGCATCAGATCCGATGCGATCCTGGCCAGCCTTTTACTGAACACCAGCTCTTTCACCACTTCGTCTTCTCTCCACAGGTTGAACAATTGTAAAAAGGCCTTGCCGTATGTACTCCGTTCCTCTAGTGGCTTCGTTTCGTTGTTCATCAGGGCCACCCGTTTGCTGATGGCCTCATTAAAAAACGAGAGGCTGGCCTCATCAAATACCTGCCTCAGCTTGATAAAGCGGTTTTGCTCATAAAATTCAATTTGGGTGTCTGTCAGATGATATGGCTGGTCTAAAAACGCCTGAATGGAAGAAGGGATGGTTGACATATCTCATTTGTTTCGTACAAAAATAGAGGCCTTGTTGATCGGGAACTACCACAGAATTGCCAGTTATTAACACTATATTGCCTGATAATACCAAATTCGGTCCATTTTAGATAATATAGTATGAAATTGAAGCTGGAACAGTTGTCCCTACACGGCCACACGCAATCCTTTCTTTGTTATAACCTGACCCTTCCAACATTTGAATTTTTTTGGCATTACCACCCGGAATATGAATTGACGCTGATCGTAAAAGGAAAAGGCAAACGGCTGGTTGGCGACAGCTATGAAGAATTTGCTGCGGGCGATTTGGTTTTAGTAGGACCCCATCTGCCCCACACCTGGATAGGCGATGAAAAAAGAAAGGATCTTTATTCCGCTGTAGTGATTCAATTTTCAAGAGAATTCATTGATTCATTTCTTGGTTTGCCGGAATTCTCCGATATTAAAAAAATGCTGTCGCGGTCAGGTTCGGGCTTATACTTTCCATTTTCAAAAAACAACCCTGTAAGGGAAGCCATCATTGGGTTAAACCAATTACAGGGAGTGGAAGCGGTCACCGGTTTGCTGAATGTGCTGCAGAAATTATCGAAGTTAAAATCCCAACACCTCGCTTCCGCCTATTTTCAGCCCTTAAAAGGAGAGGAAAATGAAAAGCGCGTGAATAAGGTTTGTCAGTATGTACAGAATCATTTCAAATCTAAAATATCCTTAGCAAAAGCGGCTTCACTCATTCACTTATCCGAAAGCGCGTTCTGCAAATTTTTCAAGAAGGCCAGTGGTAAGACTTTTTCAGATTATTTAAATGATATCCGTGTGGCACATGCCTCAGTGCTGCTTACAGAAACCGACAAACCCATTGCCAGCATTGCATATGAAAGCGGTTTTGAAAGCCTGACATATTTCAACAGGGTTTTTCTAAAGAAAAAGAAAACCAGTCCGAGGCAATATAGAAGAGTGTGATTGTATTGAATACAATGCAGCCCCAAAGCATCTTGTGCTGAGCGCAGCGAAGCACCTGTAAAAAATTATTGGTGATGTCACACTGAGCGTTAGCGAAGTGCCCCCTATGCCTGTCGTGCTGAGCGCAGCGAAGCACCTGTAATATTATTGGTGATGTTAACCTGAGCGTAGCGAAGCATCTGCCCTATCCACACATCATGCCATCACAATGCCATTTCCCGCTCAATGATCAGTATATAGAGGTCGTCATCGGTGCTGCCGATGTAGAGGCCATCTTTTATATAGGCATCGGTTAGGTCGGTATGGCTGATGGAAGTCCCCTTGTATTTGGTTTTGATCTTCTTGCCTCCCTTGGTTTCAATCAACTCATAGCTCGCATCAACAGGAGCCAGATGCTTTCCCAGGTTTTCTGAAAAATGTTTGACGGCCTATTTTTACGCGTTCTTCGCACCGCTTTCTCATGGAAATATTCCGTAAACCGCAGTTCCCTGATCACCCCGTTGAAATTCTTTTTTCAATTTTCTTTTTCCATTCATTGTCATACACCACTCTTTTCAGAATATTCACCTCCGTCATCGCTGAATCAGGATTAACAACCAAGTCAAGGTCGCTTTTCCAGCTCACACCAATAAACTTGAAACAGCCTGCGCAGGTGACCGCCTGTTCCTTGAACAGGATACGGTTTAACTGATTCCAGCGCCTGTTTTAATTCCGCTGCCGGAACAGCAACACTAATCCCCGAAAACCATATACTGGTAGACGCTGCGCTTTGCGTAAATCTCGACCTAACCTTTTCCGATCAGTTTTTCACAGAGATGACAGCATTCAAACAGGTAGGAATAAGCAGCCTGATAATACAAGGGGCAATAAGAATCGCATTGATTCTTACTTGCCTGCAATTCGATATAAGCTTATGCTCACAACGATCGCCGGTAAGATAATAACGGCCAGGGCGAGACTGGTTTGATGGAACTTAAAGAAACCGGGGATCCAGGTTAGGTTCAATATGCAAAGAATACGGAAAGAAAAAGCGGCGATGTCTTGTTTTGCTCCTGATTACTCAAATAAACTATGTAAACAGTAAATCAGGCCATGATCAGTTTCCGGGCAAAACCAAAAGAATAAAGAGAAATGATGATGATTTAAAAAAATCCCCGGGCACTTTTATATGCCCGGGGGATATACATACACAGCATTACTGATGGCTTAACAAGAATCAAACAACCTGTTTTTATCTCCGGGTTTACATAAACCTCATCAGGTTTCATTTCTCAAACCTATTTCAGTGAATTTTTAATAAAACCAGACAATTCCGAACCGGGCATGGTGCCTATTGTGGTGGTTGACCTTTTGCCGTCTTTTATCATAAAATAGGAAGGGAACGCTGTGATGTTATTATCATGAATAACTTCAGGAGAAGCGCTAGCATCAATAACAATAATATCTGCTATATCCTTAAGGTCAATCACTTCTTTAGATTTAAGCGATTGAGAAAAATTCTGACATGAAGAACAGTCTGGGTTCATGAATACAACCAATGTTGGTTTCTTTGCAGCTTTCATGCTGTTGACCAGTTCGGCTCCTGAACCCACTACTTTCACTGATGTATTTTCGAAGACCGTACTAAAATCGCCCCGAGTTGGATTAATGATATTGGTTGATGGATTGGGAAAGCTGGCATCTAATGGCCCTGAGGACCTGCAAACTGAGCCACCCTGTGCCGGCATCGCAAACATTCCCCTTCTTTCACATTCCTTCCGGGCAATTTCTGCGGCAGATAAGGAGCTTGGGCAATTTATGCCGCCCGTGGTTCCGTCATCTGTTACATACATTCTTGTGACATCCCCGCCGCATCCGCTTAAAATACTGGCGGCGGCCTGGCATTGCGGACTTTGCCAGCCACTCAAGTCACACCATTTTTTTAATCCTTTTAACCGGTCGCAGGTATTGCCCGAACCCATATCATCCGGCCTTGGAGTTTCAATACCCGGACCCTCACTTTCGCCGGATCCTCCACCCGAAGTTCCAGATGTACCATCATCAGTTAAAACAGCTACTGAGCCAGCCACTAAAGCAACCCCTGCAACAACAACCAGCACTTCGGGGAGGGTAAATCCGGCTAACAAAACCGCCCCTCCCCCGGTACCTGCGGTTACTGTTCCCCCAATAGCTCCTGCGCCCCCTGCAGTCCCTGCTGCTACTGTACCTTCGGCAACTGTTACTACGGCACCATCAACTACAGTTTCAAATGCTGCAGTTGCTGCCGCATCGGTAGTTGCTGAAACCGTCCACCGGGTTACGACCGGTATGACAAAATCCAGTGCTTCTGCAAGCGATCCAAATTCTCCTATAGATACCATTCCACCCGATGTAAGGTTTGAAGAATTACTGCTGCAATTGGCAATCATATTATCTAACCTGCTACGGGCTTTATCAATACGAGCCTTCCTGGCAGCATCTCCTGTTTTACCATCAAATGGGGAAGTAAGGTTTGCTCCGGCACTTGCAGAACAGGTATTGCCAATCATCCCAGCCACATCAGCAGCCTCTCTTTTTTTCTGAGGGTCTGTACTTTTAAAATCCGCATTCGCATCATTGATGGCCTGCGATTTGCCACCACAAAATAAAGCAGCATTACCATCGGGTATGGCTGTTAAATCAACATCTTTTGAAATGTCAGCAATGGTTTGGGTGATCTCTTCCGGAAACATGACACGTCGCAATGCATCGATCAGTTCATTTTTTGTAAAAATCAATAGCTTTTTGCCCACTTTCGTATAAAAGCGCTTCCATTTTATATTAACCTGCTTGCCCTTGTTTATGATGATCTTTCTGTCCTCACTGATCTGGGTATATACAGTTCCATTCAGGTATGCCGTATAGCTTTCGATGAGGTTGTTCTTAAATTTTATCTCCTTCATCAATACATTTTTGCGATAAACCTTCGTGGTGCCGCACCGTTTATTATTTTGCCATTGTTCCTGCCTGGTCAATTCACCATTTGCATCATATGTATTTTCCTGCAACACCCTGCCACAGGTTGAAAATATGAATTTTCCTTCCCGGTACACTTTGCCATTTTTATACTTGATGGTAAACTCCTTATCCTGCGCTTGTAATGACAAGCACCCGAATAAAAGGATGGCAACAAAACCCGAAAAATACTTCATGTATGTTGTGCTCATTTTGTTTGCATTTATGGATGGAATGATATTATTATGAGTTGGATACTATAGCAATGCCATTGTATTATCCACCAATACTGAAGGATAACCTTGTCAGGACTACCACAACGGTCTCTTTTACCTGTCGGCTGCCAGTTCCGGATGTTACTGATCCAGTATAGATACCATAGCCAATGGGTTTAAGGGAAAACGATTTGGTTTTATTTGTTTCAGTATTTTTCAACATTAGTATTCCCAGGTTGGTAGCAAGTGATACGTTGTAATTTTCAGTAGAATAATCAAGAGTTGTGAATGGTATATTATTAACAATGATATTACTGCAATCCAGGGAGGTTGCAATAAAGTCTGCTGTTAATGATGCTGTACTGCCAGACAGGTCAATATTCAGCATCGCTGAATCTGAAGTATATACCGTTGTATATTTAATATTGAAATTTAAAAAATTAGAATGTGCAGTATTGCCTACAGGTGTGCTTCTTTTCAACATATAATCTATAAATGGCTTATACTCCGCTTTTGGCTGCAAAAAATTGGAACTGCAATCAATCTTAAGTAAAGGGACCTTTGGTAAAGCTTGTACCTGTATTTCTTTGCCAATAGTAGGATTTAGCTGTGAAAAACCAATTAAACTAAATGTGCAGAAGACTGCGGTGATGATGATTGATTTCATGATGTTGAGTTTTTATTTTTAATTAATAGAATTTTCA
>JAXLUE010000010.1:0-97264 GCA_046329695.1 Ferruginibacter sp.
ATACACTTACATGGGTTATGGATGCAGACAACGACAATTATTTCACTGGCACACCAATAATATCATGTTCACAACCAGGATTAGGTTACACCACTAATCAAATTCCCGGCGGAGACTGCGATGACAATAACCCGACAACAAATCCTGGTGCAGTAGAAATCTCAGGAAATGGCATCGACGATAATTGCAACGGTCAGACAGATGAAGTTTGTACACCACTATTTGGTTCAGCTTGTTTTCAGCCGATAGAATCAGTAACGCTGAATACCCTGGTGAATGCAAACAATGGTTGCACCAATAGCTACAGTGATTTTACCGGCAGTCATTCTCTTACCATTGAACAGGGTGGTATAGTGAATTTTACCATAGCTGAGCCAGATGGTTCACTGAATCAGAAACTGAATATTTACATAGACTTTAATAAAAACGGCCTCTTTACAGATCCGGGTGAGCAGGTGATTACGGATGCATTGATGGTTTCAGGATCACCGGCAACGGGTTCATTTAGTATTCCATTAAGTATTCCAAACGGTAATTATCGTATAAGAATTATTTCAGATTACGATATCTTTTCTTCACCTGAACCCTGTTTCACCAATTACGGCGAAGCAGAAGACTATAGCCTTAACGTGTATACGCAGCCGGTTTATTGTACAGTATCGGTTGATCAGCCTTGTGTTTTCACAGATGTTTCACAAGTGCAGATAGGGGGCATGGTGAATAACAGCTCCGGCAATTGTTCATCTGGTTATGCCGATTATTCTGCTGCTCATTATATTGTTGCCAGACCTGGCACTACACTTAATTATGAAGTGCAGACTTCCACCGGCGGTTATCAGCAAAATGTAAACATTTATGCAGACTATAACAATGATGGTGATTTTAATGATCCTGGTGAACAGGTCGCATCAGGTATTTATGACGGATTTGTTTTTGCATCCGGTTCATTTACTATTCCGGCATTGCAAGCCCCAGGTTCATACAGGCTCAGGGTAATCAGTACCGGCATCAATGATCCTGCAGAACCCTGTCATTCTACTACTGGTGAGGCTGAGGATTATAGTTTAATGATAGTTGAACATGTTTGTGTACCGGTGGTATACAATGCTTGTACGAACGCTGCCATTAACCATGTAGTTATTGGTGTTGTAGAAGGAGGATTATTTTATACCAACCTGAATAGTTATACAGGTTGCGATGGATACACATCTTACCCGGCCTCGGGTAATAATTATACAAAAGCTGCCCCCGGGAAAACGATTGGCGTACAGGTAGAAACCAATTCAATAACCCTGGCTAGAGTAGATGTTTATATTGATTATAACCAGAATGGAAATTTTAATGATGCCGGAGAATATTTATTCGAATCCTCCATGTCTGCTTCTGGGCTGGCTTACCAGGAATTTGTGATTCCTCCTTCTTTACCTTCGGGAAATTATCGAATGAGGGTAATTTCTCAGAAGTATCTGACTTCCTTCAGTGATCCATGTTTTACCGATGGCGGTGAAATTGAAGATTATACTTTGATCGTTGCACCTTGTGTACCTTTCACGGCAACGCTCAGTTTGGCACCAGGAAATCCTTCTTCAATTTGTGGAGGTGGGTCAACAAATTTACAGATTGTAATTCCGAATGCTCTAGAATCCACTTATCCATTCAGTTTTACTGAAGGTATGTCATCAGTAGCATTTATAGAATACACTATGATTGGAAATGATATGCTGGTAACAGTTCCAGTGTCACCAACCATAAATACTACTTATACGATTAATAGTTTATTTGATACTTATGGCTGCGCGGGAACTTACAGCGGAGCAGTAACGATAGAAGTAGGCGCATTGAATATTACTCCATCCGCCACCATTACACAACCCACATGTGCAGTACCTACCGGAACCATAACGCTCAATCAACCTTCGGGCACGGGTTACAGTTATAGTATCGGTGGGGCTTATCAGACAAGTCCGGTATTCACTAATCTTCCAGCCGGCGACTATACCCTTTCTCTTCAAAACAGCGGAGGCTGTGTGTCGTCAGAAACAACTACAGTAACCATCAATAACCAGCCATTACCTCCGGCAGCTCCCGGATCTGTTTCTGGCCTGGTGAATGTCTGCGCCTATGTGGGAACGAACACGCCGCTTACTTACAGCGTGAACCCGGACCCCAATGCCACAGGTTACCTATGGGTGCTTCCTCCCAGTGTAACGTTGGTTAGCGGACAGGGCACCAGTACCATAACTGTCACCATTGGTGCCGGATTCATCAACAGCGCCAATAAACTGATCAGGGTAAAAGCCTTATCTGCCTGCGGCAACAGTGCCGACAAATTGCTTTACCTAAAAGCGCAACTCCCCTCTACACCGGTCAGCATCACGGCTTCCAGTAACAATATTTGCCCTTTTCTGGGAAATAATATCCCGGTTACATATCGCATTCCCAGGGTTCCCAGTGCTTCATCGTATATCTGGACGGCACAGAGTGGCAATACGGTCATCACCCATCCTAATGGGCCGGGTGAAAATGATACCCTGGTGAATGTTACTTTCAGTTCAGGATTCAGTACCAGTGTATTGACCGTTCAGGCGGTCAATGATTGCGGTACGAGCGCCATCCGGAGTTTTACCATCACTCGTAACAGTCCTGCAACGCCGGGATTGATCAGCGGCCCGGTCAATATTTGTGCTCACTTGTCGCCCAATGGTGTACCGGCCACTTATTCCGTTGGATCTGTCGGCACCGTGGAAAACTATTCCTGGACGCTGCCTTCCGGTGCTTCAGCCGTCATCGGGCAGGGAAGTAACACCGTTTCTTTGATATATCCCCCGGATTATTCTGCGGGAGCGATCAGCGTAACGGCCTCCAATGGTTGTGGTACCAGCGGGCCAAGAAACCTGTCCGTTACACGCCTGAACCCTGCCACACCCAGTGTCATTGACGTGATCCAGGTGCAGGATTGCCCGGCCAGGAGATTTATTTATTCCATTACATCCATCCCCTCCAATGCAACCAGTGTACAATGGTCGTTCCCTCCCGGCGCAACTTTGGTCTCCGGCGGCGGCACCAACAGCATCCAGTTAGATTACCCGTCTGGCGCGATCATAGGCACGGTGTCGGTAACCGCTTCAAACAATTGTGCCAGCAGCAGTACAAGGTCCACCCAGGTCAGGATCCCCGCATGTCCGCCTTCCCTGGCCGGGAAACCAGGAACAGCCCGTCTGGGTATTCCGGTTGATGACAAACAGGCGCCGGAGATCAGCATATATCCGAACCCATCGGCCTCGGAGTTCCGTGTAAATACAGGAGGGGAGATGTATAGCCCGGTGAATATCAGGGTATTGGATGCCGGTGGCAGGGTGATGAGCCGGTTCCGGACAATACCTGGCCAACAAAACACATTTGGCACTGATCTAAAACCAGGTATATATTTTGTTGAAATAATATGTGATTCCAGGAAAATGATCAGGAAGATCGTAAAATCATAATGTAGCAGGTTAACGGTCAATATTATCTGAACGGCAGCTGAGAGGCTGCCGTTTTTTATGGCGCCATGTGGTTGGCGGCCCGTTTGGGGATCGGGGGAAACGGGCCCGGGAAAACAGGGTACCGGCCTGAGTAAAAAAATCAGGGGTTTTCTAAAAAAATCTTTTACATATCCATTGAAAATTACAACCGTCCCCTTACCTTTGCACTCCAAATTCAAAAAAGGGTTTAAAAAGTTCTTTACATATGTCACAAAGAATCAGAATCAAATTACAGTCTTACGACCACAACTTAGTAGACAAATCTGCCGAAAAAATCGTTAAGACTGTACGTAGTACAGGAGCCGTTGTTACAGGACCCATTCCCCTGCCAACACACAAGAAGATCTTCACTGTATTACGTTCCCCTCACGTGAACAAGAAGGCCCGTGAGCAGTTTCAATTGTGCACACACAAACGTTTGTTAGACATTTACACCAGCAGCAGCCGCACGGTTGACGCGTTGAGTAAGCTGGATCTGCCCAGTGGTGTGGATGTTGAGATCAAGGCTTGATGAACCTTCCGACCTGATACGTCAGGAATCGGAAAAGGCACCAGGTAAGCTCTTATAAAATAGTAAATATGAACGCCCATGTCTCGCTCAGGCCAGACCGCTGGGTATAAAACAGATACAATGAAAAGTATTATTGGCAAGAAAATTGGCATGACCAGTATCTTTGATACAACCGGCAAGCAAACTGCGGTTACCATCATCGAAGCCGGTCCATGCGTTGTTACGCAAAAGAAAACCGTGGAAACAGACGGTTACAATGCTCTCCAGATTGCTTTCGGCGACAAAAAAGAGAAACACTCCCTCCGCTCAGAAAAGAACCATTTCGCCAAAGCCAACACCTCTCCCAAAAAAGTAGTCAGTGAAATACGCGATAGCGAAATAGACAAGAACGTAGGTGAAACCATTACGGTAGACATCTTCACGGAAGGCGATAGCGTGTCCGTGGTTGGAACTACAAAAGGTAAGGGTTTCCAGGGCGTGGTAAAGCGTCACGGCTTTAGCGGTGTGGGCGAACAGTCTCACGGTCAGCACGATCGTCAGCGCGCTCCGGGTTCTATCGGTAACTCATCCGATGCCAGCCGTGTATTCAAAGGAATGCGCATGGCCGGCCGTATGGGTGGCGAACGCGTGAAGATGAAAGGACTGAAAGTGGTCAAAATCTTCCCTGAAAAGAACTACATCCTGGTCAGCGGATCCATTCCGGGCCATAACGGTTCCATCGTGATGATCCAAAAATAATCACGCCAACCAAAGCGATTTAACAACGAACAATAATTTACGATCATGCAACTCGATATCATAAATACAAAAGGCGAAAAGACCGGTAGGACGATTGAACTGCCGGAAGAGATCTTCGGTATTGAACCGAACGATCATGTGATCTATCTCGCCGTTAAGCAATACCAGGGAGCGCAGCGCCAGGGTACGCACAAGGTGAAAACGCGTATGGAAGTGAAAGGTGCTTCACGCAAACTGCACAAGCAAAAAGGTACCGGCGGCGCCCGTAAAGGTAACCTCCGTAACCCGCTGTACAAAGGCGGTGGTACCATCTTCGGCCCCAAGCCACATAAATACGACATCAAACTGAACCGTAAGGTGAAAGACCTGGCCAAGATCAGCGCCCTCGCTTATAAGGCCAAGGAAAACGCCATCGTGGTCATGGAAGACGTGAATATGGAAGCACCGAAGACCAAAGCTTTCTCCGGTATCCTGAAGAACCTGAACATCGGTCGTAAAAAAGCCCTGTTCGTGATCCCGGAATACAACGAGAACCTGTACCTCAGCCTGCGTAATGTACAGGGTGTGGACGGAACCCTGCTGAGCGACATGAACACATTCGATATCCTGAACGCCAATGTACTGGTGCTGACGGAAAGTGCGGCGAAACTGTTCAACGAAGCTGAAGCATAAAGCCGATTTGGAAATGTGTCAATTTGGAAATATGCCAATTGATCAACTTCAAATCATCAAATTTTCAAATACTCAAATTAAAAGACAATGAAACTGTCTGATGTAATCATAAAGCCGATCCTCTCTGAAAAGGCTAACAAGCAGTCTGAAAAGATGAACCGCTACACATTTGTGGTGGACAGGAAGGCCAATAAACTGGAGATCAAGAAAGCCGTTGAACTTTTCTATGGCGTGCAGGTTGCCGAAGTGAATACAGCGGTGATCCCGTCTAAGCAAAAATCACGCTATACCAAAGCCGGATACATCGTAGGCCGCAAGCCTGCCAAGAAAAAGGCAATGGTAACCGTAGCCGAAGGCGAAACCATCGATCTCTACGGAACACTGTAATAACAACATGAATGGTGGTCAGCACCGCAAAGTTTTGACAATAAAAAGAAATTAAACAATGGCACTTAGGAAATACAAACCGGTAACAGCAGGAACTCGTTGGAGGATTGGTAACGCATACGCGGAAGTAACCACCAACGTACCGGAAAAAAGTTTGCTGGAAAAGAAATCAAGCACAGCCGGACGTAACGCCCAGGGACGCAGGTCGATGAGGTACAGGGGCGACGGTAACAAGAATATGTACCGTATCGTTGACTTCAAGCGTGACAAGAAGAATATTCCTGCCACCGTTAAAACGATCGAATACGATCCGAACCGTACGGCTTTCATCGCGCTGCTGTCGTATGCCGATGGAGAGAAGCGTTATATCCTGGCACCTCAGGGTCTGCAGGTAGGCCAAACAGTTCTGAGCGGAGACGACATCGCCCCTGAACTGGGTAATGCCCTCATGCTGAAGAACATGCCGCTCGGTACCAACGTACACAATATTGAAATGCAGCCCGGACAGGGTGGTATCCTGGTGCGCAGCGCCGGTACCTCTGCCCAGCTGACCAACAAAGAAGGCAAATACGCAGTACTCAAAATGCCAAGCGGTGAACTCCGTAAGGTATTGATCAACTGCTATGCTACCGTTGGTGTAACCAGCAACAGCGATCATAACCTGGAAACCATGGGTAAAGCCGGCCGTAACCGCTGGAAAGGTATCCGTCCGCGTAACAGGGCCGTAGCCATGAACCCGGTAGATCACCCGATGGGTGGTGGTGAAGGTAAAGCCTCCGGTGGTCACCCACGCAGCCGTACAGGTAAATATGCAAAAGGTGAGATCACACGTACCAGGGGTAAAGGATCCGATAAGATGATCCTCCAGCGCAGGAATGGTAAAAAATTACCTTCCCGCTAATTAAAGGCAATAACTAGTTAAAATATCCAGGGATGCATTCCCGGGAAAATAAACAAAAAGCAACACATGGCACGTTCATTAAAAAAAGGTCCTTACATAGAAGCAAAACTCGAAAAGAAAGTGCTGTCTATCGTAGAAGGAAAAGCGAAAAAATCGGTGATCAAGACCTGGAGCAGGAGGAGCACCATCACCCCGGATTTTGTGGGTCAGACTTTCGCCGTTCACAATGGCAACAAATTCATTCCCGTGTATGTAACGGAATTCATGGTGGGTCATAAACTGGGTGAATTCGCGCCGACGAGGAACTTTAAAGGACACTCAAGTAAAAAAATCGCATAATGTAGTTTGATGTTACGGGGATGAAGCCGGGCCTTTAAGTCCTGAACCTTCGAACCGGAACCTTGAACCCTTAAACCTAGTATAATGGAAGCAGTAGCAAAATTGAATAACTATCCCACATCGCCACGCAAAATGCGTTTGCTGGCCGACCTGATCCGTGGGTTGAAAGTGGAAAAAGCCCTGGCTATACTGGATCATAACCCCAAGCACCCGGCAGTTCCCCTGCGCAAACTGGTAGTTTCCGCTATCAGCAACTGGAAGCAGAAGAACGAAGGCGCTGATGAATCAGCCCTGGTTGTTAAGACGATCTTTGTGGATGGTGCGCGTGTGATCAAGCGTATGCGTCCTGCACCACAGGGCCGTGGTTACCGCGTCCGTAAAAGGAGCAATCACGTAACCGTGATCGTGGATACCGTTGGTAACGGAAAAGCGGTTGCAGCTCCGGTACAGGAAGCCGCTGCTGAAGTTGTTGAAACAAAGAAACCAGCCAAAAAGGCCGCCGCTAAAAAACCGGCAGCCAAGAAATAATAAGCATAAATAAATCTTTTAAAAACCAAATATGGGTCAGAAAACAAATCCGATAGGCGCCAGGTTGGGAATCATCCGTGGATGGGACAGCAACTGGTATGCTCACAAAAAGGATTATGCAGGAAAACTGATTGAGGACGACAAGATCAGGAATTACCTGAACGCACGTATCAACAAAGGCGGTATTGCCAAGATCGTGATCGAGCGTACACTGAACAAACTCATTGTAACCATTCATACCTCCAAGCCGGGTATCATCATCGGTAAAGGCGGTGGTGAGGTTGACAGGATCAAGGAAGAGCTGAAAAAGCTTTGCGGAAAGGATGATGTACAGATCAACATCCTCGAGATCCGTCGCCCGGAACTGGATGCCAACATCGTAGGCGATACCATCGCCCGCCAGTTGGAAAACAGGATCAATTACAAACGTGCCATCAAGATGGCGATCGCTTCCGCACTCCGTATGGGTGCCGAAGGTATCAAGATCAAAGTTGGCGGACGACTGGGTGGCGCGGAGATCGCCCGTTCAGAAGAGATCAAGCAAGGACGCACACCACTGCATACCCTGAGGATGGATATCGATTACGCAAACGTTTTTGCCCTGACCGTATACGGTAAGATCGGTATCAAAGTATGGATCTGTAAAGGGGAAGTACTGGGTAAGCGCGATCTGAACCCGAACCTGATCGCCGGTGGTAAGAACGAAGGACCGGAACGTCCGGGTGGTTTCGAGCGCAGGAACGATGGCCCCCGTGGTGATCGTGGTGGCGACCGCAGGCCTGGTGGCGGCGGCGGACGCGGCGGAAGGAGATAATGCCGGCCGAAGCGATGGTCAATACAACAGATTAAAGAATGTACAAACTGAAATAAGATGTTACAACCTAAAAGAACCAAACACAGAAAGACGCAGAAGGGAAGGATGAAGGGTAATACCAAGCGTGGCGCCACCCTGGCATTCGGAACATTCGGACTGAAAGCGCTGGACAGCGTATGGCTGACTAACCGCCAGATCGAAAGTGCCCGTCAGGCCATGACCCGTCACATGAAGCGTGAAGGTAATGTGTGGATCAGGATTTTCCCGGATAAACCGATCACCGCCAAGCCTGCGGAAGTGAGGATGGGTAAGGGTAAAGGTAACCCGGAAGGATGGGCCGCTATCGTTCAGCCAGGACGTATCCTGTTTGAAGCAGACGGCGTACCCGAGCAGGTTGCCAAAGAAGCGTTCGAACTGGCGGCACAAAAACTGCCGATCCTGACGAAGTTCGTGGTAAGCCGCGATTACAAAGCGTAATATCCGTTTGATTCCCGCCCGGCGGGGTCAATAACGGTAACGAATAACCGGAAACGGTGTTCCATTAACAGGAAACAGAAAATTTAAAACAATGTCTAAAAGAATCGATTTCGTAAAGAGCGTGCAGGGAATGAGCGAGGCCGACCTGGCTGCCAGGATCAGGGAAGACGAAATGCGCCTGAAAAAACTCAGTTTCGCGCATTCCATCTCACCACTGGAAAACCCGCAGAGTATCCGTTCACTGAGAAGGGATATCGCCCGGTTGAAAACACAATTAAAGAAAATGCAGATCGGAGCTTAATCCGGTTAAAAATCATACATGATGGAAGCAACGAACACAACAACCAGAAATTTAAGGAAGACCAAGGTCGGTATCGTGTCCAGCAATAAAATGGACAAAACCATCACGGTTAAAGTAGAGCGTAAGATCAAGCACCCGCTCTATGGAAAATTCCTTAAAAAGACCACGAGTTTTCACGCCCATGACGAAAAGAACGAATGCAGCATCGGCGATATCGTAAAGATCATGGAATCACGCCCCCTGAGCAAGACGAAACGCTGGAGGCTGGTGGAGATCGTAGAGAAAGTGAAATAATTGTTCGCCGGGATACCGGCCAGGAATAAAAAATAACGCTGACGGACAGACGACGGCAGCATCAAGCAAAAAGCTAAACAACATGATACAGCAAGAGAGCAGATTAAATGTAGCTGATAACAGCGGTGCCAAGGAAGTATTGTGCATCCGCGTGCTCGGGAACAGCGGACAGGATTACGCAAAGATCGGTGACAAGATCGTTGTTACCGTGAAAGATGCGATGCCTGCCGGTGGTATCAAAAAAGGTACCGTGAGCAAAGCCGTCATCGTTCGTACGGTCAACAAACTGCGCCGGAAAGACGGTTCTTACATCCGTTTCGACGACAACGCCGTGGTACTGCTGAACAATGCCGACGAACCAAGGGGAACCCGCATCTTCGGGCCAGTAGCCCGCGAACTGAGGGATAAGGGTTATATGAAGATCATCTCCCTGGCACCCGAAGTGTTATAACCAAAACCTGGATTCAACCAATTAAACAATAAGCCGGCGGAATGCCGCCAGCCTAAAGAGAAATACAATGAGTACAAGATTTAAACCCAAGTTCAACATTAAAAAAGGCGACTCGGTAGTAGTGATCACCGGTGACGACAAGGATCTGAAGAAGCCCCGCAAGGTGTTGGAAGTGATCATCGACAAGGGCCGCATCCTGGTGGAAGGCGTGAACATCGTTACCCGCCACACCAAACCAACTGCCCAGAATACCAAGGGCGGTATCGTGAAGCAGGAAGCCCCGATCGCCATTAGCAATGTGATGCTTTGGGATGCCAAATCCGGTGGCCCCGCTAAGATCAAGCGTACCAGGGAAAACGGTAAATTAATCAGAATCTCAAAAAAATCAGGGGAGGTAATTAAGTAATGAGCACATCAACTAAAACTACCAGGTTAGCAGATAAGTACAAAAAAGAAGTTGTACCTGCTTTGATGAAGAAATTCAGTTATAAGACGGTGATGCAAGCACCGAGGCTGACCAAGATCTGCCTGAACCGTGGTGTGAATGGCGCTGTGGCAGACAAAAAGCTGATCGATGTTGCCATCGACGAACTGTCAAACATCACCGGTCAGAAAGCTGTTCCGACCATGTCGAAGAAGGATATCTCCAACTTCAAACTGCGTAAGAACATGCCGATCGGCGCCCGCGTTACACTCCGCGGCGATAAAATGTATGAATTCCTAGACAGGCTTGTATCCGTATCACTGCCACGTGTACGCGATTTCAAAGGGATCAACGATAAATCGTTCGACGGCAGGGGTAACTATACCCTGGGCGTAACCGAACAGATCATCTTCCCGGAAATCGATATCGACAAGGTGAACAAGATCACCGGACTGGATATCACATTCGTGACCACTGCCGGAACCAACGAAGAGGCTTTCGAACTGCTGAAAGAACTCGGCATGCCGTTTAAAAACATCAAAAAAACAGATAACTAATACATCATGGCTAAAAAATCAATCACCGCCCGCCAGGCCAAGAGGGAAAGGATGTCCGCTCATTACGCCGAAAAAAGGGCTGCCCTGAAAGCTGAAGGTAATTATGCCGCGCTGGACCTGTTGCCCCGCAACGCTTCACCGGTTCGCCTCCGCAACCGTTGCCAGCTCACCGGACGCCCCAGGGGTTATATGCGCCACTTTGGTATCAGCCGCGTGATCTTCCGCGACATGGCACTGGCAGGAAAGATCCCCGGCGTGACAAAAGCCAGCTGGTAATACATGATTGACCGTCGGGCCCCCGGGCAAGACATGATATCATTGGATATCGCATTGTAAAAACATTATTCAAACTCTTTAACAGACATAACAATGGTTACTGATCCAATTGCAGATTATTTAACGCGAATCAGGAATGCGCAAATGGCCAACCACCGCATCGTGGAAATTCCGGCCAGCAACCTGAAGAAACGTATCACCGAGATCCTGTATGAAAAAGGCTACATCCTCAAATACAAATTCGAGGACGACAGCAAACAAGGTCTGATCAAGATCGCCCTGAAATACGATGCCGCTACCAAACTGCCCGTGATCCAGAGCCTGGAAAGGGTTAGCCGCCCGGGTCTGCGCACATACGCCAAACCAGGTGATTTCAGAAGGGTGAAAAACGGACTGGGTATCTCCATCATCTCCACCTCCAAAGGTGTGATGACCGACAAAGAAGCCAAAGCGCAAAACGTCGGCGGAGAAGTGCTTTGCAACATATTCTAATGAACCGTCCGCCGCGGCGGACATGCCTTAAGCCTGCTGTACGGGCTGACCGCATCAACAACATAGACTAAACAAGTACAAAACAAATTTTATGAGTCGTATTGGAAAAAAACCGGTGGATACTGCAAAAGGGGTAACCATCACCGTTGGAAAAGACAATGTGGTGACTGTAAAGGGGCCAAAAGGCGAACTGAAGCAGGCCATCGACCGAGACATCACCGTAGTGGTGGGAGATGATGGAAAAGTGACCCTGTCGCGCCCGACAGATCAAATACGCCATCGTGCCATGCACGGCCTCTACCGTTCGCTGATCAGCAACATGGTTAAAGGTGTCACAGAAGGTTACAGCAAGAAACTGGAACTGGTAGGTGTGGGTTACAAAGCATCTAACCAGGGCAATACACTCGACCTGGCACTCGGTTATTCTCACAATATCATCTTCGACATCCCGAAGGAACTGTCTGTTAAAACAGAACAGGAAAAAGGTAAGAACCCGATGATCATCCTCGAAAGTATCGATAAGCAATTGCTCGGCCAGGTTTGCGCCAAGATCCGCAGCCTGCGTAAGCCTGAACCATATAAAGGTAAAGGTGTGAAGTTTGAAGGCGAAGTGCTGAGGAGAAAAGCAGGTAAGTCAGCCGGTAAATAATCGGTAAACCATTAACACGCATTTAGAAATCTCTCCGGCAGTATCGGAGAAAAAACAGATAAAAAATGAACAACAAAACCAGCGCCAGACAAAAAATACGCTACCGCATCCGCAAGAAAGTTGGCGGTACCGGCAGCAAGCCCCGCCTGAGCGTTTTCAGGAGCAATACCGATATCTATGCTCAATTGATCGACGACGTTAAAGGAGTGACCATCGCCGCCGCATCATCCAGGCAAAAAGATATCGCAGCCCAGAAAGCAGCGAAAGTCGACAAGAGCAAACTGGTAGGTGAAGCCATCGCCCGTAAAGCGCAGGAACTCGGCATCAAGCAGGTTGTATTCGACCGTAGCGGATATATTTATCATGGCCGTGTGAAAGCCGTTGCTGAAGGAGCCCGTGAAGGCGGATTGGATTTTTAATTGAAACATTTATAATCAACAGATACATGTCAAACGTAATTCTTAATAAAATGAAAGCTGGCGACCTTGAACTGAAGGAAAAGGTTGTGGCCATTAACCGCGTGGTAAAAACTACCAAAGGCGGACGCGCATTCAGTTTCTCAGCCCTCGTGGTGGTAGGCAACGAAGCCGGAGTGGTTGGACACGGACTGGGCAAGGCCAAAGAAGTTCAGGAAGCGATCACCAAAGGTATCGAAGATGCCAAGAAGAACCTGATCAAGGTTCCCGTGATGCACGGAACGATTCCGCACGACCAGCTGACCAAAGAAGGTGCGGCTAAAGTGTTGATCAAGCCAGCCGCCCATGGTACCGGTGTAATTGCCGGAGGCAGTATGCGTGCCGTATTGGAAGCAGCCGGTATCACCGACGTATTGGCCAAGAACCTTGGTTCCGCCAACCCGCACAACGTGGTAAAGGCCACTTTTAAAGCATTGGCCAGCCTGCGTGAGCCGGTGGATGTGTCAAAGCGCCGCAATCTCTCTTTAAAGAAAGTATTTAACGGATAATCATTATGTTCTGCACAGCAGGATGTGATACAGCCTTATTATTATGAAAAAGATCAAAGTAACACAGGTAAAAAGCGTAATCGACAGGCCGGAACGCCAGAAGAAAACCATGGTAGCCCTGGGTTTGAAAAAACTGAATGCTACAGTGGAAGTTGAAGCCACTCCGCAGATCCTGGGTATGGTACGTAAGGTTAACCACCTGATCAAGGTAGAAGAAATCTAAGAAATGTTGGATTTTGAATGTTGAATTCAGCATTCAAAATTTAGCATTCAACATTTATTATTTCAACGCGAGGGGTGATTCCCCGTAAGTATAAAATCAACAAAATGAAATTACACACACTCAAGCCTGCCAAAGGCGCAACACACAAAGAGAAACGCCTGGGTCGCGGCGAAGCCAGCGGTAAAGGTGGTACGTCTACCAAAGGTAACAAAGGTGGCCAGAGCCGCGCAGGTTACAAGAGCAAGAAGGCGCACGAAGGTGGCCAGATGCCGATCCAGCGCCGTATCCCGAAACGCGGATTCACCAATATCAGCAGGATCGACTATAAAGTACTGAACCTCGGCCAGATCGACCAGATCTCCGAAAAGTACGGTATCAAGGAATTCAGCCTGCAGAACCTGTACATCAACAGCCTGATCAGCCAAACCGACCTGGTTAAAGTGCTGGGTAACGGCGAAATCAAGGGAAGCTATACATTTAAGGTCAATGCGGTGAGCGCCAAAGCAAAGGCTGCCATCGAAGCTGCCGGAGGTACTGTGGAAATAGTGAAATAATTCCCGATATTTGCCACCGGCGCAACAAGCGCCTACTTAGCCCAACACATTAAACCGATTACATTCTGTGAAGAAGTTCATAACAACCCTTAAAAACATCTGGAGCATAGAAGAGCTGAGGAGCAAGATCATTTTCACGGTCGTCCTCCTGTTCATCTATCGCCTGGGTTCATTTATCGTTCTTCCGGGTATCGACCCCAACAAACTGGCCAACCTGCATAACAGCGCCAACAGCGGTATGCTCGGCCTGCTCGACGCCTTTGTAGGGGGAGCCTTCTCGAAAGCATCCATCTTCGCCCTGGGTATCATGCCCTATATCTCCGCTTCTATCTTCATGCAGCTGATGACCATCCTGGTTCCGCAGATGTCAAAAATCCAGAAGGAAGGAGAAAGTGGTCGTAAGAAAATCAATCAATGGACACGTTACCTGACCGTTCTGGTTACAGCTTTCCAGGCTGCTGCCTATATCGGTTACCTGAAAAGCCCAGGAAATGCCGAAGCCCTTATTGCGGCCTATGGTAACTTCTTCTGGGTATCCACGGTGGTCATCCTCACTGTAGGCACATTATTCGTGATGTGGCTGGGTGAAAAGATCACAGATAAAGGTTTGGGAAATGGTACATCCATGATCATCATGATCGGTATCCTTGCCCGTCTGCCCCAGGCATTCGGACAAGAATGGGCAGCCCGCACCACCCGTGGCGCAGGCGGCTTACTCATCATCCTCATTGAAGTTTTATTCCTGATCGGTATCATTATGGGATTGATCATGTTGGTTCAGGGTACCCGCAAAGTGCCCGTGAATTACGCCAAGCAGATCGTTGGAAACCGCCAGTTCGGCGGCGCCCGTAACTTCCTTCCGCTGAAAGTGAACGCGGCCGGTGTTATGCCCATCATCTTCGCCCAGGCGATCTTGTTCCTGCCTACGATTTTCAGCGGATTCACCGGTGAAGGCTGGGCCAGGTATTTTACCGATCACACCAATATCGTTTACATGATCGTGTACTCGGTCTGCGTGATCGCTTTCACCTTCCTGTACACTGCCCTGATCTTCAACCCGAAGCAGATGGCGGATGAACTCAAACGCAATAACGGGTTCATACCCGGTGTTAAACCCGGTCAGCCTACAGCTGATTATATTGGTACCATCATGGATCGCATCACATTGCCGGGCGCCATATTGCTGGCCCTGGTGGGTATCCTGCCCGGTGTGTTCCAACTGGTGTTTACCATGTCTCAGGGATTCTCTACTTTCTTCGGCGGCACTTCGCTGCTGATCATGGTGGGTGTGATCCTCGATACCCTGCAACAAATCGAAACACAGCTTCTGATGCGCCAGTACGATGGCCTCATGAGCAGCGGTCGCGTTCAGGGTAGGGCTGCGGTACCCTCCGGCATGTAAGCCAGGTCTATCAAAAACATTTGCAAACCCCAGCGATCAATTCGTTGGGGTTTGTTTTAATTTAGCATATTGAATGATACAGATAAAAACCAGGGAAGAAATTGAGATCATGCGTGGCACCTGCCTGCTGGTAGGGAAAGCCCATGCCGCAGCGGCCAGTCAATTAAGGCCCGGTATGACAACCATGGAGCTGAATGACCTGGTGGAAACATTTATTATGGATCATGGCGGGTATCCTTCTTTTAAGAACTATCATGGTTTCCCTTACGCTACCTGCATATCCATGAATGCGGCCGTTGTACACGGTTTCCCCGGTAAACATGAACTGAAAGAGGGCGACATCATTTCTCTTGATATTGGCATTTTCAAAAACGGTTTTCATGGCGACAGCGCCTATACCTATGCGTTAGGTGAAGTGTCGGATGCCGTTAAGAAACTGCTCCGTGTCACCAAGGAATCCCTGTATGCGGGCATTGCAATGGCCCGTTCAGGTAACCGAATAGGGGATATTGCTCACGCCATCCAGGAGCATACGGAAAAAAAGCACGGATACGGCGTGGTCAGGGAATTGGTGGGCCACGGGCTCGGCCGCGACCTTCATGAAGATCCCCAGGTACCCAATTACGGCAAAAAAGGCTCAGGTCCCAAACTCAAAGCAGGCATGGTATTGGCCATTGAACCCATGATCAACATGGGGGTAAAAGAAGTTGTACACCTGGATGACGGCTGGACGGTGCTAACCAAAGACCGCATGCCTTCTGCTCATTTCGAACATGACGTTTGCATTACCGCTTCCGATCCTGATATTCTAACCTCATTTGCCGAAATCGAAGAAGCGGAAAAGGGGAATGCTAATCTTACCTGGAGCTATTGAGAAGCTTCAAGTTCAGCATTCAGGATCAGTGATTTTTTTACCCAAAGCTTTTTTAATTCATTAGGGTTAAACCTTAAACCTTACACACTTGCTTGAAACCGGTATTCATCATAGTTGGCGGCGGGGCGGCGGGATTCTTCTGCGCCGTCAATGCGGCCAGGATGTATCCGGGCTTGCAGGTGGTTGTACTGGAAAAGTCGTCTAAATTACTGTCCAAGGTAAAGGTCAGTGGCGGCGGGCGTTGCAATGTCACCCATCATTGTAACGGGTTAGCCGATCTGCTGCAGCATTATCCCAGGGGCGCTTCATTTCTAAAGAGATCCTTTCATCATTTTGCAACAAACGATACGGTCAGCTGGTTCAGGGAACGCGGCGTTGAATTGAAAACGGAAGAGGACGGGCGGATGTTTCCCGTCAGCAATTCTTCTGAAACCATCATTCGCTGCCTGCTCGATGAAGCAGCGCGGTATGGTGTTGACATACGCATATGCGAAGTCGCTGCAATCGCTGTTTTGAATACCGATGGCCTGTATTCCCTCACCGCAGTTTTCCATTCGTTTGTCAGACGGCAGGCAGGAGCTGGCGCATCGTGTATGCGTTACAGTGGGTGGGTATCCGAAACAGTCGCAGTACCACTGGCTGGCGGCACTGGGTCATGCCATCGTGCCCCCTGTGCCATCGTTGTTTACTTTCAATATGCCGGCTAACCCAATTACCGCATTAATGGGAGTGGCGGTGCAGGATGCGATCGTGAAGCTTGCCGGCACCAGGCTCCAGCAGCAGGGCGCATTACTGATCACCCATTGGGGAATGAGTGGACCGGCCGTGTTGAAATTGTCTGCGCTGGCTGCCAGGGAATTGGCGGACAGACATTACCGTTTCCGGGTATTTGTCAACTGGTTGCCATCTTTTCATGAAAACAATATCCTCGACGAGATCCGGCAGTTGCGTTTTAAACTGGCGGCACAGAAGATGCATAACCGCAATCCCTTCGGACTGCCTTCAAGGCTATGGGAACACATTCTTACAGAAACGGGTATCCCGGTTGATATGAGATGGGCCGACCTGCCCTCCAGGGAGCAGAATAAGCTGGCCAAACAGTTATGTGCCTCTGAATATGAGGTTTCCGGTAAAACCACATTCAAGGAGGAGTTTGTAACGGCCGGCGGCATCAGCCTGGATGAAGTGGATGCCTCTACCATGCAAAGCAGGAAGCATCCCGGGCTCTACTTTGCCGGGGAGATACTGGATGTGGATGGCCTCACCGGGGGCTTCAACTTTCAAAATGCTTGGACAACAGCCTGGATAGCAGCCCGATCATCAGGTAAAGATATCTTTAACGAATCGGTGGACAGGTCAAACTTATAATTGATTTAACTTGCCGCTGCGGATGAAAAAAATCGACCGGTACATATTGAGTAAATACCTGCAGACATTCTTCTTTTGTCTGCTGCTCATGACCGTTATCGTGGTGGTGGTGGACATCAGTGAAAAAACCGATGATTTCGTCAAATCCAACCTGTCTGCCTGGCAGATCATCCGAGATTATTATTTTGGGTTTATACCCCGGATCGATGCCATGCTCTTTCCTTTGTTTGTCTTTATTTCAGTCATCTTTTTCACTTCCAAAATGGCGGGACGCTCTGAAATCATCGCCATACTCAGTAGCGGGGTGAGTTACCGGCGATACCTGAGGCCTTACCTGATCGGTGGTTTGTTGCTTTCCGGAATGCTTTGGTTCGGCTATCAGTACCTGGTTCCGCAGGCCAACAGGAAGTGGGCCGATTTTGAGAAGAAATATATTGATGTCAATACTGCCCCTACCGCCAACAGTTCTACATACAAGCAGAATATCTATTTTAAAGATGACGCAACCACCTATGTGGGCATCAAGGGCTATGATACCGTTTCCCGAACGGGCAATACCATTTTTATATGCCGGTTCGACGGTAATAAAATGATCTATAACCTTCGGGCCGCGGGTTTCAACTGGGATACGACAAGCCGCAAATGGAAACTACGTTATGTCATAGAGCGCACCCTGAACCCGATCAATGAGAAGGTCAGTTTCCATGAAAACAAGCTGATGAATTATAATTTTCAGCCCATCGACCTGCGAAAAGACGATTACCTGAAGGACCAAATGACCACTCCCGACCTGAACCGGTTCATCCAGGCAGAGCGCAAGCGTGGTTCTGAAATGCTGAATACACTCATGGTGGAACGTTATAACCGGGATGCAATACCTGTTTCGGTGCTCGTGTTGACCATCATCGGTGCTGTTCTGGCATCGCGGAAAGTAAGAGGAGGTAGTGGTTTCCACCTGGCCGTTGGTGTGATCATCAGCGTACTGTACATACTTTTCAGCCGCTTCTCCATCGTGTTCGCCACAAAGGGTAATTTTACACCCTGGCTGGCCGCCTGGACCCCCAATATTCTATTCGGCGCGCTCGCATTTTACCTCTACCGGAAGGCGCCTAAATAATCCCATTTCCGTTTCCGGGAATTTCATGCGATCGATCAAAACTTTTATTCAAAACTTTTGTTTTGCAAGGCAATGCATCGTATTTTTAAGCGTTGCCTGAAAAGATCGTCATTGCATCTTTCCGCTGCCGGCCTGGAGCGTACCAATCCTTCACCTGGCCCGGTTTTCGGGCAATCCGCGATACGGTTACTAATCATCATTTAACATACAATTTCAAATTATGGGCATCGTCAAAGACAGGTTCAGGGAGAAAGCAGAAACAGTTGCAGCAGAGATCAAAGATCTCCTCAAAAATCATGGAGATAAGAAAATCGGAGAAGTAACCTTATCACAGGTTTACCAGGGTATGAGGGGTATGACAGGCCTTGTTACTGAAACTTCCTTGCTGGATGCACAGGAAGGTATCCGCTTCCGTGGTTATTCGATCCCTGAACTGAGAGAGAAACTGCCCAAAGCCCCCGGAGGAACCGAACCATTACCGGAAGGCCTTTTTTACCTGATGCTGGTGGGTGATCTGCCTACAGAAGAAAACGTTCAGCACCTGACCAGTGTTTGGCAACGCAGGAGCCACGTGCCCAATCATGTTTTTGCCACCATTGAAGCGCTTCCCGTTAACACGCACCCGATGACTCAGTTTGTTGTGGCCATCATGGCGCTGCAGACGGAAAGTCAGTTTTCAAAACGCTATGCCCAGGGCATGAGCAAGAAAGATTACTGGGATGCCATGTTTGACGATTCGATGGACCTGATCGCAAGGCTTCCCCGTATTGCAGCGTATATATATCGCCGTAAGTATAAGAACGGCGAGCATATCCAACCCAACGGATTGCTCGACTGGTCTGGAAACTTCGCCCATATGATGGGATTTGAAGATGAAACGTTCAAGGAACTGATGCGTTTGTATATGGTCATTCATGCCGACCATGAAGGGGGTAACGTTTCCGCACATACGACACACCTGGTCGGTTCGGCACTGAGCGATCCATACCTGAGTTTCGCAGCGGGGATGAACGGACTGGCGGGCCCGTTGCACGGTCTTGCCAACCAGGAAGTGATCAAATGGATATTTGAACTTCGCGAGCAGATCGGTTCCGATAGCCCAACAAAGGAGCAGATCGAGGAATACGTTCGTAAAACGCTTAGCGAAGGCAAGGTGGTACCGGGTTACGGTCATGCGGTGCTTCGCAAAACAGACCCCCGCTTCACCGCACAGATGGAATTCGGGAAAAAGCATATGCCCGATGATCCGCTGGTTCAAACCGTTTGGACCATCTATGAAGCCGTTCCGCCCATTCTCCAGTCTATTGCCAAGATCAAAAATCCATGGCCCAATGTGGACGCACATAGCGGCGCCCTCCTGGTGCATTATGGCATGGTGGAATATGAATTTTATACCGTTCTTTTTGGCGTCTCCCGCGCCCTGGGCGTATTGGCCAGTCTTTGCTGGGACAGGGCCCTCGGATTACCCATCGAAAGGCCTAAATCCGTTACAACGGAACTGGTCAAAGAATGGCTCCAGGGAAAAGAAGAGATATGGGGCGAGTAAGAAGCCCATCATAATAGTATACCCCGCACAAGCGGGGTATTTTTTTGTAAAATCTTTTTGAGGAAAAGGGGATAGGGGCTATATTTGCAATCCAATCGGGGGATTACTTCAGTTGGCTAGAGCGTTCCGACGGAATGTCGGGAAGGCTACAGTAAAAAAATAAATTGAGGGATTAGCTCAGTTGGTTAGAGCGTCCCGACGGAATGTCGGGAAGGCCACAGAAAAAAATAAATCGGGGGATTAGCTCAGTTGGCTAGAGCGCTTGCATGGCATGCAAGAGGCCACCAGTTCGAATCTGGTATTCTCCACTAAGAGTCTGCATCTGGCAGGCTCTTTTTTTTGCTTACAAGTAGTCTTCCATAGTGATACAGGATTCCATTCTCAGCATGTTGTCAACTGATCTTTCATCCAAGAGATGCCTTGTATTTTAGTCCGAAAGAGGGTTGAATACATTCCATTTCAGAAAGTACTAAGCAGCAATTTATTTTACTCAATACGTATTTTTACAAAATGGTAAATCTGTTGCTTATACGCGATATGTGAAGTGATTTTAGCCCCAGGTGCGAGTTCAAACAAGTAAACTGCATTTCCGTTACCCAACTCCGGTGTTTTGAAATCCAATATCTTTTTCTGGGGTAAGTCTAATATCCATTTATCATGACAAAAGGATGTTACATCCGAAAACGCGATTCGATGATAGGTTTTACCTGTCCTGTTTTCCGAATTGAACAGATTGTTGGGCCCTGAAGAAATTGTCCCCTTTGATTTATAAGGAGCAACAAATTTAAAAATGAGGTACTCGTATTTTCCTTTTTTTGTATTGAAGATACTCACCAGGGCGCCAGGCTGAATGCAGCTTTGACTGAATGATGGTGATGCTGCAATTGCAAAGGTGATGATAATGAGAAAGATTGCTTTTTTCATGATCGATGTATCTATTAAACAATGCAATCGATGGTTTTGTTCATCTATTTTTTATAGAACGGTCTTTCATCCGCGATATCTTCCAGAAAACAGGTAGGGTGAATTACTGAATGATCATATGTAGATTTCATATGATTGTAAGTGGCATTCATTCTTCTGGCCTGTATGCGCGAAGCTTTCAGGAAATTGTTCATGCGGTTTAATTGAGCTGTTTTTTTTACAACAGATGGTTTCTCAATATGATCGGGCAATTTTCAAATATGATCAATCCGGATTTAGTAGTTTATTTGATTCCTTGTCATTCGCAGGAACAATACGCCCAGTCAGGCTTCCCCGTATAATAGGGATGATAATGAAATACAAACCGATGACAAGTCCTGTTCCGGATAGTACAAATAATATAAAAGCAGGTCGTGCATCTTCCATCATCGTCTGAAATGGTTTGAGTTGATTTCCCATCTGCCAGACAGCTTTTATCAAACCTGCTATGATCAGCGAGAACCAGAATATCATCAACGAGATCTGGGTGATCCAGAACCCGTACTTCAGTGTAGTTCTTTGCCTGGCTGTATTTCCGCTCATAACATAAACAACCATGCCGAGCAACAGCATTGTATTGATGCCAATGGTTGAGCCCATCGCGTGAGCTACCGTCATATGTGTGCCGTGTGTGTACAGATTAAGCGCTGGAACGGACATGAAAATTGCCAGAGCCAGGTTTGCCAGTATCCAGTATTCGGATGCCATTAAAAATCGGAAACCGGGAACAGACAGGTAATTCCTGTTCTCCTTCATGCTTTTTCTAAACATACGGATCATACGGGCTAAAATGATCCATTCCGACATGCTCACGATGTAACTTACCGGCCTGATGAAAGGCCTGGCGGGAACAGTGTAAATGTGATGCCCCCAGTTGAACATAAGATTGGTAAGGCCTAACAGGTACATCAAAAACGCGATACGGGAATAACCGTACTTCTTATTCGGCGCCAGTTTGTCCATCAGGTATATGCTGCTGCCGTAAATGAGCATATTCCATGAGCCCACCATACTTCCATTTGATTTCCATTGTAAGGTGATATCCTGAATGACCCTGCCTCTCAGCGATGGGATCAGCCAGAGATAGGATTCTGAAAAAGTGAACAGAAATGAAAAAACGCCTGTAAACCACATCCAGACATAAACCGGTTGCCGGAAAAAATGTCTGGATTGACGGATCATGGAGATCATGAATAGCAACCATGCCATGCCCAGCGGAATAGACAGCAGGGGAGGATATTCCCAGTATTCGCGGCCGCCAAATAGCCCCATCAGATAACAAACCAGGATGGCCGAAATACTAATAGCAAATAAATAATACTGGAGTCGCTTCAGGGAATTTTGTTGCTTCTGATGTCCGGTAAATTCAGACATGAAATGCCCGCTGATACCCGCCGCACAAAGGATGATCCAGAAAATGACGGAAGAAACGTGAAGCGGCCTAAGTTGTTCAAATGAAAGCCATTCTTTGCCTATGCCCGGGACAATGTACTGCAGGCTCGCAAGCAGGCCAAATAGCAGGCCCAGCATCAATAAAATGAGGCTGAATCGTATTTGGGCATTCGTCCAACGGTGAAGATTAGTCGCTGATGTTTCCATGCCAGTTTTTTGTAAAATGCCTGGGATCTCCCCGGCCGCTTGAATCTATTGTCTGTAAAAAACGGGTGAGTAACCGGATCTCACTATTTTTTAGTTTAAAATTGGGCATGATGCGGGTGCCTTTTGTCAGAAATATCCTTATGTATTCCGGACCTTTTAGCGAATATGTATTGGTCAGGTCTGGCCCCAGGTATCCTCCCAGACCATAGATCTGGTGGCACGACTGGCAGTTCCTTTGCTGCCAGATGAGTTTGCCTTCTGAAAATTCGGCGCTAGATCCGGGTTCCCTTGGATCCGGTATTGCGTACAGGTATGCCGAATATGCGATGAAAATAGCAATCAGTATTGTCCATAGTACCGGAAACAGCGATCGTGTCTTGATCAATCTTACCATAGGTTTTTCAGGCATTTTCAACCGGGAGGCAACAGCGGGTATTGTTTATATTAGGTTTTCAGTTTTTCAAACCTGGCCTGGAAGAACCTGAGGTATTTCGGTTCATAAACCATTTTCATACCCCGGATACTTTGGCTTTTGTCGCAGACCCTGGCCGCGGATTCGGCGATCACATCCATATGGGCCTGTGTGTAAACCCGGCGGGGTATGGTAAATCGAACAAGTTCCAGTTTGGGTTTATAATTTTCGCCGTTGGCTTTTCTTCCGGCTGAAACAATGCCTCTTTCCATGGTTCTTACACCCGAGTCAAGGTATATTTCTGCAGCCAGTGTTTGTGCGGGGAATTGTTCCTGGCTGATATGCGGAAGCACTTTCCTGGCATCCACAAAAATGCCGTGACCGCCGACAGGTTTTACTATCGGTACACCATAGCCGATCATTTTTTCGCCGAGGTATAATACCTGCCCAACGCGTGCGTTAATGTGTTCATCACTGATACTCTCCCTGATGCCAATGGCCATGGCTTCCATATCCCTGCCTGCCAGTCCGCCGTATGTATGCAGGCCTTCATATACAACAACCATGTTTCTGGCTTCTTCATAAATGTCAAAGTCATTGACTGCAAGGAAACCACCTATATTGACAAGGGCGTCTTTTTTCGCGCTCATCGTGGCGCCATCCGTATATGAACATATTTCCCGGACAATATCCCTGATAGGTTTCTTTTCATATCCTTTCTCTCTCTGTTTGATAAAATAGGCATTCTCGGCAACCCTTGTCATATCATGAATAATGCGGATGCCGTGTTTTTTTGTCAATGCCCGCAGTTCCTTCAGGTTTTTCATACTGATCGGCTGTCCTCCGGCCATATTGACACTGGTGGCAATGCTTACATACGGGATTCGCTTAGCGCCATACCGCCTGATTAGTTTCTCCAGTTTATTCAGGTCTACATTGCCTTTGAAAGGATGTTCGTTTTCGGGGTCATGAGCTTCATCAATGATGATATCTTCAAATTTACCTCCGGCGAGTTCCTGATGTAACCGGGTTGTGGTGAAATACATGTTACCGGGAATTATATCGCCTTTTCTGATCAGTATTTTGGAAATGATATTTTCTGCGCCGCGTCCCTGGTGTGTTGGGATGAGGTACTTGTAACCGTAAACCTGCTGCACGGCTTCTTCCAGGTTATAGAAATTCCGGCTGCCTGCATAAGCTTCATCACCGAGCATCATGCCGGCCCACTGACGGTCGCTCATGGCTGATGTGCCGCTATCGGTAAGAAGGTCGATATATACATCTTCCGAGCGAAGCAGGAAAGTATTATATCCGGCTTCCGTCAGCGCCTTTTTTCTTTGTGTAGGACTGGTCATTTTAAGCAGTTCGACCATCTTGATCTTATATGGTTCTGCCCAACTTCTTTTTTTACTGTTGACTGACATACAATTGTTTTAACTAATTGGAACTAATTTAGCTGTGAAATGTCTGAGCATCGGCGATTCTTCAACGATCTGTAATCCCCTGTAGCTGTCTTTTTTTCTAAATACATCAATGACCACTTCGGCCACGTAATCGATATGGCTTTGCGTATAAACCCGGCGCGGTATGGCCATTCTCACGAGTTCCAGTGCGGCAGGAACCAGGTGACCCATCGCATTATATTTTCCAAACATCAGCGAGCCTATTTCAACGCTCCGGATACCGCCTTCGAGGTAGAGCGCGCAGGCGAGCGCCTGTCCCGGGTATTGTTCTACAGGTATGTGTGGCAGAAATGCCCTGGCATCAAGGTAAACGGCATGACCGCCGGCTGGTTGCATGACCGGTACGCCGGCAGCCGCCAGTTTTTCAGTCAGGTATTCCATACTGCGGATACGGTAATGCAGATAATTTTCATCCATCACTTCATGCAATCCGATGGCGATGGCTTCCAGATCACGCCCGGCAAGCCCGCCATAGGTTTGGAACCCTTCGGTGATGACAAGCAGGTTTCGGCATTGTTGGGCAAGTGACTCATTTCTCAGGGCAAGGAACCCGCCTATATTGGCGAATGCATCTTTTTTGGCACTCATCGTACATCCGTCGGCGTAAGTAAACATCTCTTTTACTATATCAGGGACACTCCTGTATGCATAACCCGGTTCACGTTGTTTAATGAACCAGGCATTTTCAGCGAAGCGGCAGGCATCTATGAAAAGAGGAATTCCATGCAACTGGCAAATGCGCCTCGCTTCACGGATATTTTCCATACTGACCGGTTGGCCTCCGCCGGAATTATTGGTAACCGTGATGATACATAAGGGACTATTGGACGCGCCTTTTTCAGTAATGCAGGCTTCCAGGGCGGTCAGATCGATATTGCCCTTGAAAGGAGCCGGAATGGTGGGATGTTTCCCTTCTTCACATATAAGATCGATACCCTCGGCCCCGGAGTATTCTATATTGGCCCTGGTTGTATCAAATAATGTATTGCTGATGATGTATTTCCCTTTTCCGCCAATGATGCTGAACAGGATTTTTTCGGATGCCCTTCCCTGGTGGGTTGGGATCACCAGTGGCAAGCCAGTGATCTCACGGATCGTGCTTTCAAAGCGGAAAAAACTGTTACTGCCGGCGTAGGATTCATCACCCCGCATGATGCCGGCCCATTGTTCGCTGCTCATGGCGCTTGTTCCACTATCGGTCAGCAGGTCGATAAGTACATCCTTTGCCTTGATCAGGAAAGGATTGTAGCAGGCCTGTTCTAAGATCTCTTTTCTTTCTTCCGGGGTATTGAAATAGATAGGTTCTATGGATTTGATCCTGAATGGTTCAATGATCGTTTTCATTTCAGTATAATTTGTAACGAAGAAATATGGTACATGGCCGAATGGCCGGAAAGAGTAATGGACCCGCAGCAGGTCAGGAGGGTTTCTTAATAATGTTCTTCCATAGTTGCACGCTGCAAAGTTTCAGGCTTTCTGCGAAATGAAGTATGATATTAATCATATTGTCTGAAAACGGAAGTATAGTAAGTGATACGCGTACATCATTTCATTTTCCGGGAGGCGATGTTGATGATAAGGAGTCCGCTGAAGATCATAATGGACAACGCGAACAGCCACTCGTTGATGTCCGGGATAGCCTGGTAATATAAACCGGTTATTCCCTGCAACATCAGAAAAGCTTCATTCAGTATGATGCCAACAGCCAGTATGGCCAGTCCAATAGCCATGGTCCTGCTTTCCGGGATCAATTGGTCTTCTAACATGGACCCCAACAGGAACAGAGTGGTAAAGCCGAGCAATACCAGGTGCAGGTAACCGATAACGATAGGCCTGAAGCCAAATGCCAGCGTACTCAAAGAAGGGATGACGGATCCCGATTGAAGCATGAATTTGATGGTCAAAGCAAGGAATGATAATGTCAGAATTATCCTGGCAGGTTTGATGATCCGTTGGCGGCTGGGCAACACCTGCTTCCTGATGATCTGAAACATGGCAAACCAACCGGCCAGTTGAAAGATCACCGCGGTAATGGTGATCAGATAAAGCCGGGGGGGGGGGGGGGGGGGGGGGGGAGTTCGTATCAGAGTGTGGAAAGCAGGTATGCAGGAATGGCCGACCACACAAACAAACGGTAAACAAGGGTTAGTTTATGCGGGGCGGTGCCGAACGACTCCTGCTTATCCGCTGCCAGGCCCATGCAGGCGAAGAACCAGCCATTATATTGAAAGTGCGGGTAAAAATATTCAGATGCCAGGTACCAATCCTGGTGGTTGATGCGGTTGATCATCATGACCGCCAGCGCGCAAAAGCGCCTAATGAAGAGAAGATGGAAAATACCAGCGGCACAAACCACTGGTGGCTGACAGATCGTACTGGTAACCTGTTCAGGTCGCGCCAGTAAACAATGGCAAAGACGAAACAAAGATAGAAGCCGTTGAAAGATGATCGAGTATATTCCATACCCTTCGATTGGAAAGGCGATCAGCGTGCCAACGGCAGTCGGCAGGTTGGCCCAAAGGAGGCTCTTGTATTTTTAAAACTGCCAGCCTGGCCTTTTTCCAGATAATGAACCATCAGTACCATTAGCGCCATACTGACCCAACCGGCAAGGCAAAATGGGAGTGCCCGTGGAGTAAATGTTTCCTGATCGATATACGGAAAGTAATAGGCTATCTTATAACGTAGCGTAACTCCGATGAGCGAAAGCACCAGCAAATTGAACAATGAAATCCTGCACAATGCCTGACCGAAAATTCCATTTCGCAAATAAATAAAAAATTAAGCAGCCGTTAATATGCGTGAAATCATATTCTCAGCAGTAGACTTTGCTGTTGATTAACGCCCTTTTCATGCAGATTCGGATCGTGCAATAGCCAGGCCGTTTCTACCCTTAATCCTGTCATGTCGGCAATTTGCTGACGGAGTTGGTTGACCTGGTTGCATTCCGGGCAAAATGTTTTTTGGGTGGATTTCAGGTATTGCAATGGCGCTTCGGAAATACTGTTTTCCGGGTCGTGATAGGCAATTTCCTTGATGATGTAAACTTAGATTGTGTCAGCAAGCAGGTAAGAGAAAAATGAATATCTGGGTTTTTCATGAAGCATCTTCAGAAAGGTGGATTTATGTAAACGGATCACAACGGCATCCTCACACGCGATGGCCGAAGCGGCATAGGGCTGGTCGTCAAACAATTAGCATTTCTCCAAAACTCTCACCTGCTTCAATAAGTGATTGAAGGAATTCGCGGCCGTCATCATCTATATTGACCCATTTGACTTTTCCGCTCACCAGTTGATAATAGAAACTGGCTTCCGATCCTTCCATAAAAATGATATCACCGGCATCCAGTTTTTTGTAAGCCGCGCCCCATGCAAGGAGAGTGTCGATATCTATCATCATGTGAGGAATGATTGTTTAGGATGATAAAAGTAAGGCTCGCTACCAACTGCCTGATATGATTATGTTTAGATAAAAACCTGATGTAAATCATGTTAGTGTCCCGGGCCTTGCCAGCACTGCATTTGTATTGATTGCACATGCTTTTTTCATGGGTTTCTGACAGGGCATTTGCCATGATATGACTGCACGCATAAAATTACTTTTTTCTCCGCAGTAACCTTGTTCTACAATTCTTCACGACTAAAATAATCACGTTATGAAAAAATGGGCAATTGTTTTGATAATCAGCACATTAGTTGCATCATGCGGATCCGGTAATTCCGGGGGTGAACAGGAACCGGCCAAAACGGGTTCTGCCGAAAATTCTGAGCAATCCGAAGAGCCTAAGGAGAATCCTTCTTATGATCCCAACAGGGGTATAGGCAAATTCACCAAAGTAGAGGTTACGCCTGCTCTTGATGCAACCATGGCATCTTCCGGTGAAAAAGTGTACAGTGTAAAATGCAGCGGTTGCCACAAGGTCACTGAAGAAAAGCTGGTGGGCCCGGGATGGAAAGGGATAAAAAGATTTACGGCAAGGGTGGATCATGAATTTCGCCACCAATACGGATGAAATGCTCAATAAAGATCTAAGGCACAGGCTTTCAGCTGGAGATTTGCCTGGTTCGTATCTCAAACAGAACCTCACCGACGACGATGCCCGTCATGTGTATGAATTCATGCGGAAAAACGACGGTGTCAAATAAAGACCTAACAAACTAACTGTCTTACTCACTAAATAAACATCCAATATGAAACGGTTATTAATTAAAAGTACGCTTTTTATGGGCTGCCTGGTGCTGGCTTTCAGTTCCTGTAAGCCCAAGAATGCAGGTTCAGCCCTTAGTGGTGATGCCGCTGCCAAGGCTTATGTAGCCCCGGGCAAGTACGATGGCTTCTATAATTTTGTGTCAGGTGGTTTCAGCGGTCAGATGAGCGTTTATGGCTTGCCATCGGGTCGTCTGCTGCGCGTGATTCCCGTGTTCTCCGTTGATCCTGAAAAGGGCTGGGGATACAGCGAGGAAACCAAGCCGATGCTGAACACCTCTCATGGTTTTGTACCCTGGGATGATCTTCACCATACGGAACTGTCGCAAACGAATGGTGAAATCGACGGACGCTGGGTTTTCGGCAATGCCAATAATACGCCCCGTGTCGCTCGTATCGATCTGTCTACTTTCCGCACTGCGGAGATCATCGAACTGCCGAACAGCGCAGGCAACCACTCTTCTCCTTTCATTACAGAAAATACGGAATATGTGGTGGCAGGAACACGTTTCAGCGTTCCGCCGGATGATGCAAATGGCGATGTGCCCATCAATACATATAAGCAGAATTTCAAAGGAACGATCAGCTTTATCAGCGTAGGTAAGGAGGATGGTAAGATGGATATCGCTTTTCAGTTGCTGTGCCCTGGAGTGAACTTTGACCTGAGCCACGCGGGTAAGGGTAAATCGCACGGATGGTTCTTCTTCTCCTGCTATAATACGGAACAGGCCAACACACTGCTCGAAGTGAACGCTTCGCAGAAAGATAAGGATTTTATCATGGCCGTGAACTGGAAAAAAGCCGAGGAATATATCAAAGCGGGTAAGGGTAAGAAGCAATCTGTAAAATATGCGCACAACGTATATAGCGATAAAAATCATTCAGCCACTTCAGAAATTAAAACGGAAGTGACCGTGCTGGATACAAAAGAATTCAAGGATATATGTTACATGATCCCCTGCCCGAAATCTCCCCACGGTTGTGATGTAGACCCGACAGGTGAATATATCGTGGGCAGCGGTAAACTCGCGGCTCTTATACCGGTGTTCAGTTTTGATAAACTGCAGACTGCCATTGGCGCTAAAGACTTCATCGGCGATTACGACGGTATCCCCGTGGTGAAATACGAATCGGCACTCTACGGAGAAGTGAAGAAGCCCGGACTTGGCCCTCTGCATACCGAATTTGATGGTAACGGTAATGCTTACACTTCTTTCTTCGTGTCATCCGAAGTGGTGAAATGGAATATTAAAGACCTGAAAGTGGTCGACCGTGTGCCTACATATTATTCCGTGGGTCACCTGTGCGTGCCTGGTGGCGACAGTAAAAAACCAAACCCGAAATACCTGATCGCTTATAATAAGATCACCAAAGATCGTTACCTGCCAACAGGTCCGGAACTGTCACAAAGCGCACAGCTGTATGATATCAGCGGCGAAAAGATGCAGATGATCCTCGATTTCCCCACAATTGGCGAACCTCACTATGCGCAAGCTGTAGCGGCCGATGTGGTGAAAAACCGCTCATTAAAGTTCTTTAAGTTCGACGATAACCAGCATCCATATGCTACTAAAGGCGAAACAAATGCCAAGGTCGTTCGTCAGGGTAACCAGGTACATATTTATATGACCGCCATCCGTTCACACTTCGCTCCTGATAATATCGAAGGTGTAAGGGTAGGGGACGAAGTATATTTCCATGTCACCAACCAGGAACAGGACTGGGACGTGCCGCACGGTTTTGCCGTAAAAGGCGCTTCCAATGCTGAGCTGCTGATCATGCCCGGTGAAACTCAGACGTTGAAGTGGGTGCCGGACAGGTCTGGTATGTTCCCGATGTATTGTACCGACTTCTGCAGCGCACTGCACCAGGAAATGCAGGGATATGTTCGTGTATCCCCAGCCGGTAGCAATACGCCGCTGACCTTCAGTACCGGTAAAACGGCGCCTGCGGCCGTAGCCGATTCTGCCAAGAAATAAGTTGTTTTTGCCAAGCATGGATGAGAGGCCCCGGTACGGATAACCGGACCGGGGCCTTTTTCCCTTAAAGTATTATATATGCAACCAAGAAAAATCAGTCTGGGCTCTAGAGTGATCCTTGTTTTGGGAGCCGTGGCACTGGTGGCCGTACTTCGTTTTCCCATGTGGCGCATTGATCTCGATGCCCCGCAATACCCGGAAGGGTTACGATTGCTGATCTATCCCGATCATCTCGGTGGTAATGTAGATATCATCAATGGCCTGAACCATTATATTGGCATGAAGACCCTGCATACGGAGGATTTTTTTGAATTCACCATATTGCCCTGGATCATCGGTTTTTTTGCAGCCGCTTTCCTGGCTGCTGCAATTGCGGGAAGAAAGAAATGGATGAATCTCCTCTTTGTGCTTTTTGTTCTGTTCGGAATCGTTGCCATGATCGATTTCTGGCGTTGGGAGTATAATTACGGACATAACCTTGATCCGAATGCCGCCATCGTGGTTCCCGGCATGGCTTATCAGCCCCCATTGATCGGGTTCAAACAATTACTCAATTTTGGTGCCTATTCCATTCCTGATATCGGTGGATGGATATTTGTTGGCTCAGGGATACTGCTATTGTCCGCCGTATTGATCGAATGGCGGAAAAAAGGACAAGGAGCCAGTAAGGCGAATATTATTTCCAGTGTTATTTTATTGATCGGCATTTTTACCTTGTCATCCTGTTCGTCCGGTCCGGTTCCCATAAAAGCAGGGGCAGACCAGTGTCATTTTTGTAAAATGACGATCAGCGATACGCGCTTCAGCGCCGAACTGTTAACCAGCAAAGGCAAAGTGTATGTGTTCGATGATATTCATTGCATGATGTCATTTCGTAAATCCGGCTTGGTTAAGCCTGCCGATGTGCGTGAGTATTATTTTTCGGATTTTTCCAATCCGGGAAAACTGATTGACAGTAAACATGCCCTGTTTTTATCCAGCGCAGATCTGCATAGCCCCATGGGTGGCAATATCGCCGCATTTGCCGATCGGGAAAGTCTGGATATCGTCAATAAAAAATTTCCTGGTCAGGTCATTACCTTCCAGGACATTCTCTCAAAATGAAATATTTTCTGATCATAATTCTTTCCTGGTTCACCGGATTTCAATCGCAGGCATCCAGTTGGATCGTAGGCCCTGGCAAACCATTGACTACGATCAGGGCTGCACTGTTGAAGGCACAATCCGGCGATACGGTATGGGTATTACCGGGCCTGTACCGCGAAGGGAATCTCGTGATCAGCCAGTCAATCGCATTGATAGGCCGGTCATATCCGGTCATCGACGGGGAATACAAGTATGAGAACATATCCGTGAAAGCGGGTCATGTGCTTGTTGAAGGATTCAGGATCATCCAGTCGGGTGTGTCGAGTATCGAAGACTTTGCAGGCATCAAAATATATAACCAGCGGGATGTTGTCATCCGGAACAATATCCTCGAAAAAACATTTTTTGGCATTTATACGCAATATGCGGTTCGTTGTGCTATCGAAGGAAATGTACTGAAGGCTTACGGCCAGCAGGAACAGCAAAGCGGTAACGGGATCCATTGCTGGAAGAGCGATAGCCTGCATATCAGGGGTAACAGGATCAACGGTCATCGCGACGGGATATATTTCGAATTTGTCACCCATTCCGTCATCGAAAAGAATATTTCCGAGCGCAACCTCCGTTATGGCCTGCATTTTATGTTTTCCGACAATGATGCATATATCGGCAACACGTTCATGCAGAATGGGGCTGGCGTGGCCGTCATGTTCACCCATCATGTACGGATGTTCGACAATGATTTTATCGAAAACTGGGGCGATGGCGCGTATGGATTGCTGCTTAAAGAGATCAGTGATGCGGAGATAGGAGGTAACAGGATTTTTGGCAATACCGTCGGTATTTTCATGGAAGGTAGTAACCGCTTACATCTCCAGGGAAACCAGTTCAGGAACAACGGTTGGGCCATGAAGGTATTGGCAAATTGCGTAGACATCCGGGTAAGGGCCAATAATTTTATCGGCAATTCATTTGATGTGGGCACCAATGGAAGTCTGGTACTGAACAGTTTTAACGGCAATTACTGGGATAAATATGAGGGATATGACCTGAACCGGGATCGAACCGGGGATATTCCGTACCGCCCGGTAAGCCTGTATGCCATGATCGTGGAGCAGAACCCTTCTGCCATGATCTTATTCCGGAGTTTTATGGCCAGCCTGCTGGATAAAACGGAAAAAGTGGTGCCTACCATCACACCGGAGAATCTGAAGGACAATCAACCGAGAATGAAACCTGTTCCACTATGATCATCGCATCAAACGTCAGTAAACGATTTGCCAGGCTGATGGCGCTGGATAATGTCACTGCCCGCTTTAACCGGGGGGAGTGCGTTGCGCTGATCGGCCCTAACGGTAGCGGTAAAACGACAATCATTAAATGCATGTTGGGCATGGTTGTATGCGACAGCGGCTTCATCACATTCAATGATAAGAATATCCTGCATGATTGCACCTACCGCCAAAACATAGGTTATATGCCGCAGATCGGGCGTTACCCGGACAATATGACCATCGGCCAGGTCTTCAGTATGATGAAAGACATCCGGAGATCGGGAAATGTACAACTTGATGAAGAACTCATCCATCGTTTCGGACTGGATGCACTCATGAATAAAAGAATGCGAACCTTATCGGGCGGCACCAGGCAGAAGGTCAGTGCATCACTTGCCTTTCTGTTCAATCCAGAGGTAATGATACTCGATGAGCCTACGGCCGGACTTGATCCTGTATCCGCCGAAATTCTGAAAGACAAGATATTGTCGGAGAAAGCAAAAGGAAAGCTCTTTATCATCACATCGCACGTGCTATCGGAACTGGATGAACTGGTCACTCATGTCATGTTCATGCAGGATGGTAAGGTTAATTTCCACCGGTCCATTTCGGATTTACGGGAGAAGACGGGAGAACAAAAATTATCAAAAGCTGTTGCCAGCATCATGTTGAATAACCGTTTATGAAAAAGATCATCAAATACGTGATCATCGATATCCTGAGGAACAAGATCGTTCTGGCATATACCATATTTCTGCTGGCCATTTCTTTCAGCGTGTTCAATCTGGAAGATAATTCATCGAAGGGTTTGCTTAGCTTGCTGAACCTCATCCTGATCATCATCCCGCTGGTCAGCCTTCTTTTCTCGGCGATCTATGTGTATAACAGCGCAGAGTTCCTGGAATTGCTTGTCAGCCAGCCTTTAAAAAGAAAGACGATCTGGCTTAGCCTATTCAGTGGCCTCTCATTTTCGATGGCTTTTGCATTCTTTATTGGAGCCGGCATACCTATCTTGATGTATGCGCCGACATCCACCGGGTTGAGCATGCTGGGAATGGGCCTGATTTTATCGGTGATCTTTGTGGCACTGGCCATGCTGGCGGCTGTCATTACCAGGGATAAGGCCAAGGGTATCGGCGTAGCGATCCTGCTATGGTTATATTTCTCCTTGCTGTTCGATGGTATCGTACTATTCATATTATTCCAGTTTGCCGATTACCCGCTGGATCATTGGATGATCGGCCTTAGTGCCATGAACCCCATTGATATCGGCAGGATACTGATCCTGCTCCAGCTCGACGAATCGGCACTGATGGGATATACGGGTGCGGTGTTTCGCCAGGCTTTTGGAAGTAGCCTTGGTCTTTCCATCACCGGCCTGGTTTTATTGTTGTGGATGTTTCTGCCGGCCATGATTTCAGTCAGGAAATTCAACCGTAAGGATTTATGATACAAATGGGAATTTGAACGTACTTGCATGATGATCATATTTAAATCATCCGCACATGAAACGACATGAATCATTGGCCCCCTTATCAAGGGAGCATCACGAAGGGTTGATTTTGGCACAGCTACTGAAAAAGGGAGCGCCCGCTTACAGGGGATTGCCTACAGACCTGGCCGGAAAACTGAGTTATGCCCGTGAGATGTTTGAACGTATTCTGGAAGGGCATTTCATGCTGGAAGAAAAAATGCTGGACATGTTGTCTGGCCATCATGGTGATATTGATACGATGGCGGCACAGATCCGTGAGGAGCACCAGCGACTGGTTTCACGGTTCCATGAATTGTCTTTTTTAGATGCCTCACTTGAAAATCGTCTGGATGAACTGGGCCATGAACTGGAAGCGCATATCCGTACCGAAGAACGTATACTGTTCCCTGCCATGCAGGAGCGATGCAGTTCAAATGAACTGGAATCCATTGGTTTGCTGATTGAAAATGCCTCTCATGAAAAAAGATATCCGAAACAGGATTGATATTGAGTTGTTCGTTAACAACTTTTATGATCGTGTAAAAACGGATCCCGTGATCGGGTATATTTTTACCGAAATCGCCAAAGTCAACTGGGAACGGCACCTGCCAGTCATGTATAATTTTTGGGAGAATGCTTTGTTTTATTCAGGCACTTATAAGGGAAACCCGTTGGAACTGCATAAGCACCTGCACCGCGTGATGCCACTTGAACCCCGGCACTTCGATCAGTGGATACGTATCTTCAACGAAACCATCGATGAGTTATTCAATGGGCCAAAGGCCGATCTCGCCAAAGAAAGGGCCTATAGTATTGCCCAGATCATGCAAAGGAATATATTGAAAGGTTGAGCGATCATAGCATTGACCGGTTACTTGAATCACTGATTGGTTATTGCATACAAATGTCACCCGCCGGTGACCGATTTTTCCTGGATCAGGCCTTACCGCCTCTACATACTTTTAATTTCGCTTGACGGATAGACGGATAAATAAAGGCATGAATCTTTCGATCCATGCCCTGCCATTAAAAACAACAATGCTCCTTGTATTGATTAGTTTTTCGGCGGAAGCAATACTTCATCGATCACGTATACGATACCGTTAGAGGCTGGCACGGCGCCGAGTACTGTGGCTTTTCCGTTGATCATGATCTTTCCGTCTTTCTTGCTGATCGTTATATTTCCACCGTTTACCTGGCCGATGATCTGTCCGTCCTGAAATGCGTCTTCCTTGAATACGCCAACAGATACATGATACTGCAGGATATCTGTCAGGTCATCCTTCTTTTCCGGTTTAAGCAGGCCTTCCACCGTACCGGCGGGGAGTTTGTCAAATGCCGCATTGGTTGGTGCAAACACGGTAAAAGGACCGGCATTGCTGAGGGCATCCACCAGTTCTGCGGCTTTAACGGCCGTGACCAAAGTACTATGGTCTTTGCTGCCGATGGCTACCTGTACAACATTTTTTTGCGATTGATCGTCTTGTACGGCCGACTGACCGGCGCTGGTTTCATTGCCGGGCGTGGCTGTTACGGGTTCCGCCTGTTTTGTTTCATTTCCCTGGCAGGAAGTAAAACCCAGGAACAGGCAACTGATGATCCATGTTCTCATTGTGCAGCGTTTCATATAGAAAAATATTTGATGATTGATGGCTAAAGCTAAAGGCTGTAGGTTGGGCCTTTTATGATTGTAATCACAAAGCCTGGCCGGTTCCCGGATGAAGTCATTAATGAGATCAGGAAATCCTGTACTGGAGCGTTTTTTATTTAACTGCTGATCTTATTCAGTTCGCAGGATGATCTATATCAGCCTGAAGCGGGTTTTGCAAGAACTGTTTTCTCTGGTCTAGTAATTGTGATTTGAATGAGTGGCGGCGGAGCAAATGGACAGTCACAATTGTTGGAGCCTGGCCTTGATTAAATGAAAAAGGCATATCAGGTGATATGCCTTTTTTGAATATGCTCAGTATAAGGTTATTTGATTCTTTTCAATGCATCCTGGCCGAATTGCAGAAATTCTTTAGCAGGCAGGAAACCGGATGTTGTTAATATAGGTTTGCCCTGGTTGTCGAAAATAAACAGACTGGGATAACCGGGAATCCTGTATTGTTCGGCAAGGATGGCGCCGTCGTCCTTTTCCCCGTCGAGACTGACATTGATAAAATTGGCATTGTAAAATTTGGCCACTTCCTTATTGACGAACGTTTCCCTTTTGAGTAGTTTGCAGGGGCCGCACCATGTGGCATAAATATCCAGGAAAATAGGCTTCTTTTCTGCGGAAGCCTTGGCCAGTACCTCTTTCCAGGTTCCATTGAAGAATTTGATGCCGCCGCCATCCGGTGAAGGCGCCGGGCAGGAAGCCATCAGGCCGGTCAGCATGAAAAGAAGCAGGAAAGGGAATAATAAGGAGCGTAAGCTCATAGTTTGACAGGTATTATTTTGTGAAACACTTTTTTTAATACATTTTTAAAGATACAACCTAAAACCAAAGAATACAATCCCGTGTATTAGATATCGTTAATTTATCAAAATATTAGTGAATGGGCATCCCACAAAAAAATACCAACAGTAAACAGGAGATCAGGTTTCTCGAAGGACCGCAAAGCCGCTGGAGTGAGTTCGTTTTTTCCGTCAAAGTGTTATTTGAATTTATCAAAGGTTTCCGTACGCTGCACTTTGCCGGACCATGCGTAACCATTTTTGGCTCCGCACGTTTCGGGGAAGATCATCCCACATACCAGCAGACACAGGAGATCGCATCTTCCATTGCACGACTCGGATTCACCATTATGACAGGCGGCGGACCGGGCGTGATGGAAGCAGCTAACCGGGGTGCCAGGGAAGTGGGTGGAAGGAGCGTAGGTTGTAATATCGTATTGCCGCACGAGCAAATGCCCAACCCTTATCTCGATAAGCAGGTCAATATCCGGTATTTTTTTGTCAGGAAAACACTGCTGATCAAGTACTCCTATGCCTTTATTGTCATGCCCGGGGGATTCGGAACCCTGGATGAGTATTTTGAAGCCCTGACATTGATTCAAACCGGCAAGCTCCGGGAATTTCCCATCATCATTTTTGATAAGTCGTACCACCACGACATCATTGAACATATCGAAAAAATGAAAAAGCTGGGTACCATCTCTGCCGATGACCTGGAATTATGCCTGTTTACGGATTCCGTGGAAGAGGCGGTCAACTACCTCGAATTGAATGCGATCAGGAAGTTCAACCTCAAACCCGAGGAGAAGAAAAAGAAAACCTCCTGGTGGCTATTTGAACGGAAGTATTGACAATCAGCCTGTTTATTCCTCAATTTTGAGCCATTTTTAAACAAAAAACTGACGATGATCAGTTTTTTCATTGATGCGACTCATTCCTGATAGTGCCCCTGGTAAATAGTTTTGCTGGCACAAACCAGGTTCCACATCAATCAAAGGTCCCAAATACCAGTTCCCTGTTTCCATTGCGGAGAACCCTGCGACGATCCGGTAGAAGATGCCGGCAAGCAGTTCTGTTGTAACGGGTGTCACCAGGTATATCAATTATTGCAGGAGAATAACCTCTGCGGTTACTATAATTTTGACAGCAACCCAGGCATTAAGGCAAAAGGGCGTTTCGTTAGTGAACGGTTTGCCTACCTTGATGACGAGGCCGTCATTGACCAGCTTGCGCAGTATCGAAGCGATCAGCAGGTGAATATCACTTTTTCCCTGCCCCAGATGCATTGCGCCTCCTGTATCTATCTCCTGGAGAACCTGCACAGGATCAACCCGGGCATCATCCGGTCGCAATCGGATTTCCAGAAAAAGCAGGTCTTCGTTTCTTACGATCCGGCGCAGGTGAATCTTCGCCAGGTGGTGGAACTGCTTGCCTTTATCGGGTACGAACCCCAGATCAGCCTGCAGGATACCGTGTCGGTAAAAACACCGAATATCAACCGGAAAAAACTTTTTCACCTCGGCGTGGCCGGTTTCTGCTTTTCCAATATCATGATGCTCAGTTTCCCGGAATATTTCTCCGGCGGTCAGATCGGCCAGGAAGGGCTGAAAGAAACGTTCAGCTGGGTCATTTTCGGGCTCTCGTTGCCGGTCATTTTTTATGCGGCTTCTTCGATCTTTCAATCGGCCTGGAAAGGGTTGTTACAGAAAGATATCAATATCGACGTACCCATTGCGCTGGCCAGTATCATCACATTCGGCCGCAGTTATTATGAAATATTGTCTGGAACAGGCGCCGGTTATCTTGATTCCGGCACTGGTATCATCTTTTTTATGCTTGTGGGGCGCTGGTTCCAGGGTAAGACGCATGATGCCCTGTCGTTCGACAGGGATTACCACGCCTATTTTCCACTAGGCGTTACGGTTATACGTAACGGGGAGGAAGAAAATATACCGGCCACCAAATTGCAAAAGGGTGAACGGATCATTGTTCGGAACGGGGAAATGGTTCCGGCCGATGCCATCCTGGTCGGCGGCGAAGCCCAGGTGGATTATAGTTTTGTGAGCGGGGAGAATATACCGGTTAGCAAAAAAGCGGGTGAGCTCGTTTATGCCGGTGGGCGGCAGGCCGGGGGAGCCATTACTTTACAGGTGGTCAAAGAAGTTTCTCAAAGTTATATCACCCAACTCTGGAATAACGATGTATTCACCAAAGGCCAGGATAAGGAAGGTTCTTTCATACATCCCTGGAGCCGTTATTTTACAATGGCCCTGTTTACCGTGGCGATATCAGCCGGTATATACTGGCAACTGCACGACCCATCCATGATATGGCCCGTGGTAACCGCTGTTCTGATCGTTGCATGTCCCTGTTCGCTTTTGTTGTCGGCCACTTTCACCTTTGGCAATATGCTCCGGCATTTCGGCCGGGAAAAGATGTACCTCAAGAATGAACTGGTTGTAGAAGGACTGGGTAAGATCGATACAGTGGTGTTTGATAAAACGGGTACGATCACGCTGAGCGACAGGCACCAGGTGTCTTATGCAGGTACAGGCTTGTCGGCTTACGATAAGACGCTGATCAGAAAGGCTGCCGGGCAGTCGGCACATACGCTCAGCCGTTTTCTGTTTAGTTCGCTGGAACCAGCCATGGCCGGCCCCGAACCGGTGATCACCCGATATGATGAAATTTCCGGCAAAGGGATCGATGCCGTGGTCAATGAAGTCCCGGTCAGACTGGGTGCGGCGGGTTTTGCGCAAGCCTTGGCCAATGAAGAAGGGTTGGAACGGGGGTCCAGGGTTTATGTGCGGATAGGGGAACAGCCCAGGGGGTATTTTGAGATCAGGCAGGCATACAGGCCAGGGATGGACAAAATGGCCAGGGAACTCGCAAGTATGGGATTGTCGGTCAGGGTCTTATCGGGCGACCATGCCGGCGAGGAAAAAGCCCTTCGGGATTTGTTTGGCGACAAAGTGCAAATGCAGTTCGACGCTTCCCCGCAGGATAAACTGGAAGTCATCCGCAACCTGCAGCGGGAAGGTCGGAAAGTGCTGATGATCGGCGACGGGTTGAATGATGCCGGAGCTCTCCGGCAGGCAGATATCGGCATTGCCGTAAGCGACCATGCGGCCCGGTTCACACCGGCCAGTGATGCGATCCTCGATGGCGGTTATTTATATAAACTCAGCCGCTTTATACGATATGCCAGGTCGGGCAGGCAGATCATCACCATTAGTTTTATCGTTTCTATCCTGTATAATTTCGTCGGACTTTCATTCGCTGTACAGGGGCTTTTATCACCCCTCGTGGCCGCCATTCTTATGCCGGCCAGCAGTATCAGCATCATCGTATTGGTCAGTCTGTTGGGTTCCTGGATGGCAAGGATAAACAGGTTACATCAAAACTGACGTATATCAGTCTGCCTTTTGATAGCAGTCATTTTGGTTTTTCCGGCTTGAAGATACTTTTGGCAATCAAATCATTATCATCAGTGAGCGCACTTTTTATACTTATTGGAATCAGCATTTTGGTGGCCGGCGGTTTCCTGCTGGCTTTTTTATGGAGTGTGGGTAACGGGCAATATGATGATGACTATACCCCTTCCGTACGGATGCTGTTCGATCAGGAAACGGAAACAACTCCTTCAGAAGCAATATCAACGAAATAAATATCCCAAGAACTACATAACCAAAACAAACAACATGCAGGTAGAAAAATTCTATTACGACAACAGGATAGTCAAAAACTTTGCCTATGCAACCATACTCTGGGGAGTGGTGGGAATGCTGGCCGGTCTTTGGGTAGCCCTGCAGCTTGTTTTTCCATCGCTGAACATTACCCAGTACGGTTCTTTTGGCCGGCTGCGTCCATTGCATACCAATGCGGTGATCTTCGCCTTTGTGGGAAACGGTATTTTCATGGGCGTGTATTACTCGCTGCAAAGGCTGTGTAAAACGCGTATGTTCAGCGATGTGCTGAGCAAGATCCATTTCTGGGGCTGGCAGCTCATTATCGTTGCGGCCGCGCTCACGCTTCCGCTCGGTATCACTACCGGTAAGGAATATGCGGAGCTGGAATGGCCGATCGATATAGCAGTGGCACTGATCTGGGTGGTATTCGGCTGGAATATGTTCGGCACCATCCTGAAGCGCCGCGAAAGGCATCTGTATGTGGCCATCTGGTTTTACATTGCCACCTTCGTTACAGTTGCTGTACTCCATATTGTCAACTCTTTCGAATTGCCGATATCATTCCTGAAAAGTTATTCCTGGTATGCCGGGGTACAGGATGCGCTGGTTCAATGGTGGTACGGCCATAATGCCGTGGCCTTCTTCCTGACCACGCCATATCTCGGGCTGATGTATTATTTCATGCCGAAGGCGGCTAACCGCCCGGTCTATTCTTACCGACTGTCGATCATTCACTTCTGGGCGTTGATCTTCCTGTACATCTGGGCTGGCCCGCACCACTTGCTGTATACAGCTTTGCCCAACTGGGCACAATCTCTCGGGGTGGTGTTTTCTTTCATGCTGATCTTCCCCAGCTGGGGCGGTATGATCAATGGTCTGCTGACACTCCGCGGCGCATGGGATCGTGTACGGGACGACGTTATCCTTAAATTCATGGTGGTGGCCGTTACCGCTTATGGCATGGCCACTTTTGAAGGCCCGATGCTGTCGCTGAAAAATGTGAATGCCATCGCGCACTTTACCGATTGGATCGTGGCACACGTACACGTGGGTGCCCTGGGCTGGAATGGCATGCTCACCTTTGGTATCATCTACTGGCTGATCCCAAGGATATTCAATACGCCATTGTATTCAAAGAAACTCGCGGCCAACCACTTCTGGCTGGGTACACTGGGCATCGTTTTCTACGCCGTTCCCATGTACTGGGCCGGGTTTACCCAAAGCAGTATGTGGAAGCAGTTCACTGAAAGCGGACAGTTAAAATATTCTTTCCTCGAAACAGTGACCTACCTGAAACCATTCTATGCCATGCGTTCACTGGGCGGCGCCCTCTTCCTGGTTGGCGCCCTCCTGATGGTGTATAACATTTATAAAACCGTGAAAGCAGGTAAACTGGTAGCCGACGAAGCGGCTGAAGCGCCTGCCCTCAGTAAAGTGATGGAACCCCACCATGGCGAACATTGGCACCGCTGGATTGAAAGAAAGCCTGTTCAAATGCTTATCATCAGCCTCGTGGTGATCCTGATCGGCGGTATCATTGGAAATGGTTCCTACATTCCTCATCAAATCCAATATACCCACGATCGCCAGCGTGAAACCATATACACCACTTGAACTGCAGGGACGCGATATCTACGTACGAGAAGGATGTTATGTCTGCCACTCCCAAATGATCAGGCCATTCCGCAGTGAAACGGAACGCTATGGTGAGTATTCAAAAGCAGGCGAATTTGTGTATGATCACCCGTTCCAGTGGGGCAGTAAACGCACCGGTCCTGACCTGGGAAGGGAAGGCGTGGGTAACCTGAAGAAGACAGCGGGTTGGCATTTCCGTCACTTCCGGGAACCATCATCCATGAGTGAAGGATCGATCATGCCTCCATATACGCACCTGCTGGAACAAGATCTCGATATGTCTACCACTCCTGCTAAAATCAAGGCAATGCAAACGCTGGGTGTTCCATATGAGAAAGGATACGACAAAGAAGCCAATGACGACCTGATGGCACAGGCAAAAACGATTTCGGATGAATTGGGTGCAGACAGTATCCGCGTTTCACCGAAAAAAGAAGTCATCGCCGTTATTGCCTTCCTGCAAAGGCTGGGTAAAGATATCAGTCAACCTCAAAACAAATAAGCCATGTTCAAATTCATCAAACAATACGCCGAAACTATCCAGGGTGCACAGGTGTACCCGATGATTTCGCTGCTGATATTTTTCATCTTTTTTGTCGTGTTACTGGCTTATGTCAGGAGGATGGATAAGAACAGGGTGAATGAATTATCAAAAATCCCTTTCGACCAGGAAACGGAACAATCTACCAACATCTAATAAATTAACTATAATATGAGACCCATTCAATCAGTGCTCAAAAAAATATACATGCTGCTGGCCCTGGCAGTTACTACGCAGGTTGCCTTTGCGCAGGGGCCCGCTCCTGAAGCGGCCAAAACGGTCACTTCATCTGATAACATGGTGGCTTACCTGATGCTGATCATCGCCCTGGTACTGGCTTTTGTGATCTGGGCTTTGGGGCAAGTGCTTTATGCCATGGGGCGCCAGGCACTGGAAAAAAACAAACAAAGCAAAACCATGGCCGCCGTTGTGCTGACCATCGGCATGAGCCTTTTAAGCCTGGTATCGCAGGCGCAGGATGCCACAGCCAAAGCAACAACCGAAGTGTTGCCCAATTACGGGGGTTTGTCTGCCACCACTTTCTGGACTTTCCTCGCCGTCATACTGACCGAATTGCTGGTGATCTTCTTTATCATGTTCTCCATACGCCGGATCCAGCGTGAATTGCTGCCGGAAGAAATGACCAAGCAAATGACTTTGAGCCGCTGGTGGGATAACCTGGACAAAAAACTCTTTACCCGCGCCGTGCCGGTGGAGAAAGAAGCCGACGTATTGCTGGATCACGATTATGACGGTATCCGCGAACTGGATAACGCCCTCCCGCCATGGTGGAAATACGGTTTTTATATTACCATAGGCGTAGCCGTTATATACCTGTTCAATTTCCATGTCATGGGTTATGGAAAAAACCCAACGGAAGAATATGAGTCAGAAATGGCCAAGGCAAAAATCCAGGCTGAACTTTATGCTTCAACACAAGTGGATAAGGTGGATGAGAAAAACATCCAGATGCCCGATGCGGCAGGCCTCTCCAAGGGAAAGGAAATATTCACTTCAAGTTGCTGGCCTTGCCATGGCAAACTCGGTGAAGGTGGAGCAGGGCCTAACCTGACGGATGATTACTGGATCCATAAGGGTTCCCTGAACGACATTTATCATTCCATCAAAGTGGGTTACCCGGATAAGGGGATGCAATCCTGGGAAAAGAATTTCTCTCCTAAGGAGATCAGTGACCTGGCAGGCTATATCAAAACACTGAGAGGAACGAATCCGCCGAATGGCAAAGCGCCGCAGGGCGACTTGTACACGGAATCTTCAGCGCCAGCCGATTCCACCGCAGTACCGGTTGCGGCCACGGCTCCTGCTGATTCAGCGGCAAAGTCAAAAAAGTAAATGATAACCCTGATAAAGATTAATGATGAGTGAAACGGAAGTGAGATTGACACAGGAGGCTTTCCGCGATTCGGTAGCAACCATCTCCAAAGAAGGGAAGAGGAATTTTATCAATCCTAAAAAACCAAAGGGCAGGCTATACAATATGCGAAGCCTGTTCAGTGTTTTTTACCTGTTGGTATTCTTTTCACTTCCGTTCATTAAAGTGCATGATGAACCCCTGATGCTCTTCAATGTGCTGGAGCGCAAGTTCATTTTATTCGGGATGATCTTCTGGCCGCAGGACTTTTTCATTTTCGGTATCGGCATGATCACATTTATTGTTTTTGTGATCCTGTTCACCGTTATATACGGCCGTATATTTTGCGGTTGGGCTTGTCCGCAAACCATATTTATGGAGATGGTATTCCGTAAGATTGAATATTGGATCGATGGGGATTCCCACCAGCAAAAGATGTTACGCAAAATGCCGTGGAATGGCGAAAAGATCAGGAAGAGGACGCTGAAGTTCGTTTTATTCTTCTCGATCTCTTTCATTATTGCCAATTTCTTCCTGGCCTATATTATCGGGATGGATAAGTTGCTGGGTTATATAACTCATCCCGGCGGGAATGTAGGAACCCTGGTATCGTTGCTGATTTTTACCTGTGTGTTCTTTTTCGTTTACTGGTGGTTTCGTGAGCAGGCCTGTATCGTCGTTTGTCCGTATGGAAGGCTGCAGGGTGTGTTGCTTGATAAGAATTCCATTGTAGTGGCCTATGATTACCTGAGGGGTGAACCGCGCGGACACCTGAAAAAGCAGCCTGTAAAACAGGAAAAAGAGGAAGATCACGATTGCAAATGCACCGATTGCAAGGGTAACGGTGCTTGTAAAGATATGTCGGCCAGGTTTGAGCCCGTGGTCAAACAGGGGGATTGTATTGATTGTTTTGCCTGTGTGAAAGTATGCCCTACTGGAATCGATATTCGCCATGGTACACAGCTTGAATGTGTGAACTGCACGGCGTGTATTGATGCCTGTGATGCGATCATGACAAGCATACATAAGCCAACCGGATTGATCAGGTATGCATCAGAGAACAGTATCAAAGAAGGGGTCAGGTTGCGTTTGACCAGGCGTATCAAAGCATATACCGCCGTGTTGTTCCTGCTGATCTCTTTGCTGGCTTTCCTACTGGTCAGCCGGACAGACCTCGACGCCAGGTTGATGCGTACGGCCGGAATGACCTATACAAGTCTGCCGGATGGCCGCATCAGTAACCTGTATAACCTGAAACTCGCCAATAAGACGCATGAAGATATCCGGGTGAACCTCAAACTGGAAAATGTACAGGGGCAGATAGAACTGATCAACCGTACTTCTCCTGTTGTTAAGAAAGAAGATTACCTGGTGCTTCAGTTTTTTGTCAAATTGAATCGTGATCAGGTGAAAGGATGGAAAACGCCGCTTGTTATCGGTTTGTATGATTCAACCAAGAAAATTAAGACCATCACGGCAAAATTCATCGGTCCGGAAGTATATAACTAATAAATGATACAGTATGAGTTGGGGATATAAAATACTTGGCGTTTACCTGGTCTTTGTTACCGGTATCGTTTTCCTTGTCATCAAGTCGTCGAACCAAAAAGTAGACCTGGTAACGAAGGATTATTATGAGCAGGAACTGATGTACCAGGATAAGATCAACGAAACTGCCAGGGCGTCTAAACTGACCGGAGCAATAACTTGTGAAGTAAGAGGGCAACAGATATTGGTACAGCTCCCTGCGGAGATGTCGGGCCAGGAAGTTTCAGCGGACGTACTGTTATATTGTCCTTCCGACAGCCGGAAAGATCTTAGCAGGCAGATTCAAACGAATAACGGACAACTGCTGATGGATTTTCCTGCCGGTTATAAAGGCCAGTTTGAAGTAAAAGTCAACTGGAAAGCGGGGGGGCAGGCATATTATACCACACAAAAACTTTTCATTCAATGACAGCCGTCTGGATCACCGGTTTAGTCATGGGGGCGGTAGGAAGCCTGCACTGCATTGGCATGTGCGGTCCGCTTGCCTTGTCTTTACCCGTATCTGACGATAAGGCCTATACGAAATTCGTTGCATCGCTGTTGTATAATTTGGGAAGGGTGATCACTTATGCCCTTATCGGCGCTGTAACTGGTTTGCTGGGAAGGAGTTTCTCCCTGTTTGGTTTTCAGCAGGGCTTTTCCGTGGTAATGGGTATCCTGATCATAGGATTTGTCATGCTGCCGCGCCTGGGTAATTTCCTGGGTAACGTGCCGGCCTTACATGTTTTTTTTGAAAAACTCCGGGCTCGCATCGGCAGCCTTTATTTTAAAAAGAACTTCCGTTCGGTTTTTCTTATCGGGATGCTGAACGGGTTATTGCCATGCGGGTTGATCTATATGGCGCTTGCGGTTTCCATGACCATGGGCACCGCCTGGCATGGGAGCCTGTTCATGGCGGGCTTTGGCATGGGTACACTACCGGTCATGTGGTCCGTTGCTTTTTTTGGTGGATTCATCAACATGAATATTCGCAGAAAGATCCGCAGACTGTATCCATACCTGATGGTATTGATGGCCTGCCTGCTGATCATACGCGGGTTGGGTTGGGGTGTTCCGTTTCTGAGTCCTTCGGTTGACATGGGTAACGGACATACGGCTGCGGGTATTGAGTGCCATCAATAAATAAAATGACAAGAATCATGCAGCCTGATTTGGCGGCTGACATGCGTAAATGTATTTTAACGTTTTGATTGACATGGGTACTATTAGAATATCAGGAAAAGATCAATTCATTCACGAATACCAGGCGTGGACCCGTGCGCTTGACTATTTATTGCAGGAGAACAGCTATCTCAAAACCAGGCTGGCACAAGTGGTGGACAATAACACCGACAAGCAGTTTGTTGCCCTGGCAGAGCATTATCATAACCTTTTTCTTCAGAATGATGATTTTATCAAGGAGATGCTTCGGGATATCAGGGAGCAGCAGGAATTCCTGAAGAACCTGACGGATTCGCACAGCGTGGCTCCGGAAAAAGCCATACTGAAAAAACAGGTCAAGCTGCGAAATGAGATGGAACACTTCGAAAGAAAATTCTCACAAATGAAGAATGAGTTCAACCAATACCTGGTTTCTCATCTCTGATCTTAATTCAGCATATTTTCCAGTTTCTTTCTGTTCAGGATGCTGATCCGGCTTCCCTGGATATCGATCAGTTTCTCCGATTTGAAATCGCTCAACGTTCGGATCAGCGATTCGGTGGCGGTTCCGGCGATGTTGGCCAGGTCTTCACGGGAGATCTGAATGGAAAAAACGTCTTCGTCTTTCTGGTATTTGTTCATCAGTGTTACAAGTGCCGTAGCCACCCTTTTGCGAAGTGAATTGTAAGCGATGTTGAGCAACTGCTTTTCTTTTTCACTGATATTTCTTGCCAGCAGCCGGATGAATTGTCGCGTGGCCTCCTTGTTGGAAAACAGGAGGTGTTCGAAGTCGGAAATGGGTATTTCGGCTACCAGGCTTTCATCAATGGCCTCGGCGGTTTCCTTGTAAGTGGTTCCTTCTAACAGGGCGGTGTATCCGAAGAAATCGCCGTCGCTGTAAAGGCCAACCGTCAGATCCTTGCCATCGTCGTTGGAGATATAGGTTTTGACCTTGCCCTTCTTGATAAAAAAGAGTTTCTGCGGGTGGTTGCCCTGCAGGTATATCATCTGTTTTTTCTTATAGGTATTCTCGGGCCGGTTCTCGGAAATGTTTTCGAGTGTTTCTTTTTCCCCGAATTCGTTCAGCATGTCCTGCATGCCTTCGATGCCCGTGGCGTATTCTTTTTTGAGCAAGGCCACTTTCTTGAGCCTGCTTTCAACGGCATTAAGGAGCTCGATGTCGGTGAATGGCTTGGTGATGTAATCATCAGCGCCCATTTCCATTCCTTTGCGGAAGTCGCTGCGCTCCGATTTGGCGGTCAGGAAAATGAATGGAATGCCGGCGAGGTCATCGTTTTTATGTATCAGGTGCAGAACGCCATAACCATCGAGTATGGGCATCATTACATCGCAAATGATCAGATCGGGTTTGTCTGCCTGAGCCTTTTCAATACCGATCTTTCCGTTTTCTGCCGTGGAAACGCGGTAATTGGCAAGCTCCAGGATTTCAGCCGTATTCTCCCGGATCTCTTCGTTGTCTTCAATGATTAAGATGTGCGATTTCATGACTGCAGTTGGGTTTGTGTTTGGAAAGTTATGGTAAAACAGGTTCCTTTTTCCAGCTCACTACTGAATTGTACCTGGCCGTGCATCAGTTCCACATACTTTGCCACAATGTGTAAGCCCAGCCCGGTGCCCGGAATATTGGTGGCGTTGGTTGCCCTGAAAAAGCGTTCGAATAAGTGTTCCTGGTCTTTAGCCGAAATGCCAATGCCCTGGTCCTTGATATTGAGTGTGATATGTTCATCCGTCACGTCTACCGAAACCCTGATCAGGCCGTCTTCATGACTGAACTTAATGGCATTGGAAAGCAGGTTGATCAATATGTTTCTAAGCAGTGAAGAGTCCAGGGTGACCATTTCTCCGCCACTGAATGTATGCTCAAGCCTTTGTTTGCTTTTTGCGAGCACCTTTATTTCCTGGCAAATACTGATGACCAGTTCACGTATGTTAAAATGGTCTTCGTGTATCACAATCTTGCCATCTTCAATGCGCCCGATAGACAGGAATTCATTCAGGATACCGCTCAGGTTGTTTACCGATGATTTGATGCGGCCAATATGCTTATCCCGCTTGTCCTGTTCTTCGGCTTCGGTGTATTTTGCCAACAGGGATGCCGAAGATAATATTGTACTGAGGGGCGTCCTGAATTCATGCGAAGCCATCGAAACAAACCTCGATTTAAGGTCGCTCAATTCCTTTTCCTTGTTCAGAGCCCTTGTCAGTTCATCCCGACTGGCTTCCAGGTGCTCCATGGTTTCTTTGAGCTGCTTGGTGCGCATCGCCACCTTCTCTTCCAGTTCGTCATTTAAGCGCTCGATCTTCAACACATTGGCGGCCAGTTCCTCTTTTTGCAGCAGTACCGCCTGTTCAATTTCCTTTCGCCGGCTGATATCTATAACAAAGGCAATGACGAAGAACTGGTTGTTTTCGATGAAATGACTTAAACTGACCTCCACAGGCATTTCAGTGCCGTCTTTTTTTAATCCGTACAGATCGCGGCCCGTACCCATGGTCCGGCGTTCAGGGTTTGCGACAAATCCTTCCCGGTGCTGCCGGTGCCTGTCGCCAAACCTGCGGGGAATAAGATCTTCCACATTCCTGCCAACCAGATCTTCCTTCTTTTCGTAACCAAATTGCTGGATTAGTAACAGATTGACTTCTTCTATGATGCCGGAGCCATTGGCAATCAGGATGCCCATTGAAGCAAATTCGAATAATGCTTCAAAGCGGTCTTTGTCCTGGCTGATGTTGATCGTCTTCATTGGCTGGTCATGCAGGAAGGTTCTGTTCAAAGATACTTCAGATTTGATTTACAATGTACAACTAATTAGTTATCAGATTCGTTTACAGTAAATTGACCATCAGTAACTTGGTGAACATCCGCATAGGGGCCGCCGGGCTTTCCCTTTTTGCTTTTTCCCAGCACCGCGCAAAAACATGTTGCGTGGTTGGGATCATCCTCATAACAATGGCGAGGTCTGATTGATAGGATGTTTCCGCCTTCTTCATCCGGTTTTTGAAGAGGCTCATCAGCCAGGGTGAGATGAACAGCCACCATCCTGATACGATCAATACCGACCGTAATAGAATACCAAACGCTTCCGTTTTCGGCAGGAAACCGTCAATCGGCCAGAGCCAGGCAGCCAGTAATACAATCCAGATCAGCATAAGGATCAATTTCCAGGTACCGGGCCTTTTTTTCTTCTTGCTTGCGGGTAAGGTGACGGGAGGAATGGGGGGCAGGATCCATTCCGGATGGGCCGTTTTCCAGTGTATCGACTTTTTGGCGATCCTTGAAGCTGCAAGGCCTGCCAGTAAACCAACAATCGCATGTAAAATAATGTAACCGACAGCCAGTTTGAGGGAATAATCAGAGTATTCCCGCTCACCGGTCAGTTTCTGAATGTACTGGTTGACCGCTTTCCAGAATTCAGTTCCAAAAACAATCAGTAAAACAAGTATGCGCTGGATGGCCGACTCCACCAAGGCAAGGATACCCAATAGTGCTGCCCTGTATGTAAATTGACTCTTCCCCGACAATAACAGCTGGCCCGCCAAACCCTGGAATAGTACCGCAATATAGGCTGTTGGCGGACTGTGCGGGCTCAACGCCAGTTTGGCAATGCAAACGATCATGGTTGCCCGGATGATGGAAAACTGTTTGGGACAATGATAGGCGATCAGGATGATGCAGGTGACGGCCATGCTGCTGACAACCAATCCGGTTAGCGGGATATTGGCGCCATGCATCAATCCGCCTGCAAAGGCCTCACATATGGCCCATAATGATACAAGCCGGTAAAAAGTCTGCTTCCCGTCTATATCCGCAATGCCTGTATTCATGTAAAGTCAATTATTGTATCTTTAAATTTTCAACTTTATTTGATTGACCAGGTTTATACTTAACAATAAGGAAATCAACACATCAGCCTCTAAGGGAATGGCTTTGCTTGATTTCATCCGCTACGAACAGCACCTGACGGGCACAAAGATAGGGTGCCGGGAGGGAGACTGTGGCGCCTGCAGTATTCTCGTCGGTGAATCCAGGAACGGACGGGTTGTTTACAACAGCGCAACCAGTTGCCTGATGGCCCTGGGGAACGCTCATGGTAAGCATGTCGTTACTGTGGAGGGCATCAACGGAGAAGGACTGACCCCGGTTCAAACGGCTTTTGCGGAAGAAGGCGCCACCCAGTGTGGATTCTGCACACCCGGTTTTATTGTATCACTGACGGGTTATTGTATGTCAGATAAAGAACCCGGTATCTCAGCGGTGGATGCCATGAATGGTAATATCTGTCGTTGTACAGGATATAAATCCATACAAAGAGCCGCCGCCAGGGTTGAATCCCTTCTTCAAACAAATACCGATGAACAGGCCCTCGCTTTCGCAGTACAGCAAGGGATCGTGCCAGGTTATTTTCTGGATATCCCCGGCAGGCTATCTGCCCTTGAGACAGTTTCGTTGAATGGTGAAGTTGGCCGGGATAAAACTTTCCTGGGCGGGGGAACAGACTTGTATGTGCAAAAGCATGAAACCATGGTGCATGCCCCGATCCACTTTCTTTACGACGATTCGGCATTGAAAGGGATACGGCTGAATGGTAACACTGTGGAAATGGGAGGGGCGGTTACGGTGACGGACATTGCCCGGTCTCCGGTCTTCCGGCAACACTTTCCCGGGCTCGACCGATACATCAAACTAGTTTCGTCTGTCCCTATCCGTAATATGGCCACCCTGGCCGGTAATTTCACCAATGCCTCACCCATAGGGGATTTTACCATATTCTTCCTGGCCCTTGATGCAGTGCTGGTATTGAACCATGATGGACGTAAAAGAGAGCTTCCCTTGCGGAAATATTACAAAGGGTACAAACAATTGGACAAAGATCCCGATGAATACATCGAACTCATCCGTTTCAATCTTCCGCAGCAGTCAGACCGCTTCCATTTTGAAAAAGTATGCAAACGCACACACCTCGATATCGCAAGTGTGAATACGGCCTTGATGCTGCGGATGGAAAATGGGTTGATCCTTGAAGCGGGCCTCTCAGCCGGGGGCGTTGCACCCGTGCCATATTATTTACAGGCGGCCAGTGCTTTCCTGTCTGGTAAAAGACCCGAACCCGCCATCGTGGATGAATGTATCCGTGTCGCCCAATCGGAGATCGCACCGATCAGCGACGCGAGGGGGACGGCTGAATATAAACGATTATTACTGTCGCAACTCATCAGGGCCCATTTCATGGAAATGTTCCCGGAAGTATTCAATGATAAAACCGTATTGGCCTGATATGCAGAATATAGACACGTACACGCATACACGCGGTGAATCGGTATACCTGGACGACATCCCGGTTACCAGGGGCACTTTGTATGGGGCCGTTTGTCCTTCACCTTCCGCCCATGGGATCATCCGCAACCTGGATATAACCGAAGCAGGTCAAATGCCGGGTGTGGTGAAAATTCTGACATACCGTGACATCCCCGGCAAAAACCAGATTGGCGGGATCATACCTGATGAACCGCTGATGGCGGAAACAAAGGTGCATTATCATGGAATGCCCCTGGCATTTGTGGTGGCCGAAACGGCGGAAGCGGCTTATGCTGCCGTTCAAAAGATCAGGATCGATATTGATGCATTGCCGGTGATCACGGATCCGCGTGAAGCCAGGGAAAAAGGCGAACTCATTGTGCCGCCCCGCACGTTCAGGTTGGGGGATAGCGGCAAGGCCATGAAAGAATGTGCTTATGTCATTTCCGGTACCGCCGAAACGAACGGTCAGGAACACCTGTATATCGAAACTCAGGGCGCATATGCCTTGCCGGTAGAAGGGGGGCATATAAAAATATATTCATCCACCCAGGGCCCGACCGCCGTGCAACGTCATGCCGCCGATGTGCTGGGTATTTCGATGAGCAGGATCGAAGTGGATGTCACACGACTGGGCGGAGGTTTTGGAGGAAAAGAGGATCAGGCCACTTCCTGGGCTGTTTTTTGCGCCTTAGCGGCTTTTCACCTGAAACGACCGGTAAAATATAGCCTGCACCGCATGGAGGATATGCGCATGACCGGAAAGCGGAACCCATATAGTTCGGATTTTACCATCGGGCTTGATAAAGACCTGAATATCCTGGCTTACGAAGCAACGTTTCATCAGAATGCAGGCGCCTCGGCCGACCTGTCGCCTGCCGTGCTCGAACGCACACTGTTTCACTGCACCAACAGTTATTATATCCCTCATGTAACGGCAACGGCTTATTCCTGCCGGACCAATCTGCCACCCAATACGGCCTTCCGGGGTTTTGGCGGCCCCCAGGGCATGTTTGTCATTGAAGCAGCCATCCATAAAGCCGCTGAAACCATTGGGGTACCGGCTACGGTCATCCAACAAAAGAACCTCATTGCCACCGGCCAGCAGTTTCCATATGGCCAGGTGGCGGTCAGTGAGGCTGCACCCTGCTGGAAAAAAGCAGTTGACAGCTATGATGCCGGCACCATGATCAGGGAAGTGGAGCAATTCAATAGTGAAAACCGCCTGAAGAAAAAGGGTTTGTCATTCATGCCTATATGTTTTGGCATTTCATTTACCAAAACACCGATGAACCAGGCGAGGGCACTCGTGCATGTTTATGCCGATGGCAGTGTGAACGTAAGTACGGGCGCCGTAGAAATGGGCCAGGGTGTAAATACCAAAATGCTGCAGGTTGCCTCGGTGATATTATCCCTTCCCGTCCATCGTATAAATATCAATACCACCAATACATACCGGATCGCCAATACATCTCCATCCGCAGCCAGTGCAACGGCCGACCTGAACGGAAAGGCGGTGGAAATTGCCTGCCGGGCGATTCTCGATAGGCTGATAGAGGTGGCTGCTTCCGTACTGAATGCCGGTAAGGCCGATATCCATTTGCAGGATGAAAGGGTTTACGTAAGCGGACAGCCATCACCGTTATCATGGAATGAACTGATCCAGGCGGCATACATCAAAAGGGTAAGCCTGAGCGAACACGCGCATTATGCCACACCCGGCCTGCATTTTGACGGTACAAAAGAAAAAGGCCATCCATTTGCTTACCACGTATATGGAACTGCCGTAACAACAGTTACGGTGGATTGTGTCAGGGGAATTTATGATATTGATTCCGTGAAGATCATCCACGATGTGGGCTCAACCATGAATGAAAATATCGACCGTGGACAGATCGAGGGCGGACTGGTTCAGGGGATCGGCTGGATGACGATGGAAGAGATCGTGTACGACCGGGAAGGCCGGTTACGCAGTAATGCATTGTCTACTTACAAAGTACCCGACATCTATTCTGTGCCCGCTGAGATCAGCCTGCAATTCAATGAAACAGAGAATGATAACCTGGCGATATTCCGCTCGAAAGCGGTGGGTGAACCCCCGCTGATGTATGGAATCGGAACCTATTTTGCATTGCGGAATGCCATAAAAGCGTTTAATCCTTCCAGCAATATTGGGTATTCGGCACCCATGACCCCTGAAAAAGTGCTGATGGGCTTATATAGTCATCGATCATGAGCGAACCATTAAAAATATTCAGCCAACGGTGTTGGGTAGACGGGAAGTTACAACCCGCAACCGTCCATATCCGGGGTTCCGTCATCAGTGCAGTGAATAAAACCTTTGAGCAGGATGCGCTGGATGTTGGCGATGATATTCTCATGCCCGGGCTGATCGATGCGCATGTGCATATCAATGAACCGGGCCGAACAGATTGGGAGGGTTTTGAAACGGCAACCCGGTCAGCCGCAGCCGGAGGGATCACCACCCTGGTGGATATGCCACTGAATTCCAGCCCCGTTACCATTTCCGTTGAATCCCTGGAGGAAAAAAAGCGGGCCACGCTGGGGAAAATGCAGGTCAATATTGGTTTTTACGGGGGGCTTGTACCGGCTAATGCAGCCCATATGGATGCTATCTGCCGGTCGGGTGTTTTGGGCGTTAAGTGCTTCCTTGTTCACTCGGGCATTGATGAATTCCCCAATACAACGAAAGAAGACCTGGAGTTGGCGATGCCCGTATTGGCTGCCTATCGAATACCCCTGCTGGTTCATGCTGAGATAGACCGCGAACCGGCTGTATCCAACCTGGATAAGGAGCCCACCAGCTATAAGGAATATGTGAAGAGCCGACCGGATCGCTGGGAAACAGAAGCCATTGACATGATGATCGGGCTTTGCAGAAAATATAACTGCCCCGTTCATATCGTTCATGTGACGTCTGCCCAATCGCTCCGCTTAATTGAAGCGGCCAGGAAGGAAGGATTGCCACTGACTGCGGAAACATGCCCGCATTACCTGTACTTCGATGAAGAACATATACCCGATGCCAAAACAATATATAAATGTGCGCCGCCGATACGCGATAAAGCGAATAACAACAGGTTGAAAGAGGCGTTGCAGACCGGCCTGCTTGATTTCATTGCCACAGATCATTCCCCGGCGCCCCCGGATATCAAGGAAATCAGTAGCGGCAACCTGAAAAATGCCTGGGGAGGCATTGCCGGCCTGCAGTTTTTTCTGCCGGCATCTTGGACGGCACTTAAAGGGCTGTTGAGCCTGGAACAATTCATTCCGCTGGTAACGGAAAAACCGGCTGCATTTCTTAGGATCAACGACCGTAAAGGATATATCAGGCCTGGATTTGATGCGGATTTGGTAATTTGGAGCAATGGGGTATCAGTGAAGATCAGGGAGGAGGATATCCTGCACCGCCATAAAGCCTGCCCATATACCGGAGAATTTTTATCTGGCGCCGTTCAAATGACCATGGTGAATGGCCGTGTTGTATTTGACAGCCGATTGGAATATTTTGATAAAACTGAAAAAAACGCAGGACAATGGCTTTTGCAAAAGTAACAGAGATCATCAAGGAAGAACCCGGTTTTGTTAAACTGACCGACCTGGCCGCTGAAAGGCTGGGAGGAAAAGTATTATATGCCACCGACGACTTCTTCGCGGAAAAGGAAAATCTCATTAAACCCGGCAGGGGAATTTTTATAACTGATAAATATACCGACCGCGGCAAATGGATGGACGGATGGGAAAGCCGCCGGAAAAGAGTGCCCGGGCACGACTGGGCCGTGATCAAACTGGCCACTTCCGGGCGCATTGCAGGATTCGATATCGACACCAATTTTTTCCTTGGTAACCATCCGCCCCATGCTTCGATAGAAGGGGTCAACCTGCCGGATGACGATGGTGTACTGAACTGGGACGAATCTTCCATCGCTTGGAAGGAGATCCTGCCAAAATCGCCGCTTGATGCAGGCAGCCGTAATTTTTATTCATGCAACGATAAGGAAACGTTTACGCATATACGCTTACACATTTATCCGGATGGCGGCGTGGCCAGGCTTCGTGTGTATGGCGAAGTGATCAAAGACTGGAGCCGGGTGGAACCACAGGAAGATGTTGACCTCGCCGCAGCGATCAACGGGGGACAGGCCATCGCCTGCAACGACATGTTCTTCAGCGCCATGGGTAATTTGATCATGCCCGGACGCGGCGTGAATATGGGTGATGGATGGGAAACCAAAAGAAACCGTACGCCCGGTAACCGCGACTGGGTCATCCTGCGCCTTGCACACCCGGGGGTCATCAGCGATATACTGGTGGATACCTGCCACTTCAAGGGCAATTATCCCGACAGGTGTTCTATCGATATCTGCAACAGCGAAAGCGATGAAGCGGTGACCAGCGGACAGGTTGCCTGGACTACGATCCTCCCCGAAAGCAAACTCAGCGCGGATGCAGAACATTTTTATAAACTGGATGATCAGTCTCAACAAGTGGCCACACACGCCAGGCTCACAATTTACCCCGATGGCGGAATAAGCCGTCTTCGGTTATTCGGGCATAAAAGTAATCAAGCATGACCGCGATCATTTTAATGGCCATATTGCTCGTGGTTCTCCTGATGCTCACCGTGCTGACCTATCAGCTCCGCAGCATGGAAAAGCGCTTTGAAGAAGAATCCGAAAGCCAAACGGTAGTCACAGACGAGAAAAGTCTGACAGGTATCCTGGGCTCACAGGCTTTCATTTACACGGCTATCGTATTATCCATTGTTGGCATGGTGGCTTGTTTGTACCTCTTGGTAAGGGGCACTGTTTGGGAAGGCCACCTGATGGAATGGCTGAATATCATTGTCAGGTTGATGCATATCACATTTGGCATAGCCTGGATCGGCGCATCCTTTTATTTCGTTTTTCTGGAAAATGCGCTTAACCGTACCCGTGATGTACGGGAAGAACTGGCTGGTAATTTGTGGGCCATCCATGGTGGCGGGTTTTATTACCTCGAAAAATACAAGGTGGCACCTAAAGTGATACCGCGGCACCTGCACTGGTTCAAATATGAAGCTTATTTCACCTGGTTATCGGGTTTCAGCCTGCTCTTTGTGGTGTATTATTTCAATGCCGGGGCCATGTTGATCGATAAGAGTATCATGGCACTATCCGTTCCGGCCGCCATCGGTATAGGGGTGGGCTCTTTTATCCTGGCCTGGCTGATATACGACCTGATGTGCAAATCGCCCCTGAAAAAGAAGCCGGTCCTATTTATGTTGGTAGGATTTGCCATTGCCGTGGCCTTTGCCTGGGCCTATAGTAAACTGTATAGTCCGCGAGCAGCCTATATTCATTTTGGCGCCATGCTGGGCAGTATCATGGCCGGAAATGTATTTTTTGTGATAATCCCGTCACAAAAGGCGATGGTAAAAGCGGCCAGGGAAGGCTCGGTTCTCGATCCGCAACTGGGTAAAAACGCAGGTCTGCGGTCTTTACATAATAATTATTTCACACTGCCGGTGCTGTTTGTGATGATCAGCAATCATTTTCCCAGTACGTTCGGCTTCAAGTATCCCTGGCTGGTACTGGCCATCATTACACTCGGAACGGCAGGCGTCAAACATTATCTCAACCTCAAGGAAAAGGGCCAGTTATCCGTATGGGTTCTGCCCGCATCCGTTTTATTATTACTCGGCGCGGCTTATATTAGCGCCCCGCCTAAGCCGGGATCCTGTAACAGCGAAATTTCCTTTACACAGGTCAACAAGATCGTACAACAACGATGCGTGACCTGTCATTCGGCCAAGCCAACGGATGATGTTTACACTGCGGCGCCCAATGGGGTGATGTTCGACAAGCCCGAACAGATCGTGGCCAAGAAAGACCTCATCATGCAGCGGGTGGTGGTAACCAAATCGATGCCACAGAATAACAAAACGAATATCACGGAAGAGGAGAGGGATATGATCCGTTGCTGGATCAGCCAGGGAGCTTCCCTGAAATAATATCATTTAATACAAACAATATGACCATCGCAGTATTCAACCAATTGGAAAAAAACGAAGCGGCCAGGCAATTGTTTACCTGTTGCGGTTCTGCCAACTGGCAACAGCGCCTGATGGAATCCTTTCCGTTTGTAAGTCCGGCTTCACTCATGGCTGAATCCGAGCATGCCTGGTACGGTGCCTGCCAGGAAAATGACTGGCTGGAAGCGTTCACCCAACATCCCAAGATCGGGGATGTAAGCAGCCTCCGGGAGAAATTTGCCAGTACCAGTCACCTCGCCGGTAAAGAGCAGGCAGGTGTGAATAATGCCCCGGAGGAGATCATTCAACGCCTGGCTGAAGCCAACCAGGCCTATGAAAAGAAATTCGGTTTTATTTTCATCGTTTGTGCCACGGGAAAATCTGCGGCAGACATGTTAAGGCTGATGGAAGACAGGCTGGAGAACAGCCGTGATGAAGAACTGGCCGTGGCGATGGGAGAACAACATAAGATCACCATCCTCCGGTTGAAGAAATTGTTTCCCGAAGCTGACTGGGGTTTCCTGAAAGTCAGCCAGATCACCACGCATGTGCTGGATACTTCGCTGGGTAAACCCGGTGAGAACATCAGCATTCGGATGAAAGAAAAACTAGGTTCCGGGTGGAAAACAATAGCCCAGGGCGTAACCAATGCCGATGGCAGGATACCGGATCTGCTCCCCCCGGGCAGGGTACTTATTCCGGGAACTTACCAGATGCAATTTGATACGGGCCGCTATTTTCTGGATACGGGGGTTCAGGGTTTTTATCCCGAAGTGGGGATACAGTTTACGGTCAGGGATGGCAGCCATTACCATGTACCTTTGCTGATCAACCCGTTTGGATATTCCACATACAGGGGCAGTTGATGGGCTTTGCACCGATGTTGCAGTGTGCGACGCAACGGCCGCTGAGTTATGTATTATTGATGACAAAATGAATATACTTTAGTTATGCATGTAACGATTCCTGCGAAGAAAAGAAAAGAGCTTTTTAATAAACTGAAAAAAGCCAATTCGGCTTTTCAAAAAGTTTATCCGGGCGACAGGCCCGACCGGCAACCGGTGCACACCGTTTACGGAGGCGCCAACCTGTTTCGTGCTGATTCCGCAGCAGCGCTGGGCAGCAGAGCCCTGGAAACATTCCGGGAGAATGCGCCTGACTTCCTCTCATTTGGCCGTGTCTTTGGCCTCGAGGGCGTCCATGATATCCCGTCCGGGGCAACGCCTGAATCGGTATGGCAAGACTACCAGTCATGCGCACCCGAAAAAAGGAAATCTCATCCGGCGCATTTGTCGTACCAGGTGTATAATAAGGTAATGCAAAAATTATCATCCGAAGCGATCGAGGATTTCCGGATTGATTTTGAAGACGGTTACGGGAACCGGAGTAACGACGAAGAAGATGAAACGGCCGTTCAGGCAGCCCGTGAAGTGGCCCGTGGCATGAAAAACGGTTCTCTGCCGCCCTTTATTGGCATCCGGATCAAGCCTTTCACCGAAGAAATGAAGGAACGCGGCTTGCGCACACTCGAATTATTTGTGACCACACTGGTGAAAGAAACGGAAGGCAGGCTTCCCGATAATTTCGTGGTGATGTTACCGAAAGTGACCATTCCCGAGCAGGTAAGCACCCTGGTGGGCTTCTTCGAAATACTGGAAGATGAACTTGGTATGAAAGAAGGATCCCTGCAAATGGAAATGATGGTGGAAACCACCCAATCGATCATGAGCCTGGATGGAACCAATCCATTATACCAGTTCGTTAAAGCCAGTCGCGGTCGCTGCATCGCCATGCACTTCGGCACTTATGATTATACGGCATCCTGCAGTATTACGGCTCGTTACCAGGAAATGGACCACCCGGTTTGCGATTTCGCTCACCATATGACCAAAGTGGCACTGGCGCATACCGGCATATGGCTGTCTGACGGAGCCACGAATACCATGCCCATCGGCCCTAACCGGGGCGATGCGCTGACCGAACAACAGAAACAGGAGAACCGGCAGGTAGTACATCGTGCCTGGAAAAAAGGATACGACCATATACGCCATTCCTTGTGGAACGGATTCTACCAGGGGTGGGACCTTAACCCTGCTCAGTTACCGATGCGCTATACGGCCGTATTTGCCTTCTTCCTCGAAAGCTATGATGATGCCGTGGAACGACTGAAAACCTTTGTAGAAAAAGCAGCCCGCGCCACACTCATCGGCGACGTGTTTGATGACGCGGCTACCGGCCAGGGCTTGCTGAATTATTTCCTGCGTGCTTTGAACAGCGGCGCCATAACGGAAGAAGAGGTGCTTGCCACCGGGTTGACCCTGGATGAAATACGGGGACGGTCCTTCAAAAAGATCCTGGAAAACCGGAAAAAACTGGTTCATTGATTTTGCAAGACCCCTCCGTTCGGAGGGATTCTTGTTTACGAGATTTGTTGCCAAATGAATGCTAACATACAGGGATATGCGCTGAAGCAGGTGGAATTCTGGACATTCATGTCCGGTAAGATGAATGCGGGTATAGACCTGATGCTACTCTACGTACTTGAAAGTCACGGAAGTTCCCCCGGGCGCAGGGGATTCCGCATGGCCGTATCGGGCGACAGGGATTTTTGCGGCAGCATCGGTGGCGGCATCATGGAACATAAATTCGTGGAAATGGCCCTGGATATGCTTCGGGAACGTGCCGAAGGAGCTGTGTACCAACAGGTGCACGATAAATCAGTCTCCCGAAACCAAAGCGGGATGATCTGTTCCGGGGAGCAAACCATTTTTTTGTATCCCCTCCGCGAATCAGACCGCCAGGTTGTTCATGCGGTGATCGATTCCTGGATCAATGAAAAGCCCGGTACGTTGACCATAACGCCATCCGGGCTCAGTTTTTCCGGGCAGCCTCCCCTTGTTGATCTGCAATATCGTGCAGAAGAAGGAGGAGGTTTTATCATGGAAGAAAGAACAGGATTCAAGAACGAGCTGTATATCATCGGCGGCGGACATTGTTCTAAGGCATTGAGTGAACTGATGTCTGCGATGGATTTTCACATCACGGTGATCGATGAGCGTGAAGGACTGACCACCATGCGCGACAACAAACACGCCCACAGGAAATTGACGGTTCCTGCTTACCGTCTGCTGGCTGATCATGTATCACCCGGTGATCGTTCATATGTGGTCGTTATGACGTTTGGGTACCGGACGGATGATGTGGCCTTCAGGGCACTGATGGGGCGCCCATACAAATACCTAGGTATCCTGGGCAGTCGTAAAAAGATCGAGAAAATGATGCAGGATTACAGGGCCGAGGGTATGGAAGAAAATATGCTGCAACAGGCTTATGCGCCAATTGGCATCCAGATCAAAAGTGAAACACCGGAGGAAATTGCCGTGAGCATTGCGGCACAGATCATTGCAGTTAAAAACAGGTCTTAATAAGCGATCTTATCCGCTTTATTCTGCCATTCCATAAATATCCTGAAGGCGTCATCACGGCTGAGGCTCAGAATAGGGATCTTCCTGTCTTTGTATTCTTTACTCATTTCTTCATAGATCATGGAGTCATCGAAGCCTATCATGGCGGCATCTTCCCTGTTATTGGCATAATAGATCACTTTGGGCCTTGCCCAATAGATGGCGCCCAGGCACATGGGGCAGGGCTCGCAACTCGTATAGATCTCACATCCTTCTAGCTGAAACGTATTCAGGTTCTTGCAGGCGTCGCGTATGGCCACCACTTCCGCATGTGCGGTCGGGTCGTTGGTTGATGTGACCTTATTATTCCCCCGTCCGACGATCTGATCGTCTTTAACGATCACACATCCAAAGGGGCCTCCCTGGTTGGCTTGTAAGCCTTTCTGTGAAAGTGCGATGGCTTCCGCCATGAATTTTTCTTCGCGGGTCATAATACAAATTGTACTGATAGTAAATATACAGGATTAATTGAATTGGCGGTCATGTGCGGGAGGCAGGGGCACATCAAAATTGATTACAGGCCGCAAAAGTAATCATACCCGCGTTCGTACCAGTAGTCCGGCGGGCGCTGGTTGCTGAAGAAGAGGGTTCCGATGCGTTTCAGGTGCTTGACACCGTATTTGACCGGGATGATCAGCCGTAATGGCGCCCCCTGTTTCAATGGCAGGGCCTGCCCGTTCATTTCATAACAGAGCAGGGTCTGGGGGTGCATCATGCTTTTCATGTCGATGCCCACATAGTATTTATTGTCCGGCGTCGATAATCCGGCATACGCCAGTCTTGCCTGATCGGTCAGGCCATAGTGTTTGACAAAATCGCTGAAACGAACTCCGCCCCAGTACGATACCTGGCTCCAGCCTTCAATACATTTGAAATCAAATACGATCTCCGTTTTGGGTAAAGATCGTATATCCTTTATAGTTAGTAAAAGGGTGTCGCCCGGTTTCCGGATGACCTGTAACGACCAGTTGGCGGTGTCATATTCAGGCTGAAGGCCGATCAATCCGTTGACCCTCACTTTTTTGGCGGCATATTCTTTCGGGTAGGTCTTTGCCAGCTGCCCATCGCTTAGTGTACGGGAAAACAAAGCTTCATTCTTATTCAACACACTGCGTAAGGGCGCCGGTGTGCCGGATTCTTTGTTGCTGTTATGCAGCCATAGCCATGCCAATACGCAGCCAGACAGGAACAGGATGAACATCACGAGGCCGAAGATGGTTCTCCGGTTGATCTGCTTCTGACTTATATATTCTTCAGGGCCCTTCATGGTTGCTTTTTTAATGGGATGATTTCCGCCTGCTCCCTCATCGCGGACGGTGTGCTTTCATCAGTTTCTTTCACCACCTCAAAACCAGTGATCATCGCCCTGAAATTGTTCCATCCGTGCAGGACCACCTGTATGATGTGAACCAGGAAGAACAACACAAAAAGTATGGTGATGATAAAGTGGATGGCCCGGGCATTTTCGTAACCGCCAAACAATGCGCAAAGCCAATGTAGCTGCACCGGTTTATATATGGCAAGTCCGTTCAGCAGCATGATGAAGCCAAGCAAGATCACGCCGGTATAAACGATACGCTGCGCCGCATTGAATTTTCCCTGGGCCGGTTTTTTCCTGGAAATGCGGAGGCTGTTCAGCATAATCAAGCCCATGTCTTTCCAGGACTTTTTATCCGGGAATAGCACACGCCATTCACCAGACAGAAAGAGGTACCCGACGTATAGGAAGCCGTTCAGGGCAAAAAGCCACATGAAAAAGAAATGGATATTCATTCCTTCCGCCAGCCTGTAAGGAATTTTCCAGGCGTCGTAGAATGATTGGGGAAAGAATTTCAGGAGGGTCTTGTCGCCCCAGCCCAGTTTGTATATATCGTTCGCCCAATAAATCAGCAAACCGCTCCAGGCCATGGCCAGCAGGATGGGAAAGTTCAGCCAGTGGAACCAACGGATGGCCAGGGGGTGCTTATGCCTGATTTTTTTCATCGTGTCATTCTGCAGGTGATCCGGTTAAAGGATCCGTTCCGGCAATGATAAAGTTAAACAACAAGTCTATTCAGGTCATTTCTGTTTTTCAAATCGGAGAGAAGCTGAATTGATACAATACCGTAAGCCGGTAGGTTTAGGGCCATCATTAAATACGTGCCCCAGGTGAGCCCCGCACTGGCTGCAGTTCACTTCTGTTCTCGACATACCCAGGCTGTTGTCTTCCAGTTCCTCCACATAAGATGCTGTCAAGGGTTTCCAGAAACTGGGCCAGCCCGTTCCGCTGTCAAACTTATGTGCGGAACTGAATAAGGGTTTCCGGCAGCAGACACAATAATACGTGCCGGCTTCGTGGTTATCCCAATAGGCTCCTGTAAAGGCCCTTTCGGTACCTTTTTGCCTGGTCACGATGAATTGTTGCGGGGTCAGCAGTTTCTTCCATTCGGCTTCCGTTTTTTGGATACTGTAAGTTTGCTTCGATGGGCTGATCTTTGTTTCCTGTGCATGGCAAGACAGGCAAATGATCATCAGGAAAAGGCTGGATAATATATGATTCATTGCTTTCATGATGGCGAAAGTACATCGGGCACGCCGCTTTCTTTTTACCGGCCGTAAACCATTAACAATCTTTTTTGTTTATTTGTTGAATCAATTAAAACGCCATGAGTGTCTGGAAACAAATCGCCGAATACCTGTACCTGAGAAAAAAAGATCCCGATGCTAAGCCAACCCAATGGATGAAATACATGCATGGCATCAACCGCTTGTCGATATTGCTCTTTTTATTCGCCCTTCTCGTGATCGTGATCAAGCTTCTGTTAAAGTGAAGAGGGATTGAGGAACCTGCTGATGATCTTTGCCGCATTGACCGATGCGTTCCCGCCTTGTCCAAGAATTTCTCTTAACCGTTCATAGTCTTTGGCCATTTCCTGCTGCCTGGTTTTATCTTCCAGGATCTTCTTCAGTTCAGCAGACAGGTTTTCTACGGTCAGATCATGCTGGATCAATTCCTTCATCACTTCCTTATCCATGATCAGGTTCACCAACCCGATATATTTGATGTTTACCAGCATTTTTGCAATGCGGTATGAAACCGGGTTCCCTTTGTAACAGATGATCTCCGGTACACCGAAAAGCGCCGTTTCCAGGGTGGCCGTGCCACTGGTGACGAGTGCGGCGGCAGACACGGAAAGTAATTCATAGGTCTGATTCACCACGGATTGTACATGAGGGTAGGGTGAAAGGAGTTGGTCGTAAAACGAGGCATCAAGCCCCGGCGCTTTGGCCACAACGAATTGATAATCCTGGAACTGCCTGCTGACTTCCAGCATGACGGGTAATTTTTTTAATATCTCCTGTTTCCGGCTGCCGGGAAGAAGGGCAATGATCTTTTTTCCACCCGTGAAATGCAAAGCAGTGGTGCTGTTTTCTTTTTTAAACCGGTCGATCACTTCAAGCAGGGGATGACCCACATAGTCCACGGGATAATCCCATTGTTGGTAAAAGGCTTTTTCAAATGGCAAAATGACGAGCATCTTGTCAACACATCGCTTAATGATCTTCACCCTGTTCTCCTTCCACGCCCAAACCTGTGGAGAGATGTAATAAATCACTTTGATCCCTTGTTCATGGGCCCATTCGGCTATGCGCAGGTTGAAGCCGGGGTAGTCAACGAGTATCAATACATCCGGGCTGTACGCAAGTATATCTTTTTTGCAATAGGAGAGGTTGTTTAAGATGGTCTTCAGGTTCATGAGCACTTCGGTGAAACCCATAAAGGCCAGGTCCCGGTAATGTTTGACCAGTACGGCGCCAGCCTCACGCATCTTATCGCCACCCCAGCAACGTATTTCGGCATGCGTATCTTCCAATTGAAGCGCATTGATGAGGTTGCTGCCATGAAGATCTCCACTGGCTTCGCCGGCAATGATATAATATTTCATATTCCTGAATCTCATGCAAGTTAACAGGAAGCGGTGAATATTGTTGCCCGGTTTATTTGGCTCAAATGTTGTATATTGTATAGGCAATGTTTCACGCCTGCAGCAACAGGTGGTTCGGAACCCAATGATCCCCGCATGATGATCCGTCATAAATTCCCCGTCCTGGTATTTTTCATGACCCTGCTGTCAGTCATTTCCTGTAACCGGCCCGATAAGGCGCTGGCTGAAAAGCCGGAGAAGGAAAAGGTTTCTGCCGCGGAATATATCCGGGAAAACATTCACTTTTATCTGCAGAACAGCGATAAACCAGGTGCCCGCGATCTGCGGATCCCGGAGCTGCGCATGAAAGAAGCCGTGGACTATTTTTACAGTCAACGCGATTATAAACCCGTGTGGGTTGACACCGGGCGTTGGACCAAACCGGCCCTTTCTTTCATGGGTTACCTCGATACAGCCTCATATGACGGATTATATCCGGAAGATTATCATTACCCGGTGTTGAAGGAATTGAAAGCAAAAACAGACAGGGATTCTCTCAGCAGGGCCGATGGCAATATATGGACCAAGGCCGAACTGCTGATGACCAATGCATTCATGCAGGTGATCATGGACCTTAAACAGGGCAGGATCATGGCTGACAGCGTCTCCTGGAGGCACGATTCAGCCAGGCACCGTACCTTTTTCGCTTCAACATTAGATCAGGCGATGACCGATGGAAGGTGGAATGAACTCTTCCGGTCGTTACAGCCACGGTGGCCCATGTACGACAGCATACGGCAAGGCATACCTGCTTTCCTGTCATCGATGGATACGGGCAGGTACACATACCTTAATTTTCCATTTAACCGTGGCGACTCCCTTGATTCGATCGCATTCATCAGTCAATTACAGGTACGCCTGATTCAAGCGGGCATATCGGGTATCGGTGGAAAGAAATTGCCGGACTCTGTTCATCTTTCACATGCCATACGCGATTATCAAAAAAAAGCAGGCATCGAAGCAGATGGTAAGATCGGGCCTGTACTGGTCAGAACGCTGAACACGACCGACAGGGTCAGAAGGGCTTACCTGGCGATCAGCCTGGATAAGATCAAACAATTGCCCGATTCGCCGCCACATCGGTTCATCTGGGTAAACCTTCCTTCATTTGGGCTCCAGTTCTGGAATGAAGATACCGTTGCATTTGAGTCGAAGATCATTTGCGGGAAACCGGTCACGCCCACTCCCATACTGACCAGTGCGATCAGTGATATGGTCATTTTTCCCACCTGGACGGTTCCGGAAAGCATCATCAAGAAGGAAATGCTGCCCGGGCTCAAAAAAAATCCCGGTTATCTTGCCAGGAAAGGACTCAGCCTGTATAATTATAAGGGTGATATGATAGATCCTGCAACGATCAACTGGAGCAAATACAGTAAAGGGATACCTTATAAAATTCAACAGGGCAGTGGGGAAGATAATGCCCTGGGCGTGATCAAATTCAATTTTGACAACCCATTTTTCGTGTACCTGCACGATACCAACCAACGTTATCTCTTCAAGAACAAAAGCAGGGCATTAAGTCATGGTTGCGTACGGGTGCAACGCTGGGATAGCCTCGCCACCTGGATCATACGCAACGACAGCCTGAACCTCAAGACCGGCGACAGCCTGCGGTATAATTTCGACACACTGTCTAACTGGATTGCGATGAAAGAAAAACACAGGGTGCCCGTAAAAAACAGGTTGCCCCTCTACATCCGTTACCTAACCTGTGCCGGCAAGAGCGGACAAGTTATTTTTTATGACGATATTTACCTGGAGGATAAGAAATTAAAGGAAACTTATTTTAAGGATAAATAATCAAGGAACCAGGAAAAGCTATGAAGGTATACAGAAGCATATGTCGATACCTGTTGTTTTTTCTGCCCATGATGGCGGGAAGCATTCATATGCGGGCTCAGTCAGACTCCGCCCAAGCAAAAACGTCTGTCAGCAACGGACCGGCTAAAAAAGTTTTCTATGGCCTCGCCAGCTACTATGCCAATTCATTTCATGGTAAAAAAACGGCCAATGGCGAGATATTCAAGCAGGATAAACTCACCGCAGCCTGCAATGTACTTCCCCTGGGAACCTGGATCAAAGTGACCAACCTCCGAAATGGCCGTTCCGTAGTGGTCAAAACTTCCGACCGGTTGCATCCCAGAATGAAAAGGGTCGTGGACCTCAGCCGTTCCGCTGCGGAAAAGCTGGGATATATCTCCCAGGGGCTCACCCGGGTCAAAGTGGAAGTGATCGACCGTAAATAATCCAACTTTCTTGCACACAGGCCGGCTTCAGAAGTAACTAACAGGGTGGGTATAATTCGTGGGCCTATTAATTTCAGGAATTAGAACGAAGCCGTTATTTTTGTTAAGACTCAAAACTGATACATATGAAGAAAATGTGTCTTATGGTATTGCTGCTGACAGCCAATGCCTTATCCTATGGACAGGACGACATGAAAAAAAGGCCTTCCCTGGGCGTGCATTTCTTTGCCAATGATTTTGCTACGGCCGCTGATATCCGTCAGAACGGCTTGTCTGCAACCATTAAAAACAGGCAATTCTTCAGAACCAAGCGTATGAATCCCGGCATGGCCTTCAGTTATGTGCAGGGGGTCAGTGACCATGTAGATTTCATTTCCACCCTTTCCGGTTCAATTGTTGATTATGCCATCCCGAACAAAGGGTCAGACGGAGAAAAGCAATTGTTCCTGGAAGCAACGGCGGCAGCCAATGTCAAACTACTTACCGACAAACACCTGATCAGTCCTTATATCTCTGCAGGCGTTGGAGCATTCCGCTATAAAAAGACTTTTGGAGCATTCATCCCCATCGGCGTGGGCATACAGGCCAAAGCAACAGATGATGTTTTCTTTCTCCTGAGCTCAGATTACCGCGTTCCCGTAACCGACAGGGCGGCTTATCACTTCTACCATAGCCTCGGCGTGGTTTCGGCCATTAAGAAAAAGGCGCCGGTAGTGGTTCCTCCGCCACCGCCACCTGTTGTGCTGGATAAAGATGGCGATGGCATCAATGATGATAAGGATGCCTGCCCTGATGTGGCCGGATTGGCTATCCTGGATGGCTGCCCGGATAAGGATTCCGACGGCATTGCGGATAAAAATGATCGTTGCCCGGATGTGGCCGGACTTGCCAAATACGGCGGTTGCCCCATTCCTGATACGGATGGCGACGGCATTAATGATGAACAGGATAAATGCGTCAACGAAAAAGGATTTGCACGCTACCAGGGCTGTCCCATTCCGGATACGGATAATGATGGCGTAAATGACGAAGAAGATAAATGCCCCAGCCGCCCGGGCCCGGCCAGCAATATGGGTTGCCCCGAAATTTCAAAAGCTGTGATCGATAAGATCAATGTAGCAGCCAAAAACATTTTCTTCTCTACAGGAAGCGCCAAACTGCTGCCCAAATCATTTAAATCACTTGATGAAGTGGTGGGGCTGCTGAAGGCGGATGAATCCCTGATGATCAATATTGATGGGCATACCGACAGTACCGGCAAACGCGAAAAAAATCTGCAGCTTTCCGCCAACCGTGCCGATGCGGTCAAAACGTACCTGGCAGGAAAAGGTATTGCTGAGAACAGGATGACCGCAACGGGTTTTGGTCCGGATAAACCAGTAGCTGATAATAAAAAGTCCGCCGGAAGGGCCAAGAACAGGCGTGTCGAAATGACCGTACGGAACTATTAATTGTTATAGTTATAAATCAAATCCATACAAAACCCCGGTTTCGTCCGGGGTTTTTCTTTGAGTATGATTCGGTAATTTTTCTCATCATCATACCCCAACTGGTAAATCAACAAAACTTCAGGCTTCTACATTGCGGTATGGCAAAACATAGTAAACCCTTTCAATCATCCAGGTTGAAGGGTTTTTTTTACAGGAGGAATAAGTGTTGGGTATTGATTCGGGCCTGGTCAGGGATTTAATACGGCATCAATGATCTGATACACCGGTCTGTTATTTCTTATATTCATATTCGATGCTGCCCAATAGTTTTCTGTCTTTACCGAATACTTTTTCGCGGGTACGCAGTCCGTCTTCATAAAGATACTTCCAGGTCAGGTAATCCATGCCGCCCTCTTCGGTACTGATCATTTGCACCAGTTGCCCTGCGTTGTTGTATTCGAACTGGTAATCGGGGATCATCTGTTGTTTATATTCGTTCATGTGCACGATATCGGAGAGGCGGTTCTTGTTATCGTAATAGTAATAATATTTGCCACCGGTTTTAGTGTCCTTTTCGATGGATATATTTTGTTGGTCATCCAGTTGAAAAAGGATCAGCGTACTGTCTGTTTGGTTCTTGATCCGGAACATCCGGGCCGGTCTTCCTTCCGCATCAAATTCATACAGGTGTTCTTCCATCAGTTCAGTCAGAAAATCGTCGTCGTGTGAACGGGACTGTGAGATGATGTGGGTGATCCTGCCCTGGTCGTCGTACTGGTATGTAATACGACTGACCATGATGTCGGAACTGTCTGTGGTGCCGGTCAGTTGTCCCTGGTCATTAAATTGAGAAACAAACAGGGAACTACCCGACATGGCAGACCGGGTGAATAAAGACACCTCACGGTAATCCCTGGATATTCTCTTCTCGCAATAGAACCCTTCACTGGGCTCGCCGGTGGATTCGAAACTGTTGATGATGATCTTGCGGATCTTGTTTTCCCGGTAGGCTTTCATGTCGGCCAGTAAACTTTTATTACTGATGATGTCTTTATAATAATATTGCGCATCGGCATGGGAGCAGGTAAAGAGCAGGGTTAGCAAAACAGACCATTTCATCATATGATTGGATTTTCGGCGATGAGCAAATTTACCGGTACATCCGGCTTATTCCGCCGGCAATGAAGGCAAACTTCATTATTTTTAACAAAAATATCTTCTTTGAGCCATTTAAAGGAACGATCGGAGAAAAATTGCTTAAACTGTAATGCCCAGGTGTTGGGCAGGTATTGTCATATATGCGGACAGGAGAATGTGGTCACGTATGAAACAGCCTGGCAAATGGTCGTTCATTTTTTCCAGGATATCACACACTATGACGGGAAATTCGTCGGGTCGATACGTTATCTGCTTACCAAACCCGGGTTCCTTACCACGGAGTACATGGCCGGAAGACGTGCCAGCTATTTACACCCGATCAGGATGTATGTTTTTACTTCTGCCATTTTTTTCATCATTTTCTTTTCGATCAGCGGATCGGAAAATATCAAATCCGTATCCACCTATTCCGGGAAAACTGATGCGGAGATAGCCCTGATGGATTCCACCACATTCAGCGCCTTCACGCAAAAGATCAACGGCGGTAAACCCATGACGAGGGCTGGCTTTGAGCAATATAAAGATTCTGTATCAAGGCGGTCGGGCATACATTTCACCACGTCCAAATTCGCATCAAAAGCCCAGTACGACAGTGCCCTGCAATCGGGTAAGGCCAAACACAACTGGCTCAAACGCACCATGGTCTATAAGGATATTGAGATCAATGAAAAATACCAAAAAGACCAAAAGCTGATCCTGGCCAGTTTCAAGAATACCCTTGTACACAGTTTCCCGCAATTATTGTTTATCTCACTTCCCTTATTCGCACTTATACTGAAATGGCTGTACTGGCGCAGGAAATCATATTTCTATGTAAGCCATGCAGTATTCGGGGTGCACCTGTATGTCTTTCTATTCCTGATACTACTCATCGTTATAGGTATCAATAAACTCATCGATGCAACCCACCAAAACTGGTTGGACTATCTACTGGTTCTCCTTACGCTGTATATCTTTTATTACGAGTATAAGGCCATGCGTGTATTTTACGGCCAGGGAAGGGCTAAAACGATACTGAAATTCTTTATACTGAACGTTGGCCACTTTATCGTACTGGCCTTCCTGATGATCTTCTTCGTTTTCTTTTCATTACTGAAATTATAATACATGAACCCAAAGGAACTTTCCGATGAATTTTTACGGCTCGTCAGGATCATGGATGAACTCAGGACACAATGTCCATGGGATAAAAAGCAAACCATTCATACCCTGCGCCACCTCACGATCGAGGAAACCTTTGAACTGGCCGATGCCATAACCGACAGCGACTGGAAGTCTATCAGGGAAGAATTGGGCGATCTGTTGCTGCATATCGTTTTTTATGCCAGGATCGGTTCCGAGGAACAGGCATTCTCATTGCAGGAAGTCATACATGGTGTTTGTGAAAAACTCATCAGCCGTCACCCGCATATTTATGGCGATGTAAAAGTGGACAATGAAGAAGATGTCAAACAGAACTGGGAAAAGCTGAAACTGAAAGAAGGCAAGAAATCAGTATTGGGCGGAGTACCCCGTTCGCTGCCTTCCATGGTCAAAGCCATGAGGTTGCAGGAAAAATCAAAGCAGGTAGGTTTTGAATGGGAGAACAGTGGCCAGGTATGGCATAAAGTGGAAGAGGAGATCGCCGAATTGAAAGAAGCGGTTAGCCAGGGGAACCAGCCGGGGATCGAAGAGGAAATGGGCGATGTTTTTTTCTCCCTCGTCAATTATGCACGCTTTTTGCAGGTGGATGCAGAAAATGCACTGGAAAAGACCAACAGGAAATTCATGGACCGCTTTACCCGTATGGAATCAATGGCGGCCAAAGAAAATAAACAATTACACGATATGACACTGGTTGAAATGGATGACCTGTGGAACCGCATCAAAAGCCTGGACAAGGAAACGGATAAATAATACCGCTGTTGCAAAATACCATGACATACGGACGGTTTCTTTATAAGCATGCTTACCTGCTGGTTCTGGCTGCCTGGCTGATCACGATTTCCTTTTTTGTAGACAATTACTGGTCGGCCAATGCATCCCTGAACTCGGTGAGGAAGGCCGTGGTGGGCAACCTTCACCAACGGGAGAAAGCGGTTGATCGCCTGCTGTCAGACAGCAGCCTGCTGGATGAGATTGAATCCGGCCATTACGGCGCCGGCAAACTGACCCGCCTGACGGAAGAGCCTTTTTTCGTCTTTTTCTACCATCCCGATCCCATATCGGGTGAAAGACTTTCCTGCTGGAATACGCAACAGGTGCTCCCTTATCCCTCCCTGTTGTACGATTCCAGGAATATTGGATTCATTCATTTGCAAAACGGATATTATGTCTGGGGACGGCACCAGTACAGATCAATGAAAATGATCACACTCATCCCGGTTAAATGGGATTATGTGATACAGAATGAATACCTGAAGAACGATTTTGTGAGCCGGCAGTCGATCAGCATGCATTACGACCTGGGCACGGACACAACAAAAGGGGTCCCGGTTTTTTCAAAGGACGGCACCCGGTTGTTCCAGTTGTATGAAACAGCGGCGCAGGCCATCAGCCAGAATAACCCGGTTGCGATCGGTATGCAACTATTGTCGATGCTCCTGATCTTGCTCCTCATTCACCTGCATGCCGTGTATATCGCTGAAAGAAATTCCGTCTGGAAGGCCGGCCTTTTTTTACTGATCACGTTAACGGGTATACGCTTATTGACTTATTTGTATCCCATTCCAATGAACTACCGGCAGTTTGAGTTATTTGACCCCGCTGTGTATGGTTCGAACCCGGTATTCCGTTCTTTGGGCGATATGTTCATCAATGTGCTGTTTTTCGCCTGGCTGGTTCTGTTCATCCGTTATTACACCGAAACCAGGGAACATCGTAAAACGGATCGTGCCGGCTGGAAGGGATGGGCCTGGCTCCTGGCCGGTTCGGCCTTTCTGCTTGCTGTTACCTGGCTGGCGGCCAGCCTGATACGCTCACTGGTTGCAGATTCCCAGATATCATTCGATGTCATGAACTTCTTCACCCTCAACATTTACAGTGTGGTGGGTTTTGTGACCCTTTGTTGCATCTCGATCGGTTATTTTTTTATCTGCCAGTTGGTACTCTACCTCATTGATCCCTGGTTTCGCAATAAACCTCTGCCATTATTACTGTCGGTTGCCATACTGGGATTGTTGTTTTTGAGTTTCCGGATAGGTCATATCCGGGGAGGCTTTGAGTTGTATGTGCTGATCTTGCTGATCGGTTTCCTTGCCCTGCTGAACAGCCACTGGTTCAACCTCATAGCGTCGCGGATCGTTTCTTCCAATCTGGTTTTCTGGCTTTTTATTTTCTCCGTTTCCATAACCGGTATCCTTATCTCGGAAAACGACAGTAAAGAGATCAGGAAAAGGATGCATTATGCTGAGATCTTGTCGCAAAAATCGGATCCCGCCAAGGAGACGCTCATCAACACCATGCTCACGGCGTTCAATACCGATTTCCTGTCGAACCAGTTCCAGCGCCTGCAGCAGCCCGGAGAGAACATGTATCTCAAAGATTCATTGATCAACAGTAATACGGCTGGATATAATAACCGCTTTGATACCAGGGTATATAGTTTTTCGGCGGATGAAAAACCCCTGTTTAATGTGGATTCCACAGGCTACGATCAGATCAATACGATACTGAATACACAGTCTAAGCCCACCAATACACCCGGGTTATATTATTTTGATGAATCCTACGATCTGTTCAGTTACATCTGCAAACGGACGCTTCGCGCCCCGGACAGTACCCTGCTGGGTTATGTGTTCATACTGTCGAGCCCCAGGAAAGTGAAGAAAGATGCGCTTTATCCCGAACTCTTCAGCCGCGGCAGCCAGTATGCCATCGAGCAATCATCACTCTATGCATTTGCCCAGTATAATAACTGGAAGCTGGTCAGCGTGCATAATGATTACCCGTTTCCCTCAGCGCTGAAGGCATATACGCTGGCTTCCCAGCAATACAGGATCGTGCAGAAAGATCATTACAGCGAATTATGGTACCATGCGGGCGGGGGTAGGGTCATTGCCATTGTGAAAGAGAGAAGCCGGTCTATTGAATCGATCACCTTGTTCTCCTATCTTTTCTGTTCCTTCCTGATCGTGGCGGCTGTATTCTGGTTCATCAGCACACTGGTGCGGAGCCGGTTCAGCCTGGCGAAGTTTAAGACCTACTGGCAACTGAATATCCGCAACCAGATCCACGGCACCATCATTTTCATCAGCGCCCTGTCATTCATCATCATCGGTTTTGCCACGATCCTGTTCTTTGTCAACCGCTACGAGGCCAATAACAGGGAGAAACTCAGCCGAACCATCCATATCATGGAAAATGAATTAAGGAACACGTTCAATGCCGGCTGGAATATGAGGGATTCGCTGTCGCATTCCGACTTTGTATTCGGCCAGGGGCCGGAACAGGTGATCAACAAGATATCCGAGATCCATGGGGTGGATGTGAACCTGTACGACCTTGAAGGTAACCTGCGGGTATCGTCGCTGCCGATGCTCTACACCAAGGGCGTGGTCAGTTCAAAGATCGACCCGGTGGCCTATTACCACCTGCATATGCTCCGCGAAGTACAGTTCTACCAGCAGGAGCAGATAGGCCGACTGCCCTTCGCCAGTAATTATGTTCCTGTCAAAGACGAGCGTGGTAACGATTACGCATACCTGAATATACCGTATTTTACTTCGCAAAGCAACCTCAGGCAGGAGATATCGAATTTCCTGGTCACCATCATCAACCTCAATGCCTTTATCTTTCTGATCGCAGGGATCATCGCATTGTTCATCACCAACCGGATCACCGCTTCTTTCTCCCTCATCAGTGAGAAGATGAAGAAGGTCAAGATCGGTTCGCGCAATGAAGCGATCGTTTGGAAACGGCAGGATGAATTGGGAGAACTGGTAGGGGAATATAATAAGATGGTCAGCCAGCTGGAAGACAGTGCACGTGCCATGGCCAAGTCGGAACGGGAAGGGGCCTGGAGAGAGATGGCACGCCAGGTGGCCCATGAGATCAAGAACCCGCTCACGCCTATGAAGCTGAGCATCCAGTACCTGCAGAAGGCCATAGAAAGCAATGCGCCGAATGTCAAGGAACTCACGGCACAGGTGGCCAATACCCTGGTGGAACAGATCGAACACCTGAGCCAGATCGCCGGCGATTTCAGCCAGTTCGCCCATATCGGGGAATCCGCCAGGGAAGAGGTCAACCTGAATGATGTGCTGGATAAAGTGCTGGACCTTTATGCCTCCAACGAAAAGCTGGTCATCAGCAAGCAATTGCTGGAGGAGCCTGTTCGGGTGATCGGTGACCGCACGCATATGAACCGCCTGTTTAATAACCTGGTGCTTAATGCCATTCAGGCGGTGCCTGATGACAGGGTCGCGAGGATCGATATTCGGGAAACCTTGTCGGATGGAAAGGTTCTGATCAGTATCTCGGATAACGGACAGGGCATCAATCAAGAGTTGCAGTCACGCATCTTTGCGCCCAATTTCACTACCAAAACTTCCGGAACCGGTCTTGGCCTGGCGATGTGTAAACGCATCGTCGAACAGGCCGAAGGAGAGATATGGTTTGATACTACACCCGGAACGGGCACCAGTTTCTTTGTGATGTTTCCCCTGATGTCTTCCTGATCAGTTCCGTTTTCTGTTAGACAGGAATGCAGTGAACGCCTCCAGGGAAAAGCTGCTCAGGTTTTGTTCCTTCGTTACCAACGCCTTTTGGGCAACAAGTACCCCAAAATAATTGTCGTCATATCCATCGGTATGGTGGGCATCGGGATTGATGGAGATGAGTACGTTTTTGCTCAGTGCGTATGAGATATAACGCCAGTCGATGTCGAGCCTGCTGGGGTTCGCATTAAGTTCTATGACAACGCCGTGTTCGGCACAGGCATCAATGACGGCATGCATATCGAGCGGGTAGCCGGGCCTGCTCAGGAGTAATCTTCCGGTCATATGTCCCAATATCCGTGTATGGGGATTTTCGATCGCTTTCAGCACACGCATCATGGCTTTCTCTTCCGTCATTTTCAGGTTACTGTGCACCGAAGCGATCACGAGGTCGAATGTCGATAACAACTCATCACTATAATCCAGGCTGCCATCGTTCAGTATATCCGCTTCTATGCTTTTAAAAATGCGGAAAGGGGCTAGCCGGGCATTTAGTTCATCAATCTGCCTGTGTTGTTCGCGGACGCGGTCTTCCGTCAATCCATTGGCATAAAACGCCGATTTGCTGTGATCGCTGATCACGAGGTATTCTAATCCCCGTTCCATGGCGGCCACGGCCATTTCTTCAATGCTTTGGCTGCCGTCGCTCCATTGGCTGTGAGAATGGATGATGCCCCGGATGTCTTGAAACTGCACAACGGTTGGCATGCGCCCTTCTTTGGCTTGGTCGAGCGTAGATGGATGTTCGCGGGCAAAGGAAGGGATGGCCTGCAGCCCGGCAAGACGGAAAAATTCTTCTTCCGAAGCCGCCTGCACAGGAGCTTGTAAAAAATGATTCAGCGAATCCAGGAATGCAGGGGAGGAGGAATGTTTGATCTGTTCAGACACAAACTGACTGCCTGTGCAGGGAATGATGCCCACGGTTACGCCCAGTGAAGATTGATAGATCAGTTTTTGATCTCGCTGCGCAACGAAGCTGCAATCTGTAACGGTATCCATGGCCTTGCGGATTTCCTGTTCGTCCGCGTCGATCAGGTAATCGATGCTTTCCACGGTTTCCATATGCCTTTTCATTTCTCCTGTCAGTTCAATCCGGTGGCCTGGTAGTATTTTTTCGAGGAAAGACTGAAGGTGTGGCAATAAAGGATACACCTGTGCATAGAGGTGTTGTTCTTTGTGCTGGAAATAAAACCGGATGGAATCAATGACGTTCTGCTGTGTTTTTTCACCAAAGCCTTTGAACATTTTCAGCCTGTTTTCCTGGCAGGCATATAAGAGTTCACCCAGGCTTTCAATGTTCATTTCTTTCCATATCGTATGGATTTTTTTTGGACCGAGGCCTTTGATGTTTAGCATCTCGATGATGCCGGGGGGAGTCTTGCTGACCCAATCTTCAAGAACGGACAGCCTGCCGGTTTCCGTCAGTTCTTTGATTTTTTGGGCGGAGGAGGGACCCACTCCGCGGATCGCGGCGATCTTTTCCGTTGTTAATTCGCTCAGGGGGACCTGGATCTTTTCAATCGCAAAAGCGGCGGAAGAATATGATTTCGATTTGAAACTGTTCTCTCCGTGTATGTCCATCAATTTGGAAAGCAGGTTCAATGTGTCGGCGATCTGGTAATTATCCATTTGTCAAAAGTAGGTAAATGGATGAGATTCCAGCATCGGAAAAAAACGGGCAAACAGTCAATTGCCGGCTTGAAACCCTTGCCTGGCGGGAGTTGGGAGGGGGTATAAAAAAATAAGTCCCGTAAAAACGGGACTTACTATCTTTTTGCTCTTTAGCAAATCAAGCTTACTTCTTAGCAGCTTTTTTCGGAGCGGCTTTCTTAGCAGCTTTCTTAGGAGCAGCTTTCTTAGCAGCTTTTTTCGGAGCGGCTTTCTTAGCGGCTTTCTTAGGAGCAGCTTTCTTAGCAGCTTTTTTCGGAGCAGCTTTTTTCTTTGTTGCCATTTTTTTGAATTTAATTGGTTAGTAAATAATACTTAAAAATAAATACTATTTTGAAACTACCAAAAAAAATATCAAAAAATTATGCTATGGCTTCTGCCGGCATAACAGATACATGCGTCCTGTCGCCTTTTGCTTTTTTAAATTCAACAACTCCGTCGGTGAGTGCGAAGATGGTGAAGTCTCTTCCAACACCAACATTCTTGCCGGGATGGAATTGCGTACCACGCTGGCGAACGATGATGTTGCCGGCGATAGCAGACTGTCCGCCAAAAATTTTTACACCTAACCTTTTGCTTTGTGAATCACGACCGTTTTTTACGGAACCTTCACCTTTTTTGTGTGCCATGTCTTGTTTATTTATTCAGTTAACCGGTATGTACATCCATGGATACATGAATGCAAAATCAGTAACTGATCAATTAAGCGATTGAATTGATCTTGATATGAGTATACTGTGTACGGTGACCGTGCTTTTTGCGGAAACCTTTCCTTCTTTTCATTTTAAAGGCGATGACTTTGTCGCCCTTCACCAGGTCGCTGATGATTTCTGCTTTAACAACTGCACCGATACCGTTTCCGGCATTGACGTTGCTGCCATTGCTGGTCAGTAACACATCGGAAAACTCCACTTTGTCTCCGGCATTTCCGGCGATATGTGGTACATACAGACTGTCTCCGGCTTTTACCTTAAATTGCTGACCGGCGATTGTAACGATTGCTAACATAACATTCCCAAATTTAGGACGGCAAAGGTAAGGTTTTACTCTGATTCATTCAGTGATTTTTTATTGTTTTTTTAGAGAATGTTGGAAAACGGTATTACAAATCATGGTAATGTGTTTTTTTTACCCTGCCCGGTCAGGCTTATCATCGCCTAAATAACTGATAATCTGTCTATATTCGCCTTTATTCCTATGCAGCTTCCCCGACCGATAAGGATCGTTTTCAGCCTCTATGCCATGATCATTTTCCTGGCGCTCATGTTTCTGCTCTTTCCCCTGGCCGTCCTGGGTTCCCTGTTTGGGAAAAAAGTCAGTGGCCGGTTCATTTATGCCATAGTAACTTTTTGGGCAGACGCCGCCATGTTTTTCTGGGGCATGCGGCATATTAATATATATGAAGAAGAACACGATCCATCCAGGCCGGTCATCTTCGTATTCAACCATGTTTCGTATATGGATATTCCGGTCTTGCTGAAGGCCTTCAGGCATCAGCCGATCAGGGTGCTGGGAAAAGCGGAAATGTCATCCGTTCCCGTTTTTGGATATATGTACCGCCAGGCCGTCATCCTGGTGAAGCGCGATAGTCCGGCTAACCGGGCCAAAAGCCTGCAGCTTCTCAAAGAAGCCATTCAGGAAAATATCTCGGTGGTCATCGCACCGGAAGGAACATTTAACATGACAGGCAGGCCATTAAAGGAATTCTACGATGGGGCCTTCCGTATCGCTATAGAAACACAAACTCCCATCAGGCCAGTCATTTTCCTGGATACATACGACAGGATGCATTACAGGAGTATCTTTTCAATGACACCCGGACGGTCGAGGGCCGTTTACCTGCCTGTGGTACCGGTAAAGGGATACGATTTGTCCGATTTACCCGCATTGAAACAAAAGGTATATGATCGTATGGAAAAGGCCCTTATTCAATACGGGGCCAGTTGGATCAGGGAGGACAATAAATGACAGAACCGAACGACATATTATTCCCGGAAGAACAACCGGAACTATGGGCGGAGATCATCCTGCCACTGGCATTGGCGGTTGTATATACTTATGCCGTTCCTCCAGATCTCGCAGATCGTGCAAAACCGGGTTGCCGGGCTGAAGTTGTTTTTGGGAAGAATAAAAAATATGCGGGTATCATACGCAGGGTACTGGGGCAGAAACCATCGTTTCCGGCCAAGCCAATCCTGAACGTGCTGGATGATGAGCCAATTGTAGGCAGGGAGCAATTGCTGTTGTGGGAATGGATGGCCCAATATTATATGTGTACCGAAGGGGAGGTGATGGCCGCTGCTTTGCCAGCCAATTTCAAACTGAGCAGTGAAACGATCCTGATCTATAATGATGAAGCGGGAGACGATTTTACGCATCTCGATAGCGAGGAATATCTTGTTGCAGAAGCGCTGATCCTGCGCAAGCAACTGCATATGCAGGAAGTGCAGCAGATACTGGAAACATCACACGTGTATCCTGTTATCAAAAAGCTGCTGGATAAAAAGATCTGTTTTTCCTGGGAAAAACTGCATGAACGGTATCAGGCAAAGAAGGAGAATTTTGTGCTGCTGAATCCCCGGTTGAATAATGAAGAGTCTTTGTCTGCTTTGCTTAACGACTGGAAAGGCGCACCCAAGCAAATGGAACTGCTCCTGGCTTTCCTGCACCTCGAGAAATCTGAGCCGGAGGTTTCGCAATCTGCCTTGCTGAAAAAATCGGGCGCAACGGCGGCACAGTTAAAGGCGCTGGCCGATAAGCAGATCCTGCTGGTCGAAAGGCGCAAAGTTGACAGGATCAGATTGCTGCCAAGGGACATACATATCGATTTTACATTGAGCCCCGCGCAGCAACAATGTCTTGCTGAAGTGGAAGAAGCATTCCGGAACGAAAAGGCCTGTTTACTGCATGGCGTCACCGGTTCGGGAAAAACGCAGGTGTATATACGGTTGATGGAGAGTCACCTGCGCTTGGGCAAACAGGTATTATACCTGCTCCCGGAAATAGCGCTAACGGCACAGATTATACGAAGATTACAGAAGCATTTTGGCGGCCACATAGCCATTTATCATTCCAAATTCAACGACCAGGAAAGGGTGGAGATATGGAACCGCGTACGATCCGGTGACACAAGGATCGTCATAGGCGCACGCAGTGCCCTTTTCCTGCCTTTCCACGACCTTGGCCTGGTGATCGTTGATGAAGAACATGATGCGTCATACAAACAATATGAACCATCGCCCCGATACCATGCGCGCGATTCGGCCGTTTACTATGCCTCCCTTTTTAAGGCGAATGTGTTGCTGGGCAGCGCAACGCCGTCTATGGAAACCTATTTCAATACAAGGCAGGGCAAATATGCGCTGGTCAGGCTGACTGAACGGTTTGGAGGGCTGCTGCTGCCAGACATACAGCTTGTCAATATGCGGCAGGTGGCACAGAAAGGCAAGGTCATGCTCAGCCCGGCATTAAAAGAAGCCATAAGGCAGGCGGTTGATAAGGGCAGCCAGGTGATCCTGTTTCAAAACAGGCGTGGCTACAATCCATACCTGATTTGCGGAACCTGCGGTCATATACCCCAATGTACGCATTGCGATGTGTCGCTAACCTTGCATAAATACAGTAACAAGCTGCATTGTCATTATTGCGGGAGCACCTATCCCAAGTTGATCACCTGCCCGGCATGCGGAAGCAATAACTGGCTTGAAAAGAATTTCGGCACCGAGAAGATCGAGGAAATGCTGGAAGAGGAATTTCCATCATACCGGGTGGCAAGAATGGATGTTGACAGCATCCGTGGAAAAACAGCTCATGATAGCCTGATCCAGCAATTTGAACAAAGAAGGCTCGACATTCTCGTTGGTACGCAAATGGTGGTCAAGGGCCTGGATTTTGACAATGTGAGCCTGGTGGGTATCCTGGATGCCGACGGGTTATTGAGTTTCACGGATTTCCGTGTAAATGAACGCGCCTTTCAACTGATGGAGCAAGTGAGCGGGCGTGCCGGCAGGAAACTGTCGCGCGGGCTGGTTCTGATACAGGCCCTGCAGGTCAGTCATCCCGTCATACAATGGGTGCAAAATCACGATTACGAATCTTTTTTTGACGCCGAACTGGCAAGCCGCAGGATATTTGCATATCCGCCTTTCAGCCGCATAGTGAAACTAACGGTCAAGCATGCGGATAAAGACACAACCGATGCGGCATCATGGCGACTGATGGAATTGCTTGGGCAGGATATGAAAGAATTTCTGGTTGGGCCTGCAACACCGGTCATAGGAAGGATCAGGAACCAGTACCTTTCAGAGATCATGCTTAAGCTGCCTAAAGAGCCGGGCCGGTCCATTCCTTACAAACAGGTCATCAGGAACCAGATCAACCTGATGCTGGCTGATAAACGATTCAGGGCCGTTACCGTTGTTTCGGATGTGGACCCGCAATAGATCGCGTCGAATAAAATTGAACTTATGTTTGAAACGAACTTTTCATTACTTCCGTACAACACATTCCACATGGATGTGCGGGCGGAATATTTTGCCCGATTCGGTTCTGTTGAAAATCTCCGGGAATTGCTCGATGCTTTTCACCAGGGTTCCGCGGGAAACGCCGGGCAAAGGATGGTGTTGGGCGGGGGTAGTAATGTATTGTTCACCGGCAATCTGCCCGGCCTGGTTTTGAAGAATGAGATCAGGGGGATCCAATGGGACGGGGAAGATAACGACTACGTATACCTGAAGGCCGGCGCCGGCGAAAGCTGGCATGGCTTCGTGATGCATTGTTTGAACCATGACCTGGCCGGGGTGGAAAACCTGGCACTCATCCCGGGAAATGTAGGCGCGTCTCCGATGCAGAATATTGGCGCCTATGGTGTTGAGGTCAGGGAGGTTTTTCATGCATTGGATGCGGTTGACTGGGAAACGGGGGAGATGCACAGTTTTGGCCTGTCGGATTGCGCTTTTGGTTACCGGGAAAGTGTTTTCAAACAACAATACAGGAACCGGTTCATCATTACATCGGTCACTTACCGGTTGTTGAAGAAACCACAATTTCACATCGCATACGGTGCCATACAGCATGAGTTGGAAAAGATGCAGGTAAAAGATCTGACCATTCAGGCTGTTGCACGTGCCGTTATGAATATCAGGCAGAGCAAGCTTCCTGACCCTGCTGTGATCGGGAACGCAGGTAGTTTTTTTAAAAACCCTGAAATAGATAAGGATATGTTCGACAGGTTGAAATCAAAGTTCCCGGATATGGTGGGTTATCCTGTTTCAGGCGACAGGATCAAACTGGCGGCCGGCTGGCTGATCGAGCACAGCGGCCCGGAACCGGGAAAAAGCTGGAAAGGTTACCGACTGGGGGATGCCGGCTGTCACGAAAAGCAGGCACTGGTTCTGGTCAATTACGGGCACGCCAGCGGAACAGAGATACGCGACCTTGGCCTTCGCATATCCGGCAGCGTTAAAGATACATTCGGCGTCGATCTCCAGCCGGAGGTGAATATTATCTGAACTCAGTCGTCTTCAAAAGGTTCGTCCTGATCGGAAAAATTCAGCATACTGCCCATCAGGTCGTTAAAAGAGATCTTATTATCAATGACTTTTTTGCTGATCAGTGAATAAGCGGCGAGGCCGTGCAAAACAAACTCCATCAGCAGGGCCTTTTCCAGATCATCGGAACTGTGATAGAATTTGCTCACCAGGGCATGCAGGCCGTCAACTTTATACAATAATTGAATTTTATCCCCGTCTTTGGCTTCCAGGAAAAGATCAAGGTTATTACCCTGGTCGAACCAACGGGTGACGGATTTATATGGATTATCTTCCTGTGCCTGTTCTTTTTGTCGTTTCTTTTTGAGGCTGTCGGGGTTTGGAAAATACTGAGCGAAGATGGTCCTCAGCGCTTTTTCCAGCAGGTGAAGGGCTACCTGGTACGGGCCTTCCTGCTCTCCTTCGTACACCAGCTCGATCTTTCCGGTGATCGAGGGAATGATGCCCATCAGGTCACTGATCCATACCTGCGTTTGGGGCAAGTCGTACATGATCGCACGACGCTCGGCCGCACTGATGGCATTTTCAAATGCGGAAATGGTCAGCCTGGCGCTGACACCGCTTTTCTTATCCACCAGTTCACTGTCGCGCGCTTCAAAGGAAACCTGTTCGATCAGCCTTTTCACCAGGTCGCTGATGCGCACGCGCTGCAACTGTTCCGTGGATATGTCCGCTTCCTGCTCCGTAATGGAGAGCGATGTTTCGATATTCCGGGGATAGTGGGTGAGTATTTGACTTTCGATCCTGTCTTTCAGCGGCGTCACAATACTGCCGCGGTTGGTGTAATCTTCCGGGTTGGCAGTGAAAACAAACATGACGTCTAAGGGTAAACGTAGTTTGAATCCCCTGATCTGCAGGTCGCCTTCCTCCAGGATATTAAAAAGGGATACCTGAATTCGGGCTTGCAGGTCGGGGAGCTCATTGATAACGAATATGCAGCGGTTGCTGCGAGGGATGATGCCGTAATGCAAAACCCTTTCATCGGCAAAACTGAGCCTGAGGTTTGCGGCTTTGATGGGGTCGATGTCGCCGATCAGGTCTGCTACGCTCACATCGGGCGTGGCCAGTTTTTCACCGTAACGCTGGCTTCGGTGAACCCATTCGATCGGTGTCAGGTCACCTTTTTCTTCTATCAGGTTCCGTGCAAAACCCGAGATCGGATGGAGCGGGTCGTCATTGATCTCGCTTCCTTCCACGATCGGTATGTATTCATCCAGCAGACTTGTCATCTGGCGGGCCATCCTGGTTTTCGCTTGTCCGCGAAGCCCCAGGAACAAAATATTATGCTTGCTGAGTAAAGCCCTTTCCGTATCCGGTACAACGGTGTCTTCATATCCCAAAATGCCCGGGAATGGGTCGTTGCCTGACCTGATGTGTTTGATCAGGTTTTGCCTGATTTCTTCTTTGATCGATTTGTATTGGTATCCGGATTGAATGAGTTCTCCTAAAGTCCTGGCTGTTGGTCTGGTAGACATGTGGCTTTGCTGTTTAAGTTGTTCAGAATACGGTTTTTCTTTTTCCACTTTCAAAATCACGGAAAATAAAAGAACCCAGTTTGTCGAGGCCGGCAAAAAAAGCCTTGCCATGATTGGTTTCCGTGAACTCCTGGACGAACCGCTGCAGGTATGGGTCTGATGCGATCATGAATGTTGTGATCGGGATCTTGATTTTTTTGCATTGGGTGGCCAGGCTCATACATCGGTTCAGGATCTTGCGGTCTGCACCGAAACTGTTTTTGTAATATTTTTTCCCGATTTTCAGGCAGGTGGGTTTGCCATCGGTGATCATGAATATCTGCTTATTCGGGTTTCGCCTTTTGCGGAGGATTTCCATGGCAAGTTCCAGCCCGGCCACCGTATTTGTATGATAGGGCCCCACCTGCAGGTAAGGAAGGTCTTTCACTTCAATGGTCCATGCGTCATCGCCAAAGACCACTATATCCAGCGTGTCTTTGGGGTATTTCGTCCTGATCAGTTCGCTCAGGGCCATGGCCACTTTTTTGGCTGGCGTGATGCGGTCTTCTCCATACAGGATCATGGAATGGGATATGTCGATCATCAATACGGTAGATGTTTGCGACTTGGAATCTGTTTCGCGGATCTCCAGGTCGTCTTCGTACATATTGAATTGCTCTAACCCGTGGCTGATCTGCGCATTTCTGATGGATGCCGTAAAATCTATTTGCTCAAGTGTATCGCCAAATCTGTAGGGCCTCGTCTCGGGATTGATCTCGTCGCCGGTGCCGGGCTTGGTAATGGCATGGTTACCCTGTTTGGTCTTTTTCAACTTGCCAAAGATCTCTTCCAGGCTTTTTTTCCGGATGCCCTGTTCGGTTTTGGGGGTGATGCGGATATCGCCGTTTTGTTTGTTTTCGTCAATGTATCCTTTCTCCCGCAATTCTTCCAGGAAATCGCCCATGCCATAATCGTCGTCCGTAAGATTGTATTGTTTATCCAGTTCGTTCATCCATTGCATGGCCTCGCTGAAATCGCCGTTTGTATAGGTAAGCAATTGCATGAGCAGGTCGAGTAATCGCTCAAATGTTGATTTGCCCTGGTTATCGGGCTTATATCCTGTAAAACGGAAGCCGTTCATGTTTGAGAAGAATAAGTTCTGCTAAGTTACCAACTTGTTACGAAGCTGTCACTTCAGGTAACCGCTTCGTTGCAGAGGTCGTTATCGGATATGGAAACAAACAGAACATCCTTTTGTTCCCCCCATAAAAAAAAGTCCTGCATTTTATTTGCAGGACTTTTTTATTTTTTTGCCAGGGCTTAGGGCGTATCCCTGGATGGGGCAGTTTGAATTTGTGTGGGCGATTCATTGACGGCCGGCTGGGGAGCCTTGAACTGCTGCTCCATGCCTAACAAGCCCCTGAGCAGGTTCTGGTTCCTGTCTTCTTCAAAACTCAGTATGTCGCGCCTTTCATCCTGCAGCGTTTGGTAGTAAGCCGCCTGCTGCTCCATATCCTTCCTGAGCGATTTACTGATCTTGTTCGCCAGTTCGGTATCGCCTGCCCTGTAAGCGGCATACATCAACTGAAGGGATATCTGGTTGTGTTGCTGATTGCGGCTGACCATGCCATAAGGGAAATTTTCCTCCAGCATCATCTTATCGCATTTATCCAGCATTTTTTTCGCTTCTTCTTTTCTGCCCATATCGGCCAGGTACCCTGCTGCCTGGGCATATTGAAGGCGGATACTGTTCAGGTGCCTGCGGTTTTCTTCATCAAAATAAACACCGGGCTTGTCTGCATTGCCAAATGCAAATTGTTTCATCATCTTATCATAACACCAATCTGCATTGACATCTCCATTAGCCACCGGAACCAGCCTGTAGGTCATGCCGTCCTGGCGCAGGAAAGAAGAGAAGCCTAACTCGCCATATGGTGAGGTGAAGTAAATCGGGCGTTTCCATTTATTTGAGGCGATGATGTTCAGGATGGCTGCATCATTCTTGTATAAAACGGTTTTGGGGATCTCAAAACGGATCTCGTCGACAATACTGTCTGTCGGGTTCACCGTTCCGTTTTTCCTCACCAGTTCCGCGTCAACGGGAATGCTCACTTTTTTGGTCGGGAAAACACTGATCATATTGCCATCGCGTGTCTGTTCCATGTTGGAAGGGTCATCGCTTCCGGCAAAATCTTTCATCATTTTGTACAGGTCCATATACTGGTTGGGGTCAACACCCTGCCTGGGCGCATAGTAAATGATATCCCTGTTCGATCCTTCAATCTGGTCTTTTCTCCAGATCGGGTCTACCGGGTCGCTGTTATTGACCTTATACCGGAGCTGGTTGATATACCAATCGGTACCCAACAGGCTGCTGTTGACAACGCGGATATCAGGGCGGATGCCTTCCACTTCCTGCGCATACCAGAGAGGGTAGGTGTCGTTATCGCCAAAAGAGATGAGTATCGCATTGGGTGCGCAACTTTCCAGGTAGTCTTTGGCCAGGTCACGCGCCAGAACCTTGCGGCTCCTGTCGTGATCGTCCCATTCCTGGCTGGCCATTAAGACCGGCACCAGCAGGAGGCAGGTGATACCGGCAGCAAGTCCGGCTGTTCTTCCGTTTTTGATCCCCTGCTGAAAGAGATCTTTGACAAAGAGCACGCCGAGGCCTATCCAGATGGCAAATGCGTAAAACGATCCAACATATGCATAATCACGCTCACGTGGCTGGTTGCCGGCCTGGTTCAGGTACACACAGATGGCAAAGCCTGTGAAGAAAAACAGTAACCCGGTGATCAGGGCGTCTTTCTTATCTTTCTTATATTGATAAAATAATCCCAGCAGGCCGAGGATCAGGGGGAGGGCAAATAATTTGTTATTGGCTTTGTTGTTCTTCAGGCTGTCGGGTAAGGCATCCTGGTCGCCCAGGCGCATCTTATCGTAAAAGCCGATCCCGGTCTTCCAGTTTCCGTCTCTTACATTGCCCATCGTGATACCCTGAACGTCATTTTGCTTTCCGGCAAAATTCCACATGAAATACCGCCAGTACATCCAGTTGATCTGGTAGCTTAAGAAAAAGCCGATATTTTCAGACATGGTGGGAGATCGTTCCCAACTGCCATCTTTGTTTTTGCCGATGCCCGCCCAACTGGCGTAATAATCCGCATGTCCCTGGTCATTGCTTTGATCCCACATGCGGGGGAAAAAGTGTTTGTCTTCAGGGGCAAATACGTATTCCACTTTGCGGCCGTTCTTTTCGTATTTGTTATTTGATTTGATATAGGTTTCAGTAACCTTGGTTTCCTGGATCTCAGCGGTGAAATCCTGTCCGAACAAGATAGGCCAGTCGCCATATTGTTCACGGCTGATATAGCCCATCAGGCTCACCGGGTTATCTACGTTGAACATATCTACCGATGGATCTGCGCTGCTGCGCACCAGGGTGGTGAAGTAGCTGGAATATCCCAGGAGCATGAAGGCAAAGCTCCACAGGCCCAGTTTCAGGAAGTTCCATCCCTTTTTGCCGGCAATACGAAGGCCAAACCAGATGGCGATGGCGAGGAGTACGAAGAAAAAGGCAAACCCGGTATAAAAAGGCAGGCCGAAATCATTGACAAAAAGGATATCCATATTACCGGCGCCCTTGATGCTCCACTGGATCACAGCTTTCTGTACCAGCCCGGTGATCAGGCAGCCAATGACAAAAGCAGCGATCGTACCCATCCGGAAGCCTTATAACGTTTGAAATAGTAGATGATCAATCGCGCGGGAATGGTGAGCAGGTTCAGCAGGTGAACGCCGATCGACAATCCCATCAGGTAAAAGATCAGGATGATCCATCGGTCGAAAGCGGAGTAAGTGCCCATGACACCGCACACAGGCCCCGCATTGCTTCCGTGACGTGCTCCCATTTAAGCATTGCCCAGAACACCACCGCGGTGAAAAAGAAGATAAGGCGTAAAACTTCTCCTTCCCGAACACTGAACCAAAAAGAATCAGAGAAAGTATAGGCCAATGCGCCAACCACGCCGGCAGCCATGATGGCGAAAATATTTTCGCTGCTCAATTCAGTCCCATCTTTCTGAACGATCTTACGGGCAAAATGGGTGATGCTCCAAAACAGGAACAGAATGGTGAATCCACTGGCCAAAGCGCTCATGAGGTTGATCCCGGTGGCCGCATGCTGCGGGTTGAAGGGGATCATGAAGAGGCGGCCGATCAGCACAAAGAGCGGTGCGCCGGGCGGGTGGGGGATTTGAAGTTTGTAGGCACTGGAGGCGAACTCGCCGCAATCCCATAGACTGCCCGTGGCTTCCATGGTCATAATATACACGGAGCAGGCAACAAGGCATACCAGCCAGCCAATAATGTTATTGGTTTTGTTGAAATTCATACGGAGTTGGTTAAGACGGGCAAATATACTCTTCTTTATTGTTGGTAAGATACCGGAATACATTTTTGGATTTTTTTAGCGATAAAGGCATAGATGGGTATTATTAGAAGCGTTTAATGCCGGGCAAACCCTGCAGCCTATACATTGCAGATCACAAATTCCTCAATCAATATTCATTTCTCATCTTTGCCGGGATGAAAAAAGCCTTTCTTCAGTTACATGCAGCCGTTTTCCTGGCCGGGTTCACCGCTATCCTGGGTAAATTGATCGGGTTGAATGAAGGATGGCTGGTGTTTGATCGCCTATTGCTGACCGTTATCATACTCTTCGGTCTGCTGTTCTGGCGTAAAGAATGGGTGAGCCTGGAAAGGGCGGATGCATTGAAAACCGGGTTGGTTGGGTTGATCATTGCCATTCATTGGGTGACCTTTTACGGCAGTATCAAATATGCCAATGCTTCGGTAGCATTGGTCTGCCTCTCGGCTTCCGGCTTTTTTACAGCATTGGCGGAACCGTTGATCACGGGTAAAAAGATTGTGTGGGCCGAACTGGGATTGGGTTTGCTGGCCATTGCAGGGATCTATATCATTTTTGATTTTCACCCGGAATTTAAAACGGGGATCATCTTTGGGATCATTGCGGCCCTGGGCAGCGCGATCTTTCCCATATTCAATAAGCAACTGGTGAGGCGTATCCATCCACGGGTGTTGACCTTCTATGAGTTGTCGGGCGGACTGATCGCCATGTGCCTGTTGTTGCCCTTATATCTGTATATGTTCCCTGCTGCGTACTACCTGCCAACCTGGGCAGACCTTGGATGGCTGCTGATATTGGTGGTGTTCTGTACGGTCATCAGTTTTGAAATGCAGCTGAACTCACTGAAGCATATTTCGGCCTTTACGGCCAACCTGACCTATAACCTGGAGCCGGTATACGGGATCATCCTGGCGTTTATGGTTTTCAGGGAGAATAAATACCTCCACAACCAGTTTTTTGCAGGGGTAGGCCTCATCCTGTTGGCCGTTATTTTACAGATGCTGCGGGTAAGAAAACAGGTAAAGGGCGGCGCTCACAGATAAATGATCTCGTGATCCAGGCTGGCAAAAGCTTTGAACATGGCGCTCACGCCACAGTATTTTTCCTGAGACATCTGAACGGCTTTTTCCATCTTCGGGCGTTCCGCTTCTTTCATCCTGATGCGGTAAACAAGGGTGACATGGGTATAGATCTTGGGATGGTCGGCCGACAGTTCCGCCTCTACATCTATGGAGAAATCGCTGAATGAGGCTTTCATTTTATCGAGCAGCATGACCACGTCGATGCCCGTACAACCGGCCAGGGATGCCAGCATCAGCCTTTTGGGGCTTGCCCCCAGGTCTTGTCCGCCATGTTCCTGTGAAGCGTCCATGAGCAGGGTATGATTTCCTATGGCTGACGAAAAAGCCAGTCCGCCCTTATGTGTGGTTACTACCGAATGTGATTGCATAACTGCTTGTATTGTACCGGGTTTGATAAGTCTCCCCAAAAATCAGGAAGATTTGTAAAAATAGTTTAAAGGAAACATTATTGTATCGGTAAATTACTTACCTTTGCCGTCCAAAAAATTTAGGAATATGGCAAGAGTATGTCAGGTTACAGGTAAGAGGCCGATCACCGGTAACAAAGTATCGCATTCCAATATTAAAACCAAACGCAGGTTTTTACCCAACCTTCAGACCAAGCGTTATTTCCTGGCCGAGGAAGACAAATGGGTTACGCTGAAAGTGTCATCTGAAGCTATCCGTACGATTAATAAAAACGGACTGTATGCTGTGGTTAAGGAATTGCGTGCAGCTGGAGAGAAAATTTAATAATGTCTTTTAATAGACTGAAAATCAGTTAATAATATTTTTAATAATAAGAGTCATGGCAAAGAAAGGTAACAGGGTTCAGGTTATTCTGGAATGCACTGAGCATAAGACCAGCGGCATGTCAGGTACCAGCCGGTACATCACCACCAAGAATAAAAAGAATACTCCCGAGCGCCTGGAGTTAAAAAAATTCAACCCCATTCTGAAAAAAGTAACTGTTCATAAAGAAATTAAATAATCATGGCAAAAGCAGCAAAAACCGCTATCAAGACCAAAGACCAGAAGGCGGCCGCCGAGGCCAAGAACTGGAGTAAAGTGATCAAGGCTGTTCGCAGTCCTAAGTCTGGCGCTTACACATTCAAAGAAGCGATCGTTCACAAAGACAAGATCAAGGAATATTTAGCCAGCTAAGTGTTTCTTGCCTGATCATATGATGAAGCTGTCCAGTTCACACCGGACGGCTTTCTTTATTTATATCATACAGCCTGCCCGGCAGGCACTGAAAATAACGCGTTATGGGATTTTTTGACAAGTTATTCGGAAAAAAGCAGCAACAGGAAACCCTCGGACAGGGGATGCAAAAAACCAGGGAAGGGTTCCTGAGCAAGATCACCAAGGCCATAGCCGGTAAGAGTACGGTGGATGAAGAAGTGCTGGATAACCTGGAAAACGCATTGGTGAGTGCCGATGTTGGAATTGATACGACCGTTAAGATCATTGATCAGATCGAGGCGAGAGTAAAGAGGGATAAATATTTAAACACCAGTGAATTAAACAATATACTTAAAGAAGAAATAAAGAACATTCTTGTCTCTTCCCCGCAGGATATGGCCTATGAAAATTACGCCTTGCCTGCCGGACATAAGCCTCATGTAATCCTGGTTGTTGGCGTCAACGGGGTGGGAAAAACGACTACCATAGGAAAGCTGGCCCATAATTTTTCCCTGTCTGGCAAATCCGTTTTGTTAGGCGCGGCAGATACATTCAGGGCAGCAGCCGTTGATCAGCTGACCATCTGGAGCGAACGTACCAAAGTGCCCATAGTTAAGAAGGAAATGGGAAGTGATCCTGCTTCCGTGGCTTTTGATACCGTTCAAAGCGCCGTGGCAAGGCAAAGCGATGTCGTTTTGATCGATACTGCCGGTCGTCTTCATAACAAGGCACACCTGATGGAAGAACTGACCAAGATCAAAAGGGTGATCCAGAAAGTGATCCCGGATGCGCCCCATGAGGTCATGTTGGTGCTGGATGGAAGTACCGGGCAGAATGCCCTTGAGCAGGCCAGGCATTTTACGGCAGCCACCGATGTTACCGCCCTGACCATCACTAAACTCGATGGCACAGCTAAAGGGGGGGTGGTACTGGCCATTGCCGATCAGTTCAAAATACCCGTTAAATTCATAGGTGTGGGAGAGAAAGCAGAGGACCTGCTGGTCTTCGATAAGCAGGCATTTGTAGACAGCCTTTTTCAATTAGAGTCCGCAACCGGCCAATAAACAATCAACTGCCGGTTTTGTATTCCTGACTTTATCAAATTTTAATGCCTGATCAGCATTTTGGTCATTCTCATTTTGCCATCTGTCCAAACCAGGAAATAGTATCCTGAAGGAACTTTGCTGATATCCATTCTTGTTTGGACTGATCCTGCTGGTATTGACTGACTAATTAAAACAAGGCCTTTTTCATCAATCATTTGCAATTGTGCATCCGGGGCCACAGGGTGGATGACCGTTATTTGTTCAGCAGCAGGAAGAGGATATACGGATAAAGATTCCATACCGTTAAATCTGAAAATCACCTGGTGACTGTATCGGTAACTCCCATCCTGATCAACCATTTTCAAACGATAATAATGTTGCCCTTTTGAGAGGATCTGATGATAATAATCATAGTGATTAGTTGAAGATCCACTCAGGCCTGATGACCTTACCATACCAATGCTGTCGAACTGTAATCCATTGTTGCCGTATTCGATGCTGAAATAGGCTACATTTCTCTCTTCTATTGTTGTCCAGTAGAGGTTTGCCTGATTCTTTTCCAGCTTGCCTGCAAAGCGGATTAATTGCAACGGTACCGGTGATGATACCACTACATTGTACGTCTCATTTGTAATGACGGGCGCATTGAAATCAAAATAAATAGCGGCATCATTAAAGATTTCATCGCCTGTAATTAGAGTTGATTTCGGCTTAATCCTGAACCGGATATACCCATGGCTGGCCTCTTCATTCACATTACTGTCCGGGAGTTGGATATTGGGGAAAGTCCATTCAAGGATATTGTTTTCCTTGATATTCAAAATATACCTGTGTGAAGTAGAAATCATCCGGAAACTGTTGATGTCCAGATTTTGGCTCAGGGAATCTTTAATGATAACCAGGAAAGCCGTATCTGTTCCGGTATTTTGAAACCGGATCAGGTAATCAAGGTATTTGCCGGTATTGATGAATTGCGTGCTGATGGGTCCGGCAGGAGTCACTTTTTTATCATTCGGATCAAAGCTGCCGGTAATCAAATGAAAAATGGAATCTTTATTATTGAAGAAATTGGCATCATTCGGAAAGGCATCAACTTCTGCATTCGATTGTAAGAAGCTTCCCAATACGGCCTGGTTATCCACATCCAGGATGACATCAATATTATACGACTGCCCTGGAGGCAGATTATTTACGTTCCATTGAATCTGTGTACTGCTGCTATTGAATGGAGGAACGGAAGAAGAGGATAAGGATAACTGTGCATTGGGTTTAAAAGTGATGATACCTGAAGTGGTATTCGTACCCTCATTATAACAGGTGAGCCGGTACTGGGTAGGCCTTCCGGGTCTTGCCCGTCCCAGGTTAACCAGGCTGATGCCCAGGTCGTTTATACTGGAAGATGGGATCAATCCAAAATCATTGTTGGATGATTCTATACCATATGAGGAAAGCTGTACCTGTCTCTGGACAGGCAGCATGCTTGTATAATAGAGTGGAAGTGCAGGATTGACCTGGTAATTGCCGGTATCGGAATAGATGGTATAGTTTCCTGCTGAATCAGAATACGCGTAATATAAGCGGCTGTTATAACTGGCCTGAACTACAACATGCGGCAGGCCGGGTTCCGACAACTGCCTGATGCCGTCGGCATTATTGTCAAGAAAACAATTGCCGCTGATTCTGCTTTCATTTGCAAATTTCATGATAAACAGGTCGGCATAAGGATACACACCTGTTGAGGTTTCCAGGTCCTGTCCGGCTCCCGGATCAAAATCGGCTGTGCCGGTAAAATTTCCTGTCATATAAAAGTTGCCGTTGCTTTCAGTTTGGCTGATTATTTTAAACCATAGATAATCATTGCTGGCGAATAACTGGGCCAGAACAAACTGGCCGTCTTGTGTCAGCCTGACCAGCCCGGCGCTTGTGTTGCCAGTACCAACTAGGTTGGAAGTGCCCGTCCCCGGATCAGCATCAATAGTTCCTTTGAATGAGAGAAAGGCAAATATATCGCCACTGTCATCTGCTATCAGGTTGGTAACATCGTCGTCATCATTATTTCCGAATTTTTTGGCCCAAATAAAGTTTCCCTGGTTGCTTAACTTGACCATGAATCCATCCCTCAGGTTAAAATTATCGGCGCTCATGTTATAAATGGCTGGCCCGGGGTCAAAATCGCCTGTCCCCTGAAAAAATCCCCCGCAATAGATATTCCCGAATTTGTCTGTAGTAAGGGCACTGACATTCATTAATTCGAAATTATTGGTAAAACTCCTGGCAAAAATCAGGTTGGCATCGGGGGTATATTTGGTTACAAATCCATCGCTTTGTCCGGTTGATACAAGCTCATTCACAGCCGGACCGGGATCAAAGTCAATGGTACCGTAAAAAAAACCGGATAGAATGATGTTGTCCTGGTAGTCTAAGGTGATCTGGGTGATCTCCTTCGTATCGGTATCATCAACCACTTTTTTTGACCATATGTGTGTGCCGGTACTGCTGATTTTACTAATCGCAAGGGCGCTCTGGCTGGAACTGAGGGTAAAGGAAGTGGGGCCGGGGTCAAAATCAACAGTGCCACTGAAAAGAAAAGCGAGAATTAAATCGCCATTGCTATCCTGGTAAAGACCCCTGGTGAGTAATTGTCCGCTCGAAACAATTTCTATTTTCGAAACCGACACAAAATTGCCGTTCAGGTCAAGAACGAGAAAAAATATATCGCCATAATTGGTGAAATTAGATGTCAGCGTCGCAACGCCTGGTCCGGGATCAAAATCAATTGTGCCCCGGAGATCACCAATAACAATCAGTTGGTCATTCGTATTGACGGCGATATGCCGTCCTGCATCGACATTTTGTGCAGTGCCAATCTGCTTAACCCAAACGAGGTTTCCGCTTACATCATGTTTGGTAATGAACATATCATTTTCAAACTGACCGGCTGTGGTAAGTGTATTGGTACCAGGGCCCGGATCAAAATCAGCACTGCTGGAAAATGAACCGGTAGAATATACGTTGCCATATCTGTCGGTAGCCATGTCATTGAGATTCTTACTTGAGTTACCCTTGATCGGACTTGTCCAACTGACAACCTGGGCTTTTATATGTAAAACTGAAAGTGAAAAACAGCAGGCAATGACAAAAAATGGGATGAATCTCATGAAACCGTTTTTGGTATGGAGGAAATCTCAATAAAAATAACTAAAAGTGGCAATCAATGAGAAGCCGGAAGAAAATTACGATAAAAGTTGTAGTGCCAAGCGTGAAAGTGGGGAATGGCGCATCCTAGACTATAAGGAATAAGAAAGGGTCCCTAAGAATAAGGACCCCGTTTACCAAAACTAACTGCTTATGAGAAAAATTTGTATACTAACTAACAGACACAAATTTCCTCCACTTTTCTTCAAATAGCTGTTAAGAAATAGAGAATTTATTGATAAGGCTTCGTTAAAGAAAATGTAGTTTATCCGAATATTCTTATCAATGCTCCAGGCATACTTCCATCTAATTTTGATCTCACGCAAAGCCGCAGAGGCGCAAAGTAAGCTGAAAGTATAATGTTGAGCCATGATGAGTGAAAATGAAATATCTGCTGTAATTGTCCGGGCATGTTTTAATATTCATCAAAACCTTGGTCCTGGTCTGCTCGAATCTGTTTATGAGGAAATACTAGCTTGTGAATTGGCGGAAGAGGGAATTCAATTCAAAAGACAAATTGGGTTGCCGGTTAAGTATAAAGACAGAAGATTGGAAATTGGATTTCGCGCTGATTTGATTGTTGAAGAAAAAGTTATCATTGAAATTAAATCTGTTGAATCAATTGCGGCCGTGCATCAAAAACAATTGTTGACCTACCTGAAAGTTTCAGGTCTGAAATTAGGACTTCTGGTCAATTTCAATGAAGCATTGATAAAAAACGGTATCCAGAGGATCGTCAATAAGTTGTAATAAATACTAATTACTTTTTTGCGTCTTCGCGCCTTTGCGTGACCTGTTATTTCTAATTAAAAAATCAATAAAAAGTCTTCACCAGCAATATGAACGTACCATAAACCAGCGTGGTGGCAAAAATGCCTTTGGCGGTTTTGTCTTTTTCTGCGTTGATGTACAACGTAAAAAGAAGCGCATTCAGTAGTAAGGATATGCTGAGTCCGGCGGATAACATTTTATAACCGGGTTCCAGGAAAATATATTGAAAGGTTTCCTTGAAAGTGAATACCCCGAATTTATAGATCTTAAATAGAATGAGCCCAAGTACCGGGGCCAGAAGCCCCATTACCAGTCCTAACCAGAAATTATCTTTCTTTAAAATCATTTGAAGAGGTTGTTTTTTTCCAGTTCTTTTTTCAGGGTGTA
>JAXLUE010000011.1:0-96896 GCA_046329695.1 Ferruginibacter sp.
GGGGTGCGATCGGGTTGATGACCTTCAGGAAAGGATTGGCATTTTTGGCGGCCAGGGCACTGTCTTTGGTGGCAGCAGTATCCACCGCACTGATACCGTTCAGGTAATTTTGAAGGTTTTTATCGGCATTGGTCAGCGCCTGGTCCAGTTCATCAAGCCTGTACACTTCCCAGAACTGGAGGTTGGCCGATGATTGCAGAACTTTACGAACCCTTTCCGGATCGGTGATACCGGCCAGTTCCACATTGATCACCCCTTTGTTTTCATCCAGGTTGATATTGGGCTGTGCAACACCGAATTTATCGATACGTTTAACCAGGATCTTATACGTTTGGTTGATGGCTCCTTTGGCAACTTTCTTGACCTTGTCGATAACCAGGTTATCGTTATCTCCGATCTTCACATCTTTACCGGGGCCAGCGAACAGTGATGCCAGTTTACCCGAGCCGTTTTGCTTGGTGTAATTGTTGGCAAACAGCGTGATGAAATCCGATTCGCTTTTTACTTTTTCAGCTTTAGCAGCCTGCAACGCCTTTTCTAAACCAGCGTCTTTGGGGTTATTGCTGAGAGATTTGATAAGACCTTCCAGGCTCACGTCCATGGTTACACTCATACCTCCCTGCAGGTCGAGGCCGAGGTTCAGCTCATTTTCTTTACACTTCTGGTAGCTGGTACCGATCAGTGGATAGATCGCATTGTCTTTGGTGCTGTCGAGGATACGTTGCGTCTTGGCTTTAACCAATGCATCCACCTCTTCCGGGGACAGGTTGGATGTTTGCTTTTTCACCAGACGTTCCGCCTGTGCTTTTACCTTGCTCTCATGGCTGCGTACCACCCATGTGTAGGACAATTCCCACAGTGAAATCAGGATCAGGGCAATGGTAAAAAACCAGACTAAACCTTTCAGTTTCATGTTGATGTACTTTTATTTATCTATGTAGTTAATTTTAAGAGTGTGCAAAGATAGGGGAAAAAGTCTATGATGCCAGTCCGGGCCTGATTTTCAATATTTAACCATTTTAGGCCCCGAACCCCGCCCGCAACTTCGCAAGCCAAAGTCTATCTGGTCATGAACGGGATACCTTAATGTATGAAAATAAAATTATATATAAGTATGATCAAAAGATAAGCGGGACTATCTGTTTGGGCCATTTTCGCCCGATGCCGGTTTGTATAGATTATTCGTCTTGAACAGGTTGGAACCGGATGGGTTGATGTTGCGTAATGATAAATACCTATTTTTACTTTTTGCCAGAACACGATTGCTATGCATTTATCTTCATTACTTACCCGGTTCAATGAGCCGGAAACCCTGAAAATGGCCAAGCTCGGACGTGAGCTCAGGTCGCAGGGGATCGACCTGACAGACCTCAGCCTCGGTGAGCCTGATTTCGATACGCCGGACCATATTAAGGCCGCCGCAAAAAAAGCCATTGACGACAATTACAGTCATTATACGCCGGTGGCCGGATTCCTTGAACTGCGCGAAGCCATCTGCACCAAATTCCGTCGGGATAACGGGCTCGACTATACGCCCGATCAGATCGTAGTAAGCACCGGTGCCAAACAAAGTATTGCCAATACCGTTTTGGCGGTGGTAGACCAGGGCGATGAAGTGATCATACCCACGCCTTATTGGGTCACCTATAGTGAGATCGTGAAACTGGCCGGGGGGATCCCTGTGCTCGTCAAAACCAAATTTGAAAATGGTTTCAAGATCACGGCATCGGAACTGGAAGATGCCATCAGCCCCCGGACCAAATTATTCATGTTTTCTTCGCCCTGTAACCCTACGGGCGCCATTTATTCCTGGAATGAACTGACAGCCCTGGCGGCGGTTTTTGACAAGCATCCCGGGATATTCATCATCAGCGATGAAATTTATGAGCACATCAATTTTACCGGGGAACATGCCAGTATCGCAAAATTTGAATCGCTGAAGCCCAGGACCATTGTGATCAACGGACTCAGTAAGGGTTTTGCCATGACAGGGTGGAGGCTGGGGTATATCGCCGCACCGGTGGAAATTGCCAAAGCCTGCGATAAGATCCAGGGGCAGTTCACCAGCGGGCCCAACTCCATCGCACAGCGTGCCGCTATCACCGCATTGCTGGGTGACCTGAAACCTACGCACGATATGGTGTTGAAATTTAAAGAGCGGCGCGACAAAGTCGTTCAATTGCTCAAAGAAATTCCGGGTGTCGTATGTCACGAACCACCCGGGGCTTTTTATGTGTTCCCCGATGTCAGTGCATACTTTGGCAAGAAATCACCGGGTGGCGAACTGATCAGGAATGCCGACGATCTTTGTATGTACCTTCTTCATTCCGCCCACGTATCTGTGGTAACAGGTAAGGCCTTTGGCGAAAGTAACTGCATACGAATTTCATTTGCTAACAGCACCGCGAATATTGTCAAAGGTTTTGGGAAGATCAAAAACGCCCTCGCTTTGTTAATTGCTTAGTACTAAGTACTCACTACTAAGCACTAAGTACTAATCACTAAGCACTAATCACTAAGCACTAAGTGACTATAATATAATCAACTAATAAACTGCTGATGCAGGGCAATCACCTGTGGTATCACTAACTGCGACTCGTCGTTAATGATCACGTGATCGCAGCGTTTCATTTTTTCTTCTTCGTTCATTTGTTTGCTGATCCTGGCTAACACTTCCTCTTCACTTGAACCATCGCGGGCTATTGTTCTGCTGATTCGCAAGGCTGCCGGGGCATAAACCCCGATTACCTCGTCGAGTTGCTTGAATGCATCGCTTTCAAAGATCAGGGCTGCTTCTTTGATGGCATATGGAAATGTTTGCCCTTTCATCCATTGTTCAGCGTCGGCGAGTGTGGCCGGGTGAACGATGCTGTTGAGCAGTTGAAGTTTTTCCGGGTCATGAAATACGATGCCGGCTATGTAAGCACGGTTGTATTGTCCCTTGATGTAACTCTCTTCCCCGAAATGATCTTTGATCTGTTGAATCAGTCGTTGATCTTCATGGAGAAGCCTTTTGGCTGTTTCATCGGCGTAATATACGGGTGCTCCGAGTGTTTCGAATATTTTAGCTACGGTTGATTTTCCGCTGCCGATGCCCCCGGTAAGTCCGACTCGTAACATATGTTCGGGTTTTAGATATGCTCAACGGTAACCGAAGGAAGCTGCGCCGGCTCGATAGGTTTCCGCTCATTATGCCAATAAGGAATGATGCACAAAGATCGCATCACCCCACAATAACTGTTTATCGTTATAAATGGTCTCGTAAATGTCCTGCAGTTCAATGTTAAAGGGCCGTAGGTATGCAACCAGTTCGTCGAACAACGGTTGTTGCTCATATTGCGGCTTGAAATAAACTTCCGAGAAGATAAGTTTGATCCTGTTTTCCCTCAGCATGCGTTCCGCTCCCTTTAGGATATTCAGTTCGCTGCCCTGGGTATCCATTTTTAATATGTCGATCTGGTTAATGTTCCTGTCTGCACAATATTGATCCAGGGTGATGGTTTGGATTGAGATCGTTGAAACGGTTTGACATAAGGCATCGGAACTGCCTCCGATGTTTGAAGAAACGAGCAGAGAACTGGTGTCCAGGCTTTTATTGAGATGCAGTGTTTGCTCACCGTTGACATTGCTCAGGGCCAGTTTGTTCAGCGCGATGCGGTTGTTATGACCGTTTCGTTGTTCAAACAGGGTGATGAGTTCCGGGATCGGTTCAAAAGAATGTATCTGCGCACCCGGGTAGAGGCGGGCATATTTTTCTGTCACGGATCCGTTATTGGCGCCTACATCAAAAATGGTCAGCCCTTCGCCGGGCTTGATAAACCGTAGCTGGTTATCAAATGCATTGTTCCGGAAACTGTTTTTTTTGATTTTTTCCAGGTAACCAAGGCCGTGAAGTTCCACGCCAAATCTCCGGAGGTATTTATTGATCGTTTGCTTTTTCAACGCTATCTAGTTGAAAGGTAAATGCCTGTTACGGCATGCAAAAGTAACCGTTCCATCCTGCGAAAACCCTTTCCAGGATGATCCTGACTTGGTTTTGATCAAGCAGTGCAATGCCAGGTTACAGGTGATATTGCCGAATTAGCTTTTTGTTTCGGTGGCTGCCTTGTTCACGTTGGCGGTCATTTCCTGGCTGATGGCCTGCTTTTCGATCTTGATATAACTGCCGGGGCTCACTTCCAGCATCAGCGTGCCATCTTCATTGACCTTGTTCACCGTACCGTGTATACCGGCAATGGTAACGATCTTATCGCCTTTTTGCAGGTTGCTGATGAATTTTTTTTGTTCTTTGGCTTTCTTAGCCTGCGGGCGTATCATGAATAACCAGAATACGAGGATCATCATACCCATCATGATCAGGGTTCCGGTGCTGCTTGATTTTCCACTGGGGTCGGGGGTCATCAGGAAAATGTTGAGTAAGTCCATTGGTATTGTTTATTTAAAGTTTAATTGGTTGAAGGGTTGATAGGTTGAATGGTTGATTGGTTGAATGGTTGAATGGTTGAAAGGTTGAATGGTTGAATGGTTGAATGGTTGATCAGTTCAATTTATGTAAATCACAAGTCATATGCCACATATTATCAATCATACATCCCTTCCGGCTGCGCCCTCAGGGTAAGCATTCATCAAAACTATTCCTTCCCGGAAACGGTTCCTTTTAATACCAGTTCAGGAAAGGAGGGTTTGACATTGGATGTTACGGTAATGGTTTTCCTCGCTTCACCGGGGCGGCCTTCACTGTTGAATTTAACTTTGATAAAACCGATCTCTCCGGGTTTGACGGGGGCTTCGGGTTTGTCGGCCACGGTACATCCGCAACTGGCCGACACATTGGTAACAACCAACGGGTTACTGCCGGTATTCTTGAACCGGTAACTGTATTCCACGATCTCGCCTTCCTTTGCGGTTCCAAAATCATAGAGGCTGTCGATCAGTTGCACTGTTGTCGGGTACTTCAATACCACGGAATCCTGTTGCGAATGAGTGGCTATTTTATCCGTTTTCCTGACATCACATCCAATCAGCAAACAGGAAGCCAGCGTTACGGTAAGTAGTAAAGTGCGTGTCATGGGTTTCGCTAACGGTTAAAGTGTGCTGTTTTTAAATTGCTTTTTGTGGATTTTATTGGCCGCCGTAAGCTCCTTATGAATATTATCAAGCAGCCCGTTCACGAACTGCCCGCTTTGCACCGTACTGTAAGCTTTGGCGATATCGATGTATTCATTGATCGTTACCTTGGTCGGTATCGTTTCAAAATAAAGGAACTCACATACACCCATCTGCAAAATGATCAAATCGAGTGCCGCGATCCGCTCCGCATCCCAGTTTTTCAATTTGGGCTTGATCAGTTCCAGGGTATGTTCCGATTTGTCCAGCACTGTTTTCAACAGGTCTTGCGCAAATTCCCTTTTTTCCTGGCTTAGGATATCCGTGAAACTATACTGGCCGGGTTTGTTAAGGTAATTCAACACCAGGGTGTACATCATTTCTGCATCATCGTCCCAGTTGATGAAATGTTCTTCAATGTGGCCAACAAAATGCTCATTGGGCAACATCAATTGGGTAAATATGAATTCGAGGATCTTTTTTTCTGATTTCTTGTCCCTGGCCGGCAGTTCAATATATTCCCGGTAGTCTTCCGAATCAGTCAGTTCCTGGTATATTTTTTTGAGTAAATCCTGGTCGATGATCTGTTTGCAGGCGGAGTGTTCGACGGCCTGGCTAAAGCTGCCATCTTCGAGTATCTTCCACAGCACTTCATTGCCGGCGATACGCGTATTAACGGCCAGGTCTTCGGCCGATGGCAGGTGTTTGCTGGCTTTCTGACGGGCATCCGTTTCAGCATAACGGGCCACTTCGGTCAGGAAGTAAACCAGGTAAACAAATAACAGCCTGCTTTCCTCGATCTTTTTGGCCAATATGTTCCTGGGCTCGCCGGGTTGGGTATTGCCCTGCGCCGTATCTACGCTGTACAGGGTCTGCATAACCTTAACCCGGATATTTCTTCTGCTGATCATCCTAAAGAACTTTAGTGGGAGGGCAAAATTAGGGGTTTCGAGGCTGACTGCCACCTGTACGGGCAGATTTATGGGATAAATGAAAAATTGTCTTGTTTCATAACCAGCAGACTGACATACCTGTCGGAAAATCTGTCAACTATGTCAGTTCCGGCGATTGGTACAAAATTGGCTTACCTTGCGTGCCCGACTAAAAGGGTTAATCAACATTTTCAATTAAAATCAAACAAATAAGCTATGGCTAAGAAGTTAAACATTACGCCTTTGCACGACAGGGTGATCGTAAAACCTGCTGCTGCCGAAGAAAAAACCGCCGGGGGTATCATCATCCCGGATACCGCGAAAGAAAAACCTCAAAGGGGAACCGTGGTTGCTGCCGGTCCGGGTAAAAAAGACGAACCCGTTACCGTAAAAGCCGGTGATACCGTATTGTATGGCAAATATGCCGGAACTGAGATATCAGTGGAAGGTGTCGATTACCTGATCATGAGGGAGAGCGATATCCTGGCCATTGTATAATGTGCCAATGAATCAATGTGGCAATTGCCGGTATTAATTATCACATTATCTGATTAATAAATTATCAAATTAAAATAACATGTCAAAACTGATCTACTTCGATATAGAAGCACGTAACAAGATGAAAAAAGGGGTTGATACCCTTGCCAATGCTGTAAAAGTGACACTCGGGCCCAAAGGCCGCAATGTGGTCATCGAGAAGAAATTCGGTGCGCCGGCAGTAACCAAAGACGGTGTGACCGTAGCCAAAGAAATTGAACTGGAAGATCCGATCGAGAATATGGGCGCCCAGATGGTGAAAGAAGTGGCTTCAAAAACAGCCGATATCGCCGGTGACGGTACTACCACCGCAACCGTTCTGGCCCAGAGCATCATCAGCGAAGGTTTGAAAATGGTTGCCGCCGGAGCCAATCCGATGGATCTCAAACGCGGGATCGACAAGGCCGTTTCACTGGTCGTGGAAAACCTGAAATCTCAAAGCCAGACCGTTGGAAATGACAGTAAAAAGATCCAGCAGGTTGCCACCATCTCTGCCAATAACGATGAAACCATCGGTAAACTGATCGCCGAAGCATTTGCTAAAGTTGGCAAAGAAGGCGTTATCACCGTGGAAGAAGCGAAAGGTACGGACACCACAGTAGAAGTGGTGGAAGGTATGCAATTCGACCGCGGTTATATCAGCCCATACTTCGTGACCAACAGCGAGAAAATGGAAGCTGAACTGCAAAACCCGTATATCCTGATCTATGATAAAAAGATCAGCGCCATGAAAGACATCCTCCATATCCTGGAGAAAGTGGCACAGAGCGGACGCCCGTTATTGATCATCTCCGAAGACCTCGAAGGGGAAGCACTGGCAACCCTGGTGGTCAACAAACTGCGCGGTACCATTAAAGTGGCTGCTGTAAAAGCTCCGGGCTTTGGCGACCGTCGCAAGGAAATGCTGCAGGATATTGCGATCCTCACAGCCGGTATCGTGATCAGCGAAGAACAGGGTTACAAGCTGGAAAATGCCGACCTGACCTATCTTGGACAGGCTACATCTGTAACCATTGATAAAGACAATACCACGATCGTAGGCGGTAAAGGCAAAAAAACCGATATCACCGCCCGCGTGAACCAGATCAAAGCACAACTGGAAAATACAAGTTCCGATTACGATAAGGAAAAATTACAGGAACGCCTGGCCAAACTGGCCGGTGGCGTAGCCGTACTTTATGTGGGTGCCGCCACGGAAGTGGAAATGAAAGAGAAAAAAGACCGCGTGGATGATGCCCTTCATGCAACACGCGCCGCCGTGGAAGAAGGTATCGTTCCGGGTGGTGGCGTTGCCTATATCCGCGCCGTAGCCAGCATCGAAGTAAAGGTAAAAGGACAGATCGCCGATGAACAAACCGGTATGGCCATCGTTCGCCGTGCCCTGGAAGCACCGATCCGCACCCTGACCTCCAATGCCGGAATCGACGGTTCCATTGTGGTACAAAAGATCAAAGACGGAAAAGGTGATTTTGGCTTCAATGCCCGTACGGAAGAATACGAAAACCTTTTCAAAGCAGGCGTGATCGATCCCACCAAAGTTAGCCGCGTAGCACTGGAAAACGCAGCTTCTATCGCCGGTATGCTCCTCACTACCGAATGTGTGGTGGCGGATAAACCCAAGAAAGAAGAACCCCATATGCATGGCGGTGCTCCTGATATGGGTGGCATGGGAGGCTACTAATAGTTATACTATATTTCAAAACAAGAAAGCCCTGTTACCACCGGGGCTTTTTCTATCACAACCTTTTTACGCATGTCAATCGTGAGAAAAATCATTTTGTAAAAGGTTTATGTAACCATTGTAACCAAACAGGTGCTTTTTAAGGGTGAGATTGCAGCAAATCTCTTCTATGGATACAACGGGTATTGTGATCTTTAGTGTCGTGCTGTTGCATTTGCTGATTGGTTTTGGATATTTGATGTACAAATTGAGTTATAAACGAAAACCCAAAGCCTGATCTTTTTTATATGATATTTGTCATTGCCGGGTTCCTGCAACTACGCTTTCTTTGTACTAATTGATGATTCATCAAGATGAAGTCTATTACTCCTGATATGTTTCGCCGGACTGCCAGGGTCCTCGCTTTGGCCATGATCCTGTTCATCAGCCTTTTTGCCGCTGATGTTTTTGTTGAAGGGCGCGGTTTCTGGGAAACCTCAAAAGCACTACTGGTTCATCTGATCCCAACTTTTTTGCTGGTCTGCGTTCTTTTCATCGCCTGGCGGAATGAACGCTGGGGCAGTGCCCTGTATCTCTTGTTAGGGCTCGCATATATCCTTGTAGCATATGGAAAGTTTGATGGGCTGACTATGTTGGTCATTTCAGGGCCATTATTACTGACCGGGGTATTGTTCTGGTTGAGTTGGCGCAACAGGAAAAGGTTCTCCGGGCGCCCGATCAGGTAAATATGTAACTTTATGCCAATCGATCACTTAAATTTTTTCCATTGTATTCTATTCTACTGATCGGATTTGGCGGGTTCCTCGGTACCGTTATGCGTTACATGACCTCATCCTGGTTTAACAAACATTTCCCTCACGCCCTGTTGCCTTATGGCACATTACTGGTGAATATACTGGGTAGTTTTATAATAGGCCTGGTTTTTGGCCTGTCAGAAAAATACCAACTGATCGGTACTTCCTGGCGCTTGTTCTGGATCGTTGGTTTTTGCGGAGGGTTTACCACCTTCTCTTCCTTTGCCTATGAGAATGTGGCCATGCTGCAACAATCCAACTACATGGGCTTTGCGCTGTATACGGCCGCCAGTGTTCTATGTTGCCTCCTGGCGGTTTTTTCCGGGTTGTGGTTATGTAAGTGATCGACCGCTACTGGTTTAATGTATCTCCGTACTGACTTCGTTGCTGTCTGAAGGATCATTAAAGTCCACTTCAATTCTTGCCCTGTTTTTGATGACCGTTCCAATGGCGGAGCCGGATTTTGGTTTGGCCCGGAAGCAGACGTAACAGATGTTGTTCGTATTATTATTGACATAGGGTGGGAGGTTGATGGTGTTGAAAGTCCAGGTTAGTATTTTCCCGTCCGTGATCTGCAATGTGTATGGATGGCTGGCCGCTATCATTTGGATTGAACTTGAATCTATATTGACCGACAGCGTATCAATGATCTTCAGGTGTGTGATGCCCGTTGTGGTATTGTTTCTGTACCGGATGCTGTAGTGCAGGTAACCACCCTGTCCGATATACTGCTGTTGAAAATATCCGCCGTGGTTTTCATGCTTTTCATAATTGGTATCCAGGGCTGCCACGCGCTGGTAGATACTGTCACGGTTGTCGATGGGTTTCAGGTCGCCGGTGATGGGTAAAATGGCGGCTACCTGCCTGACCGTATCATTCGCCTGAATGGCTGGAGAAGCGGGTACTTTTAACCTGACGTAAATGCTGGCTGTGTCCAAAGGTTTCAGGTTACTGTAATTCCATTTAAGGGAATCGCCGGTGATGGCGGAGGTTGGAGGAACGGCAGACTGAAAGGTGAATCTCGGATCTTTTTTAAAGGCCACAGTGCCCGTGGAAACGGTATCCGTTCCCTGGTTGAAATAATGGATGCGGTACGTTATACTGGAATCAGGCCTGAGTTCTTTTAATGGAACCACCACTACGGCGATGTCTCGTTTTGAAGGCTGCGGGCGTAATGCAAAGTCGATTGTATCCGTCCGGAAATAATACTGGAATGTATCGCGTACGATGGCGGGAACTGAAGTGAAATAGGGTGATGGGGCGATGGCATTGATCTGGTATCTGCCGGAATCGAGCGGCTGGGAGTAGCGCCCCTGCTGACTAAGTGTGAATTGCTTGTTGCCGTTCTTGTCAAATACCACGATGGCATTGTTGACCACTGGTTCAGCGGCATCCTGGATGTTATTGCTGTTAAAGTCAATAAAAACTTTTCCGGTTACATAATTGTCGCCACTGAATTGTATCAACCAAATATCAGCGTAATCGGCATTGGACGACTGGTTATTATTTATGCTTTCAGTGCCACCGATGGTATGAAAACCATACCTGGAACTTCTGACGAGGCTGGCGCCGGACCATTCATCCCTTGTTCCGCCGATATTTTGCTGTGCCTTGATACGGCCGGATGAATCGAGTACCACCATCCAGAGGTTGTTATCCGAAAAGCTGCCATAAGGCAAGGTCCGTTTTACATCACCGTCATTGCTTTTACTAACGGCAAGGAACAGGAGATCATTGCCGGGCATCAGTTGCATGGTAGAACCGGTGACAACACCCGCGGCTCCGGGCCCGATCCAGGCTGCCGCTTGTTCGTCTTTTGTGCCTCCCAGGGCGCGTTGCCAGACAATAACGGTATCAAATTTTGTTTTACAGAACCAAAGGTCTTTGGAGAAATTATCCAGGTCATGCGTTCCCGTTATGTCTCCGCCGCTGTTTTCCACCCTAACGGCCATGATATCGGTGGAATCGTTGATGATCACCAAGTCATAAGGCCATTCATTGTACAGGCCTCCATAGCATTTTTCCCTGATCGTATTTCCGTTCAGGTCCATCCTCACCTTGAGTACATCAAAATGATTGGCGCTATTGGCCGGGGGCGTATGAAAGCCCGGGGCATCGGTCGAGGAAGTTTGCACGAGTGCGATCAATTGACCATTCGGCGCCTGTTTGACCGTACGGATGTTATCCGAGCCGTTACCGCCCAGGCAGCGTTGCCAGGTGATATTTCCAGACACGTCAGTTCGCACGATCCAGGCATCGGATATGCCACCCCGGTAGCTGGACACATCTCCGTTGCCGGATGTTGTATTGGAACTGAACAGGTAACTGTTGGATACCGGCTCAAGCAGGGTACTGCCAAAATCCAGCGGGGCGTCGTCGTTGGTGCCACCATAGCACCTGCTCCATAGAAGTGTGCCAGCGGTGTTTAGTTTGGCCAGGTAAAAATCCTTCTGGCCATGGTTGCCGGTGAAATCGCCGTCGGTAGATTGGGTGAATCCGCTTAATAACAGGTTGCCATCCGAGGTGTTGATGATCTTCAGCGATCTGTCAAACGACGAACCGCCGAACGAACGCTGCCAGTTTATATTTCCGTTGCCATTCAATTGACAGATCCAGATGTCGGTCAACCCGCGGTTCAGGCCAACAGTTCCGTTATTGGAGTTCGATGTGGCCAGAATGACGATATTGCCCGTGGCATTGTCATACGCAAAGGAACTTGCGAGGTCGTCATTTGATCCGCCCAGGCAGGAACTCCATAAGATCGAGCCTGAAGGGGATATTTTGGAAACCCATATATCGCTGCCCCCATGGTACCCGATCACCTGGCCGTCGGCGGAGTTGACATGGCCTATCAGGATAAGGTTCCCGTCGTTGGTTGATGTCAGAAATTGACCCAGGTCGGATCCCGAACCGCCATAATACTTCTCGTTAACGATCGTAGGCGTCTGCGCGTTGATCATACAACATGGCGCGAGGGCCAACAATGCCATCAATAAATGTTTCATGTAATCAGTTTTGTTCTGGCCGGAGGTAAGCAATTGCGACAAGAAATGTATGACTTTTTCCACAATTTTCCTGTGTTTTTGTAGAAGGCTGGTTGATTTTCCAATTGATGATTCAACGCGGCCGGGTTCAGTTGCAGGCATAATCCGGTGACTTAAGCTGATATCCGTATCTGGTTAATCTAAGGGCCCATTTGCCTAATTTTGCATCGTGACCCAGTTATCGACCCTCCATACTTATTTCTGGAAATACCGCTGGTTGTTCATCCTTGGCATTCTGTTCGTTATACTGACCAATTATTTCAGGATCATTTCCCCGCAGTTAACAGGCCACGTCATCAATACGGTCGTGGAAGCCATGAAAGAACAGCCTTCCGCCAAAACCGGTCAGCCGCTTCAACAGGATGCCGGATTGGATGTGATGGTCAGCCAGATCATCCGTTGGTTTGACGGGATGAGTTATCAGCATAAGATCTTATACACCGGGTTAATCCTCTTGCTGTTGGCCATCATCAGCGGGTTTTTCATGTTCCTCATGCGCCAGACCATCATCGTCATGAGCCGCCATATAGAATACGACCAGAAGAATGCCATCTTCTCGCACTACCAAAAGCTTGACATGTCTTTTTACAAGACACACAGTACTGGGGATCTCATGAATCGTATATCCGAAGACGTTAGTCGGGTGCGTATGTACACGGGGCCGGCCATCATGTATTTCATCAACCTGGCTGCCGTCATAGGGTTCAGCCTCTTTTTTATGGTGCGGTCCGATCTGCGGCTTACACTGCTTTCACTCTGCCCGCTGCCTGTTCTAGCCGTGGCCATCTATTTCGTGAACACCATCATCAACCGGAAAAGCGAAAAGATACAATCCTTGCTGAGCGACCTGACCACCAATGCACAGGAATCCTATTCCGGCATACGGGTGATCAAATCGTTTGTGCAGGAAAAGGCCATGCAGGGCTTTTTTGGAAGGAACAGCGAAGAGTACCGTAAACATGCCCTGAGCCTGGCACGCACCGAAGCGATCTATTTTCCCAGTATGGGCCTGCTTATCGGACTGAGCACCCTGATCACCATCCTGATCGGCGGTTTGGATGTGGCCAACCATGTGCCCGGTGCTTCCGTTGGAAAGATCGCCGAATTTGTCATGTATATACAGATGCTTACTTTTCCCGTAAGTGCCATTGGCTGGACGGCCAGTATGACCCAGCGGGCCGTAGCTTCACAAAGGAGGATCAATGAGTTTCTGCAGATAAAACCCGTGATCAAAGACGATCCTTCTCCCGTTGATCCGCCCATGACCGGGAAGATCAGCTTTTCGCATGCGTCATTTACCTATCGTCATACAGGCATCAAAGCCATTCAGGATTTTACCCTGGATATCAGCCCGGGGGAGAAACTGGCGATTGTGGGCAGGACAGGCTCAGGTAAATCGACCCTCGCCCAACTCATGCTCAGGATGTACGACCTGGATGAAGGAGACCTGAAGTACGACAATGTGCCCATCAAAAAGATCCGGCTGGATACCCTGCGCCGGAAAATCAGTTATGTGCCCCAGGATGTATTCCTCTTCAGCGATACGATCAGGAATAATATCGCATTCGGGCAGGAAAACCTCGAAATGAAGGATATACTGGAAGCGGCACGACAGGCCAGCATTGCAGAAGAGATCGGGCAATTGCCGCAGGGCTTCGAAACCATGGTGGGAGAGCGGGGAGTAACCCTCAGCGGAGGCCAGAAACAACGTATTTCCATCGCCCGGGCCCTGGTCAAAAATCCACAAATTGTCGTTTTCGACGATTGCCTGAGCGCAGTTGACAGTAAAACGGAAAAGGCGATCATCAATTCACTCTATCATTACCTGCAGGACAAAACAGCCATAATCATCACCCACAGGATATTTGCCCTCTTCAGGTTTGATAAGATCATCGTTATGGAAAACGGGAGGATCGCCGAATCAGGAACGCACGAAGAACTCCTGGCGGGGAATGGGGTTTATGCCGATATGTTCAGGCGGCAACAGGAGCAGGATGAACTCCCGGAAGGGGAGAAATAGCCGGGATACACTGAATTTTGCCAATTCGAAAACAATTATATCTTTGTCTGGTTCAAAAAAACAGGACCCAATTTTCAATCAAAAAAGAATTCAAAGTGGCGTACGAAAACAATGACAAAAAACCGGACAGTGTGCACAGTATCCGTGTGAAAGCCGGTAAGCGCAGGACCTACTTCTTTGATGTGAGGGAGACCCGCGGCAATGATTATTACATCACCATCACCGAAAGCAGGAAAAGGTTTGATTCCGATGGGTACGACCGTCATAAGATCTTTCTCTACAAGGAAGATTTCCATAAATTCCTGAAAGGGCTGAACGAAACGATCGATCATGTGAAAACGGAGCTGATGCCCGATTTCGATTTCGATGCTTTCAACCATGATACGCCCTACGAAGAAGGGGAATCCGGAAACGGACAGGTTGCTTCTGCCTATGAGCCGGCTCCGGCTGTTGCTCCAACGCAGGAAACGGCTGCCCCAACAACCGTCAGCCAGGATGAACCCGGTGCAGCGGCAGACAATAGCTTGTCGGAGGATGTAGATAAATGGTAATTCTATTACAACTCATGATAAAGCCTTTGCAAAACGCAAAGGCTTTTTTGTTTTTGTATGAGTAAGTTAGTTGCCTGCGGGTTTTACCATGTAAGTGGCGGGCCTTGAGCTGCGGATCTACCTGTTTCATTTTCATTCCGGGATCATACAGACCGGAGCTTTTTGTATGCGTTGATCAGTCCGTTGGTTGATGAATCGTGGCTGCTGATCGGGTCGTCATGTTGCAGTTCGGGTAATATCCTGTTGGCCAGTTGTTTTCCCAGCTCAACGCCCCATTGGTCAAAACTGTAAATATTCCAGATCACACCCTGAACAAATATCTTATGCTCATATAATGCTATAAGCTGGCCTAAAGTGTAGGGAGTGATCTGTTTAATGAGGAAGGAGTGGGTGGGGCGGTTGCCTTCAAATATCCGGTAAGGGTTTTCATGTTTTGTCCCGTTCATAAGGGCCTCCGTTTGCGCAAAAAAATTGCTGATCAGTTTGGCGTGATGATCACCTACTGGGTTGTGGGAACGTGCCGGAACAATGAAATCACAGGGTATTTTTTCGGTTCCCTGGTGTATCAGCTGATAAAAAGCATGTTGGCCATTGGTGCCGGGTTCTCCCCAAATGACGGGTCCGGTCTGGTAGCTGACCTGTTGTCCGTTCCTGTCAACATATTTACCATTGCTCTCCATATTGCCCTGCTGAAAATAGGCGGCAAAACGGTGCATATATTGATCATAAGGCAGGATGGCCTCGGAACTCATCCCATGAAAATTACGGTGCCAGATACCGATCAGTGCCATCAGCACCGGTATGTTTTTTCCGAATGGTTCTTTTTTGAAGTGCTGGTCAATGGAATATGCGCCACGCAGCAGAGATTCGAAAGAATCGTATCCTATGGTCAGTGCAATGGACAGGCCGATGGCGCTCCACAGGCTGTATCTTCCACCCACCCAATCCCAGAAAGCAAACATGTTGCGTGTGTCGATGCCGAATTTCGCCACTTCCGGCGCATTGGTGCTCAGTGCCACAAAGTGTTTCCGGATATCCTCTTCCCGGCCACCAGATTCCAGGAACCAATTCCTGGCGGTATGGGCATTGGTCATCGTTTCCTGTGTGGTGAACGTCTTGCTTGCGATCAGGAACAGCGTTTCATCCGCCTGCAGGTTTTTAAGGGTTTCCACGATATGGGTGCCATCGACATTACTGACAAAATGCGGTTGAATGCCGGCAGACCAATAGGGTTTTAAAGCTTCCGTGACCATAACAGGACCGAGATCGCTGCCTCCGATCCCGATATTGACAATATGTTTGATCCTTTTACCCGTATAGCCTGTCCATTTTCCACTGTGTACTTCTTCGCAGAATTGCTTCATTTGTAACTGAACCTGCCTGACAGAAGGCATCACATCTTCCCCGTCGACCAGTATCGGGTCTGTGCCAAAATACCTGAGCGCAGTATGTAAGACAGACCTGTTTTCCGTCCCGTTTATTTTTTCCCCGTTGAACATGGCCTCTATCGCCGCTGGAAGTTGACACTCATTGGCCAGGCTGATCAACAGTTGTAAAGTTTCCTCAGTCAACTGGTTCTTTGAATAATCAAACAGGATGTCCTCCATCACCAGGGAAAAATGCCTGAACCTTTCGGGGTCAGAGTCGAAAAGGGAACGTATGCTGGTTCCGGAGAGGTATTGATAGTGCTTTTCCAGCGCTTTCCAGGCATGGGTGGAGGTTGGGTCAATGGTTGGGAACATCGGAAAAATTTATGCTTAAATGGTTGCTTAAGTGAAACGATTGCAAAATAGATAATCCGGTGAGATTCTTCGACTTTACATAGCCCGGATCACTTCACAGAGGTGATCGGTCATCTCCTCCGAAATGTCAATATGCGTGATCATCCTTACCTGGGTTGATGAAATGGCCAGGCAATGGATATTTTTTCCCCGGAGATACCGTGTAAAACTATCTGCTGTATACCGGCCGGAAATCCCGGCGATCAGGATATTGGTTTCAACGGGGAGAATAACATCAACGAAATCTTTTTTTGCCAATTCATCGGCAATTTTCCGGCAATGCTGATGATCGGTGGCCAGTCTGCCGATATGGTGTTCCAGTGCATAGTTACCGGCTGCTGCCATGTATCCGGCCTGGCGCATTCCTCCTCCGAACACTTTCCTGACCCGGCGGGCCTGCCTGATAAAGCCTGTCTTCCCCAATAATAAACTACCCACGGGGGCGCCCAGTCCTTTGCTTAGGCAAATGGAAATACTGTCAAATAATTCGCCATAGATCCTGGGCGATTCCTGCCTGGCCACCAGTGCATTCCAAAGTCGGGCGCCATCCAGGTGCAGGCTCAAGTTATATTTCAAGCAAACTTCTTTAATCTTTTGAATTTCAGATATTTCATAACATGAACCACCGCCTCTGTTGGAAGTGTTTTCCAGGCTTACCAGCCTGGTCCTGGCTTTATGAACATCATCCGGGTTGATCGCTTCTTCCACCTGACCGGCACGGATCTTTCCCAGGTCACCGCTGAGAGGTTTTACCTGGCAGCCACTGTTAAATGCGATGCCGCCGCCTTCGTAAATATAGACATGGCTTTGCTGATCACAGATCACTTCATCGCCGGGTTGTGTATGACATTTGATGGCTATCTGGTTGGTCATGGTGCCACTAGGGCAAAACAGGCCCGCTTCCATCCCAAACATCTCGGATGCCCTGGATTCCAGTTCATTGACGGTGGGATCTTCCCCAAATACATCATCGCCCACACGGGCTTTCATCATGGCTTCCAGCATCGCCGGGGTAGGCTGGGTAAATGTGTCCGATCTGAGTTCAATGCGCATGAAACAAAAATAATATCAATTACCGGATATTCCGGGAACAGGCAGGATCAGAAAGTTGACACAGGCCCTGTATGGTTAGGTTGATGTCAGATCAAAGGGCCAATTTTTTCACAAAACATATAAATTCGGCAGGTAATACCTCAATCTGGCAGGGAGTTTGATCAAATGGAACTAATTCAACATATTTAATTTTTTTGCAATCACTATGAAAAACAAAAATTGAATATTAACTTTGTACTCAGTTCAGGTTATAATTCATTATCCTCCTTGCAACGATTTTCCAACAAACTCGGTCTACCGACTGTTTAAACGTATTATCATATCATACTTACACAATGAGGCAACTTAAAATCGCTACGCAGATTACGAACCGTGATTCCCAGGCGGTCGAAAAATATCTGCAGGAAATCTCCAAGATTTCCATGATCACACCTGAAGAGGAAACCATCCTTGCGCAGAAGATCAAAATGGGAGATCAGCGGGCGTTAGATAAACTGGTTCAGGCCAACCTTCGTTTCGTAGTGTCGGTGGCCAAACAGTATCAACACCAGGGCTTGTCGCTCAGCGACCTGATCAATGAAGGCAACCTCGGTCTGATTAAAGCCGCCCAGCGTTTCGATGAAACCAAAGGCTTTAAATTCATTTCATATGCCGTATGGTGGATCCGTCAGTCTATTCTGCAGGCTTTGGCCGAACAGGGCAGGCTGGTTCGTTTGCCTCAAAACAAGATCGGAACGTATAACAAGGCCAATAAGGCATATATGGCTTTCGAACAGGAGCATGAACGCGAACCTTCAACCGAAGAATTGGCGGAATTGCTGGAAATGAGCGAAACGGAGATCAATAACATATTCCAGAGTAATACGCGGCATACTTCGCTGGATGCCCCGGTGCACGAAGCGGAAGATGTTGCGATGGGCGACCTGTTGAAAGGCGGTGATGAAACCGATGAAGACGTGATGCATGATTCGCTGAAAAACGAAATACGCCGCGTGCTGAAATCCCTTAGTCCCCGGGAAGCTGAAATCGTCAATGCTTATTTTGGGCTCGACGGTGAGAACGGCGTAACCATTGAACAGATCGGGCAAAAGTACGACCTCACCAAGGAGCGTATACGCCAGATCAAGGAACGTGCGATCAAACGCCTGCAAAAAGCCCGCTACAGCGGTGCGCTTAAAGCATACCTGGGTTAATTGAACATCCATCCAATCCAACAATACAACAACTCATTCAGGGCCCCGTTTACGGGGCCTTTGATTTTATTTCCCCACAGGCTTTTCCCGTTCAACCTATCCGTCAGTTAATTGTTTCCAATAGTACTAATTTTACATTATGAAACGAATGACCCTGGTTTTGTTGTCGGCTTTCCTTTTTTCCTGCGAAAAGAATATCAATTTTGATCTCGACAATGCGAAAGATGTGCTGGTGGTTGACGCAGAGATCGAAAGCGGTAAGCCCCCGGTTGTTTTTCTGACAAGAAGTACTTCTTTTTTCAGCCAGATCGATCCGTCCATTTTAAGCACACTCTTTGTTCGCAATGCGGAAGTTTATGTGTCTAACGGTTCTTTGACCCACCGGATGAAAGAGTACGCATTCCCTTTAGCGCCGGGTTATACCGCTTATTATTATGGGATCGATTCCGCATCCTTAGCTACATCATTCCTGGGTGAATTAAATACTTCCTATTCACTTCGTATCCTGGCGGATGGTATGGAATACACAGCCAATACAACCATTCCTGCTCAAACGGAAGTGCCTGACTCATTTTATTTTAAACCGGCCCCCTTGAACCCTGATACCAATAAAAGGGTCATGTTTGTGCGGCTCAACGACCCGGTAGGTATGGGAAACTACTCACGTTATTTCACCCGGATCAACAGCGGCAACTTTCTGCCGGGAGAAAATTCCGTATTCACTGATGAAGTGATCGACGGAACGAGTTTTGAAATTCAGCTGCCGCCGGGAATCAACCGCAACGATCCGCCTGAACGGGACGAGAATTTTTTCAGGAAAGGAGATACGGTCACGCTAAAATTCTGTAATATCGACCGGGCCACTTACCTGTTCTGGAATACCTGGGAATTTGCTTACCAGAGTATTGGTAACCCCTTTGCTCAACCGAACAAGGTCATTGGCAATGTATCTAATGGCGCCCTGGGGGCTTTTTGCGGATATGCAGGTTGGTACGATACGGTCATTGTGCGGTAAAGGTTGTTTACAGCATCTGAATAATTTAATTTCTCCGGCAGGTAAGGTTATATTTTCTTTACGGCCTAACAAGTAAAAAAGACATGCAGCAGGACACAGAAAGGATCAGTTGCCTGATCATCGGATCGGGCCCCGCAGGATATACAGCGGCCATTTACGCATCCAGGGCTAACCTCAAACCCGTATTATACCAGGGCATTCAGCCAGGAGGACAGTTAACCATCACAACCGAAGTGGAGAATTACCCCGGTTACCCGGACGGTATTCAAGGTCCGGAAATGATGGTACATTTTGAAAAGCAGGCAGCCCGAATGGGGGCCGACATCCGATATGGTATCGCTACGGCCGTGGATTTTTCTTCAAGGCCGCTGAAAGTGCAGATCGATGAGGAAAAATGGCTCGAAGCGGATTCCGTGATCATCAGTACCGGGGCCTCCGCCAAATGGCTCGGGCTCGAAAGTGAGCAAAGGCTCAACGGATTTGGCGTAAGCGCCTGTGCCGTTTGCGATGGATTCTTCTTTCGTGGAAAAGAAGTGGCTATCGTGGGGGCAGGAGATACCGCAGCGGAAGAGGCATTGTATTTGTCTAAGATCTGCAGCACGGTTCATATGATCGTTCGCAGAGAACAAATGCGCGCCAGTAAAGTGATGCAGGAAAGGGTCTTGAACACTTCCAATATCAAAGTTTACTGGAATGCGGAAACCGACGAGGTTTTAGGCGGGCAAAAAGTGGAAGCGGTGAGGATAAGGAATAACAAGACCGGGGAAAAAACAGAGATTCCGGTCAGTGCATTTTTTGTAGCCATCGGCCACCAGCCCAATAGCGGCATTTTTAAAGACTGGATCGATATGGATGAAACCGGATATATCAAAACGATCCCAGGAACAAGTAAAACCAATGTGGAGGGTGTATTCGCAGCTGGCGATGTGCAGGATAAAACTTACCGGCAGGCCGTAACGGCAGCGGGTAGCGGCTGTATGGCGGCTCTTGATGCGGAGAGATACCTGGGTGAAAAAGGCCTGCACTGATCTTTGATTTCATCACTTCTTTTAATTCAACCAATCTTGATCAGTATCAGGTTAGATAATATGCTTTTCCCCGGTAAACACGGTCTTTACGAGGAAGAATCCCTCGCGGGGAATCTCTTTGAAGTGTCTGCTGAGATCAGGTTTGACCCAGCGTGCAGGATCACGGATATCGGGCAGACGGTGAATTACTCCATGGTCTTTGAACAGGTCAGGGCAAGGATGCTGCAACCAACTGCCTTGCTCGAAACCCTCGCGCAGGACATCATAGCTGATATATATCTATCAGACAAGCGTATTCGATTTATTAAAGTCCGGATCACAAAAAAGAACCCACCCATTGAAGGCTTCTCCGGTGAGATAGGGGTTTGTGCCGAACAACATTTTGCCGCATGATGAATCGCCTCCTTATATTTCTTTTCTTATTGGCGCTAATGCCCCAGTTGCGTGCACAGGATATCCATACCGTGCTTGCGGAGGCCGACAGGCTGGAGAAATCCATGAAAGAAAAAGAATCGTTGCTGAAATATAAAGAAGCACTCCGGTTACAGCCCGTTAACCTGCTGGCGCTGACAAAATCCAGTGAGCTATGCAGCCGGGTGGGTTTCAGGGAAAAGGATCATAAGGTACGGGATGAGTATTATCAGGCTGCGGCAATTTATGGTAAAACAGCCCTCCGGTATTTTCCCCAGTCTGATGAAGCTCATGTGGTCATGGCGATCGCACTGGGGAGAACGGCTCTGACTAAAAGCGGGAAGGAAAAAATTGCCCAGGTCAAGGAGATCAGGCATCACGCTGAAGAAGCCATCAGGCTCAATCCGGCTAACTTCAAAGCCTGGCATATCATCGGGAAGTGGAATTATGAGGTTTGCAACCTGAATATGCTGGAAAAAGCGGCCATAAAAGTATTTTACGGAGGGTTGCCGTCGGCTTCTTTTAAAGCTTCGATCAGCGCATACGAAAAAGCCAGATCGCTCCGGCCCGATTTCATGCTGAATTACCTTGAACTGGCCAAAGCATATAAAAAAAATGACCAGGAAGATAAGGCGCTCGAAATGCTCAGGATTATTCAGGGATTGCCCATTCATACGGAAGACGACCCAAGGATCAGGAAAGAAGCTGCAGACCTGATCAGGAAATGGGAGTGAGTTTAACCAATGCTTTGCTTTCCGGTATAATATAGTACATTCTAAATCCATAATTTTATTCATGGTCAACACATCTTCTTTTTTCCAAAAGGCGTCTTTTGCCGTATGCTTTTGTTTGCTTGGTCACTTCGGTATGGCTCAATCACCGGAAGAAGCGCCCGCTTCGGATTATAACCCGTCTTATCTATTTTCTCCCATCGACCTGCCCATCGCAAGCCGATACAGGGCATCCAATGGCGAGCCTGCCGGGGATTACTGGCAAAACAGGGCAGATTACCGCATTGAAGCATCGCTTGATGAAACGCAGAACCGTATTTCCGGTAAAGTAACGCTCACATATACCAATAACAGTCCGCAGGACCTGTATTATATCTGGCTGCAGCTTGATCAAAACCTGTTTAACAAAGACAGCAGGGGACAGGCTCGCTTTCCTGCGGATGCCCGTAGTCGTTATGGTGATGCCCGAAGCCGGTTTAATGGAGGTTATCAGATTATCTCAGTAACATTATCCGATACCGGGCGCCAGGCGGATTACCTGGTAACGGATACACGCATGCAGGTGCGTCTGACCGATCCCGTGAAGAAACTGGGAGGCGTCATGAACCTGACCATAGCATACTCCTTTGTGTTACCTGCCTATGGGGCAGACCGCTGTGGCATTCAGCCTACCAGGAATGGCCCCGTGTTTTCCGTGGCCCAGTGGTACCCAAGGGTATGTGTGTTTGATGATGTCAACGGATGGAATACGGATCCTTACCTCGGCCCAAGCGAATTTTACCTCGAATACGGTGATTTTGATGTTAAGATCACGGCGCCCGCATCTCATATCGTTGTGGCCGGAGGAGAACTCCTGAATCCCGCAGATGTGTTGACCAATGAGCAGTTACAAAGACTGGCTAAGGCACGTAATAGCGACCAGACGGTGATCATCCGTTCAGAGAAAGAAGTGACCGATCCGGCTTCAAGGCCCAAAGGCAAAGAACTTACCTGGCATTTCAGGCTGCAACAGGCAAGGGATTTTTCCTGGGCGTCTTCCCGTTCATTTATCTGGGATGCAGCCAGGATCAACCTGCCATCGGGTCGCACGGCACTGGCGCAAAGCGCTTACCCTGCAGAAAGCGCCGGAAAAAAAGCCTGGGGGCGTGCCACCGAATACAACAAGGGAAGTATTGAAAATTACAGCCGCCGCTGGTTCGAATACCCTTACCCGGTAGCGGTTAATGTGGCGGGCAATATCGGCGGGATGGAATATCCCGGTATCGTCTTTTGCGGCTCTGATGCCACAGGAGAAGGATTGTTCGGCGTAACCGACCATGAATTCGGTCATACCTGGTTCCCCATGATCGTTGGAAGTAACGAAAGAAAATACGGCTGGATGGATGAAGGATTCAATACATTCATTAATTCACTGGCTGATGACGATTTCAATAAGGGAGAGTACAAGGCACCAGACAACAATATGCATGAAATGGCGCCTTATTATTTCAGCGATTTCAGTGAATCGATATTCAAAACCCCCGATGGCTTGCAGGAGGCCAATATTGGACTGGCTTTGTATAATAAGCCTGCAGCCGGACTGACCTTGCTCCGAAACCAGGTTCTCGGCACGGATCGTTTTGATTATGCCTTTAAAAGCTATATACGTAACTGGGCTTATAAACACCCGACACCCTGGGACTTTTTCCGCTCCATGAATAATGCAGCAGGTGAGAACCTGAACTGGTTCTGGAGGGCTTGGTTCATGGATAATCTCAAACTAGACCAGGCCATTACCAATGTGGAAACGGATACGCTATCATCCGATGGGGCATCCATTGTAAGCCTGGCTAATCTTGGCGGAATGGCTCTGCCTGTCATACTCTCGTATGAAACCATCAACGGCAAAAAGGGGATGATCAAACTTCCAGTGGAAATTTGGAATAATACTCCTTACCATAAAGTCATCATTCCCGAAAAAGATAAACTGAAGCAGGTCGTACTGGATCCGGACAAGGTTTTCCCTGATATCCAACCAGCAAACAATACATGGCAGGCCAGGTAAGGTTATGAACATATGGGGATTAATCCTATGCTGCAAGGTTCAACCGTTTAGGATATTTTTAGTTCATGAAAGCATTTTACCGGATTTTTAAAACAGCCCTGGTTCTGTTTGCATGGCCTTTGCTTGCATCCTGCAACGATTCTTCCTCTACAGGCTTATCTAAAGCCCCGACGGATACAGTTCCTAATACAACCATGAAGAAGACGGATAGCCTGCAGACCACTGCTTTTACTGCCACCAGCATTGATACCGCAGCGTACGACAGGCTGCTACTGAAAGTGGCCAATGGCGATTCCGGTAAACGCTGGCCAGTGAAGAATACGGTATACCCATTACCCGGCGCCATTTTACCTTATAAAAGGATCGTTGCATATTACGGTAACCTGTATTCAAAAAACATGGGCATTCTGGGAGAACTTCCCAAAGAAGCCATGCTGGCCAAACTAAAACAGGAATGCAGTCGCTGGCAAGCCGCCGATACAAGCCTGACCGTTGTTCCTGCCCTACACTACATCGCCGCTACGGCGCAAGGGCAGGGTGGCAGGGATGGTAAATACCGGAACCGGATGCCCTTTCACCAAATAGACAGTATCCTGCATTGGGCAAGGGAGATCAACGGTCTCACCTTCCTGGATATCCAGGTCGGGCATAGTACCGTCAGGGCAGAAGTGCCGCTTCTTGAAAAATACATCTCCATGCCTGACGTGCACCTGGGCATCGACCCAGAGTTCTCCATGAAAGGCGGCGAAGTACCAGGTAAGAAGATCGGCACCTTTGACGCGTCAGACATCAACGATGCCATTGAATACCTCGCCCAAATCGTTAAAAAGAATAACCTTCCTCCCAAGGTCCTGGTCATTCACCGGTTTACTCAAGGCATGATCACCAATTACCAGTTGATCAAAAAGACCCCTGAAGTTCAGTTGGTGATCAATATGGACGGGTGGGGAACCAAGATTTTGAAGAAGTCGACCTGGCTGAGGTATATCTACCGGGAACCCGTGCAGTTTACCGGTTTTAAACTGTTTTATAAGAACGATACTAAGACGGACCGCAATGGCCTGTATACCCCGGATGAACTCGTTCGTTTTATACCCAGCCCGGTATATATACAGTATCAGTAATTCTCGGAATCCATTGATTAACAATGCAGATATGCAATGTTACCAAATTGTTACCTCTGGCCCCCATACGCCTGGTTTGTCTGGATAAAGAGTAATATTGTGGAAACTTTCTGTCATGAGAAATCTCCCCAACAAAGCCGGATTCCTGGACACGCTGTCTCCCCTCCGCAGTTACAGGGACGAGATCACACATGAAAAGATCCATCGCCATCTCACCGACATCAACGATACCATAACGGAAGAGGATATACGTAACATACAGATCATAACTAGCCCGGTCACCACCGTCTTAGAGAGAGACATTCCGGTTAACGGCTACGCTTACGAGCTTTCCCAGGCTTCCTGATCTCACCTGGTTTATGCATGATTTTTCCCTGTCATGCTTTTCTTCAGGAAAAATCGAATATATACTACAAGAATTTCCCGCATTTTATTTCATTTTTATGGCATAGTCACCATTTGTGACCACATGGCAGGTCGCCGTTGTTAACCTATGCTCAAAATGCCCGCTATGGAAAACCTTCTCAGGAAGGTTTTTTTTTATATCTGTGGTTTTCGTGAACAGGCTATGACCATAATCATGAGCAGTCAATGATTTCAGTCATGGATCGGCAAGTATCACTTTATTTCCTTTACTACCATAAATTAGTTGTTTTAACAGGACTAAAATTTTGGATATGCCCAGATCAAAGAACCGTACTGAACATAAGCTTCATCAGCAACATCATAACCACACCATAGGGTATTTAAAGAACCCGTGCACCTCAACCGCCAAAACGTTTACGGTGCCGGTGTGTATATTATTTGGCGGTGGCATAGCCTGGTTTTGCTGCCGGAGAACCGACCTGGTGGATAGCCGCAGGGGTCATCGCCGGTTCGGTCGTCGGTTATTTTCTTGGAAACAAAATGGACCAGGCATTCAGTAAAAAGTGATACCGGTATATTAGTCTTTAAATCTGCCGGCCTTGAACGTTTTTCTGAAATGCAGGTAATCGGGAATGGATACCCGCTGAACATAAGGGTTCCCGGGGTGATTATATATTCCTGGTGGTACTGCTCAGCAGGATAAAATGCAGAGAATGGCCTGACCTCAGTAACCACCCTGCCTGAATATTTTCCACTGGCATTGATCCTGGCTATTTCATTTTCTATGATCTTCTTTTCCTTTTCATTACGATAAAACGCAACAGAGCGGTATTCGGTACCAACATCGTTTCCCTGCCTGTTCAGCGACGTGGGGTCCATGCTGGCAAAATACGCGCTGACTAATTCAGCATAGCTGATCTTGGTGCTGTCGTAATAAACCTGAACGGATTCCGCATGGCCAGTCTTGCCCGTGCAAACATCTTCATAACTCGGGTTGACCGTTTTGCCGCCGGCGAATCCGGATACGGCATCACGGACGCCGGTCAACGACTGGAAAACAATTTCACTGTGCCAGAAACAACCCTGTGCAAATGTGGCAGCAACTTCATGACAGCCAGCTTTTTGAGGAAGCCGGTGCAGGAACTTTCCATTCGGCCGGAACAGGCTGGGCACAAGAGGATATAACGGTCAGTAAACTAAAGAGGAAAAGGGAATATTTCATAAATGGCTTGATAACACATATTAACAATTCAAATTCTTTTGGTTGATTGCGCGCCTGTTAGCGGTAATAATATCGATCCCCGGCCGATGTCCGCATGTATTAAACCTGTAATTGAACCTGCAATCAGTCACGAAGTAAACGCCTTTATGGCCAACTGATTGTTAAAAGGATAAGGATATGATCGGTAAGGATGTTAGGTTAGAAGACTGCCATCATATTTTTTATAGGCGTGGCTGGAGCCGGGATGAGCGCCATTGCCCAATATTTGGCCGGATCGGGCAAACAGGTCAGTGGCAGTGACCGGTATTTTATTCCCGGAGAGGGTAATGATACGCGCGATAAGCTGGAGGCTTCAGGCATTCGTTGCTTTCCGCAGAACGGGGAAGGGATCAGTACACTGACCGATCTGGTGGTTGTTTCCACCGCCGTTGAAGATACCGTTCCGGAAGTCCAAAAAGCCAAAAGCCTATCCATTCCCATTTTAAAACGCAGCGAATTGCTGGCACTGATCACAGATAGCCGGAAAACGATCGCGGTCGGTGGCACTTCCGGCAAAAGCACCACCAGTGCCATGCTGTTCCATATCCTTCAGGAGGCCGGGATGTCGCCCAGTATCATCAGTGGCGCAGGATTGACCAGCTTAATCAGGGAAGGTAAGATTGGCAATGCATGGGTGGGGCAGGGTGACTGGCTGGTGATCGAAGCAGATGAAAGCGATAAGAGCATTGTTCAATATCATCCGGAAATCGGGCTGTTGCTCAATATCGATAAAGACCACCAGGAAATTGACGAATTACTCCAGGTATTCGCCACTTTCAGGGAACATACCAAGGATCGTTTCATTGTCAACCGGTCACATATGCTGACCAGGGGTTTATCGGAAAATGCGGCCTGGGATTTTTCCTCCTCCGATGAACCGGCAGGTTTTATGGCCACCGGATTTAAGCAGGAAGGTCTGACCAGTCATTTTTTTATTAACGGTTGCCCATTTACGTTAGTTTGTGTGGGAAAGCACAATATGGAAAATGCTTTGGCTGCGGTAGCCGTGGCCGTTCACTTGGGTGTTACGCTTAAAACCTGTTCCAGTGCACTTTCCACCTATGAAGGTATATACCGGCGACACCAGGTACTGGGAGAAAAAAATGGACTCATGGTCATAGACGATTATGCACATAACCCGGTCAAATGCGCTTCCTCCATAGCCGCCTGCCAGCCGCTCGCGCCCCGTGTGATCGCCTGGTTCCAACCGCATGGTTATGGCCCGACCCGTTTTTTGAAAGATGATTTTATTCAGGAGATCGCAGCGGTGATGCGGGATGATGATGAAATTTGGATGAGTGAGATATATTACGCCGGTGGAACCGCAGTGAAGGATATTTCCGCTAATGATCTCATACAAGGGATACAGGCATTGGGCAAAAAAGCTTTTTTTGTGGAAGACAGGGAGCGTTTCCCGGATGCGGTGAAAAGTCACCTGTCTGCACCCTGCGTATTGCTTTTAATGGGCGCCAGGGATCCCGGTTTGGAACAGTTCGGGCGATCCGTTTGGGAAAAACTCTCCGGAAAATAACGATTTGGAAGAACCATGACAACACTGATCATCAATATTGCACAACTGGCAGGTGTACACGAAAACAGCCGCCTGCTTCGGGGAAAGGAATTGGCTGAGTTGCCCATGATCGGCCCTGCTTTCCTTCTCATAGAAGACGGATTCATTGCTGATTTTGGTCACATGTATGAATTGGAATTAAAGGTGCCTCATCCGCCCCGTGAAATTGTGGACGCCGGCGGGCAATGGGTCTTGCCTGCCTGGTGCGACAGCCACACGCATCTCGTATTTGCCAGGAGCCGCGAGGATGAGTTCATCGATAAGATCAGGGGTATGAGTTACGCTGAGATCGCGGCCAAAGGCGGTGGTATACTCAATTCTGCGAGACGGCTACAGGAAACCGGGGAAGACGAATTATTCCGTCTTGCCTGGGAAAGGCTTGACGAATGCAGCCGTATGGGAACAGGCGCCATGGAGATCAAAAGCGGGTATGGCCTTACGGTTGAAGCAGAACTTAAAATGCTTCGTGTTATCAGGAAACTGAAAGAGAGGTCACCGGTGTCCATCAGGGCCACTTTTCTTGGCGCACACGCATTACCGGTAGAGTATAAGGAAAACAGGGAAGGATATATCGACCTCATCATACATGACATGCTGCCTGTGATAGGAAGAGAAAAGCTGGCAGATTATATTGATGTGTTTTGCGAATCGGGTTTTTACAGCCCCGAAGAAATGGACCGGATATGCCGGGCAGGGATCTCTTATGGCCTCAAACCTAAAGTACATGTCAACCAATTGAACAGCATTGGCGGTCTTCAACAGGCCATTGCCTTGCAGGCCATTTCTGCAGACCACCTGGAGTCCATGACAGAAACGGATATCAGAGACCTGGCCGCATCGGGAACGATCGGTACATTACTGCCAACAGCTGCCTTCTTTCTGCGGATGGGTTATCAGCCTGCCAGGCAAATGATAGATGCCGGTGCCGCCATAGCTTTGGCATCCGATTATAATCCCGGCTCTTCTCCCAGTGGTAATATGAATTTCGTCATTGCCCTTAGCTGTATACAAATGAAGATGTTGCCAGAGGAAGCAGTTAATGCAGCCACATTAAATGGCGCACATGCCATGGAATGGGGAACAGAACTGGGTAGCATACAGACGGGGAAAAAGGCCAACCTGATCTTTACCCGTCCAATGCCTTCTTTGGCATACCTGCCTTATTCTTTTGGATCCAACCTCGTCAGCCGTGTCATGCTGCAGGGGCAATTCATTTCATAAATCAAACATCATACTTCACCAATCGAATTTGATATTATGCAACAACTGATAGAATGTGTACCCAATTTTTCCGAGGGCGTCGATATGCAGGTGATCGGTCAGATCACGGCGGCCATTGAATCGGTGGAAGGGGTGAGGCTCTTAAATGTAGATCCAGGAAAAGCCACTAACCGAACGGTGGTCACCTTTGTTGGAGAACCTGCACCGGTCATAGAAGCGGCCTTCCGTGCGATCCGAAAGGCGGGAGAACTCATTGATATGAGCCGTCATAGCGGAGAACATCCCCGAATGGGCGCAACCGATGTATGTCCGCTGATACCCATTTCCAATATCAGTATGGAGGAAACAGCAGGCTATGCGCGTCAGCTTGCAAAAAGGGTCGGGGAAGAACTCGATCTCCCGGTTTATCTCTATGAAGCGGCACAGCCTGATAAGAATCGGAGCAATTTATCGGTTATCCGTGCGGGTGAGTATGAGGGACTTCCTAAAAAAATAGTACAGGAGGAATGGAAACCCGATTTCGGACCGGCCCGTTTTGACGCCAAAAGGGGGGCTACCGTTATCGGGGCAAGGGATTTCCTGGTGGCATATAATATAAACCTCAACACAACCTCCACGCGCCGTGCCAATGCCATTGCTTTTGATATAAGGGAAGCCGGCCGGGTTAAAAGAGAAAACGGAAAAGTGGTGTTAGACCAGGATGGAAAGCAGGTCAATATTCCCGGCAGCCTTAAATGTGTAAAAGCCATTGGTTGGTTCATAGAGGAATATGGAATTGCCCAGATCTCAATCAACCTGACGAATATCAATGTCACGCCCGTACACGTTGCCTTTGATGAGGCTTGCCGTAAGGCGGAAGCCCGCGGCATAAGGGTTACCGGTAGTGAGCTGGTCGGGCTGGTTCCCCTAAAAGCCCTTACGGATGCAGGAAAGTATTTTCTTCAAAAGCAACAGCGTTCAACCGGTGTCAGTGAAAAAGAATTGATCCGTATTGCCGTCAAATCAATGGGCCTGGATGAACTCGGTCCGTTTAATCCGGAAGAAAGGGTCATTGAATACCTTCTGGCAGACCCTGCCCAAAGTAAACTCGTGAATAAAACGCTTGCCGCATTTGCCGAGGAAACGGCCAGCGAGAGCCCTGCACCGGGTGGCGGCTCGATCGCTGCCTATGTGGGTTCACTGGGTGCCGCACTGGCTGCGATGGTGGCCAATTTATCATCACATAAAAAAGGATGGGACGAACGCTGGGAAGAATTCAGCCAGTGGGCGGAAAAAGGAGAGCATTACCGGTCTTCCCTCCTCAGGATGGTTGATGCAGATACGGATGCTTTTAACAGGATCATGAACGCATTTTCGCTTCCCAAATCCACCGAATCGGAAAAAGCTGCCAGGCATGCGGCCATACAGGCAGCCACCCGGCATGCCATTGAAATACCTTTCAGGGTGATGCAGTTGTCGTATGAAAGTATGGAAGTCATTCGTGCGATGGCGGAAATAGGAAATCCCAATTCAGTATCAGATGCGGGTGTAGGCGCACTATGTGCCAGAAGCGCAGTGATGGGAGCTTTCATGAATGTCAGGATCAACACGACCGGATATGATGACCAATCATATACCAATGAGGTCATCAGCAGGGGAAGGGAGATTGAGCAAAAAGCGATTGCGGAAGAAGCGGCCATACTGGCCATTGTCAATGAAAAGATCGGCGTAAATTAATCGTATTTATTCACCAAATGGCAGAAGAAATTTCATGAATCGTATCCTGATCTTATGCATGGCCCTGCTGAGTATTTCGCAGGCTTATTCACAAAAGACATTCGTCGGTGTTGTCAAGTACAAAATAACCGTTGAAGGGTCAACGGAAAATAAGACCGACTCCATGATGCTGGTATTTGACACAAACCGTGTCAAGATCGTCATGTACCTTCCCGATCTGAAAAGCGTGGTACGCGGAGGAAAGGGAATTCGTAGATGATTTTATAGCTAACAGGAGTTATAAGCTCTCGCCTGATAAAAAAGTGGAGACCGACAGTCTTAAATCTTCGTCAATCTATGTCTTCAGAAATACCAATCGATACGGGTCAGTCAATAACAGGCTGGGGTTTGTATATGAAGTTGATCCGAAGACACTATCGGGGCAGGATATACGTAAAGTGCAGTGTGTTTCAAGCCTGGAATATTTTTACCCGGTAAGGCCGGATTACGCTTTTCTGGGCTATCAGCCCGTTGTGGTCGATGGCAGGCTGGTGCTGGATTATACGATCACGCAGGCAAACGGTAACAGGCCAAGGGTTTATGCCGACCAGGTTATACCAATGGATAATGTTGCCAGGTATTTCAGTGATTTCAACTTGCCGCAACGTCCATAAATCGGACTTTTCTGATCATTGTTTGATCCAGCCAATATGGCCGGCATTTTTACCTATGTCATCTCGAAGCACCAGTCGATATGCCCCGGCGGGTAGTTGTGATAAATATTGTGCCGGATAATCGCGGGTTCCCTTGACAATGCTGAATGTCTGCTTTGAAACCAGTTGTCCAAGCTGGTCAAATACCAATAACCTGGCCTGGAGGGAATTGGGTGCGTTTATGGTTAACCGTATGGCGCCGGCGCCGGGGTTGGGAGAAATGCTGATCAGGGATAAGTCAGGGGATTCATTGGTAACCCTTACCCAGGATGAATAGGCCGAACGGCCATCGCGAAGCAGCATATGTAGCCTGTAAAATACGGTTCCGGATACAGGACGATCGTCTGTTACCTGGTATTCATTGATGCCGGTTATGCCACCCCTTGGTTTGATTCTGGCAATCTCTCTGAAAACAGTTTGCTCGCTTTTTGTTTCCACAACATAATCAAGTACATCATCTTCCGTTACGGTACTCCAACGGATCTTGGCGACATTTCCAAAACGGGCAGCGGTAAAACTGACCAGCCGAACCGGAACAACACCACAAGCAGGAAAACTGCTGCAGGTGCTAAGTTTACTGACGCCAGTGATGGAACTAAGAGATGCCAGGTAATCATTTCCCCTTGCACAAACGTCTTTCACAAAATAATCGAGAAATGGCAGTAGAAGTGATTGTACTTTACTGAATGTGATACCGGGCGTTATTGGCGAATTATTACAGCCTGTGGTGATCTGTCCAAATGCGCAGGTGCCATTGTTATTGGCAAACTGGCAATGCAATGCGCCGGTGATATTAATGTATGTCTTGCAGCTATTGGTCAGGTTATTATACATGGATAGCTGAACAGCAGGAGATACGATGCAATCATTACTACCGGAAAAAACCAGCGCAGGTATATTGACCGAAAGGGCAGCATTGGTGGCAGAAGGATTGGTTTCGGCAGCCGCAAAATTGAATATGGCGTTGATGTCTGGTGAACCGGCTGCAGCCAGGAAACTGCTCCCGCCGCCCATGGAATGCCCACCAACGGCCGTTTTAGGCCATACTCGCTGATAAAGGAATGAAGAAGGATTCGTTCCTTCAGACTTCAGTTTCCCACAAAGGAAAGACAGGTCTTTACCAAACTGTTCGTGAGAAGGGGACAGGCCCGATTCGGTTGAAGGTAACGCTAATATATACCCGTATTTAACCAGCGAATCGGCCAGCCAGGAATAGGATGAAACGGGAATGACAAATCCATGGCCGAAAACCACCACGGGAAATTGCTGGTTGCCCGATGCGATAGGTACGTTATTACCTGCCTGGCTGGAAGGATAAAACAGATCTGTTGAAATAGACCTGTTCCCTCTTTCCGGATCAGTATAGGTTATCACCCTTCGTCCGATGGAAAAAGGTTGTGCCTGCAAAATGCCGTCGAATGTCAATGATACAATCAAGGAATAAGCAAACAGGATCAGGTATCTGCTGGTAACAATTGGCCTTAAACGCATAGTAGCGGATTTTGATCAGGGAAAAAATACCTGGAAAGGGCCTACGGATACAAAAAAATATTTGATTGACAGTTCAAATGTACTATTTAAACTGCAGGAGCCCTGCTTTACCTAGATTTTTTTTGAATTGATTATTAAGGAGTTGAGGCTTTTTTTGATTTTCGGGCATCATTTTTGGTAAAAAAGGGAAGACGCGGCTTTTAGGCCGGTTGTTTTACCTCATCCATTGAAAGACCTCAGTCCGATTTCCGTTACCGTTCCTGTTACATTATCCTTTGCAAAGGCCATCATATCAAAACATGGGTTTGGCTTCACAAAACGCTTCATTCAAATGCAGATCCGTGAAGCGGGCGGCAGTACAGGCATTCTGATTGTCTTCGGCCAATCATGACCGGGCCTTTTGAACCACAAGATTTTATGCTGCTCTGGCAGGCACACGGACATGGGATCGTCCGTGTGTCTCCTCCTCCCCATTCAAATAGGTACAAAAAAGATCAAGGGCTATTGATCGCAAAGTAAGATAAAACCAGGTAATTGTTGTATATTACTGAACTGCTTTTTTGAGTTAGCGCCGTAGTTCCGTTGTTAATAAGCTGCTTCTTCTGGATACAGACCCAGAACCGGGTTTCTAACCTTGTCGAATACCTGATATTCTAAACGAAACAAGCATTTATGGCAACTTTATTTACTTCTGTGCAGTTAAAGTTCCTAACGCTTCGAAATGAATTTCATACCAAGGGATTCTGGACCGGTCTGATCAATTTCACCGTTGAATTTATCCGTAAACGACAGTACAGAAAGATCGGCGTTGTATTTCCAGATTATTCAGAAAACCTGGCCTTAACAAGAAGCCATTCTTTGTACCATGATGCACATGAAAACCAGGAAACCTCATTTTTCCTGATTCAACGCGCCTTCCGGCACATCCCCATACTGGCTAAGGATATTTGTCTCCTGGATATTGGCTGCGGATCCGGTAAGGCGATGGTCGTGGGAATGAAATCGGGATTTAGGCGGGTTGCCGGGGTAGACCTTGATTCTGTTTCGCTCGAACAGGCCAGAAGCAATTGCAGGCAGATGTTTAAACATGGCAGCAAAACCAGGTACAACCTGAGTAAACTGGATGCCACCTTGTACGGAATACCAAAGGGGACCAACTTAATTTACCTGTTTAATCCGTTTGGTATAAAAACAATGGAGCAGGTAATAGCTAACATTAAAGCATATGCGCAATCGGCGTCACATCCCGTCTATATTGTATATATGAACCCAAGATTCCAGCATCTTTTTCAGGAGGAAGACGGCTTCTTGAAAATGTACGCCAGTACATTCCGCAATGGAAAGCGACCAGAAATGAGCATATTCCTTACGGGTAAAACAGCCGGCGGTCATTCATCCGGTTTATAGTCAAATATCAATACCGCGTTTTCTTCCAGGCTGGCTGATGAAAACAACTCATATCTTTTTTTGCCGGCCGTAACAACCACCAAAGCCGTATTGGGTGGGATGCTGCCAAGGTTTTCCGCAAACATGGTGATCGTATGTTCACTGGCCGAACGATCGAGGGTAAGGTCTATATTGATCGGTTTCTCCGAAAGTTTTTGCCGGTTGACCAATAGCCTGCCATTATAGTAAATGGAAACAGTATCGTTGTCTATTACACCGTTATCATACACTTTGAGGTTGATCTTATCCACGTTTACTGTCAGGCGCCTCATTTCCTTGTTCTTTCTGCTCAATACTTTTTCATTCTGTTGAATGATACTAACCGGCGGATCGATTTTTGCAGGTTTAACTGAATCTTTTCTGATCTCAGGCGTCTTATCGATCGGTGCAGCAACCGGCGGTTTAAAAGGATTAACAGGCTTGGGTTTAGGGGGAGCTGCAGGTTTGGGCGTAACCGGCGGACTGGGTCTGTTTTCAACCGGTTCCCTGTTGGATTTGGATACAGGTTCAAAACAAGGACTGTTGGAACCCGGTATGTTCTTTGGTGTAGAGGAAGTTCTGTTCAAGGCTACGGGAAGAGAAGATCCCATGCCAAATAAGGAACTGAAAACGGTTTTTATGCCCACATTGCCTCTCAGTATATAAGGCCTGGAGCTTTTATCGAGCCACAGTTTCATGGACATGAGAACGTGACCTCCTTCATTTTCGTAAAACCCTGTTCCATTCAGCACCCAATACTCCATCTTGGAATCATAATATCCTTCAAAGTATGCCTTGCAATAATTTCCCTTATTACCAATGATATAGTCATAAGTATACCCGCAAGCCTTCCTGCCTTCCTGCCTGATATTGATTTCCAGCCATTCATCGTCCATGATTCCTGCCCAGGTTCCTGTCAGGCTTTGCGCAGAGCCCCTGAAGGGTAGGAAGAACAAAGTCAGCAGGCTGATTCGAATGATCATCTCTTTCATCTTCATATCGTTTTATTCATCCAGGCCCAAATTTCAAAAATCCCCTGTCATTTCAGATACTAATTGCTCAAATGTTTCGTTAATAATAAAATATTAGATTTTTAGCTAAGATATAGGGGTTGTGAAATGTTTGCATTAAAGATTATCAACAGCTATTAAGCCTTATTAAATCTGTATCTATGGAAAATACAATTACCCAACAGGAAATCTTACTATTTACCAATACCAGTTTTTGTGCCCGCATGGGATTTAAGGCACATGAAACAGGTTATCCGCCAACCGGTGCCGGGCATGAAAAACTCGAAGATGCCTGTTGGAAAGGGCTGATCCCGATGGCCCTGCCTGAAATTAGCCGATCAAGGATCAATAAAGATATCAGCCTCTGGGAGATCAACCGGGCAGCCAATTTTCTTGATCTGCAATTTGCAGAATCACCCCGTCGGCTTGTAACGGAATTATCTGTCAATCCTTACTTGTTTATGGGTACGCACCGCCTTAATTAAGCAATATCGGTTCATTCAACCCTTACCCGGTAGCGAATGGCCGTTTGCCCGTCAAAGACCAGTTCCAGGTAGTATAAAGACTCCTGCGTAACAGGCACCGAAAATGCATATGTATCATCAGACCGTTTAAAGGATACATACACCTGTTTCCTTTCCGCACATTCATCCCTGACCCACTTATATTTTCCTCTGACCTGCTGCCTGATCATGACAGGAGGGTTCCTGTAGAGGTTTGAATTAACCTGTATCTGCCTGATCTCTTTGGCATATTTGAAACGGAATTCCAGGCTGTCGCCTTTTTTGCATTTCAACACGCCGGTACTGGGTATTATTTCGGTGAGATTTTTCAACACATCAGCCGAAAAATAGAATGGCTTATTGAAGAACTGTTCCCGAGTAAGCGACATCTTTTCTACCTGAAACCCTTTTTTAGGATAATGATTCCTGGAAAATGTTTCTAATGGTTGCAGCCAGTAGTATTCCTGTAAATTTTTGACATACTTTGTCAGTCTGCCTTCATCATCCTCCTCACAAAATCCTGCAGCCCAGGTGAGATCTGCATACAGCCAGGCCGTATCAAGGTAAACGGCATTCCAGTAATGATTGGGGCTCATATTATTCCCGATCTGGTAGGGCTTTGTCCGGGCATATCCATTGATCGTTTCGCAGGGGATGTACAACAGATCACATAGCTTTTTAAATAACCTGGCGTATCCTTCAGCCGTAGCTTTCCTGCTTTTCATTATCTTTTTCAGGAAATTGGTTTCCCAGTCACGCATGATCCCTGCACAATCCTGGCCCTGTTCACATTCCGGTTTGGCAATTTCGTCTCCCCGGTTCACAAAACGGTAATCGAACTGAATATTGTCAGTTATCCAGCGGAAGATCACCCGGGTACGGTTCAGGTCATCCGGAAAGGCATCGGCTATTTTTTCCGAGAGGGAAACAAAATTGGTCTCTTTGCCCAGAGAGAGGGCAACCCGATCGGCTTGAATAAAACGCAGACTATCTGCAGACGGCCGGGCAGCCGAGGCAACCACCTGCAGGAGCAGGAGGCAGGTAAGCCAAAATCTGGCAATGGACATCTAAGCGGTTGTCAGGGTTTGTTCCTATTATAAATATAACTAATCTTCCTGTAAAAGGAAAGCCGGAATGGCCGGTTACTGGTTAATGCATGGCTAAATTTGACGAAATATAGCAGGTATTGAAACAAAACCATAATTTTGGCGCTCGAATGAAAGGGGGGATTGGATCACTAAAATTTGCGGAAAACACCGTAAAGCACATATGAAAAAAATCAGTTTTTTACCATTGGCCTTAATCATGCTGGGTTTGGCATCCTGCAAAAAAGATTATGTAGATACGACGGAAGCCCCGGGAGCACCCGTTATTCTTCCGGTTGTTGTACCCCCCGTTGATTCAGACAGCAGCCTGGTTTTCGGTAATCCAAGCCTGGCAACCGCAGATCCGGCCAATTTCAGCAATTACCTCATGCGCGAGACGTACTATACACTGTCGTATGATAAAGACCGTGGTATCCCCACCTGGGTCAGTTGGCACCTGGGTTTTGAAGACCTTGGATCCACTCCACGCCAGGATGATTTCCGTGGTAACCCTGCCTTACCGGGCGGTTGGTACCAGGTTCAGAACTTCAGTTATAACGGAGGTGGATTCGACCGTGGTCACCTTTGCCCTTCGGCCGACCGCACCAATACCGTACTGGCCAATTCATCCACATTCCTGATGACGAATATCACGCCACAAGCTCCTGTTTGCAACCAGGTGACCTGGGCTGCACTGGAAGATTATGCACGCACCCTGCTCAATGGCGGCGCCAATGAACTTTACCAAATCGCCGGAACTTATGGTGTTGGCGGAACAGGTAATGCCGGATTACAAAACAGCATCGATAATGACAGGGTGACCGTTCCAGCCTTTTTCTGGAAAGTGATCGTTGTGCTGCCCAATGGGTCAGATGACCTGAACAGGGTAACAACAGCCACCCGCGTGATCTCTGTGATCATGCCCAATAGTAATACCATTGGCAATAACTGGAGGTCTTATCGCGTATCGGTGAACGATGTGGAAGGCGCTACCGGTTATGATCTGCTTTCTCAGTTGCCGGCCAGTATCCAGGATTTTATTGAAGCCCGGGTAGATAACCTGTAATAATAGCATCAGCAAGAAATTCTCAAACTGCCGGTAGCCCCGGCAGTTTTTTTATTGCATCATACATGGTAACGGTGTGGGATAGTTGCAGATATGTTACACAAAAAAGCGCCGGGTAATATGCCGGCGCTCATGGAGTATTTGGTCAGATCAGTTAATCGATCTTGATGGGGGTCCTGAATGTCTGTCCTGTTGCAGTCTTTCCTGTCAGGAAATAAATGCCCTCTTGTTTCAGCGGCACGACCAGGTTCAGCCTGTTATTGCCTTTGAATACCTGTTGAGCGTACGTCTGAATGATCTGGCCTGTTGCAGAAACAAGTGCCAGTTGCAACGTACGGGCGGTAGCCGAAACAAAGTCAACCTGTATGCGATCGCCTGCTTTTACAGGGTTGGGGTAAACCTGTTGAACAAAATCGCCGTAACTGGTAAGCATCAGCCTGATGATCCTGCTGTGCTTAAAGCTGCCATCCAGGTCAACCATCCGTAACCGGTAGTAAACTGGTCTGTCGAATGGCGGCTTCTGGTCAGTAAATCGGTAATCGACCAGTTGGTTGCTGAAGCCCTGTGCCCTCACTATTCCGATCGCTTCAAAGTTGTTGTTATCGATACTTCTTTCCACCATGAAGTGGCTGCTGTTCACTTCTGTAGATGTTTGCCATTGAAGGTTTACGGCCTGGTTCTTGACCTGGCCCGTAAATGATTGCAGTATAACCGGAACCACCACGCAGGTTGTGGCGGGCTGGAACCCGTCTGTCGAAGGATCGCTATCGATGCCGTCTGTCAGGAAGGGCACATAGGTTACAGGCCCGTTAATGGTTGCGGCGATCAGCACCTGGTCGGCGGATTCGAGCCAGTTGCACGTGGCATTAAAATTATCCGAATGGGCATTGTCTATATTGGTGCCATTTCCGGTGAATGAATTATAATGAGCCTGGTTATTGACGGCGGCGGGGTCGGGATCTGTGAGTCCGATGCCGATACCATTATCCTGTATAAAATTATTTTCGATGTTGTTGTTTGCCGTGCTTGCCGTACCAATGATCCTGATCCCGTATAAAGTATTGTTTGAAAAAGTGTTCTCCAGGATACTCAGGCTGCCTTTTGAAATGACCATTCCCTGGTTGTTGTTATTGGATACGTTGCCACGGTATAAGTGGCCGTTACTGCCCGTCAGCACAAATCCCGTGGTGAAACAATTGGCAACATAATTATAACTGATCTCCGATGGATTCTCGAGGTTGCCATCGAAATAGATACCAAATCGAAAGCCGGTGACATTATTGTTCCTGATCAGGTAGCTGTGCAGCCTCAAAGGCCCGTTGGCCCTGGTGGCAATGCCCAATTGCTGAATGGCCGGATTGGGTATGCCGATCACAATGTTATTGATCACCACGCTGTTAAGCCCCCTGGCTGAGATACCCCTGGCATTGATGCCTGTGTTGACAGTAAATCCGTCAAATGAAATGTTATCGATCGATTGGCCGTAATAAACACCGCCGATAATGACAGATTCATTGGTGCCCCTGTTTACAGGTACAGCGGCAGGCCCGGCCGGTATGCCGAATTTAGCGCCCCTGATGACCAGCGATTTGTTGATATCCAAAATAGTTTCGGTATATGTGCCCGCGTCTACATACAGGGTATCGCCGGTTGCGGCGGAGTTTATGGCAAACTGAATGCTGGCAAATGGCGAGGCGGCTGTACCGGGATTGGCATCGTTACCTATGGCGGTAGTAAAAACGTCGCCTGACAATGAACCATCATTTACATACCAGGTTGTGGCAAAAGAGGGAATAAAGGATAACAGCATTCCTGAAAAGACCAATAGTCTTACCTGTAGATTTACTTTCATCATCATGATTTTGATATAAATAGAGGGAGGGCTTCGGATAGGGGTTCAGAGGTATTGAATTGATAATAAAGTTAATCTGTTTGATTGAATCCATGAATTTTTTTACCTGTCAGCTTTGTACGCAACGGAATGTTGGTAGCCTGTTACCATCGTGTGATATTGTTTAAAAGACAGTGACCAGGCTGTTCTTTTCCCTTGACAATTCCACCCAGCCTGCTGAGTTTTGATACTGCTTTGTGCAGAACATGCGGTCGGTGATTGCGTGTTCGTGGTTTTGGGTTATTGATTGCAAAGGCTGTCGTTCCCGGCGGCCTTTTTTCATGATGCCGGTAGGGGAGACTTGTACTGAACCGGTTGAAATGAATGCCATTTTAGCGGATCTACTGCCCGGAAAGGTTTTGGCAATTCCTGCCGGCCAATGCCGGTATGAGTGGAATAATATTATCATAATGAAGGGCTTGTAAGTATTATTAGAAGTGGTATTTTTCGGAATTGTCAATGTCAGCCGCAATTTTTTTTTACTGACCGAAATACATTAATTTAGTCAACTCAAATTCTTTCAATTAAATACTGTAACATGAAGAAGAAGATCTTGATCGCAACTGTTTGTATGGGGATGACTTTTTTTGCCATGGCGCAAAAAAACAATGAGCGGCTTAAGGAAAACCCGGCTTATAGTGAGGAATCGGCTAAAAAGCCAAAAATGGTTGAACCAGCCAAAACCGTTGATGCAGGAAATACTGATTTAGTTCCTCAGGAAGCGAAATCCGGTAATCATTCTTCCAGCAATTCAATGGATGAGATGCTGAAAGAAAAAAGGAATAGTATCCTTGCCAATACAGATATGACGCCTGAAGAAAAGAAAGAACAGTTAGCCCGTCTGGATAATATTGCTGCAAAAATGAAAGCAGAAGCAGACAAAAGCACCAAGCCTGCTCAGCAACCTGTTAAAGCCACACAGGCTCAACCGACTGAAAAGAAAAAGACCCCTGTCAAGTCATAACTGAGTGATCAGTATGAAAGAAGCCCGGGTAACCGGGCTTCTTTTGTTTTAGTACATTCCTGTGTTGCTGAGTTACGGTCTGCAGTCAATGGCAGGCCTTGTTACCGGGCCATTATCCAAATAAACCCGCTTTCCTTAATGGGCGATATGCTTCTCCCACTTTGAATCCGTTATTATACACTTCGATCTTATAGTTGCCTGTAGAAAATTGGGAACCTTGTTTCCAGTCGAAGCTGACGGTTTGCCTTTTGTTTTGAATGTAGTTGACTTCCAGCCGTTGTGTAAATGTTTTTTGTTCTCCCTCCCTGGTATTGAATTTTCCGGATCCCTGTTCATCCATGGCGATGATCTTTCCATCGGGGTCGGTGATGATGATATACAATTCTTTGGCGCCTGATTGGGTGATCATATTTTCATCCAGGTCGAAGGATATACGGAGTTTGTCCACTTTTTTAGCTGTACTGGTGATCTTCTCTTTCCCGTTTCCTTTCACATCAATGCCGATGATGCTGAAATTGGATGCGTGCAGGGTAGACCCAATATCTATGATGTCTTCTTTTTCCCTGACCACGGTAACGGCGGAATCGAAGTTCTTCATGGCCACGTCACGTTCTTTGGTCACCTGTTCTTTTTCCTGTGCAAGCTGAATCTTCTGGCCCTGTAACACTTCGATCTGCATTTTGTATGATTCGATATCCGTGTTCAAAGAGGCGATGAGTTGCCTGGCTTCTTTTAATTCTTCCGCCGAAGCGTTGCTTTTTGCCAGCAATGCCTGGATACGGCCTTTCTTTTCCGCGATATCCCTGTCTTTGGCTGTAATGATACTGTCTTTGCGGGCATGCGCTGTTTTTAGCAGGTCGTAACGCATGGTGGCGTCTTCCAGTTCTTTCTGTAATTCATCCCGTTGATTCGTGGTACTGGCAATGAGGGTCTCTTTTTGCTGGATGGTCTCTTTCACATTGTTCTTATCCCAAATGATATAACCCCAGGTACCCATCAGCGCCACCACCAGGATGCCGGTGAGTATGCCCCTGATATTGGACTGTTGTTTTCCCTGTCCTGCTGCCTGTTCCTGGTGAGGTTCCACCCTGGGTAAATTTTCAAATGCCATAAATGATCCTGTTTAGATGGTCAAAAATACAATTCAGGTGATATACAGAGGTGGAATTAGAAATTGTTTTCGGGGGAAAGGATGCGCGTTATTTCAATTAGCTAAAATTATGCCATTTTTCATCCGTAAGCGCCAAAGGCTGTCTGCGTTTTTTTCAGTAGCATTGTGCCCGTAAACATGACGTCATGAGTGTTGAAAAGGTCCTCCAATCGTGGAAAAAGAAGGATTTCCGCCCCCTGTACTGGCTGGAAGGCGAGGAGGATTATTATATCGACCAGTTGGTGGATTATGCCGAACACCACATATTGCCTGAATCAGAAGCGTCTTTCAACCTGAGCGTTTTTTATGGAAAAGACGCCGAATGGGCAGCGGTGATCAATGCCTGCAGGCGTTACCCCATGTTTGCTGAAAAGCAGGTTGTCTTGCTCAAGGAAGCTCAGCAAATGAAAGATATTGACAAGCTGGAGCCCTATTTTGAGAATCCATCCGACACAACCATTTTCATCATCGCCTATAAAGGAAAAACGTATGACAAGCGAACAAAACTGTACAAACTGATCAGTAAGCAGGCCGACGTTTTTTTATCCGCTAAACTTAAAGATGAAGCGGTACATGGCTGGATCGTTCAGCATGTTAAATCGAAGGGACTGACCATATCCGATCAATCGGCCACCCTGCTGGAAGAACATATCGGTAACGATCTGAGCAGGATCGCGAATGAAGTGGAAAAATTAACGGTAAACCTGGGCAGTAAAAAGATGATCGAGCCCGAGGATATCGAAAAATATATCGGCATCAGCAAGGAGTTCAACGTATTTGAATTATCTGCCGCCATCGCGGCACGCGACCTTCCCAAGGCGCTGACCATCATCCAGTATTTCAACAGTAACCCCAAGGCGGGCCCGATACAGGCGGCTTTACCTGCGATGTATGTTTCATTAAGCAAGGCTTACCAGGCATTCGGTTTAAAAGACCGTTCGGAGAACGCCCTCAAATCGCTTTTCTTTTATAACCCGAATGCGATCCGCACCGGTAAGGATTTTATGCGGAATTATGGTCCTGCTGGGGTCGATCAGTGCCTTCTGCTGCTTCATCAGTATAACCTGAAAGGGGTGGGCGTGGGCGATAATGGCACTGAAAGCGCATCCTTATTGAAAGAGATGGTCGTTAAGATGATCGTGGATTAGAATTTTTCACGCGTACAGCTTTACATTATCAGGTGAATTGCTTGAAGTCGATCAGGTAAAGTATATACCGCAATCATCCGGCAGTCAAAGAAATGCTTCGCGCGTATTGAGCTGGTCTTTTTCCAATTGAGCTTTTAGTGCAGTCAATCCTTCAAATTTTTCTTCCTTGCGCAGCCATTTGTGCAAAGTGATCTGCAAACGGGTGTCATACAGGTCGCCATCAAAATCAAGTAAATTCACTTCGATGGTTCGTCGCGTACCGTCTACCGTCGGCCTTGTACCGATATTCATCATGCCTTTGAAAATGCCGGGGTACCTGGAAGATTCCACTTCCACGGCATACACGCCATTGGCAGGAACAAGTTTTTCAGGGTCTTCTATCTTCAGGTTGGCGGTTGGGTAACCGATCGTACGCCCCAATTTGTTGCCAGCTATGACCAGGCCGCTAAAGAAGTAACGGTATCCCAGGAAATCATGCGCGCTGACAGGTCGCTCGTCAACAGGGTTTCCTCGCGGATTCTGGTGCTGCTGATGATCATGTTCCTGATCAGCCTTTCGGGTATTTCTCACCTGGTAGCCATATTTGGAGTGATGCGGAATCGAGCAGGTGATAATCGCCCTCGCGGTTTTTGCCAAAACGGTGATCATAACCGATGATGATGGTATTTGCCTGCAATGTACCCTTACCGGGTATCAGGTTTTTTGATATACTGTTCTGCCGGCTGTTCGGCACCCCGGCTGAACGGCCAATACAATATGATCGATCCCGGCCTTATGTAACAGGCTGTATTTCTTCCGGGCTGTTCAGCATGAATATCGGCTTTCGCTTTTGCTGTCCACCACCTGTTTGGGGGCCAAAAGGTCAGTAAAACAGGGGTTCCCCCTGATCGCATCGGCTTCTTCAGCAATTGAGGATGATCCGTTTATGTCTTCTAAATGCAATCTCGGGCTTCAAAGTTGATGGTGATCACGGCTTTGTTGAACCGGGGCAGTGAAGAGCCAATGTATGGTAAACCTGCATCATGAGCGTGCAAAACTAAATGATAAATTTATATGGGCGTTTTCAGTTTGAAATATAGTTTTGCATCAATTCCCAATCATGAGTCTGTACGAAAAAAGAGGTGTATCTGCGCAAAAACAGGAGGTTCATGCAGCCACTCAGCCATCTGAGCTTTGGGGGTTTTTTCCGCACGCCTTTTGCAAGGTTTTTCCCGATTTCCTTTGGGCAGGATCCGGCGATGGTCAACCTGATGCACGCTGATGGGGCCGGTACAAAAAGTATCCGGCTCACTCTCTATTGGAAGGAAACGGGTGATATCAGCGTTGAAAAGGCATCGCACAGGATGCCATTGTGATGAACCCGGATGACCTTCTTTGTGCGGGCGTGCACGATCATATCGTTTTTAATTCAACGATCGACCGCAATAAAAGGTTGATCAGCGGCGATGTTCTCAAAGCGATCATTGAAGGCTCGCAGGAGTTTTTTGATATGCTGGCAGGATACGGCATCCACATTCAATACTCCGGAGGCGAAACAGCCGACGTGGGAGACGTGGCCGTCAGAACAGTGGCTGTGAACGGCACCAAGGACACGCCGGTGGCCCGCGGCTTCCATCATCAGTAACCAAAAGATCACGGAAGGTGATGTGATCGTTGGACTGGCCAGCTATGGTCAATCGGTATATGAAACATCGTATAACAGCGGAATAGGTTCTAACGGTCTGACATCAGCCAGGCATGATGCGTTATCCGGGTATTACAGTACGCAGTTCCCGGAAAGCTACGACCCGGGACTGCTACAGGATGTGGTATATATCGGGCAACATCGTTTAACCGATGCCGTTACACTGGATAACGGGCAGGTGACCGATATGGGCAGGCTGCTCCTCAGCCCAACCAGAACCTTTGCGCCGATTCTCAAAAACCTGCTGCACCGTCATTTTGATAAGATATACGGATTGATCCATTGCAGCGGCGGCGGACAGACCAAATGCCTCAAATATCTTCCCAAACCCCTGCGGATCATCAAGGATAACTTATTTCCCATACCCGAAATATTCAGGATCATCCAGCAAAACAGCCATAGCAGCGATCGCGACATGTTCGAGGTGTTTAATATGGGTTGCCGGATGGAGATCTATTGCCCTGAAGAACATGCAGAGGCCATGATCGCGGAAGCTTCAAGGTATGCTGTGGACGCCAGGGTGATCGGCAGGGTGGAAGCATCCGATAAAAAAGAATTGCTTATCCATCATAACGGGGAGACCATCCGTTACGAATAAGTTTTTTTAACATCACGTAAATAAAAATCTTTTTACCGCTGCAGCCAAACGACTAAATTTGCCCGCACAGTAAAACAGCCACCACCCATGTCTCAAGCCATCATAGAATTAAGACACGTAAACATTTACCAGAGCGGTAACCTCATCCTGAGCGATGTGAACATATCCGTAGACAAGGGAGAATTCGTTTACCTCGTGGGTAAGACCGGCACGGGCAAGAGCAGCCTGCTTAAAACCCTGTATGGCGACCTGGAGCTGAAAGAGGGTGAAGGATGGGTTGCAGGCCACAACCTGCGCGAACTGACTTGGAAGACCGTGCCTTTCCTGCGCCGCAATCTCGGCGTGGTGTTCCAGGATTTCCAGTTGCTGACAGACCGAAACGTACAGGATAACCTCAAATTTGTACTGAAAGCGACAGGATGGAAAGACGAAGCGCTGATGAATGATAAAATTGCGGATGTATTGGATAAAGTGGGCCTGAAAACAAAAGGCTTCAAAATGCCGTTCGAACTGAGCGGCGGAGAACAGCAAAGGGTGGATATTGCCCGCGCATTACTGAATTCACCCAAGCTGATCCTGGCGGATGAACCCACCGGAAACCTCGATCCGGAAACCAGTGATGAGATCATGCAACTGCTCTTCCATATCAGCAGGGATTATAATACCGCCATTGTAATGGCCACCCATGATTACATGGTCATCAATAAATTTCCTGCCAGAACCATAAAAACGGAGAGCGGTAAGGTTTGGGATAATGCTAGTATATCCATGATATAAGCTTCTGCGCATTGTCCTGGTTGGAGTACAGCTTTTCCAGTTTTTCTTTTCGCTGCTGAAATTGTTCTGTTGTGTACTCGATATCAAACAAACGGGCAATGGCTTTTCGGAATTCTTCCGGCGTTTCCGCAAGCTGGCACAATCCTTCCAAGCCGCTTCCTGTGATGCCCGCCTGGTTGGTCAGGCAAAACTTCCCGTTAAATAATGCATTCATCAATTTCAGTTTGACACCGGTTTGGTTAAACGAAGGCAAGATGTGCACATGCGCTTTTCCGATCATATCCTGCATTTCCCTTTCACCCGGGTCAACCACGATACAGGTATGCGGGCGGCTGTGGGCCAGTGCCTGCAAGGGGTGAGACGGGTTTTTTCCTGCCACAACAAAGGGAATTTCAAGCTGGTTAAAAACCTGATTCAATAACCACTCCGCCACTTTTTCATTTTCACTGATGCCGAGGTTTCCGTGATACAGGCAATAACAACCCCTTCCTTTGGCTTCAGCAGGTTCGTCCCAGGGAAGGAATACCGGCAGGAACCTGACGTCCCTGGCTCCCAGTTTGTCTGTATAGTACCGGGCATCGTCTTCACTGACAGCCAAAAATACGGCCATGCCGGCAAGCTTTTTCTCATAGCGCTTCAACAACCTGCTTTCCATCCAGAAATATGCTTTTCGGAAAAAGTCGGCCTCATGTTGGAAGAGCGAACGGTAATACAGGTGCTCCGTATTGTGCAGGCGTACAAAAACCTTTCTGCCAGTGAGTTGCCCACGGTAAAGCCAATAGGTGCAATGAATGCCCTCCAGCAGGATGGGATGGTTGTCGGCCTGTAGGTTCCGCAACAGGGCCGCATCCGTTCTTGAACTAACGATATAGGGTAGTTGCAATGAGAATGAGGAACGTTTGCTCTTTCTCTGGTAGTAGTGGACGGATTCGCAGAATTGGTCCAGCGCTTTTTGAGGCGGTCTTTTGCCGGTGAAACAGTGCAGGTGTACCTTAACGCCCTGGGCATGCAGGGCTCGTATCTTGTGAAAGAGATCGTATACCCCGCCGAAATCAGCCGGCCATGGCACATCATGAGTCACTATGTGCAAGTGTTTATCCAATGAGTTTCCGGTAAAATGACAGTAATTTTTTTTCTTCCGATTGCCAGTTAAGTTCCTTGGCTGCCGAGATGCAATGATCTTTCATAGTTATCCATTCTTGTTCATTCTGCAACATTTGGTTGATAGAATCAGCTATGGAACGGGCGCTGAGATCAGTGATTAAAACAGCTACTTGGTGCAAATTGTTTAACTCCCGGTAAACGGGGTAATCGACGCATAGTTGCGGGACGCCCGCCTGTATATAGTCGAAGAACCGGTTTGCCAGCGAAAAATAATTGCTCCTGGCGCCCGGTTCAAATAAGGTAAGCCCGATCCTGGCTTTCCGGGTGATCGGCTTGAGTTCCTCCGGCGGCAGTAAGCCGTGAAAGATGATTTTTGATTCCAGGCCGTATTGTCTGACCAGGTCTTTGGCCCGTTTCATAAAATTGCCATCGCCGCAGATATGCAGGGGGGCGTCTACCCATTGCATGGCCGGGATCAGTGTTTCAAAGCAACGGCCCTCATTAACGGCGCCCTGGTACAGGATGTAATGATCCCTGACGGGCTCCGGAGCTGTTCCATCGTAACGGGCCATGCTGCGAATGACTGCATAGTCAACTCCATACATCTTCCTGAATTCCCCGGCGATCGGTCCGTTTACGGTGTAGCCATGCTTAAATGCGGGAACCGTATGTCGTTCGATCATTTTCCATATGGCGTATATACGTGGCCGGGAGACGATCTCCTTCATTTCACAAAACAACTCATGGGCGTCGTATATCCGGTTGATTTTTTTTAACCAGGATATGTACAACACGGGCAGAATCGTATCCAGGTCGATGGCGCATATGGCATCAGCTTTTCGCGTCAGCAGGAAGAGAAACAGGCGTATGTTGAATTCCGCATAGAACAGCGCACCTCTATCAAACCAGCAGTTTAATCTTTTCTGCCTGAATGTCTTTTCCGTCAACGGAATAGATGACCGGCGCTTTCTGCCGACCAGCAAAACGTCGTACCCGTTTTCGGCCAGGGACGAGCAGATCCTGATCATACGCTGATCATAACTGAGGTCGTTGGTGACGGTGAATACAATACGGGGCAAGTCGGGCGATTTGAGGCAAATAAAGCGATTTTTAATGAAAGCCCGCCTGGCCATAGATCTGGCAGATGATCTCAACGGTTTTTAATCCATCCTGGGCGCTGGCCAGTTCGTATCCCGGCTGTTGCAGGGCCATCACAAGGTTTTCATAAACCTTATCATGGTTGCTCATGCTGCCCTGGTAAAAACCATACTGATTGGCAGGGTTGCCTTCGGGTATAGGCTTTCCGGCGCCGCTCTGCAGGTTCTGGTACTCGAGGGTGTTCAGGTATTGACCGCCTATCTTAACGGTGCCCTTTTCTCCAAAAAGGGTAATAGACCCTTCCATGTTTTTCTGAAAACTATTAACAGTATAATTCAGGGTGCCGATGGCCCCATTGGTCATCTCCAGGATAGCCACACCGGTATCTTCGATATCGATGAATGGATGTTCAAAATTCCGGATAAAGGAACGAACGGACTTTACCTCACCCAGGAACCAGTAGAGTAAATCGACAAAATGGCTAAACTGCGTAAAAAGGGTGCCGCCGTCAAGGTCCCTGGTTCCTTTCCAGCTTTGAAGGTAATATTCGCGTGGACGGTTCCAGAAACCGTTCACCTGGAAGGAGTGGATACGGCCCAGTGTGCCATCGGTCAACCATTGCTTGACCACCTGTACCGGCGGGTTAAAGCGGTTTTGCTTGACCACAAACAGCATTTTCCCCGACTGTTGGGCCGCTTCGATCATTTCCCTGGCATCCGAAACCGAAATACTCAGGGGTTTTTCGCAAAGTACATGGCAGCCGGCTTTCAAAGCCAGGATACTGTGGTGGGCATGCAGTCCGTTGGGCGTGCAAATACTCACAACGTCCAGTCCGGGTTCCGAGGCCAGCAGCGATTCGATACTGTAATAGGGGCGGGCCCCAAATGCCCGGGACAGTTCATCCGCGGCGGTATTATCTATATCGCATACGGCAGCCAATGTGCCAACCCGTTTGATCTGTTCGGCATGGCGCCTGGCAATCCTTCCGCAACCCACGATGGCAAAAACTGGCCTCATGGCGCAAAGTTGCGTTTTTTTAGCGAGGGTAGGAAGCCCGGCTATGCGAACACCTGGGCTGCGCCGGTCAGTTTCTACGCCGGATAATGGCCTGAAATAGGCGAAATTGGCAAAAAATCAATATTTATCTTATCAGGTGCTGTCAATTTTTAATTTATTTGACCTACCTTTGCAGCCGATATAAAAAGCAATTAAAACAAGCGGTTTTAAAAAAACAACGAGATGTCTTATTTAACTACTGAAAAAAAATCTTCCATCTTCGCTACGTATGGTGGAAAAGCCACCAACACGGGCTCCATTGAAGGCCAGATCGCCTTACTGACCGAACGTATCAACCACATTTCCAATCACCTGAAAGGTAACAAAAAGGACTTTTCCTCTCAGCGCGGGCTGATGAAAATGGTAGGGCAGCGGAAACGCCTGCTTACTTACCTGAGCAAGCACGACCTGACCGGTTACAGGGCATTGATTGAAAAACTGGGTCTCCGTAAATAATCATTATGTGATATACCATGAATGATTCCCAACTGTTTTCGCCGTTGGGAATTATTCGTTTATATCCATCACAATCCTCACTAAACAGCGTGCCTGTTTAAAAACATTTTTACATGTCTGCATTCAATACTAAAAACGTCACATTCGACATAGGCGGCGGCCGCATGGTCACCATCGAAACCGGCAAAATGGCGCGTCAGGCTGATGGCGCCGTAACGGTAAAGCAGGGAAACTGCGTCATACTGGCTACAGTGGTGGCCAATAAGGAGCCCAAAGAAGGGCAATCATTTTTTCCGTTGTCTGTAGATTACCAGGAAAAATTCGGTTCTGCCGGTCGTATCCCTGGTTCCTTTTTCAAAAGGGAAGCCCGTCTGAATGATTATGAGATCCTGACCTCACGCCTGATAGACCGTGCCTTAAGGCCCCTCTTCCCGGAAGATTACTTCTGCGATGTACAGGTGCTGGTAAGCCTGATATCTTCGGATGACCAGGTTTTACCCGACGCACTGGCTTGCCTGGCCGCTTCGGCTGCGCTGGCAGTGTCAGACATTCCCATCCAGGAAATCATCTCGGAAGTGCGTATAGGCAGGGTAGACGGTGAGTTCATCATCAACCCGACCCGCGCCCAGATGGAAAAATCTGAATTTGAATTTATCATTGCGGCTACCGATAAGAATATCATGATGGTGGAAGGCGAGGCGAAGGAATGCCAGGAAGAAGACCTGGTCAAGGCTCTCGAGATCGCACACGAAGCAATCAAGATCCAGATCAAGGCTCAGCAGGAATTACGCGCCCTGGTTGGCAACCCCGCCAAACGCGATTATACCAAACCTTACAGTAACGAGGAACTGAATCAGAAGATTATCGCATTTGCCAAAGATAAAATGCACGCCATTGCCTCATCTGCATCCGCCAAACATGAGCGTTCCGATGCTTTTGATGCACTGAAGAAGGAACTGGTCGAACATCTTGGAACAGAATTACCTGATGAAGACAAGAAGCTGGTCGGTTTCTATTTTGGGGAACTCCAGTATCATGTAGTCAGGGATATGATCTTGAATGACAAGAAAAGGCTTGATGGCCGCGGTCATGAAGATATCCGTATGTTGTCGATGGAAACCGATATTCTGCCGACCCCGCACGGATCCGCATTATTCACACGCGGTGAAACTCAATCGCTGACCACTGTCACCCTGGGTACCCCGCTGGATGAATTGCTGGTGGAAAGCGCCCATGAATCTAATTATACCAAGTTCATACTGCATTATAATTTCCCGCCATTCTCTACAGGTGAGGTGAAAATGATGCGTGGTGTGGGCCGTCGTGAAGTAGGGCATGGTAACCTGGCCATGCGCTCATTGAAGCAGATGATGCCGGGTTCCGATTATCCTTATACCGTCCGCGTGGTAAGCGATATCCTGGAAAGCAACGGTTCTTCCTCAATGGCAACGGTTTGTGCCGGTTCGCTGGCATTGCATGATGCAGGTGTGCCCATCCGCAAGCACGTGAGCGGTGTGGCCATGGGACTGATCAAAAAGGGAGACCAGTTTGCGGTTCTGACCGATATCCTGGGAGATGAAGATCACCTGGGAGACATGGATTTCAAAGTAACGGGAACGCGTGAAGGTATTTGCGGTGTTCAGATGGATATCAAGGTAGATGGCCTCAGCATGGATATCATGCGCAAAGCCCTGGAACAGGCCCGCAAAGGCAGGTTGCATATCCTGGATGCCATGCACAATTGTGTTGAAGCCCCGCGTGCCGATGTGAAACCGCATGCGCCCAGGATGGTGAAGATCAATATCGACAAAGAATACATTGGTGCCGTAATCGGGCCGGGTGGAAAGGTTATCCAGGAAATCCAGCGCGAAACAGGTACAACGATCAATATTGAAGAAGTGGACAACCGTGGTGAGGTCAGCATCTTCTCGAAAGAGAAGGAAGGTCTCGACAAGGCCCTCGCCTGGATCAATGGTATCGTGGCGGTGCCCGTCATTGGCGAAACCTACGAAGGAACCGTAAAAGGTATCAAGGAATTCGGTGCGTTCGTTGAATTCCTGCCTAAAAAAGAAGGCTTACTGCATATCAGCGAGATCAGTTGGAAGCGACTGGAAACCATGGAAGGGGTACTCAAAGAAGGAGACAAAGTCAAAGTTAAACTTCTGGATGTTGACCCCCGTACCGGTAAATTCAAGCTGAGCCGCAAAGTTCTGTTACCCAAACCGGAAGGATATAAGGAAAGGGAGCAGGGACCAAGGGAGCAGGGTAACCGCGAACAGGGCGGACAACGCTCACACGGAGGACCCAGGCATCAGCCACGCGGGCCAAAGCCGAATAACCCGGAAGCTGCCGGCGGAACAGACTCGACATCTTCACAGGAAGAAATGTTGTAAAACAAAATCTTGTTAACTGATTAAATACAGGCTGCAATCTTAGGGTTGCAGCTTTTTTCATCTATGGAATATTTTAAGTTTCAGTTTGAATCCATGCCTGCCGAGAAACAGGACCTGGTGATCGCTATGCTCTCGGAATCCGGATTTACGGGTTTTGAAGAAGATGGACAGATGCTCTCGGCCTTCATACCTGTGAACGATTGGCAGGAAAATACATTTAAACAATTGATTGAGCAATACGACCTAAAATGCACTCGATCAATAATTAAAGAAGAAAATTGGAACGCTCAGTGGGAAGCCGATTTTGATCCTGTAATGGTGCCTCATCCGGAAACTGGGGAGAAATGGTTGTTGATCAGGGCATGCTTTCACGAACCCGATTCCGCATACCCGCTTCATCTGGAAGTAACACCCAAAATGAGTTTTGGAACCGGGCACCACGCAACAACCTTCCTGGTGGTACAGCAAATGGGACGAATGGATTTTACCGGCAAAAAGGTCATTGATTTCGGCGCAAAGGAACTGGTGTGCTGGCGATACTGGCGGAGAAATTGGGCGCAACCGATATCCTGGCCATCGATCACGATACCTGGTGTATGGAGAATGCCGCGGAAAACCTGGCAGCCAATCAATGTTCGCATATCCGTTTGTTACTCGCCGATTCAATAAATAAGGCGGATGATTCGGTAGACATTATCCTGGCCAATATCAACCTGAATATCATCCGGGATAACCTGGATGGAATATTACAGCGCCTGGTTCCCGGCGGAAAGGCCATTTTCAGTGGATTGCTGGAACAGGACGAGCCTGTTCTTCTGGCTGAACTCAGTTCCAGGAATGCCCGGGTGGAAGGAGTTTTCCACAAAAACGGATGGATCATGGTGGAGGCACTAAAGTGCTGATTCTTATCCACACTATGAACAAATTGTTAAGCCACACGATTTTTTACGTAAATTTGAGTACGATTATCGGTAAACTGATTCAATGAAAGAAAGTATCCTGATCATCTTAGCTTACCTGATCGGTTCCATTCCAACGGCGCTGATCATCAGCCGGCGGTTCTTCGGTATTGATATCCGTGATTACGGAAGCGGTAACATGGGCGCCACTAACACTTTCCGGGTATTGGGCTCGAGGTATGGCACGATCGTTATGAGCATTGATATCCTCAAAGGTGTGCTGGCCGTTGCCCTGTACAATTTCATTCCTTATTATCTGCACAATGAACTGGAGAGGACCAACTTCATGATCGGCCTGGGAATGGCTGCTGTCATCGGACATATATTCCCAATATTTGCCAATTTCAAAGGAGGAAAAGGCGTGGCCACCTTATTTGGCATGATCCTGGCGCTGCAGCCGGTTGTTGCTGTCAGTTGTGTCGGCGTATTCCTGTTCGTTCTCTACCTGACCCGATATGTATCCCTGAGTTCCATACTGGGGGCGATCATGCTTCCCGTTTCCGTTCTGTGGATATGGAATGAGCATGAATTGATGTACCGCATTTTCGCCTTACTGGTTGCCTGCCTGGTCATTTTTACTCACCAGAAGAATATCAGCCGTTTGATAAAAGGTGCGGAAAGCCGTGTCCCCATTTTTAAGTATCGCGACCGCAGGAAGATACGTCGACGCCACTCCTGATCATTATTTTATGATTCTCCGATTAAACCCATACTGTATGGGGCACTCTGTATAACATCAAATCAATCATCCAGCCATGAAGAAAATCCTGCTGATTATCCTGGCGCTGCCCTTATATGAAGCCTGCAGCACGAATGCCGTTACCGGACGTAAACAACTCACCCTTTTTCCTGAATCAACACTTCAACAGGAGGCCTTGTCTCAATACAAATCTTTTTTGGGACAAAATAAAGTGCTGGCATCCTCGGCCAATAAGGATGCGGAAATGGTGAAGAGGGTGGGGAACAGGATCGCCAATGCCATAACCAGTTATTACTCGGGTAAAGGGCTTAGCAAAGAACTGGAAGGTTACCAATGGGAATTCAACCTGGTGGATAACAAAGAAGTGAATGCCTGGTGCATGCCCGGCGGAAAAGTGGTTGTATATACCGGTTTGCTCCCCATTACGCAGAACGAGGCCGCCCTGGCCGTTGTACTGGGCCACGAGATCACACACGCGATCGCCCATCATGGAAACGAACGGATGAGCCAGGTTGCCGTTGCACAGGGCCTTGCCGTGGCGGGAGATGTGTTTACCCAGAATAACCAGAAAGCCAACGCCATATTCAATAACGTATTTGGGCCTGGAGCAGCGGTTGGCGTATTATTGCCCAATTCGAGGAAACAGGAATATGAAGCCGATCATTTTGGTTTGAACTTCGCGGCCATGGCGGGATATAACCCCCGGGAAGCTGGCCTTCTGGCAACGAATGGCCCAGGCGTCTGCCGGAAAAAAGCCCTCCGGAATTCCTGGCTACACACCATCTGATGAAAAGAGGATCGAAAGGATAAACAGCTATATGGAAGAAGCGCTTAGTTATTATAAGCCTGTAAGTAACTGATTTGATAATCGTAAATCATTAATAATCAATACTCCACGATAATTTGTGGAGTTTTTTTATGAAAAAAAATTGAATACGACCCACAAAATCGGTACCTTTGCAGTCCTATGGAATTTCGCCCTTAACGCTGCCTGCTTCCTTTTTTTGGGACGGCACCCAGCGGAAACCCAATTGTTCATACTTATATTCCTTTTATGGCTGTAGAAACAATGTTTGAAAAACTCCAGTTAACTAACGAAAAGAACATTCTGATCCAGGGCCTGCCTTCTTCCATTGAAAAACAGTTTTTAAAAATATCTTACGCCAAGAGCATCACTCCTTTGCTCAAAATTAAAAAGATCGAATTCGCCCTGCTGTTTGCCGTCAGCAAGAAACAACTGACCGACCTGCTGAATGATGTTTCGCCTGCACTCCACGATCAGGTGAAATTGTGGGTGGCATTTCCCAAACTCACCTCAAAGATCGCCAGTGACCTGACCCGCGAATGTAACTGGTGCTGCATCGACGAACTCGGCTTTGAAGCCATCGATCAGATCAACCTCGACAACGTCTGGCATGCCGTTAAGCTTCAACGTACGGAAGAGATCGTTCCTAAAAGAAACAGTTTGTCCGACCTGAAGATCCGGTTGAGGGAACAGGCTTTGATGGAAGTTGAGTAGTGTTTTTTGGTTGGAGGGTTGAAAGGTTGAAAGGTTGGGGGGGTGAAAGGTTGGAAGGTTGAAAGGTTGGAAGGTTGAATGTCAAATCTGCTATTGCCCAATTTCTATTTCATAGCATTCTAGATGAAAATACCCTTTCCCCGGTATTTCACAGCCGTGCAAATTGCTATACTTTCATCGGGTAAACATGAACCGTATGAAAAATATCAGTTTTATTGCAGTGATGCTGTTTGGGGCATACTTTTCTTCCACCGCCCAAACGTCTGCGTCAAAAATTCCGGTAAAAGAATTAAAAAAAACGATCACCCTGCTCATGCCCCGCAGCGTGAATGACGAAATGCCGGGTACCCGCGGCGCTTCTGTGGCATGGCATCCCCAGCAAATGAAGTATTATGCATCCATGGCCGGAAATGCCGGTTATCCACTGGCCGTATTTGATAATACCGGAAAAAGATTATCTAACGATACCCTGAACTGCCAGGTTGATACGCGTGGCCTATGGTATAATCCTGCAACCAGGAGCCTGGAAGGAAACACATATTCTGACGAATCAAGAGGACCTTCGGGTTTATTCCGTTACGACATTGACCCCAAAGGAAGGATCAAGGCCGTGACGATCTTCAGTTCAAATCCCTATCAATTGATGCCTAATGCTGTGATGACCATAAACCCCAAAACTCAAATACTCATGTATCAGCTTGATGCATTGGTGTATCGCCTGAAGGCAGGTAACGGTCAACTTATAGACAGTTTGGCGGTTGAATTGGGCCACACGGCGGCTGATGGAAAGGTGACGGATTTTGACGAACTCGAGGGGTTTCCGGAAACGTATAATGCCACTTCCATGCTGTATACCGGAATCAAAGGCGCTGAGTGGGGATTCCTGAATTTTATCAAAAGGCAGATCGAATTGTACGATGAAAAGACGCATTTTCTCACCCGCATCTATCAATTACCGGAAGGCGCAGTAACAGAAAGCATGTTTAATTTGGCCTTTTGCAATAATCAATTCTGGCTGTTTGACATGGATACAAGGACGTGGACGGGATATAAAATGTAGAATAAGAAAAAAGGAATGAGAAATTAGGAATTAGAAACCTGCTTGCCTGCCGGCATGTAAGGAACAAGACATTAGCTTGCAGTGAAGGGAGATAAAAAAATAATACAAGAATTTAAGTTTAATATTTCTTATTTCTTCTTTCTTATTTAAAAATAACCGTACCAACCATGCTGGTCAGTTCGATCTCCATTTTTTTCAGCAACTGGTGGGTTTGCAGCAGCAGCATTTGTTCGGATTCATCGGTTGATTTTTCCATTTCAGACTGGTTCTCATCGATGAGTTTCTTGATCTTCCTGAGTTTAAGGTATGTCAGTGTGGAAAGCACTTCTTCGCGGTAGAGGTCGTCACGTGTGGCAATCTTTCCTTCGTAGTGTTCTTTCCAGTTGGGGCTGATATCTTCATCCACTTTCATTAAACCGACTGCTGCCTGGCTGAGTTCCGGATCTTCATGATAGAGAAATGATTTGTCGTTCGGCTGATCACCATTGCGGTACAGGGCTTCATATGTTTTGATGACCTTCCTGTATAATGGATTGGAGATGGTCTCGTGATAATCGCCGTTTTCTTCATCTGCCAGTGCATGCAGGATATAATCGGCTACGGTCTGTTGATCCTGCCAGGGTTTTAGCCCGAATTCCAGCAGGCACCGCGTGATGCCCTGTTCATGTTTTTCATCCTGGTTCAGGAGTTCGGATGTTCCGGTGAAATCGGGCAGGGCAGGTTCCGGAAAAGATTGCAAATCCTGTTGATTCCAGGATTTATTTTCTTCGCGGCTGATCTTATCTCGAATGATCTTATTCACGAGTGCATTGAACCCGCCTTCTTCGATTTTCAGGATCTCGGAAACCTGTTTGACATAGTCTTGCCTGCGCGTGAAATCCTCTGTCTTATTTATGCGTGCAATACTTTCAGCTACCTGGTTCACAACCTGCGATTTCCTGTTACTGTCGTTTACCGCTTCTGCCAATGCCACCTGTAACTGGAAGAGGATGAAATCTTTTTTCTCGTTCTGTATAAACCGGTTAAACGCATCGGTTCCCACTGCACGAACATAGCTGTCGGGGTCTTCTTTATCGGGTATCAGCACCAGTTTGACGTTCAATCCTTCTTCCAGCGCCAGGTCGAGCCCCCGTAAAGCGGCCTTTACGCCGGCGGCATCACCGTCGTAAATGATCGTCAGGTTGTTGGTGTACTTTTTTATGAGCCTTAATTGGTCGATCGTTAATGAGGTTCCTCCGCTGGCCACTACATTCTCGATACCTGCCTGGTGTAAACTGATCACATCGGTATAGCCTTCCACCAAGAGGCATTCGTCGGCTTTGTCGATCGCCATGCGTGCGAAATAAGAGCCATACAGGATCTTGCTCTTGACGTAGATCTCGTTTTCCGGCGTATTGATGTATTTGGGCGCCTTATCATTCGACTTGATGACGCGGGCGCCAAATCCAAGTACTTTTCCGCTTTGGTTATGAACAGGAAAAATGATCCTGCCCCGGTAATTATCATACCATCTGTCGTCGCGGTTGGCCACAAGTCCCGATTTCAAGAGCAACTCCTGGCTGTATTGCGCATCTGTGGCCGCTTTGGTGAACTGGTCGCGTGCTGCGGGGTTATATCCCAACTGAAATTTCCGGATGATGTCATCCCGGAAACCACGTTCCCTCAGGTAGGCGAGGGCGATATCGCGTCCCTCATCGGTTTCAAATAACTGCTGGCTGAAATAATCGCGCGCAAACTGGTTGATGATAAACAGGCTTTCGGCGGTTTGCTGTTGGGCCTTATATTCAGGGCTGGTATTCGTTTCTTCCAATTCTACATTATACCGGTTGGCAAGCCAGCGCAAGGCTTCGGTATAACTGTATTTTTCATGGTCCATCAGGAAGCCGATCGTATTCCCGCTTTTACCGCAACCAAAACATTTATATATCTCTTTGGCGGGTGAAACGGTGAAGGATGGCGTCTTCTCGTTATGAAAAGGGCAGAGGCCGAGGTAATTCGTTCCCCGTTTTTTCAGTTTGACGAAGGAGCCGATCACTTCAATGATATCGATGCGGCTCTGAATTTGTTGTATGGACTGTTGACTGATCAAGGCACAAAAATAATCCTTCTTTCTTTGGTTTGACCAGAAAAAGCCCGTTTCGGTGGCAGGTCGCCGGTTTGACTGTCAGGCTATGGAAATAGGCATCACCCAGGCCGCTTAAGGTTCAGTTGATATGCCCCGCAGAAGGCGAAAGGCTGCGCTGTTTGGGCAAATGGACAGTATGATGCGCATGGGTTGTTGGCATTCGTCTCGCGTGCAGACAACCGAGATATACAGCATGGATTTCTTTCTGTTAAAAACTCAAAAACCACGTTAAATTGACCCTGAAATCTCTATAATCCAATATCTTTACCGCTATAAAAAAGCATAATCATATGAAGAAAATCTATTTTTTATTATTGATGTCATTTTGTGGGATGATGGCCATGGGTCAGGACCTGGATGATATCCGCGAGATGCTCAATAAATCCAAATTCCGCGAAGCCAAGACTGCGATCGATTCATACCTGTCGGACGCCAAGAATGCCAATAAATCTGATGCCTGGTATTATAAGGGCCGTATTTATAACTCCCTGTCTTACGAGAACGGCGTGCCTGAAACTGAATTATATAAACTCCGCAATGACGCTTTCGCCGCTTTTCAGAAATACCAGCAGCTTGACCAGAAAGATGTTTGGATGAAACTGGAAAACTACGAATCTTACCTGAACCTTTACGGAGGTTTATATGACCTCGGCGCAAGGCAATACAATAACAAGAATTACGATGGCGCTTACGAGTCATTCAAAAAAGCCGGCGATGTAAAGGATTATATCCTTGCCAGGAAATACGATTACCCCCAGATGAAATTGTATCCACTGGATACTTCACTGGTATTGAATACGGCTACATCCGCCATTCAGGCTAAAAAGACCGATGAAGCCGTGATGTATTACCGTAAGCTTACCGATGCCGATGTGGCCGGAAAGGATTATGAAGAAGTATATGAATTCCTGGTTGATCATTACAGCAAAAAGAATGATGATGCCAACCTGTCTCAAATGCTTGCAAAGGCCAAGAAATTCTACCCGGCCAATGATTACTGGACCGATGTTGAAGTACGCCAGGTGAGCAGTACGGGCAATAAAGAAGCCCTGCACGCCAAGTACGAAGAACTCATGGAAAAAAATCCTTCTAATTTCAGGATCGCGTATAACTATTCGGTTGAATTATACAATGAACTGTATGGAAGGGATGCCAAGCCTTCACTGGATAACCTGGCTCCCCGTGAGAAGTTGAGCAATGTGCTGAAAAAAGCGATCGCTATCGAAAAAGACAATGAAGCAAGTATGCTGATGTGCAACCACCTCTTCAATATGGCCGCCGATCTGCTGAATGCATCCAATGCCATTAAAAGCAACAAGCCGGAGGAAGTGAAAAAGAAAAATGACCTTAAGGCCCAGGCCAATAAGACCATGGATGAGTGCATCACTTATGCTGAATCTTCCGTAAAATATTTCGAATCATTGCCCACTATGAAACCTGTGCAGAAAGCCAACTATAAGATCGTACTGGGATACCTGAGTGATATCTATTCAATCAAGAATAACCCAAAGAAATCTGCTGAATACGAAACAAAAAATAAAGCGGCGGACAAACTATAAACAGAAAATAATTTTACCTTGATGCCCCGGATTTACCGGGGCATTTTTTTACCATAAAATCGATCAATATGAATTGGATCAAGATTTTGCAGGATGAATGGAATCATGAGCTGGCAAATACAAAGAAGATACTGCTGGCTTTACCGGCGAATTTCGATTGGAAGCCGCACGAAAAGAGCATGTCACTCGGTAGGCTGGCCACACATGTTGCTGAAATTGCAGAGTGGATGTACGTTACCCTTGAAACAAAAGAACTTGATTTTTCAAAAGGTTATAACCCGAATGTGTGCGCTACGCCGGCAGATGTCCTGGCATTATTTGAAAAAATGTCTGCCAAATCTGTTGATGCCATTCAAAAAATGACGGAAGAAACCCTGCAGGAAAACTGGACACTCAGGAATGGGGAACAGGTATATTTTACCATGCCGAAATTCCTTGTATTAAGGCAATTCGTTATCAGTCACCTTGTTCACCACCGTGCACAACTGGGCGTATATATCCGGATGCAAAATGTGCCTTTGCCGGGAACGTATGGACCAAGTGCGGATGAATCTTAATGTTTTAGGATCAAGGCCGTACAAAACCAATACGATCATGCTATCCATGATGGCAACCCGGTGCAAGTTTTTTCATCACTGCATTGAAGAATGACGGGATTGGTCATCATCCCTAAATGAAACGGAGAGAGCCGAAACATCAGCATACATATGCCCCAACTTTGTGTATAAGTTTTTTCTATCATATTATTTTAATATAATAAATTGACGGTCAAAACTGACAAAGATGAAAAAGCTACTGGCTGAATTCATAGGAACGTTCTGGCTTGTATTAGGCGGATGTGGAAGTGCCGTTTTGGCCGCAGGTTTCCCGGATGTGGGCATTGGTCTGCTGGGAGTATCGCTGGCTTTTGGGCTGACGGTTCTGACCATTGCATATTCATTGGGTCATATTTCCGGGGCTCATTTGAACCCGGCCGTTTCCGTAGGCTTACTGGTTGGTGGTCGCTTTCCGGCCAGGGATCTGCTTCCATATGTAGTTGCGCAGGTATTGGGTGCTATTGCCGCCGCAGGGGTACTGTACCTGGTTGCGACCGGTAACGGTTCTTCTATTGGTGATTTTGCTGCCAATGGTTATGGCGATCACTCACCAGGCAAGTATAATATGACGGCTGCATTCATCACAGAGTTTGTCATGACCTTTATATTCCTTCTCATCATACTGGGTGCTACAGATGATCGTGCGCCCAAAGGGTTTGCGGGGATCGCTATCGGTCTTGCATTGACCCTGATCCACCTGATCAGTATCCCGGTAACCAATACATCGGTGAATCCCGCCCGCAGCATCAGCCAGGCCATATTTGTAGGCGATTGGGCCATCGGACAATTGTGGTTATTCATTGCTGCGCCCATTGCAGGTGCCGTTGTTGCCGGAATCGTTTATGGGATCATTGGGAAGAGAGAGGCGAATTGATGTTGTAATAAGTGATATGTGATGTGTGCTGTGGGGTTGGTGTTACGTAATGAATGTATACCATGCAGGAATAATTTAACCCTTAACACTTAACAACTAAATCATCACATCTCACGCACAAATCACTCATAACAACTACTGCATTCTCCTAAAAGGCATTCCTCCCTGTTGCCCGCCCATACCCTGCATTTCTTTGATCGATTTGATCTCGATATCTTCGGGTACGATGAATTCCTTATCGGAAATTTCCTTGTTCAGTTCTATTTTGGTTACAGTTACTTCCATTTTTCTGTTTCTGCGCATAGCCATTTCGTAACCCATAATAAAACCATTAACGAGGCTGAATCCTTTGGCATTGGGGTTGGTCATATTGCCTAAACCGCTCATCCCTCCCGTAGCGGCCAGGTTTTGCATTTTGAGTTCCGGCGTGTACCAGATGGTCACGCTGTCTTTCAATCCTAAAAGCCTCGTGGTTACCAGGTAGGCCTTATTGCAAACATATCCGGCGATCTTTTTGCTATCTGTCGAAGGAACCAGTTCTACCGGGTTGTCTCCGGAAGGGGGTGTTTGCTGTGCACGGGTGGAATCCGTTTTACGGCGGGCCTGCCTGATACTATCCATTTGTTTTAACATGGCGGCCTGTTCTTCATCAGTGGCAAAGAAACCCATTTTATTTCCCATGGCTTCCACCACGGTTGTGGTCATTTTAGCATCATTGTCGCGGTAAATGGTCGACCGCCCCATATCCGATTTCATGATGGTTTTTACCTTATGTCCTTTCAGGTAGGTGGTCGATTTCGTTTCTCCGTCTCCAAAATTCCGGAAATTCATACCGCCCCTTCCTTCCTGGCCCTGGAAAGCCGGTTGTTCATCCTCTTCCGGAGCAATGATATTGGTGGTGGTGTAAATCACGGCCTGAGATATGCTTTTTTGCTGGGCCGAGAGTTGTTTCAAGGGGAACGCGAATAAGAACAGGCAGGGGAGTATGATTCTTTTCATCTGAAAATTTTATGCGTCAAAATTACAGGTAAGGGTATGAATATTCTCAATAAATATGAAATCCGTTAGAATTTTTAACAAGCATGGTTTGCATGGGGATACGGAACCTCCAAAATGCCGGGCAGTAACGCTAATCCTGTGAAAAACTCGTGTATAAGTTGGCGGATAAGTCACCGGAAAGCCAGGAAAGGATGGGGCCATTCCAGTATATTTACGTTTGGTATTTTAACCAGGTTTAATATGAAGTTAAGCCTGAACGGGTATATCCGGGAACCTGTCATACAGTACCCGTTACTAAGCGAAAAATCAATCTTTTTACAGTAGGTTTGCCCACTTATTTAAAAATCAGACAACGTGCGTTTAAAGAGTTTAGAAATCAAAGGATTTAAAAGTTTTGCCGACAAGACCGTCCTTCATTTTGATGAAGGGATCACCGGAGTCATTGGCCCCAACGGCTGTGGAAAGAGTAATATCATCGATAGTATCCGGTGGGTGATCGGGGAGCATAAGATCAGCAACCTCCGCAGTGAGAACCTGGAAAGCCTGGTATTCAATGGCAGTAAATCGCGCAGCGCATCCGGCCTGGCTGAAGTTAGCCTGACATTTGAAAATACCAAAAACCTGCTGCCAACCGAGTTTAATACGGTAACGATTACCCGCAAATACTACAAGAGCGGGGAAAGTGAGTACAGGCTGAATGACGTAGCCTGCCGCCTGAAAGACATTCATAACCTGTTCATGGATACCGGTGTCAGCACCGACAGTTATGCCATCATTGAGTTGGGCATGGTGGATGACATCATCAAGGACAAAGAAAACAGCCGGCGTAAAATGCTGGAACAGGCCGCAGGGATCACGATCTATAAGACGAGAAAGAAAGAAGCCAAATTGAAGCTGGATGCCACCGAGCAGGACCTTGCCCGTATCGAAGACCTTTTATTTGAGATCAATAACCAGTTGAAGACGCTGGAAAGCCAGGCGAAAAAAGCGGAGAAATATTTTGAGATCAAGAAGGAATACAAGGAGATCAGCATAGAATTGGCCAAAGCCGCGCTGGAAGGATTCAATATCACCTACCGCGACCTGAACCACCAGCAACAACAGGAGGTCGACCGCCGTATAGAACTGGAAACGGCGATCGCAAAGGAAGAAGCGGACCTTGAAAAAGAAAAACTGGGTTTCATTGAAAAGGAAAAGGCCCTGCAGGATATGCAGCACGCCTTCAACGATATGCAGAACCAGGTTCGTGGCAAGGAAAATGAAAAAAGCCTGGCTGCCCAGCGACTGCAGCACCTTAAAGAGCGCAGCACCGGCCTGGAGGAATTCATATTAAAAGCCGCCGGACAGGTGAGCGGCCTGCAGGAAAGCATCAGCTTTACCGGCAAGCAGATCATGGAAGAGGAAACCAGGCTTTCCGATATGGAAGAGAAACTCGAAGGGTTACTCGAAACCGTGGAAGAAAAGCGCAGGGTCTATGACGATAAAAGGAGCAGTATCGATCACCTGCGCAGGGAAAACCAGGCGATACAGCGCAACCAGTTTGATGCCGAAAAGAAAGTGGCGGTGGCCGATACATCGATCCTGAACCTGCAAAGGGCCATCGCTCAATTGCAGGAAGAGCAAACACAGCGTCACGCCCAGTTAAAACAACTGGAAGAAGAGAAGGTTGTCAAAGAAGAAGCATTACAGACACGCCAGACCGATCTGAAGCAGTTACAGGAAGAGCATGAATTCACCAAAGACCAGATCCTGCAAACGCAGTCTGTTCTGGAAGGCCTGCGCAGCAACCTGGCCGATGAAAACAGGAAACTGGATGCCAAGAAAAATGAACACGACCTGCTGAAAAGCCTGGTTGATTCTATGGAAGGATACCCGGAGAGTGTGAAATTCCTTCATAACAACAAAGACTGGAACCATCAGGCGCCACTGTTATCGGATATCATTTATGTTAAGGAAGAATTCAGGGCCGCCGTGGAAAACGTGCTTGAGCCTTACCTGAATTATTATGTGGTGAATAACCTGCAGGAAGGATTGCAGGCCATTCATCTGCTCGACAATAACAAAAAAGGAAAAGCCAATTTTTTCCTGCTCGATAAATTCGGTCAAACCGAAACGCATCATCAGCCTAATGGCACGATACCGGCCATGGATGTTGTGGAAGTGGATGGCCATTATCGCAAACTGGCCGAAAACCTGTTGGGCAATGTGTTTATCGCGGAAAACGAAGATGCGCTGGCCAACAGCAATGGCGCCGTGGTGCTGGAAAAGCACGGTAAATACGTGAAGGGTAAATATTCGCTGACCGGCGGAAGCGTCGGTTTGTTTGAAGGTAAAAAGATCGGCCGGGCTAAAAACCTGGAGAAACTGCAACAGGAGATCGCCGCACAGGAAACCGTTGTCAATGCCCTCAAACAGGATATCCAGCAAAAGCATAATGAAGTGATCACCTACAACAACCAGTTGAAGGAAAACGCGATCAGGCAGGCACAGCAGGATATCAGCCAGTTGACCAACCTGGTATTCTCCCTGCAAAACCGCATCGATCACCTGTACCATGTGGATGGCAACGGGGTGAGAAAAGTGGAAGAACTACAGGACCAGTTGCAGCAAAACCAGGATGGTATAGCATCCACCCGCGATGAACTGGAAAATACAACGGGCAACTGGAAGACCTGGCTACCAGACTCCAGGTCATTGAAACGGATTACGCATCGGCGGAACAGGAATATAATTTCGCCAATGCCGCATACAATAACAGCAACCTCGAGATCACGCGCCAGCAAAGCAAAATAGCTTCGTTGAAACAGGAGCTGGATTTCAAGACCAATCAATTGCAGGAACTGGAAACACAGGTAACAAGCAGTAATACCCAGTTATCCGAGGCTTCCATTCAGATAGAACAAACGGCAGCGGGATTGCAGGAACTGGAAGCCATACTCGTACAACTCTTCCAGCAAAAGGATGCGGAAGAAAAAGGCTGAACGAGGCCGACCAGGAGTATTATAACCTGCGTAACGCCTTATCGGAAAAAGGAAAGCGAGCTCAGGCTGAAACAAAATCAAAAGAAGGCATCGATCACCTGTTGAATGAGATCAAAGACAGGCTGACAGAACTTAAACTCCAACTGGCCGGCATGAAAGAAAGGCTTAGTGTGGAATTTAAAGTAGACCTGGACGCCATCATTGATGAGCCCCGCACGACCGAAATACCGCTGGAGGAATTGCAGGAAAAGAATGAGCGAATGAAAAAGCGCCTCGAGAATATGGGTGAGGTAAACCCGACCGCTATTGAGGCTTATACGGAAATGAAGAAGAGGTACGATTTCATTCTCGAACAGAAGAATGACCTCGTGACCGCTAAAGACAGCCTCATACAGACCATCCAGGAAGTGGAAGCTACGGCCAATCAGCAGTTCCTGGATACCTTTAACCAGGTGCGGGAAAACTTCCAGAAAGTATTCAAGGCCTTGTTCACGGAAGAAGATACGGCAGACATGGTACTCGTTGATCCTGAGAACCTGGCCGAGACCGGTATCGATATCGTGGCCAAACCAAAGGGTAAGAGACCACAGTATCGGCCAGTTGAGTGGGGAGAAAAGACCTGACGGCAACAGCCCTGCTCTTCGCCATCTACCTGATCAAGCCGGCCCCTTTCTGTATCCTGGATGAAGTGGACGCCCCACTGGATGACGCCAACGTGGGTAAATTCACCAACATGATCAAAAAGTTCAGTGAAAATTCACAATTCATCATTGTCACCCACAATAAAATGACCATGAGCGCCGTGGATGTGATCTATGGGGTGACCATGCAGGAAGCAGGCGTGAGTAAACTGGTGCCGGTGGATTTCAGGAGCCTGAACTAAGCATCCCTATGCGGGACCTGTTCAACCGGCCCGGCATTTCATTCGTACAACCCTTGACGTTATATATTGTTAAACCGGCAGGATCGTAAAAGATCCTGCTTTTATTTTTTCAGGTATGTTCAGGACAATCGTATTACTTGCCGCATCAAATTTCTTCATGACCTTTGCCTGGTATGGCAACCTGAAAAACACTGCCATGCCCATCTGGAAAGCCATACTCATCAGCTGGGGCATTGCCTTTTTTGAATATTGCCTGATGGTGCCGGCCAACCGGTTGGGCTATGTCAGCGGCGTCTCCGGCTTCCAGTTGAAAATGATCCAGGAAGTGGTCACACTCGTGGTTTTTGCCCTCTTTGCCGTGTATTATCTAAAAGAGCCTTTTCACTGGAAATTCCTGGTGAGTTTTTGTTTTTTACTGGGGGCCGTTTACTTCATGTTCAAAAAATAGTAGACATATTTTAACCAGATTTTTTTAACTTAGTTGGGAGGGCCTGTTTTTATCTGCCCAAACCCTGGCATTTTCTGTTTAAGTATCCTCTCTATCCGCACTGTCGAAAACAAATTTCCATTAACCGGTGAATAACACAGCTTGGTATGATTGTATTGCGATCATGTAACAAACTCAATCTGCAGCAATGAAAAATTATTTAGTCATTGTACTTTTTTCCTTTCTCGCCATTCAGTCACATGCGCAGTATGTAAGCATTCCTGATCCCGGATTACGCGCTACTTTACTTCAACAGTATCCAACCTGTTTTAATGGGTCTCAGCAAATGGATACCACCTGCAGTGGAATAACCGATGCAACGGATCTTAGCTTGATCGGATCAAATATCCTCAACCTGGATGGGGTTCAGTATTTTGATAACCTGGTGGACCTGACAATTTGGAATAGTGCAATAGACAGCCTTCATGTTGCCCATATGCCACCCGGATTGCAAAATCTCCAATTGCAAACATTTTACCGGTTGCGTCATATAGATGCATTACCGGCTGGTTTGGTAAGGCTTTCCATGAATAGCGTGGATACGCTGGCCCAGCTTCCGGAATTGCCAGCTTCGCTGATCAGTTTAGGTGCCAGTATGTGCCATAGCCTGACCGGTTTACCGGCACTTCCGGCGGGATTAAAAAACCTGAACTGCAGTCAGGATTATTCCAATAACTCATTGACGCCATTAATTACCAGTTTGCCACCGCTGCCGGCCGGGCTGGAAAGCCTGTTGATCGATGAATGCCTGATCGGGAGCCTGCCGGCATTACCCGGTACCTTATTAAACTTGTCATGCAGAAATACGGGTATTTCCAGTTTGCCCGATCTGCCCAATTCATTAACTACATTAACCTGCGATGGGAATACCTTAACGCAATTACCTCCTTTACCGAATGGGTTATTTTTTCTGTCGGCCAATTATAATAATATCAGCAGCCTGCCATCATTGCCTTCGGGCCTGAATGGATTATATGTCAGCAATAACCAATTGACCAGTCTGCCGGCCATTCCGCCTTCCCTGATGCAATTGTATGTAAATAATAACCAGCTGACATCCTTGCCTGATCTGCCCGCTACGTTGGAGAATTTATTTTGTAACGTAAACCAGTTGCAGCAATTGCCGCCACTTTCTCATACTAACCTCAATGTATTGAATTGCAGCAAAAATCAGCTCGTATCCATTCCCGCACTACCAGCTAATGTTAATACGTTGAATGCCGGATATAATCAGCTGACCAGCTTACCGGCATTGCCTTCCAATTTAAATGAGCTTTATTGTAATGATAACCAGTTACAGAGTATCACTGCATTTCCGAATACCCTAAGTTTTATTACGCTGGTTCATAATCCGTATTTGTTCTGCCTTCCATTGTTGCCTACCGGGGGAGGGCCGTCCGTTTTCATTGACAACAGGATACAGTGTTTGCCCGCCCAACAGAGTTTTGGAACGAACATTACCGTATACGATGAATTTGGGGCATTTGACACTGCGTATAGCCCGCCATATGCCTATATGCCTGTGTGTAATCCAACCAATAACCCCAATCAATGCCATTCTTATCCCAGGATGCAGGGGTATGTGTACTATGATAATAACCAGAATAATGTGCGGGACATCAATGAACCCATCCGTGCCAATCAACTCCTGACATTATCCAATGGTCGGCGCACCTTCACAAATAATAACGGGGATTATGAAATATATGCCGACAGCCTGGGGAATTATTCACTAACTACAACGCCACCACGATTTTTTTCAGCGATACCGGTCCAGGAAAACTATCAGTTCTCAACATATGATACATCAGTGACCCGGGATTTCGCCTTGCAGGCCAATACGGTCGCGGATAGCCTGAACATACGTGTATTGCCTTTAAGGGCAGTCGCGAGGCCGGGCTTTACTTATCCTTTTGATGTGGCCGTGCTGAATGTGGGTACCACCGTATTGAATCCGGCCGTTGATTTGACCTATGATGTAACCCGGTTGGTTTTTGATTCTGTTTCCAATCCCTCGGTGATCCATACGCCTGGCCATCTGCAGGTTAGCTATCCGTCCCTGGTTGTTGGTGACAGTAAGCATTTCCAGGCATATTTCCATGTACTTCCTTCTGTGCCATTGGGGGATACGATACGCACCCATGTGTCTGCGGTTTCGGCGTTGGTAACAGCTACGGATACCAGTTATGCGGTGGTCACAGGCAGCTTTGACCCCAACGATAAGCAGGCAACGCCGGTGATGTCGCCGGCGGAAGTTACTGCCGGAAAATACATCGATTATGTGGTCCGCTTTCAAAATACGGGAACCGATACGGCTTTTAATGTTGTCATTGCGGATACATTGCATCATCTGCTTGATGCGGGTACTTTCCGAATGACCGGCGCTTCCCATTCATGTATCGCTACGATCAAGAACAATATTGTCTACTTTGAGTTCATCAATATACAATTGCCCGACAGTAATATCAATGAACCCATGAGCCATGGCTTCGTGAGTTTTCAGATAAAACCCCAGCCATCCGTGACACTGGGTACATTGCTACCCAATAAAGCTTTCATTTATTTTGATTATAACAGCCCGGTGATCACCAATACGGCCATCACGGAGATCGCCAATCCTTTATCTCCGGTGCCTCTGACACTGATCAACTTTACGGTACGTTCCCGGAAAGACGGATATGCCGATATCGCCTGGTCTACCATGGATGAGATCAATACATCGTTCTTCCAGGTTGAGATGAGCCAGGATGGTTTCCAGTATACCGATATCGTCCGAACTTCCGCAAAGGGTCGCCAGTATAATGTATATACGGAAACCGTTGGGATACCCAACAACAGGATGCTTTTCTTCCGGCTCAGGATGGTTGATGCAGACGGGAGATTTACATTCAGCCAGGTTGTGGTACTTAAGCAAGATGGGGCCCTGGATTGGCTGACATTGTTGCAAAACCCGGTCAAAGATCAACTGGTCGTTTCAACAGATCGGGCATACCTGCCATTACAAGCCAGACTGTATTCATTGACCGGATCATTGATCAGGCAGTGGACGATCAATAGCACAACCGCTACATTGTATGTAGGTGATTTGCCTTCCGGTCATTATGTTTTCAAGGCGGGTGACAAGGTTAAGGCGCTCATTATCACTCATTAAACCGGACAATGCTGGTATTTCTTCCTGGGCAGCACTGGCTTTCATAGCATGGGATCGATGCATTCAATCACTGCGTGCAAACAATTTTGCTGACTATTTGAAAAAGGGCTATCTTAGGAAATCCACAAACATCCATTTTAACTGCTTATGGCACCTAAACACTCAGGCTTCATGGCCACCTGTTGTTTCTTTATTCTGGGAATATTTTTTTCGGGTAGTCTTTTAGCTCAAAACGATGAATGCACAACAGCCATAGCCTTGCCTGTTGGCACCACCTGCAACTACAGCACTTACTCTAATGCGGGGGCTACGGCTTCCACCACGGCGCCCAATCCTGCATGTGCTAATTATGCCGGTGCCGATGTGTGGTTTACGGTGGTTGTTCCTGCCAGCGGGGCGCTCACCATTGATTCCAAACAGGCAGGAGGGATCACGGATGGCGGTATGGCCGTTTACACTGGCGCATGCGACCGTCTTGTGCAACTTGCCTGCGACGATGATGCTAGTCCGAATGGCGGTTTAATGCCTTTTATCAGTTTATCCGGACAAACACCCGGGGCCACATTGTTCGTGCGCTTCTGGGCATATAATAATTCATCATCGGGCAATTTTTCCATTTGTGCCAAATCCGGTGCTTCCAGCGGTTCCTGCAGTACTTCGAATGCGGCGGGATGCGCATGTCCTACACCAGGATCAACGGATTGTTTCTTACTCCCTGATATTCTGGCAGGGAAAAATACATTGAACGACAGTACAGGGTATTCAGAATATTCAGCGCTGGTAAACGGCGTAAATAAAAGCCTGCTTCGGATTGATGTTTCCACTCCCAATGTAGGTTGGGGGCCGATGGACGTTAGGTCAACCGATGATTATGTCTGCGGAACGGATACGTTACGCAATTTCACCCCATCGACCAATTTCCTTTGTCCGGATGGTTCTTATCCCAAACGACTGATCAACCAGCGGATATTCCATAAAGTGGGCAATACATTCCAGTATGAACTGAGGCCTGCGGGATGGATGACGTATCACCCTTCTCACGGTCATATACATGTGGATGGCTGGGGACAATACACATTAAGACTTCGTGACGGATCGATCGCCGATACATTGCAATGGCCTATTGTAAGCAGTGGTATCAAAGTCAGTTTCTGCCTGGTGGATCTGAGTACCTGCAGCGCCAGGGCCGGTGATTGCCGCGATGAAAATGGCAATACGATGCTGAATAACGATTTTCCAAACTACGGATTACAGGGAGGATCGGGTTGTGGTGATGTGGCACAGGGTATCAGTGTAGGAAAGGTGGATATCTACAGCCGATTCCTCGACGAGAGTTTTATCAGGGTGCCTTACGAAGCTTGTAACGGAGATTATCATATCGTTGTTCAGATCGACCCCGACAATCATTTTACCGAGATCAATGAAAATAACAACTGGCTGGAAGCCAAAGTGCGCCTGACACAACAGCGCGCTACCAACACCGGGCCATATGCATACATTTTCAGCAGCCGTGGTAATGTGATGTGCCCGGGCGATACACTGGAACTGAAGGCCAATGGCGCCAGCAACTACCAGTGGAGCAACGGTGCAACCACACAGTCAGTTAAAATCACACAACCGGGCCGTTACTGGGTGAGGGCAACAACACCCTGCGGTGTGGCTACAAGTGATACACTGGATATCTTCAGTTCCGGGGCAACATCGATCCCAGCGGTTACGGCGGAAGATACCGTTTGTACCGGACAGCGCGCCAACCTCTATGCCAGTGGAAATGCCCATTGGTATGATGCGCCTACAGGCGGTAACCTGATCTATGTGGGTAATAATTTCCAGACTGGCCCGCTCACGTCGAACCTGACCCTGTATGTGGCCGATCAGCCTTCTGTGATGGCCGATTCCGTTGGTGCCAGGAACACGTCCCTGACGCCAACAGGCAATAACACCCTCACCAAAGCGGAATACCTCATCTTTAATGCTTTCATGCCTTTCAAGCTTAAACAGGTGACCGTAACGGCAGGCGCCGCAGGTACCAATATCATTGAACTGCGCGACCTCTACGGGCATGTTTTGGCGTCGAAGAGCGTGCAACTGGTTTCAGGTACACAAACCGTTACGCTGGATTTCTTTGTTCCCGCAGGTATGAACCACCAGCTTGGGCTCAGCACAGGTAGCCCTACGCCTTCCTTATTTTCCAATACCACCACGGGCACAAATGTCGGCTATCCTTTCTCGTTATCCAGTGTGGCGAGGATCGTGGGTTCATCATTAGGAGATAAATTCTATCCTTTCTTCTATAACTGGCAGGTGGAGGTGGTATCCCAAACCTGTAATAACGGAGCCCGTAAGCCACTTACTGCTGTTGTGGCTCCTGATACTGCGCCCACCATTACGGGCCTTGATCCATTGTATCTCCACACAGACGCCCCGGTTAACCTGACCCTTAACCCACCCGGCGGAACCCTTTCTGGCCCCGGTGTGAGCGGCAGTTCATTCAATCCCGCAGTAGCCGGACTGGGAACTCATCAGCTTACATATACTTATCAATTCGGCAGTTGCGTCCGCGAAACAACGATCACTACAAAAGTGATGTTCGACAGTTCAACGATAGCCTATGGATTGAATGTACAGCTGTATAATAACCTGGGTAGCAGCCCAAGGTTATATGTGGTAACCGATCAGGACAGTCCCATTGAACTGCGTATATTCAACAGCCTTGGCCAGGTGGTGGCAACTTACCGCTATGCGGCCACAAGGGGAAGCAATATGTTTGATGTGGAAACAGCCAGGCTGTCAAGAGGATTATATATTCTGGATGTACGCCATGCAGCCACCGACACCCGCAAAATGTTTAAGATGATTCGATGACAGTGATTGTTTGAGAATCACATGATTGTTTTCATAGAAAAAGGTTTAAGTCCGAACGGAAATGTACACGCAGATCCTTTTGAACTTAAACCTTTCTTTTTTAACGGGATTGATCTCTGTGATCAATCCGACTTCCTTACGAATTTTCCAATTTTGCCATTGCCACCTGCCAGGAAAACAGCTTTCCCTTTTTTTGCCATTCGGCATACGTGAAAGCCTTCGCTGCTGATCAGCGAAAAGGTTTCGCCGTCGTCATAACTGTAATCCACGCCATTCAATCCGCAGGTGAGCCAGTCTTTTTTGCCCAGGTATTCCACGCAACTGCGGTATCCATGTGGGGCTACCGCCGGTATTTCCCAACTGCTTCCGGCATCCCTTGTTATGGCACAGTTACCTGCCGTAGTATCTTTGATCATGAAATCACCGCCCACCACCATCATGGTTTTACTGTTTTTGACCGCAATGGAATTGGCGCCGGTGCTTTCTTTTCCGTTTAACAGGGGCAGGGGCGTGCTGTTGTTACGGATATGCAGGTTGGTCACTATGCCACCGCTGATAAAAACGGCTTCCGATTTGGTCAATGCGCGAATGTTGGTGCCGCTGCTGGCAAAACAGGCTTCACCGGTTGCCGCCCTGGGTTTATACTCTTCCGGTAATTCCGCCCAGGTTTTACCGCCGTCGAATGTGCGTGCAATAAAGAAACGCCCGTTGATTGGATCCCCGATCACAATGCCACTCTGATCGTTCCAGAATTCCATGGCATCGAGGAACATCCCCTTAGTATGATTTTGATAAACGATGTTCCAGTTTTCACCGGCATCCACGGTTCGAAGGATATAAGCGGGGGAATCGATAGCGATGATCACGGCCGTTTTATCATCAAATGCTTCGATGTCGCGGAATTCCGTTTTTTCAAATCCTTTGACGGTCGTCCAGTTCCAGCTCTGGCCCCCATCGGTTGAACGGCCCACCATGCCCCCGCTGCCGCTGACCCAAACGGTCTGATCGTCTACCACACTCAATCCCCTGATGGAGGTTTTGGTGCCCTTGTTCAACAATTGAATCGACTGGCCAAAAGACATATACGAAAGCCCCATGCAGGCCAGTGCTACAATGATCCTTTTCATGATGCGTGATTTATGTGAAGATTGTTGCTGCAATGTACTGATTTTGCATTGTACGCCTTTCATATCAGCCTTTTGCCAGGGGCCCTGAATTGCATGTACAAAATTCTTTTTTCCTACATTTGGCACAACTTGTAATAATCAATCTTTCATAAAGCCGCACGGGGCATATTCTCATGAGCCAGCAACCATTTGTAATCAGTCAGCAGGAAACCAGTTTTGAACAGATCTGTCATTTCATAGAACAACGGCCTTCCGTCATCATTTCGGATGAATCCATGGAATTGGTCAGGCGGTGCAGAGAATACCTTGATCAAAAAGTGGGCGCCTCGGATGCATCTTTTTATGGGATCAATACCGGTTTTGGCTATTTGCAGGATGTGCGGATCGACAATCAGCAACTGGAAGCGCTGCAACGCAACCTCCTGATGTCGCATGCCTGCGGTTTAGGCGAAGAAGTGCCTGCGGACATCACCCGGCTGATGTTGCTTTTGAAGATCAAATCCCTTTGTTTTGGTCATTCCGGGGTACAAGCCGATACCGTGCAACGCCTGGCCGATATGCTGAACCATGACATGCTGCCCGTCGTGTATACCCAGGGTTCTTTAGGCGCATCCGGCGACCTGGCACCCCTCAGTCATTTATGCCTTCCGCTTATCGGGGAGGGAGAAGTGATCTACCTGGGAACACGCATGCCCGCCAAACAGGCTTTGCAAATGGCAGGTTGGGAACCACTGCATTTAAAAAGTAAGGAAGGGTTGGCATTGATCAACGGAACCCAGTTCATGAGTGCATATGGACTGTACAATTTATATAAGGCAAACAGGCTTCAGACATGGGCCCTTGCCATTGCGGCCATTTCATTTGACGCTTTTCATTGTGTGCCTGATCCGTTCAATGAACATATCCATTTGGTAAGGCCACATAACGGCCAGGTGTATACGGCAATGAAAATGCGGGAATGGCTGTCTGGCAGCGCTATCCTTGCCTTGCCCAAAAAGCAGGTTCAGGATCCGTATTCATTCCGTTGCATACCACAGGTACATGGGGCGAGTATGGACAGCATCGCATACATACGATCTGTTTTCATCCGCGAGATAAACTCCGTTACCGATAACCCGAATATATTCCCCAAGGAAGACCTGATACTCAGCGGGGGGAATTTTCATGGTCAGCCGCTGGCATTGACCTCCGACTTTCTGGCCATCGCACTAAGCGAACTCGCCAGTATTTCGGAAAGGAGGACATACCAGCTCATCAGCGGCCAGCGCGGGTTGCCTTTGTTCCTGGTAAAGGATCCGGGCCTTCATTCCGGCTTCATGATACCGCAATACACGGCTGCGGGAATTGTCAGTGAGAACAAACAATTATGCACGCCTTCCAGTATTGATACGATACCATCCAGTAATAACCAGGAAGACCACGTTAGCATGGGGGCCAATTCGGCAACGAAATGCAAAAGGGTGGTGGATAATCTTGAGAAAGTGCTGGCCATAGAGTTAATGACGGCCACACAGGCTTTGGAGTTCCGCAGGCCAGAACATAGTTCTTCCCCGATTGAAAAGATCATGACATCATTCAGGCAACAGGTCAGTTTTAATTCGGCAGACCGTATCCTGCATCATGATATGGTGTCGGCCATCCGTTTTTTACAGAATCAAGAACCCTGATGCCTGCAAGGTATATAGATTGGTTAAGAAGGAGCTTTCACTGCGTTCAGTAAATAAGATCATTCCATAGGCGGAGGCCCGTCAGGCATAGGCCCATGTTCCCTACCCGGAGGCCTGCCTGGAGGCGGTGTTCCGGGCTTACCGGGAGGCCCGGGGCGTGCGCCAGGACTCATCATCTCAAGCATTTCATGTATCACTTGATCAAAAGTTTCCTGCTGCCTGGGTGTACAGATTTTCCTCACTTCCCTGAAATGCCGGAAGGTCAGGAGGTCGAGTGCCTGCATTGATCTCCCAGCTTCACCGGCGGCCTGTTCAACCAGGCTATCGGGAGTTTCACTCTTATTGAGTAATTGAAATAACTTTTCTTTTGACGTCCTGATTTCATTTCTGAGGGCATGCGATGCGTCCTGGTGTTCTTTAACGAGTACAAGGTATTTTTCCTGCTGCACTTTATCCATTCCAAGAGATTCAATAAGATATTGGGATGGCTGAACATGAGGCTGCGTTGATGCCCGGTGATCCCTGAAACGCAGGGCCCAGTATCCTACCAGTGTGGCGGTATTGGCCAGTAGCAGCAGAACCACGAGGGTGACAATGATCTTGTTCTTTGTAAATAGTTTCATTTCCATGACATTAATAAGTTGAGGGCAGGGATTGATTATAGGTATTGACAAATTCCATGATACCCGTTTGATTTTGAACGGACGGGTTTTCCGAATGTTTCCTGCTTTGCAGCATAAAGCCATTCATGACAAGCAATAATGCCAGGCCACCAATGACCCAGGCCGGCCTGAATGGCAATGGCCAGGTATCTGCCGGTGCTGATTTTTCCATGCGGGCCCTGAGCCTGGCGTAAAAATGATCGGGGGCATCCGCCTCACGCATTCCTTCCAGGCTTTCCAGGTAATGGTCGATGATCTGTTTGTTCTGTTTCATGTGCCGGGTTCGTAAAGTTCAAGTTTTTGTTGCAGGTTCAATTTGGCGCGGCTCATAAGAGATTCCACGGCCTTTAGCTTCTTATTCATTATTTGACATACTTCCTCATAGCTTAATCCCTGTACTTTGAGCAGGGTGAAAACGATCCTTTGGTTTTCGGGCAAAGCGTCGATGGCCTTGAATAATCGTGCCGCTTTCTCCTTGTTTTCCAGCCTGATGCCCGGGTGGTAGTGTCCGGTTACTTCCGGTTCTTTATCTCCAGCGCCAAACCAGTTTTTAAGCTGGCTGAATTTGACCCTTGATTTCCGCCGCCGGCATTTATCCAATGCCACATGAACGGAAATGCGGTAGATCCAGGTAGACAGTGCCGAATCGCCACGGAAACGGCTGATCGACTGGTAAACCCTGATAAAAACTTCCTGCGCCGCATCTTCTGCTTCGTGTTCATCCTGCAGGATATTGAGCACGGCATTATACACCGGCTTTTGGTAAGTTTCTACCAACAGACGGAAAGCCGATTCCTCACCAGTTTGTAAGCCTTGTATCAGGTCGAACTCGTTCAACTGCATATTTTGACGCACGGAAATTACAATTCCTTCGTGGATGATCCGGCAAATTTGCGGTAGATTGGCTTGTGATGCCCTTCCATCATGCAGTCTTAGTCCAAAGGCTTCGTTAACATGCCAGTTCCATCAAACCCGGCCATTTTCAATAATCCGTTCCTGGTAACAATCGCCAGATGTCAGCATGGGAATAAACGGATACCTGGTGCTTTGAAAGACATAAAACAATTGACTCCTTTTATCTCCCCGTTAATACAGAAATAAAATCATTTCACCAGTTTCCGCTCATTGATTCATGATGGCTGGTTGCCAGCGGTATACATTCATCAATTAATCAACTTTACACAGTATGAAAAAGATTTTTATCATCCCCGCTATGATCGGATTGATCGGGCTGACGACCCTTTCATCTTGTAAAAGGAGCCTGTTGAATCAACGGGAAATCAGCAGGAAGAGACCGTATTACGCAACGAAGCTAACCAGGCGGTTGCCAGCCGAACCCAACAGGCCGCCCGTTTTGAAAAGGAGTTTGCGTTTATCCAGGAATCCAATGCTGGCCGCACTACCCGTAACCTCACTGAAACAGCCGTTTCATTACCTATATTCAAATCGTTGGTAGCAGCAGTAGTCAAAACCGGCCTTGCTGATGTACTGGCCACACCAAATCTGAATGCAACCGTATTTGCGCCTACCGATGCGGCTTTTGCCAAATTGCCGGCACCTTTTAACAATGCATCGAATATCAGTGCTATTTCCGATCCTGCACAAATAGACGGTCTGAGGAACATACTTTATATCACGTACTGGGAGCCAAAGTGCTTCGCAACCAGGTAGCCCCCCGGCCGCAGCAGCGCTGTAACGCTGAAGCCGGCTGGCAGTTCTAACGACAATACCATTTATTTCTCCAATCAATTCGGGGTTTTACTGGTTAACGGCAATTCCCTGGTGATCGCAGCCAACGTACTGGCAACCAATGGGGTGATCCATGCCATCGGCGATGCGCTGTTGCCACCCACCCAAACCATTGCCGATATTGCTATCGCCAATCCAGCTTTTTCCACGCTCGTGGCCGCCCTCGTTAAAACCAACTGGCAGGCGTATTCTTCAATGCCGGTGATTTTACCGTATTTGCGCCCACCGATGCTGCATTTGGTATTGTTCCCCGCGCCATTTAACAGCGCCGCCAATATCAATGCTATCAGCGATCCCGCTCAGATCAGCGCCCTGGCCAACATCCTAAAATACCAGCATGTCAAGCCGCTATTTTGCCTGGGACCTTGGGTTCTTTAGCAGGATCAAAATTATTGCCGAAGGCTCCAAATAACCGCCTGACCGGCATCCTGGGGCTCAATGGCGGATACATCAGGGGAAATCAGAATAATCATTTTGCCTGCATCCAGCCGGCCAACATACTGGCCAGCAATGGGGTTATCCAGGCTGAACATAAAGTATTGCTGCCCTAGAGCAATATTCATGTTGACGTTTATATGGGCTGTCCGTTCCCGGATGGTCTCTTTTATTGGTTTCCCGGAAGATCCGGTGCAATATGGGGGAAGTACTGGTATTCAATAAACAGAGCTCCCCAAACGGCAAAAAACCGCTACTTTTGCGTTCTTTAAAAAGAAAGAGAGGTATTGCCATGAAGAATATCCGTAATTTCTGCATTATATCAGTTACTGACCACGGAAAAGTACTCCCGGCTGACCGCCTGCTGGAATTCACCAAAACCATCAGCGAAAGGGATATGCAGAACCAGGTGCTGTGATGATATGACCTGGAAAGGGAGAAGGGTATTGGCGATCAAAAGCCACGCCATTCAGATCAATTATAAGTATAAGAACCAGGATTATGCCCGAACCTCATCGATACCCCCGGACACGTTGATTTTAGTTGCGAAGTGAGCAGGGCACTGGCGGCCTGTGAGGGCGCATTACATTTCGGTGGATGCATCTCAGGGTATTCAGGCCCAGACGATCAGCAACCTGTACCTGGCCATCGATAATAACCTCGAAATCATCCCGGTCATCAATAAGATCGATATGGAAGGGGCGATGATCCCTGAAGTGACTGATCAGATCATTGACCTCATTGGTTGCAAACAGGAAGATATCCCGTTGGCCAGTGGCAAAAGCGGTATTGGCATTGAAGAGATATTGACGGCCATCATAGACCGGGATACCGGCACCTACCGGCAATACGGAAGTGCCTTTGCAAGCCCTGATCTTCGACAGCGTATTCACTCCTTTTCAGTAGCCATTGTTTATTTCCGGCTTCGTCGGCATATTAAAGAAGAACGATAAGATCAATTCAGCGCAATACGGGACTGGAATATACGGCCGATGAAGCGGCATCCTCAAACTGGGCTTAGACCCCCGCGGAGAAGTTGCGGCAGGCGATGTGGGCTGTGATCGGCGTGGAATCAAGAATGCCAAAGAAGTGAAGGTAGGCGATACGATCACTACCACAACCAATCCCTGTAAAGAGGCCATCAAGGGCTTTGAAGACGTGAAGCCCATGGTTTTTGCCGGGATATTCCCCGTGGAAACGGATGCTTTTGAAGAGTTGCGCGACTGTATGGATAAACTCCAGTTGAATGATGCTTCACTGACGTTTGAACTGGAAACTTCCTCAGGCACTGGGATTCGGTTTCGCTGCGGCTTCCTGGGAATGCCGGGGACATGGCGATCATACAGGAAAGGCTGAACGGGAGTTTCGCCAGGACGGTGATCACCACGGGTATCGAACGTAAGTTTTACGGCAACCACCAGCAAGCGAGAGCATATCATTGTAAATAACCTTGGCCGAAATGCCGACCTAACCAGGCTTGAAAAGATCGAAGAGCCATTCATCCGTGCCCAGATCATCACCAAACCAGAATACACTTGCAATATCATGACCTGTGTATCGGTAAACGAGGAATACTGATCAACCAGGGCTACCTCACACCCACCAGGTTGAACTGACTTCTTTGATATGCCGCGCTGACCGAGATCGTTTTCGATTTCTATGATAAGCTGAAAAGTACACCTGCGGTTATGCTTCACGATTACCATCCGCTGCTCATAGAAAGCGGATATCGTTAAGATGACATCCTCCTGAACGGCGACCGCGTGGATGCCCTCAGCGCATTGATTCATCGTGAAATGCACAGAACTTGGTGAAAGCTCATAAAAACGAAAGAAACTTCTTACCATTGCCAGGCAATTCCAGATCGCGATACAGGCGGCCATCGAAAGAAGTAGTGGAAAGATTAGGTGCCATATGCGTAAAGATGTAACTGCCAAAGCGTTATATATGATTACCAGAAGTAAATTGCTGAAAAAGCAAAGAAGAAAGAAGGTATGAAATGAGATCGGAACGTGGAAGTGCCAAGAGGCATTCGTGTTGAAGAATGATTGATGGTTTTTGGGTTTAGAGGTTGAAGGGGTTGAAAAGGTTTGAGGGTTGAAGGGTTTTAGTGGTTGAAGGAGTTGAAAGGGTTCAGAGGTTGAAGAGGTTGAATGGGTTGAGAGGTTGAAGGGGTTGAAAGGGTTGAGGGTTGAAGGAATTGAAAGGGTTAAGAGGTTGAAAAGGTTCAAGGGGTGAATAAAGGGGAGACTAACTTGTCATAAGTTTACACTTGATCGTTTTGAACGATTTAAAATCTTTCAACCGGCGCAGCAAACAGAATCATATATCCTGCTAATTTTCCTGCTTTAATTTACTATCATCGATATTTCCTTTGGCGTCTCGTATGGGCATTGGAACGGGCTCTTTGCCTTCCGGTGTAATATCTTTGAAAATCTTATTGACAAAGACCCACTTTCCGTTGGCCCACTTAAATCCGTCGTAATCTCCATCGCCGACCAGGGTGCTTTTTTTATTGGGTTCGCCTGATTGGGAAACCAGGTGTTCAATGATGATCATATTCATCTCTTCGTCGTAATTCAGTCTGGGACCTGCATCTTTCTTAAACTCCATAACATAACGGGCAGGGTTAGATGCATTCAATTCATTGTTGGGGTACCTGAATACCCTGGCGCCGAACCTGGGCTCTTTATTCACAAATTCCAGGATCTCAATGATCTTCTTACTGCTGCTGCTGTTATTGTCATCAAATCCGATAAGGGTGTATATTTTTCGTCCCCGAACCTTGTTCATCAGGATGCGGTAATAAACTGCGCCCATCCAGTTCTGGTGGTTACTGATACTGTCTTCCAGGCCCGGGATCTCGTCCGATTTGTCGATCAGCGGAAACAGTTTGAGTGATCCGTCTGTTGTGCGCATCTGTATCGCGCCATGCTGGCGAACAAGGTCTTCGTTCACTTCCAGTTGCCAGGTGAATACGCGGAAACTGCTGTCGGGCGCATACATGCGTGATATGGTGAACAATGAATCAAAGGGATATTCAAACGAATAAGGAACACGGAGTGCCCGAACCAGTTGCCTGGTGAACACACTGTCGGCCGTGAGTCTGTCGGCACCGGTTGTGCCAACCAATATAACCGGGGCATGCATTTTCATAGAATCTTCCCGTGCCAATAGTTCTTTGAGATTCTGGGGGCTGATATGCTGGGCAGGTAATTGGTTAATGCAGAAAATGCACAGGAAAAAAGTATAGATCCTTTTCATGCCTTAAATATAGAAAATACCGCAGAAAGAAGGATCAGGCCTTACTTCGCTTAGCGCCTTTTTAACGAAAGATTATTCCGGTTGCAATGCATGTGCAAAATCGATCAGGCTGTTATATACCGCGTCGATTCGCAGGTCGTGGTGGTCTACTTCAGGCCTGGTGGTTGGAAGAAAAACGGTATACACGCCCAGGTTACGCCCAAACTCCATATCGCTGATGGTATTGCCCACCATGATGGCTTTCTTTACGTCAATGTCCGGGAACTGTTGTATGGCTTGTAAACCCATGCCGGGGTTGGGTTTGCGGTAGGGGCTTTCTTCCTCCAGGTCGGCACAATAGAAGACAGCATCCAGTTTGCCGCCTGCCTTCATGATCGCCTGTTCCATATTGGCATGGATGGTATGCAGGTCGTCCAGTTTGGTGAGCCCTTTTCCTACGCCTTTTTGGTTAGTGACAACCACAATGCGTTTGAAAATTTTGCTGAATTTGGCAATAGCCTCCGGTACGCCATCATAAAACCTGAATTCATCCCAGGTATGGATATAATCCTTGTGTTTTTCATGATTGATGACACCGTCGCGATCGAGAAAAAGCGACCATTCAGAATCTATTTGTTGCAGTGGGAGCATGGGGATAAAAATAAGGAATTAGAATCTGGAAATAAGCAATCAGGCCTGTTGTTTTGTGGATGGCAGTTTATCGGATTCGCATTTTTTCCGATGAAACGCAGTCATGTCGGGCCAAACCGTCGGCACAATCATTTTCACAATTCCCTGTTGGCTTTCTTAAAATCTTCCGGGATGCCAATGTCTATGAAATAGTTGTCCTGCACGAGGCCCATCAGCTTGCATTTCCCGACAAACCGTTCCAGGTAGTCTTTTTCAAAGGAGAATTTGCCAGATAGCCCGGTTGCTATAAAAGCCGGAACATTCAGCGCATATACGCCGCCGTTGATCAGTCCACTTGCATAATATTGCTTTTCCCTGAATGAGCGTATGTGCCCTTCATGGTCTGTTTCACCACACCATACCTGTCAAAATCCTTCATGGGTTTGAGTGCCAGGGTGCAGTCGGCCTGGCGACCCAGGTGAAAATCCGACATGTTTTCTCACGAAATGCGGAACATGGTATCGCCATTGACGATCAATACGTGCTTGTCAAGCACCTGGTTACAGGATAACCTGATAGCCCCCCCGGTACCCAGGGTTCTTCTTCCAGTGCTACTGCGTATTCGAGGGATGGGTATTCCCGGCGAAGAAAATCTTCGATCACTTCATGGCGGTATCCCAGCGAAAACAAACCTTTCTATTCCTTGATCAAGCAGGTATCGAATAACATGGTCAGGAAATGGTTTGCCAGCACCGGTGCCATACATTTGGGCAGATCGGGAACTTCCGACCTTAATCGTGTTCCCAAAACCGCCTGCAGAACGATACATTCCTTGATCCTCATCGGTAATCAGGATTTAGGGGGAATGTTGAAATAGGCTTCTTCCACCAACTGGCAAATGATATGGCCCAGCAGAATGTGGCTTTCCTGTATCCTGGGTGTATCCGTAGAAGGGACATTGAGGAGGTAGTCGGACAGATCTTTCATTTTACCACCGGTAGCGCCCGTAAATCCAACGGTGATCATGCCGATCTTCCTGGCAGATTCAAATGCTTTGAGGATATTGCCACTATTACCTGACGTGCTCAGGCCAACCACAACATCTCCCGGGCGGCCTATGCCATCGATCATGCGGGAGTAAACCACATCGTAACTATAGTCGTTGGCCACGGCCGTGATATAAGAAGTATTCACGTGAAGCGCTTCGGCGGGAAGTGCTTTGCGGTCGGTATAAAAACGGCCGCTGAATTCGGCAGCCAGGTGTTGCGCATCGGCAGCACTACCTCCGTTGCCGCAGAATAATACCTTATTGCCGTTTTTGAAAGCCTGTGTAATGGCCTCTGAACAACGGGCAACGGTGTCGAGCATGGTTTCGTCTTTCAGTATCTGTTCTTTAACGCTGACCGATGCCTGGATAATCTTACTGATCTGTTCTTTCATGGGTTTAAGTTGGGTATTAAAAATTTCTCAAATGTAAATAAAAAGGCGCATGTTCGGCAACCCGGAACTGTTATCTCAGTCGGTTCTTGCCTTACAAGCTGGTTGTGATTAAACGGTGGAAAGGATCAAATAGTATGTAGCTGCCTGAATGCCAGTATCATTTCTTCCTCAAAGCGGCCGCAGGATTTCATGACCCATGACCTGATATCTTTCAGGTTGGCATGACATACGGAAATGAAGACATGCGATTCATGTAATTCAGTATCGTTAGTGGCGGTATGGCTGTCTGGCATGGCCGGTTTATCGGGGCAGGAGTGATACATGCCCAGCAACTGCCATTTTCTTTCCCTTGCATATTGTTCTGCCTTACGTTGCATGGCTGAAGCCGAAACGTTCAATGTGCCTGATCGCATGGAATCAATGGCCAGCGCTCCATAAATTTTTTTTCCATCGGCATCGTTCGTTCCAAAAAGATAACCGGAAGAGGCAGACGGGTATGTATTCACTGCATGATCTGTCATGATCTGTTCTGCTACGGGATCTATATAAACGATCATCTCCTTTTTATTTTACATGAATCAATCATCCGGCACATTGTGTTCGCCGGTGTCAGGTTTAATACAGGTATTACATGGTTACTTTCGGCTTGCGCCAGCCGTATTTGGTTTTCCTGTTAGATAGGGGAGAAAGTGGCTTCTGTTTGTTGGAATGAAAGATCCTACATGAGCCGGATTGATGCAAAGATGTGAAATAATATAAACAGTTGCAAGTATTATGAATGAACTTTTCTTAACACGCACAATAAAATCCCGGATCCATGTTTCCAAAGATGGCGGTCTCCGGAAACACAGTCCTGGTAAAGGTTTTAGGCGGATGATCAAAACTTATTCAACGTCGAAACATTGATGTTCTGACATGAGCTTTGCAAGCCGGTTCATATATTCCAGCTCGTCAAACCGTAGTTGGTGAAATTGTATTGTTTTACTTCGCCGCCAAAACTGCGGAGTGTTTCTTTAACGGCATAACTGGTATTTCCGGGGCAATAAAAAATCATAAATCCGCCGCCGCCGGCACCGCTGATCTTGCCTCCTGTGGCGCCTGCTTTTTTTGCGGCATCATACAGTTCTTCGATGCTTGAATTACTGATATTGGCTGCCATCTGCCTTTTTTGCTGGAACCCGAAATCGAGAATTTCACCGATCTCATGCAGTCGTCCTTTAAGCAGGGCTTCTTTCATCATTCGGGCCTGCTCTTTGAGCTGATGCATGGCTTCGATGCTTTTTTCATTCTGGCTTTTTACATTCTTGACCTGTTCTTTGATGATCGTGGCACTTTCGCGTGACGTGGCCGTAAAATATAAGACCAGGTTATTTTCCAGTTCGTGCATGTATTCGGGATGTATCCGCAGCGGGTTCACAATCACTTTATCGTCTTTGTAGAACTCCATGAAGTTGACACCTCCGAAAGTGGCCGCATACTGGTCTTGCCGTCCACCGGCCAGGCTTAGTTCATTTCTTTCGATCTCATAAGCCATGTGTGCGATATCATAATCGCCCAGGGGTAATTTATGCATTTCAACAAAGGCCCCGAGTATAGCCACCACCAGGGTGGAAGAAGTGCCGAGTCCGGATCCTGCGGGTGCATCCACAAAGGTGGAAAGCCTGATGCCGGTCGGTGCCGGGTTATACTCTCGCTGGATCCTGTTGTAGACGCCTTTCAGCAGGTCGAGTTTACCATTGATGGGTAATTGGGGCATCCAGTCGTATTGTTCTGATTCTTTTCTGTCCAATGCTTCCACGATGATCACTGGTTTATCAAGGACTTCTATACTTGCGTAAGCAGACAATGAGATGGTTGCATTCAGGATAGCGCCTCCATAGAGGTCGCAATAAGGGCTTACGTCGGTACCGCCACCAGCCAGGCCTATACGAAGTGGGGCTTTGCTTCTGTAGATCATTGGTTTCAGATTGAGTTTGATTTGGGTTACAGTTGAAAAATAATAAAAAAACGTATTATGTACGGGTTTTATTGTTAAGCACCGCCAGATTTAATTCCCATGGTCTTGTTCTGCCTGTTCATGTACCTGAAGAAAATGATCTTCAGTATATCGGCAGTTACCAGGTAGGCCAGCAAGATCAGGGCAATGGCCACGGCCTGGCGTGTATGGGCAATAGACAGGCCGAAAGCGCCGGCAAAGGGAGATATGGGCAGCCACAAAGTGAACAGGGTGGTAATGATGGCGCTATACAACAGTAATTTTCCGGGAGGGCTGGCCAAAAAAGGTTTTTTCGTGCGAATAATGAAGAGGATCATGAGTTCGGTTATGACAGATTCCAGGAACCATCCGGTTTGAAAGGCGGATTCATTCAACGAAAAGTGAACATATAGAACGTAAAAAGTGATGAAATCAAAAACCGAACTGTGTATGCCAAAACTGATCATAAAATGCCGGATCATGCGGATATCCCACTTCCTGGGACGTTCGAGTTCTTCTTCTTCCACCTGGTCGGAAGCAATGGTTAAAAAGGGGAAGTCTGTAATGAAATTGGTCAGCAGTATCTGTTTAGGTAACATGGGAAGAAAGGGCAGCAAAAGTGAAGCGCCGGCCACGCTGAACATATTGCCAAAAGTGGCCCCGGTGGTGATGAATATGTACTTCATGGAATTGACAAATGATTTTCGGCCTTCCCGTATGCCATCGGCCAAAACGGAGAGGTCTTTTTCCAGCAGTACGAAATCTGCCGCTTCGCGAGCCACATCCACGGCATTGTTGGTGGAGATGCCTGCATCTGCGGCGTTAATGGCTGCTACGTCATTGATGCCGTCGCCGATATACGCGATGGCTTTTCCTTTCAACTGCATGGCCCTGACGATCCTTTCCTTCTGATGTGGTTCGATCTCTGCAAAAACATCCATGTCTAACACGATGGCCTGTAGCGCTTCGGGCAACATGTTGTGGAGCATACTGCCGGTCATTACTTTGGGTTCGGCGATGCCCAATTGCCTGGCAATGTAAGTGGCGGCAAACCGGTTATCTCCCGTAATGATCTTAAATTCCACGTGCATTTTTTTCAATCGGTTGATCGATTCCAGCGTACTGCTCTTCAGCGGATCTTCCAGCAGGATGAATCCTCCAAAGATCATATCCTTTTCATCATCCCTGGCAATCCTGTCCGTCGTTATTTCTTTATAGGCCAATGCCAATACCCTGTATCCGTTTTCGCAATAACTGGTGAACTGGCTTGTCAAATGCAGGGAATCCGTGTTTGTTAGTTCCCGCGGGCCATTGATATCCCTGAGCTTCGTACAGCATTCGAGGATATTGTCAAATGCGCCTTTGCATATCATCCATTTTTCACGTGGCGATTGCACAGCAACGCTTAATCGCTTCCTGATAAAATCGTATGGCACTTCGTTGATCTTGGTAAAACCTTCACCGCTTATTGGAAGTGAACTCAGGGCTGTGTCAATGGGGTTCTGGAAACCTCCCTGCAAGGATGCGTTGAGGTAAGCGAACAATGCCAGTTGTTGGTCTGCCGCAGCATTCATATCCACGATGCGGCCGATACTCACCGTTCCTTCGGTGATGGTTCCTGTCTTATCACTGCACAGAATACTGACTTCTCCGAGGTTGAAGATGGAGGAGAGCTTTTTCACGATGACCTTTTTTTTCATCATGGTATTGGCGCCTGCCGACATGGAAAAGGTCATGATCGCCGGTAACAGTTCCGGAGCCATGCCAACGGCCAGTGCAAGTGAAAAAAGCACGGCATCGAACAGGGGTTTGCCAAAATAGATATTGGCGGATAAAATAATGATCGACAGGATCACGGTAATGCGTAAAAGAAAATAGCCAAATTGGCGGATACCTTTTTCAAAGGCCGTTTCAGGATTCTGCTCCAGGCGGCTGGCCAGTTCCCCCAATACGGTGTCTTTGCCTGTTCGAACCACCAGGGCCCTCGCAGTGCCACTGATGACATGGGTTCCTTTCCACAGGCTGTTATTTCTTGCATTCATGGGAACGTTGGCGGGTAAGACCGCCGCCATTTTTTCAGCGGGAAACGATTCGCCGGTAATGGCACTTTCATTGACGTGTAATTCCACACTTTCCAGTATCCTGCAATCAGCCGGTATGATATCCCCCGCATTCAGGATAAGTACATCGCCGGGAAAAACCATATCGGTTTCAACTTCATAGCTTCTGCCTTCCCTTACCACTTCGTGAGTAAGGCGGATCATGCCTTGTAATTTCTCCAGTGCTTTTCCTGCCTTCCATTCCTGCAAAAAGCCCATTAAGCCACTTGCCAGCAGTATCCCGAAGATGATCAACAATGCGAATCAGAATATTCGCCGAGGGCAGCCGATAACAAGACCGCTACCTGGCAAAATAAAGGGCAGGGCAGGATCAGCGGATTGGTGAACGGGCGTAAGAGCAGTTTAAGCGGTTTTTGCCAGTTTGCTTTTTTTGACGTTGAAAGGAGAGGAAAGTTTGGCGAGGTTACTGGCCCTTTCCAGACTTAAGCCCTGGGGCCGGAAGAAAGCTGATTAGCCGATCTTCCACTGCCAGGAAAGATAGCGGGTCTGCCTGCTGTTCCCTGGCTTTGATGTCTCCTGAATATGTGCCACGCGTTTTGTTCAGCGCTACGGTTGAGCAATTTTTATGAAATGCTAATCGACTGAAGCCTGATCAAGTACAGGTATCTGTACGCCTGATCTCATAAATGTCTACTTCATCATCATGTTCCATTCTCTTTTCCCTGTATGTTAATCCGCATTTGACCAGTACCCCGGATGAGGCTGAGCTGGCCAGGATGACGTGCCCGGTGATCACCGGCATGCGGAAACTTCAAATCCCAATCTCAGGCTGGCTGTTGCCGCTTCTGTGGCATAACTTCGGTTCCACGATTCCGGAAACAACCGGAAGCCGATATCGTATTCTCCCGGATCGGGACTGTATTTTAATCCGCCACCAACCCAGGAACACGCCATCTTCTTTCTGATCACAGCCCAGCGGCCAAAGCCGTATCAAGCCGTAATGGTCATATTGTTCCAAAAACGCCGGGCTGTTTCGATGGAGTCGAACGGCGTTCATCTCCGGTGTACCTGATCACTTCCGGATCAAGATTTATATAGGTCGTTCGGCATCTCCGAGTCATTTCGCTAAGAAGCGCAGTCGGGGTGTATCGAGTATGATGGTGTTTTCTGCATTCATGGTTTAATGACTTTGGCGAATATACCATGGGCATTTTATTTCCATTTTGCAATCCTGAATTTTTGGGGTTCAAATTCTTCCGTTGCGTTGAACAATTGTAAGGTGAATAATCGTGGCGCCTGTGAAATCGCTCTTTTATTTCGCATGTTCTGTTTCAAGAGACTTCCCATCAATTCAGATAAACTGTGATTCCATGTAACAGACTGGTGGCTGATAGGCGCTTCACGGTTGGCATAGGTGCCGCTTTCGTTTTCCACGATGGCTTCGTCTTTAAAGTAATTATATTGTACTGTGGTGAAATCGTTATCAAACATCCATACAACCGGGTGAAATTCTGCAAAAATGAAACGCCCGCCGGGTTTGAGGTATCGGTTGATCAAAGAAGCCCAGCGATCCAGGTCTGGCAACCAACCCACAGTTCCATAACTGCTGAATACGATATCAAATGTATCATGAAGGTGAGCAGGAAGATCATATAGGTCGCAACAAATAAATTCGGCCGGTATTCCTGCGGCGCCGGATAATTCATTGGCCCTGGCAATGGCGCGGTCTGATAAATCGACCCCTGTAACGTCTGCGCCCATTCTTCCCAGGGAAAGGGTATCCTGTCCGAAATGGCATTGCAGGTGAAGGAGTTTTTTACCCTGTATATTTCCCAGTAGGGAAAGTTCAATATCATTCAGGGAAGACTTTCCATCCAGGAAGCCCTGTACATCATAAAAGCCGGATTCCCAATGGGCATCGGTACGTTTGTTCCAGGAATCTTTATTGATCTGTTGATAGTCCATTTTGTGTTTGTTTGGAAAGGGAAGTTACATCATCTTACAGAGAATGAATGGAAGGGAGCAGTTCATTGGGATATTCAATACCTGAATTTGAAGTGCCCGGGAAGGATATTGATATTATAATGCGAAGCACGGATCAGTTCTCCATCGATCTGTGCATACGATTCGCTTGCCGTATCGATATGGACATGTTTGACAAGTTCATGCTGCACGAAAGGAAGGCCGAGATGGTTCCCTTTTTCGATCACCGGTAGAAAACGCAGGCGTTTCCATACGGATAGTTTCAGGCATGTCATGAGGTTTAACTCACCGTCATGTATGTCCGCTTTTGGAGAAATCATGAATCCTCCACCTGTTCTGGAGGAGTTGGCGATATTGACGAGCAGGTATTTTCCGGAGACCTCTGCATCCTGGTGCCTGATCGTAAATTGGTATTCCCTAAAACTGAAAATTTTGCGAAGCACGATCCAGAGGTAGCCGATGTGCCCGCCAAGTTTCCGGATGGTGCCCATGGATTTCAGTACTTCCCCATCGAAGCCGATGCCCACAGAGTTGAGAAACAGTTTTCCATTGCAGGCGCCGGCATCAACAGGCCTTGGTTGTGCATAAAGGACCAGGTTTATTTGTTCTTCGAGTGGGATATCCCCATACAGCTTCCATGCAAAATCGTCGCCTGTTCCGCCTTTGAAGAGGGCAAGGGGGATGTCGATATCCTTAAAATGGTTGATGAAATAATTCAGCGTGCCATCGCCGCCGGCTATCCACGCTTCGGAGCATCCGGCCAGTGTTTCCGGCCAATAGCCTGTATAAACAGTGAATGGTATATTTCTGTCCGACAAGGCCTGTTCCAGTTGTGCAGATAAGCGTAATGCTTTCCCTTTGCCGGCCCTGGGGTTGACGAAAATACAGATCACGCTAACTGATTTATGTTTTAAAGTTAGACGTTTGCAGGCAAATGTGATCGGCTGAAGAATAAAACGTTATCCGGAGAATAAATAAATTCTCCCGGAAAATGCAACAGCAGCAGCGGGTTAAGATAATAACAGGATCATTAATTGTGCGGCGAGTATCCTGAGGATCATGGTCATCGGGTAAACGGTTGCATAGGTGGCGGATGGTATATCGTTGCCTGCGGTTTTAAGTGCAAAAGCCAGTGCGGGAGGGTCGGTTGAGGCGCCAGCGAGTAAGCCGCAAATTTCAAAATAGGTTTTACGAAAATATCGGTGAGCGATCAATCCCACCAGTATCAGCGGAACCAGCGTTATGGCGATTCCCATCAATACCCAGGTCAGTCCGCTGCCATCGCTGAATGCGCTGTTCAGCATATGCCCGCTTTCCAGCCCCACGCTGGCCAGGAACAGGGCGATGCCCAGTTCGCGGATCATCAGGTTGGCGCTGTAAGTAGTGTAATTGGTGAGGTAGAGGAAATTACCGTACCGGCTCAGTAACAATGCAATGATGAGCGGGCCTCCTGCCATTCCGATCTTGACCGCCACCGGCATTCCCGGAAAATGGAATGGGATGCTGCCAAGGATGACACCCAGCACGATACCGATGAAGATCGGCGCCAGGTCGGGGGTTTCGAGTCTTTTCAATTCATTACCGATCGAATGTGTGATCCGGTTGATCCCTTCTTCTGAGCCAACTACTTTGATCGTGTCGCCCAGTTGCAGGAATATGTCGCCATTGGCCACCATATCGATACCGGCGCGGTTGATACGTGTCAGCGTAATATCCGGTTGGTGCAGTTCATCGATATCACCCAGGCGCTTATGTGTGATGTTCTTACGGGTGACCACGATATGCCTCGATACGAGTTTGCTGCCCGGTTCATTTTTGAGGTTCATGGCACTTTCCGAACCGATGAGTAGTTTGCATTGTTCCAGTTGCTTTTTTGAAGCGAGGATGAGCAGTACGTCTTTTTCATCCATCACCGTCTCCGGCGTAGGGGTGATCACCTGGCCACGATGATACATACGTGATATGACAATGGGTTCTTTGCACATATCGATGAGTACCCGAAGGGGTTTGCCAGTCATTTGATGGTTCTCCAGGTTGAAATGCATAGAGGCAGGCCTGTTGGAACGGATGGCCTCCAGTTTTCGGTGCAGTTCCTGTTCGGCGGAGATGCTTATGCCAAGTAATTTGCGCAGGATGATCAGGGAAAGTATGATGCCTATCACACCGAAAGGGTAGGTGACGGCATAGGCCAGTGTAATGACGGAAGGGTTGACGCTGCTAACATGGGTATCCCTGACAGCGGCTTGTGCGGCGGCTAAACCGGGTGTGTTGGTGACGGCGCCGCTCATGACGCCAGACATGGTGCTCACTGGCGTTTTGGTTAAGTAACCTGCGAGCCAGGTAAGCGCAACACCACATAAAACAACGGAGGCTGCCAGGATATTATTGGCCAGCGCATTTTTCAGGGAAGAAAAAGCCCGGGTAACCTGTAACCTGCGAATATGCTTACGAAAAGTACCAGGCCGAATTCTTTGAGAAAATGTTCAGTGGATTCATTGATGCTGATACCAATATAAGAGGCCAGGATCCCCATGAACAATATCCATGTCACGCCAAAGGATATGCCCATTATCCTGATCCGCCCAAGCCATAGCCCGAAAGCGATGACCAGCGCATAGACCAGCACGGTTGCGGAACGGATTCATTGGTGAATAATTCTGTGATCCAGTTGAACATGATCAGGGATAAGGATGAAAGCGGACCGGTTTTATCTCAGCCAGTCCGCTTATTAATAAAGCCATTAACGGTAACGGTTAAATGTAATGATCTTCTGCCAGGCCCCAGTGTTCCGGTGAACGCCACAGGGCCGATAACAACAGCTCCCTCATAAAGTAGAATTCTTTGGGCAGTTTGTCGTATATCCTGGCAAAGAGTTCTTCATGCCCCAGCAGTTCCTGTTTCCAGGGTTCGCGGTCAACGGTCGATCTTCATGAAATCTTCTTTTAGAAAAAGATTCCAGGCAGGAACCCAATCCATGTCTTATAGCAGGGCATCAACCAATGAGACTTTCAACTGCGCCTGCACGGCCATTGACCCTGTTCACGATCCAGCGTAGAACCCTGATATTCTGTCCGTATCCTGGCCAGAGGAATTTTCCATTTTCATCTTTGCGGAACCAGTTCACACTGAAAATACGTGGGAGCGTGGGCAGATCGCGACCGAACTGCAGCCAGTGGTTCACATAGTCTCCCGCATATGGTATCCCATGAAGGGAAGCATGACGAGCAGATCGCGGCGTACTTTCCGATCTCTCCGAAAGCGGCGGCGGTCATTTCACTGCCCATGGTGCGGCGGTGTGCCCCCAAAATTCAGTTAAATGACTGGCATACGAGCCGTGCGGCTGTGCTGCGTCTTCCACCAAAAATGAATGCTTTGATCGGAACGCCATTGGGGTCGTCCCAGGTGGGGTCAATAGCGGATTCTGTTGCGCCAGCGCGCGGTGAACCTGGAGTTGGCATGAGCTGCAGGCTGTCCGGCTTGACGGGTCGTAAGGCTTGCCCTTCCAGTCGGTCAATCCCTCCGGTATCTCTTCCGGGAGTCATGCCTTCCCACCAAACATCGGCATCCCGGGTGATCGCCGACCCGGTAAAAATAGTATTGGCCTTAATGCTTTCCATCGCATTCAGGTTAGCCATCGTAGTTAGTGCCCGGGGCCACGCCAAAATATCCTGCTTCAGGATTGATCGCATACAGTTTCCCGTCCTGGCCTTTATGTATCCAGGCGATGTCATCACCCACGGTGGTCACTTTCCAGTCGCCCATACCACCCTTGGCCGGGATCATCATGCTGAAATTGGTCTTTCCGCAGGCGCTGGGGAATGCTGCGGCGATATAGGTCTTTTCTTTTTCAGGAGATTCTACACCCATGATCAGCATATGTTCGGCCAGCCAGTTTTCCTCACGGCCAAGAACAGACGCAATGCGGAGCGCGAAACATTTTTTCCCCATCAGGGCGTTTCCGCCATATCCGCTGCCATATGAAATGATCAGCCTTTCTTCGGGAAAGTGTGAGATGTATTTTACGGTAGGGTTGTTGGGCCAGTTACTGTCTTTTTGCCCGGGTTGCAGGGGCGCGCCCACGGAATGCACGCATTTGACATATTCATGCGTATGCAGCAGTGGATAAATATCTTTTCCCATCCTTGTCAGGATCCGCATATTGATCACCACATATTCCGAGTCGGTCAGTTCCACGCCATACCGTGCATAGGGTGAACCAACGGGCCCCATGCAATAGGGGATGACATATAAGGTGCGTCCCTTCATCGAGCCTTTCATCAGGCCGTTCAGGATGTTTTTCATTTCTTTCGGTTCCATCCAGTTATTGGTAGGCCCGGCATCTTCCTTCCTGCGGCTGCAAATGAACGTTTTGTCCTCTACGCGGGCCACATCGCTGGGATCGGAGAAACAGGCAAAACTGTTAGGCCGCTTAGCGGGGTTCAGCCTGATAAATGTTCCTTTTTGAACCAGTAATTCGCAGAGCGCATCATACTCCTCCTGGGAGCCGTCGCACCAGGTGATGGAATCTGCTTCGCAATGTTCTGCAATGACACCGACCCAATTTTCGAGTTCGGCTCTAACCGTCAGGGTAGGTTCAAAAGGCTGTTTCGTTTCCTTGAACATAAGGTTGTTTTTATTGAATAATGAAGATAATTCATGTTCCTGTAGGTTCAGCGCTCTCATTGATCGTTGCCCCACGTATGGAATAACGGCAAGTTTAGGCTAATACTCCTGTTAGAAAATGATGTATATCAGGAGAATGGCTTTTTGCTGTCATAACAGTTTACCTTACCTGAAATTAGGGTATTTTTTTACGGTCATGCTACCGGTTCAAGGTAATGTGAATAAATCCATGTGTCTTTTTATTTTTCGGGAAACCCGCCAAGGCAGATCGTGCTGATCAGATTTCCAATCATCCTGGCTTTAGCCAGGCGATTCCGTTTTTTCTAAGCATGTATCGACTGTATTCTCCGGCACTCATGCAGAGGCCGATGGATTTATTTTCCCTGTTTACTGTCGCATGAAGGGGATAAATGGCCCCCATTGTTGTGTCAAATCATACTTTGATACGTATTTTTCTCATCATTTTCCCCAGTTAAGAGAACTGACCTGTAGTTTTGCCATTATGCCATTTGATTTTAATGTGTTCAGCGGACTGTTATTACCAGCCTTTATTCAGGGGGTACTATTTGCCATCTTGTGTTGGTACAGGGGACGGAGGCAGGAACGGCTGAGCGATATTTTACTGGGATGGTTGTTGTTCCTGAATGCGGTTAAGATCGCATACTGGATGCTGGGTTTTGCCGGGTGGTATGACACACATGACCGGTTCACCAGTTTTATGTTCTATTTTCCTTTTGAGAATCTCGTTTGGATGGGCCCTTTGTTATATTTCTATTTTCTTAGCCTGACCAACAGTGATTTTCGTTTTAAAAAGGCTCATTGGCCACACCTGGTTTTACCCTTATCCATGGTTTTACTGGTCTTGGTCAAGTTCCTGGTCGATTTTTCCGTTTATTATCCTTTTGAGCCTGGAGAGGAATATCAATTTGGAACCAAGGGGCCTTTGGCCGACCTGACCCGAATTACCCCCGTTCAGTTTATCGGCTATATGTCGTTCCTTTTTTATCTGCGTAAAACGATGCTGGCTTATCGCCGGTATCTGGAATATGTTCCCCGGCATTTTTCATTTTCGGAAGGGATCAGTTTCCGATGGATCCGTCAGATCCTCTATGCGATCAGTGGCGGCATCCTGATTTTTTTGTTGTTTGAGATCCTGCAGCTTGTTCGGGGTGTGGGGAATAGTTATATCCTGGATTGGTACGCTTATTTCGGTCTTGGTTTCCTGGTCTATTATATAAGCATTGCCGGGTATCTTTCACCGGGCAGACTTTCATATCAATTACATTTTCAACCAGAGGATCCACCCAAATTCGAACCGGAAGTGCCGGGGCCGGAGCCTGAAACGATGATCGATCAGGAGCTTAAAAAGAGGTTGATGAAATTCATGGAAGAAAACAAGCCTTATCTTGATCCTGAACTTTCCTTGCAAAAGCTGGCCCGTCAGCTTGGGATACAGGCCAATGCCCTGTCGCGTTTAATTAATGATGGCACCGGCAGGAATTTCAATGACTTCATCAATGTTTACAGGGTACAGGATATGATGAACATGCTTCGTTCGGGGGAACAAAAAACGCAAACGCTGCTTGGTATCGCATTCGATTGTGGCTTCAACAGCAAGGCTACATTTAACCGTGCCTTTAAAAAGGCAACCGGGCTAAGCCCCAGGGAGTGGATCATCATGGAGGGAAAAGAACGATCCGGACAGGAGCCAGGTTAGAGAAATGGTCTCATATCAATGAAATTGTCCTTTCGCTCATCTTGCTGAATCTGTATT
>JAXLUE010000012.1:0-89033 GCA_046329695.1 Ferruginibacter sp.
AGACATCTGTGTTAATCTGCGCAATCAGTGAGAAATAAAATTGTAATGGTTTGGTTCTCACAGATAACACGGATGTTCACAGATTTCTATGTTAATCTGCGCCATCAGTGAAAAAATATAGACTGTTCTACCCCGAAAATTACATTATCACCCGATCTTCAAAAATGACATTAAACGGTACTCTTGTACGTTTTTTCTCCTTGAACGATGGCCCTGTTTTTGTAAATAATTATAATCTCAGTAACTTAGCGTACGTAATTCTGATACCCATTAACTGCCGCATCCCATACCTTATCAGAAAAAGTACCGTTTACCTATCCCTCCTGGCGGTGCTGTGCACCCTTTACGCCTGTCCTTTCAGTTCTGCATACACTTTGGACGACGAGCCGCAACAAGCCATCAACGTAGAATACCTGGGAAATTGGGCCACTACCCTGGCAGGTCCTTTCAACAGGCAATACCCCGTGCGGATGAGCCTGGAAAAATATACCGACAGCCTGTACTGGCTCGTCTTTACATCCGACATGCGCGACCTGGCCCGGTACCGGGTAGCTGTACACGACAGCATCAGGGGAACCGCATTCATGAGTGATGTCAACGGACATACCGTGATCAACTACCAGGCCGCCGGGCAGAACTTCATCGGAGAATTCATATACGAGAACGGTAAGCTTAGTATTTATCCCTTTGAAGAACGCTTCACCAATAAGATCCTCAGAAAAAATGCCGACCTGCGCCTGATGCTCGAATGGCATTATGCTTCCAGGCTTAACCCTTTTTATGATGAAACATTCACCTTAAAAAACATGGTCAGGGTCAAATAATACGCGGTGGCGGTTTGTTCTTAAAATTGTAATTTTCCAGTATATATTCTTTCGCTTATGCCAAGATCGAAGATAGCGGGCATCGGGTATTTTGTGCCTTCCAATGTGTACAGCAACCAAGACCTGGTGCAGTTCATGGATACCAGTGATGAGTGGATCCAGGAACGGACCGGTATTAAAGAACGCCGATACGCCGACCGGTTGGGAGAAACCACCACCACCATGGGCGTTAAAGCGGCGGCCATTGCCATAGACAGGGCGGGTATAACTGCACAGGATATCGATTTCATCATATTTGCCACCCTCAGCCCCGATTATTATTTCCCAGGTTGCGGCGTATTGCTGCAAAGGGCAATGAAGATGGGTGAGATCGGCGCACTCGATATCCGTAACCAATGCAGTGGTTTCGTTTATGCCTTGTCGGTTGCCGACCAATTTATTCAAACGGGCATGTATAAAAACATCCTGGTGGTAGGCAGTGAAAAACATTCGTTCGGGCTGGATTTCAGTACCCGTGGCAGAAATGTATCGGTGATCTTTGGCGACGGAGCCGGTGCCGTGGTACTGCAACCAACTGAAAAAACCGGGCAGGAGTATCCTTAGCACACCTGCGCAAGCGATGGCCGGGATGCAGGGTATTGGCCATGTACAATCCCGGCACACATGCCAACCACTGGGCACAGGAACCTTATGCCGCATTTGACGACGCCCCCATCGGCCAGACATTCTTCAGCCACCGTTTGTGCATGGGCGCAACGTTCTGGTGATCGACAGGGACAGATATTCCCCTACATGGATGGCCCCGCGGTTTTCAAGAAGGCCGTGGTCAAATTCCCTGAAGTCATCCTGGAAGCATTGAATATAAACGGCCTTAGCGGAAGATATCCAACCTGCTGATCCCTCACCAGGCCAACCTCCGCATCGCACGGTTGTTCAACAAAAACTCAAACTCCGCGACGACCAGGCATATAACAACATTGAAAAATACGGAAACACCACCGCAGCTTCCATCCCCATCGCTTTATGTGAGGCATGGGAAAAGGAAAGGTCAACGAAGGCGACCTCGTTTGCCTCGCCGCCTTCGTGCCAGCGGCTTCACCTGGGCCAGTGCACTTATCCGCTGGTGATCATCTATCTATCTATTTATTCATACCATGAAAAGAAAACTGCTATTCTTCATCAACCCCATATCCGGTTCCGGAAAAAACAAAAAGCTTATCCAGGTCATACAGGATGTCATGGAAAAACAACACATGCTCTATGAGATCATGGATACATTAAAGAGCGACTACTCCCCTTCCTCCCGGAGAAAATAGAAACAGGCATCACCGATGTCATCATCTGCGGAGGCGATGGCACGATCAACCAGGTGGCCTCACACCTGAAAAACATATCCGTCAATACCGGGATCATCCCGCTTGGTTCGAAATGGACTGGCACTGGCTGCAGGCATCACCGAGCACCAAAAGCTTTACGGATCATCCTTGCGGGAAAAAGCGCACCTCTTGATGCCATGATCAACCATCGGTTCAGCTGTATGCTTTGCGGCCTCGGCTTTGATGCACAGGTAGCACATGATTTCGCCAAACAACCCACACGTGGACTGACAACCTATATCAAACAAACGGTCAAGAAATTTTTCAGCAGCAAATCTTATCCTTCAGTATTGAAACCAATGGCCGCCGCCTGGAAACCGAAGCCTTTTTTATCAGCATAGCCAACAGCAACCAGTTTGGTAATCACGTAACCATTGCCCCTCTGGCCAGCCTCAACGATGGTTTGCTTGATGTGGTGGTAGTTAAGAAGAACAACAAACTGGCGATGGTCTATTCCTGCTCAGGCAGATCAGGATGGGCAAACTGCATGAACCACTCGACCCGTCATTCAGCAACAAAACGGTACATTATTTCCAGGCAAGTAACCTGAGGATACATAATCTTTGCCTGGCCCCGTTGCATATCGACGGGGAAGCTGTGCATACGGAAGAGGTCATGGACATCCAGGTACTGCCCAATGCACTTCGCCTTTTACAGCCTTAATGTTTCAGGTATGGCATGAGTTGCTTCAAGGAAACCTGGTTTGCGGAGACCGGAACGACTGGATGATATCTCTTTTCTCCCGGGCCGTGAGATGGAAATTCAGCGCCGCGCCTTTATCGATTGTTTCCGGAATATACATGAACGTGATGCGCTGTATATTCAATGCATGCTGATCGTTGAAATAACTGTACTGGTCTTTTTGAAAAGTCCTGCAGATTTGAACCAGTTATGTTGAAGCATGGTGGCAGGAGTAACGATCATGTCGCTGACGGAATTGGTTTCAAAGGGTTCTGCCAGTTATCATTTTGCCTGTCGCGCAGTTGCAGGATGATGATACCGCTCGTATTTCTTTCAACCAACCGCTGAAATAATCCATAAACCGCAGACTGTTTCCTGCCCGTAATTATCATAAGCCGGCATCCATAACATCTATGACCGGCCTGCTCGGGAACCATACATTGGGTAATACGTACGGAAAAGTGGCATTCATCCGGAGCGCGGTGAGTATGCGAAGGTTATCTGGTTCCTGGTTGCTGAACATCGCCCTGAAATCTACCGCATCGGGGCTGGCGAGCGTATCCCCCTGCTTCCACGGCGGGCTTCATCATGAACCTTACCGGCTGTGAACTGATGATCATTTTTCTACCGTCGCTTTTGATAACGGAATTAAAGAAGATCAGCGGAACCCTTGCTTCCCTTTCGTCATCGGCCATATCTTTCAGCTGAATGTTCAACAGGCCGCCGGAGTTATCACCCAGCTTCTTTTCAAAAGCATACCCGCGGTCTTTGATATACGAATGTTCGCCCACTTTGAATTTTTGTACCGGCGCAAAAATATCCCGCGCGATCATCGACGTGAATATCGGGTTCAATAAATCGCGCGAGATCCGGTCGGTGTAACGGGCGTCGTGCAGATTCACGCCGGGCCGACGGTTGAGCTTCAGCCTGTTTAACTCACGGTAATGAGTGGCCGATAACATGCCGCCACTCGCCCCGCTGATGAGAAATGTCTTCCGCATGAGTTCTCCCTGGCTGATGCTGTCGATTTTTTGCAGCGTATTCATGACAAATGCCGCGCTCCTCAACCCGCCTCCGCTGACATTGATGAAGATCATGACCGGCTTCTCCTCCTTCTGCCTTGCCTTCCATTTATTCAGGATCGTGAGCATATGGGCCTTATCTGCCTCAATATTGGCAGGGCTGGCGATGGCCTGCAGCAGGCCCTTGTCATATGCCGGGCAGCTCCCTCTTCTCATAATTCAATCCGTAGGCTTTATTCCGTGGGTCGATGATCTCGTGTTTGAATAATACATTCAGTATGGCCACCAGGATAATGGCGAAAGGAAGGCTCAGCTCTGCAGGAAATAAGTGAGTGCCCCGATCACTGCGATCATCACGGCAAAGAACACCAGGATGCTGGCAGCAGCGGGCATTTCAAAAAAACGGTTCTCAGATAAAAACCCAATGATCACCAGGAATAAGAATGCCAGCAGGATGCTTGCAATGGCGGCAATATGATTGTGTTTGAAAACGGTATCGATATAATCCCGCCGGTAGTGGCTCACCTTCCTCACTTTCCGGATATGGAAACGCCCGCTGAGATAATGATCCACCTGGATGCCAAAAGCATCATGCGGGTGCTCCTTCAGGGCAAATGTTTCGTGAAATCGCTTGGGGTCGGCCACAATTGGTGCCATATTCCTGACGATCCTCTTTTCAGCCGTAAAAAAATACAGGAATGAGATCAAGAGGGTTAGGATGATCCCTCCGATCAGTCCAACCATGATCGTCATGATCTCCCTGGCCTGCATCAGTTCCCTGAATTCATCAAACCGGTAAAGGCGCACCAGGTAAAAGATGATGAACGCCAGGGGCAGTACCGCATTATTGATGCAGTACTTCATAAACGGATTGGCCGTGGTGGCCAGGAATTTAAAACGCTTGGTATGCAGGATAAACGTTGTAACGTTCCAGCTCATGATGAATACGCCGAGGGCAAATCCCGTGATCAGCGCGCCGATGACATTCACCCTGCCCAGGTATTCCGGGGCAAAAAACAGGGCATCCGCACCGAAGGTTTTCAGGAAACCGCTGTTGACTGTACTGAACAGTATAAACCAGAACAACAGTAAAATCTGGTACTTACGGAAATGCAGGACAAAAAGCTGGACAGGAAAGAAATGATAGGCTGTTTTTAACCATGACTTCATACAAGGCGGTTACTTAAAAGTACGGAAAAAAGCCCGTCATTTAAATAGCGGCCTGAACTGTTTTCCGGCGGACAATGTAGAGCATGGATACAAGGATGATCAGCAGCAGCATGGCCGTGAACTGGTGCATCACACCCAGCCAAACAAGCCTGGAAGGAACCGTGGCGTTCACAACTGTGAGGATGCCGAGTGTAACCTGGATGATAATCATGACCATGAAGCCTGTACGAAATCGGTTGAACAGTCCGTTGCCTTTGTATACAGCAGACCGGGTATAAAAGTAAAAGGCAGAAAAAAGCAGGATATAGGCCAGTCCACGATGTATAAATTGAATGGCCAGGTTATTCCTGAACAGGTTTTGCCAGCCGGGTTCAATGTCATTCATTCCCACAGGATACCATTCCCCGTTCATGAGTGGCCAGGTTGGTGCGGAAGCCCCGGCTTTAAGCCCTGCCATAAATCCGCCATACATGAGTTGTGCAAAAAGCAGCGCCAGGAGGGTTACAAGCATGCTCCTGAGTGGGGGGGAAACCACTTTTTCCCGAAAAGCCGGTAGCAGTTGTAAGGCATACCATAAAGTGAAGCAAAGTAGCACCATCGCGGCGATGAAATGGGTGGTAAGTTCAATATGCCCCACATAGAATTTTTCCGGAACCAGTCCGCTTTTGACCATGATCCACCCGATGGCGCCCTGTAAGGCTCCCAGTAAAAACAGGATAATGAGGGGCATGATCATCCCTTTCCTGAATTTCTTTGTAACGAGGAAATATACAAAGCCGGCCAGGAAAACGAGGCAAAGGAGCCTGGCCCAAACACGGTGGAACCATTCCCAAAAAAAGATGAATTTGAAATCCGCGAGTGAAAAATGCTGGTGAACGTATTTGAACTGGTCGGTGGTGCGGTATTTATCAAATTCCACTTGCCAGGCGGCATCGTTGAGGGGCGGCAGGGTTCCGGTAATGGGCTTCCATTCGGTGATCGACAGGCCAGACTCGGTCAGCCGGGTGATACCGCCCAATATTACCTGAATGACGATCATCGCCACACCCAGCAAGAGCCAATTAGCCACCTGCCGCTGGTTTTTCTGTTGCTGCCATTCGTTCATAGGCAGGCAAAGTTAGTACAGGCGGGTCTGTATTGGTGATCAGATTGAAGAATAATGTTTCTTTAACGGATATTTGTTTGACAAATGCTGTTACCATTTTACCAGGAAACCCTGCAGGAAGCCGGTATCGACGAAGCCGGAAGGGGTTGTTATGCAGGCCCTGTATTTGCGGCGGCGGTGATACTGCCCGCAAGTTTCCGTCATCCTTTACTGAACGACAGCAAACAACTCTCCGAAAAACAAAGGAACGAACTCAGGCCGGTCATTGAAAAGGAAAGCATTGCCTATTGCGTGGCGTTATCCGACCATAAAATCATCGATAAGGTCAATATTCTGCAGGCCACTTATCGTGCCATGCACCTGGCTATCGAAGGTCTATCGCAAAAACCCGGGCTGTTGCTGATCGATGGAAACCGATTCAAACCATTCGCCGGTATACCCCATCAGTGTTTTGTGAAAGGCGATGGCCGCTTTGCTTCGATCGCCGCTGCCAGCATCCTCGCCAAAACTTACCGTGACGCCTACATGCAAAAGCTTCACGAAGAATTTCCTGTTTATGGATGGGATAAAAATAAAGGTTATGGAACGGCAGTACACCGGGGGGCCATTGAGAAATACGGGTTGTGTACATACCACCGGAAGAGCTTTCAGATCAACCCGGTAAAGCAGGAACTGTTTTAATAGACGGATGAAGGTCGTTGCGCGTGAAATGCGTCGATACTCATTCCTTATTGACCAATCTTCTCTATATCGTCATCCAGCGGATCGGGCTGCTTGTCGATCAGCGATTTTACAAGCAGGTAACCTCCGATGGCGCTCATGATGGCGATCGAATAAATGGCAAAATAATTCCCCTGGCCAAAAAAAGCCATGGCAATAAAAATCCCGATGAATTCACATAATACCCAGGCAAGGACCGTGAAGGCTTTCCATTTAAAGGTAGACAATCCCTTACTGGCGGCCTTTTGGCCGATCTGTTGGGTGAGAAAGATAAGGGCAAGTATCTCCAGCATGATCAGAATAATTTATACCAGGTCTATATCAAAATTGACCAGTTGAACAAATTCATCCAACCTGGCCTCAATGTCGTCGCGGGTTATTTCCTTCAGGCGTTCCGGGCCAAATTTCTCCACGCAGAAGCTTGCCATGGCGCTTCCGACGATGATGGCGGTTTTCATGTTTTCAAAACTGATATCACGCGTTTTGGCGAGATGGCCTATAAATCCTCCGGCAAAAGTATCTCCTGCTCCGGTTGGGTCGAACACTTCTTCCAGCGGCAGGGCCGGGGCAAAGAATACATGGTTTTCATGAAAGAGCAGGGCACCGTGTTCTCCTTTTTTGATGATGAGGAAACGGGGGCCCATCTGCATGATCTTACGCGCGGCTTTGACCAGTGAAACTTCATTGCTGAGCTGACGGGCCTCGCCATCGTTCACAAGCAATACGTCTACTTTGCCCAACACCTCTTTCAGGTCGTCCAGCGCCACATCCATCCAGAAATTCATAGTGTCGATCACAATAAGCTTGGGCCTTTTTTTCATCTGGTTGATCACACTCAACTGGATACTCGGCATCAGGTTGCCCAGCATCAGGAATTCGGCGTCCTGGTAACTGTCAGGCACCACAGGCTTGAAGTCTTCGAGTACGTTGAGGTCGGTCACCAGCGTGTCCCGGGTATTCATATCAATATGGTACTTGCCGCTCCAGAAGAAAGATTTCTTATCCGGAACCACCACCACACCTTCGGTGGATACGCCCCTTTTGCGCAGTTCGTTCAGTTCTTCTTCGGGAAAATCGTATCCCACAATGGAGATCTGCTTGACATCAGGCATAAAATTACTGGCGGCATAAGCCACATAAGTTGCGGAGCCCCCGATGATCTTATCTACTTTTCCAAAGGGCGTTTCAATAGCGTCGAAAGCCATGGTACCAACCGTAATGATCGACATAATTCTGATTTTTGATGGATGCTGTCTGGTAAAAAACGCTGCAAAAGTAGCGTAATAAATGAAGTTTTGGCTGCCTGTGGCCCGAAATCTGTTATTTTGTAGTATGCTGATACAGGTACACCCCGATAACCCACAATCCCGATTGATCAAGCAGGTGGCAGAATGCCTGCGGGACGGAGGGGTGATCATATATCCTACCGACACCATTTACGGCCTGGGCTGCGATATATATCAGCAAAAAGGTATCGAAAGGATCGCCAGGATCAAACAGGTAGACCCCCATAAAGCACAACTGTCGTTTATCTGCCGCGACCTCAGCCACCTGAGCGATTATACCAAAAGTATCGACACACCCCTGTACCGTATACTAAAACATCACCTGCCGGGGCCCTTCACCTTCATTCTGCCCGCCAGTAAACAGGTTCCCAAAATACTGCAAAGCAAAAAATCAACCATCGGATTGCGCATACCCGATAACGAAATATGCCGTCATATCCTCGGCGAACTTGGCCATCCCCTGCTTTCCGCCTCATTGCCCGGCAATATGGTGGAAGAATACACCGATCCGGAAGTCATTCAATCGAATTTTGGCCACCTGGTTGATTTTGTGATCGACGGCGGCATTGGCGGCATGGTACCATCCACCATCGTGGATTGCACAACAGATGAATGGACCGTTACGAGGCAGGGCCTGGGCGAATTTGAAGGTTAGTTTTTTTGTCACGGATAACGTAAACTAACATAGATAACTTTGAACATCCGTGCCATCTGTGAGAGATACTCATTATTTTTTTCTCACGAATGACGCAGATCGACACAGAAACCTGTTAACCCGGAAGAAATAATCTGTGAACATCCGTGTTATCTGTGAGAGCAAACCAGTACATTATTTTCTCACTGATGCCGCAGATTAACACAGATGTCTTTTTAAAAGGAGAAATAATCTGTGAACATCCGTGTTATCTGTGAGTGCAGACCAGTACATTTTTTTTCTCGCTGATACCGCAGATTAACACAGAAATCTGTGAACATCCGTGCCTTCTGTGAGAGATAGTCATCATATTTTTCTCACGGATGACGCAGATCAACACAGATGTCTTTTTAAAGGGAGAAATAATCTGTGAAGATCCGTGTTATCTGTGAGAGTAAACCAGTACATTTTTTCTCTCAGATACCGCAGATTAACACAGAAATCTGTGAACATCAGTGCTACCTGTGAGAACAAACCACAAAGTAAAATGACCAAAGAAATGAATAACCCGGATATCCTTTCAAACCTGGATAATCCCAAGGAACTGGAAAAATTATATCGTGATAATAAGGGCGCTTTTAAAAAAGAATTCAACACGCTGTATCCCCGTATAAAAGACAACAAGCTGGCTGAGTATTGGCATGAACGGCTGAATTATGAAAACCCCGACATATCCTGGGGGAGCAAAAATGAAATAACATTTGTCATCATTGCCTCCCTGTTGGCAGGGCTTATAGCCAAAATTCCGGATATACTTAAGCTCAGGGAAGAATTGTTTTTTCAGCGGAATATTGGGTTTGTCGTTTTCCCGATATTGACTGCCTATTTCATTTGGAAAAACAAAATAGCCAAAAAGAAAACAGTATTGGCAGGGGTTGTCATGTTAGCCGCCCTTGTTTTTATCAACCTTCTGCCCGCCGGAACGAGTAGCGATACACTGATCTTGTCCTGCATCCATTTACCATTTCTTTTATGGGCCATCCTGGGCTTTGCTTATGCCGGCGATGAATATGGGAACCTCCCTAAAAGAATTGACTTCCTGAGATACAACGGCGATCTGGTTATCATGACTACCCTGCTTGGCATCGCCGGAGCGATTCTCACCGGAATTACCATAGGACTTTTTTCAGTCATTGGTTTTCATATTGAACGATTTTATTTTGACTATATCGGCATATTCGGACTTTCCGCCCTGCCCGTTGTTGCCACTTATGTCACACAAACAAATCCCCAACTGGTCAATAAGGTTTCTCCGGTCATTGCAAAACTATTCAGCCCATTGGTGTTGATCATGCTCGTTGCTTATCTGTCTGCCATCCTGTATTCCGGAAAAGACCCTTATAACGACAGGGAGTTTTTAATGGTATTTAATTTTCTCCTGATCGGTGTCATGGCCATCATCTTGTTTTCCATAGCTGAATCATTCAAGAAAAATGAAAGCCGGGCAGGAAGTGTTCTATTGCTTGCCTTATCTGTAGTTACCATCGTTGTAAACGGTATTGCCCTGTCTGCCATACTCTTCAGAATTTCCGAACAGGGAATAACCCCCAACCGGCTTGCGGTTTTAGGCGGCAATTTGTTCATGCTGGTCAATCTCCTGATGATCAGCTTCCGGCTCTTTCGCCATGTATATAAAAAAGAGGATATCCGGGCAGTTGAGCGTGCGATATCCTGGTTTCTTCCTGTATACATCATTTGGACAGTCATCGTGGCTTTTCTTTTCCCTTTTTTGTTTCATTTCAAATAACCGTACGACAGATCGAAACGGCCTGTTTTCTTTAAACCAGTGCGAATTCCCGTACATCAATGCCGCATCGACAAAACCACGGCCAGCTTAAATCTTTTCTTCTTTCCTTCCAGGTTAAATATCTCCGCAAATGCGATGTATAAACCAACAGGCAAGCGCCTTCCCTTATCGTCGAGCCCATCCCAGCGATAATACCCTTCTATCCCCGAAATGGCATTTCGCTGCAAGGCCCTTACAGCACGACCGCCGGCATCAAACACCGTGATGTTGGCGAGGAAACCGGGAGCGGGAAAACGGTAACGTATAAGCGCAAAATCTTCAAAACCATCCTGATCCGGACTAAAAACCCTGGGTTCAACAACCATGTCGCCGGGTAACACCGATGCCGGCCTGTGCTGGGAGTTGATATAAGTTGGAGTTCCGTAACCACTGGATGAAGAGGCACTCATCCAGTTATCCGGTTGCTGAGAAGGCTCAAGATAATCTATCCTTTCCAACGAGACACCCTCCGGATCTGTGATCAGCGGCAAATGCCAGTCGTCTTGGTAGTGAACCTGGTCGATCACCCGGCCGTCTTCGTTAAGCAATACAACATGTCCTTCGTCATCGCCGAAAGAAGGCATGGAGGACAATTCAATAAATGCACCGGAATTTTTTGCGAAGTACTGGTTTAGCACCAGGTTTTTATTTTCCGTGATCACCATAAACTCCCCGGGAAAGAACAACCGGTCTTCATCCGACAATTGCCTGATATTGCTGATACTCCCATAAACATCGCGGTTGGCCAGGTACATGTTTTTCAGGTTGATCACTTTATCACCCCTGTTATATATTTCTACAAAATCATTTCCGTCTGATTTCGGATTGAATAATATTTCATTGATGATGATATCCAGGCTGTCGGCATGATCGGGCAGCGCGACCCTGGCGGTATTATAAATGCCTGTTGGCTGGCCCGTACAATCCGTTGCACCCTGAACGGTAACCGTATAGTTTAGGCCACGACGAATGGGAACAGGCAACTGCAGGTTTACATGATCGAAGGATGGGGCAGATAGTGTGACCGATAAAGGATTACCGATACCATTATCCACCTGGTAACTGGAGGACATGGAGGAACGCACGCTATCCAGCGGTTCATCAAATACAAGCACCAGTTGGAGGCTGTCGGCCGGGTATGCACGGAGTAAACGGGGAGTTGATACATCCGGATTGGGAGCCGATACGGAATTGGGTAAACAAGGTGTACCGCCTGAATGGTCTTCAGAAGCCGTCCAGTTTTCCTTACCTCCGCAGGGATTTTGAATGTCGATCATTTCAAGCGTCCATCCACCCTGCTTTTTTAACTCGTTACGGTACCAATCGTCCTGGTAACCGACTGAATGTACCGTCTGGCCCAAGGCAGACAACAGCGTGATCCTGTCGCCCGAATTGGATAAGGAAGGAAAAGAAGTGACGGAAAGTACAGAACCGAAAGGCAACAGATCGGGCAATGAAGTCCTGCTGCATATCAATACCAGGCTGTCTGCTTTCAGCAGGTAATCGGGCATGGGGCCACTGATCGATGAGGGTTTGGCCAATTTCCAGCCCAGCAGGTTGATGTCGCTGTCTGACCTGTTTCTTAACTCAATCCATTCCAGTTCAGGTAAGCCTGCGGCGGGTGACGGATCGGCCATGATCTCGGTAATGACAACATCCTGTGCTTTGATCACCGGGTCTTGCGAATAACTTAAAACAGGGCACAACAAGATTACCCAAAAGAGTAATTTTTGCAATAACATAAGGTACGGTTTTCCTAAAATTACCCCGGATCCCGATCGGTGCGCATGAACTGAATAAAGATTTCCCTCACAAAAGTTTATTATTGTATACTGACCGGATTTCGGTTTTTCCTGTGTTTTTCATCCTCCAGCCCTTCAACCTTTCAACCCCACAACCCTTACCTTTGCACAAATTCATCGTATGAAAGTTGCTGTTGTGGGTGCTACCGGTCTGGTGGGCACGAAAATGCTGCAGGTGCTGGCTGAAAGAAAATTTCCGGTGACAGAACTGATCCCTGTGGCGTCTGAAAAATCCATCGGTAAAAAAATACTGTTTGAAGGAAGGGAATATCCGGTGGTTGGCATGCAGTCTGCCATTGATGCAAAGCCTGCCATAGCCATCTTTTCGGCAGGCGGCGGCACATCGCTGGAATGGGCGCCTCGTTTTGCGGAAGCCGGTATCACCGTGATCGACAATTCGAGCGCCTGGCGGATGGACCCTGACAAAAAACTGGTGGTGCCCGAAGTAAATGCCCATGTTCTGAGCGGACAAGACCGGATCATCGCCAACCCCAATTGCTCCACGATACAAATGGTGGTGGTGCTCAAGCCCCTGCACGATAAGTACCGCATCCGGCGCGTGGTGGTAAGTACATATCAAAGCGTTACCGGTACCGGCGTAAAAGCGGTGGAACAGTTGATGAATGAAAGAAAGGGCATAGTAGGCCCCATGGCTTATAAATACCCGATCGATATGAATGCCATCCCTCACATCGACGTTTTTCTTGATAACGGCTATACTAAAGAAGAGATGAAGATGGTGAATGAAACCAAAAAGATCATGGGTGATGACGGCATTCGGGTAACGGCCACCTGTGTTCGCATTCCAACCATGGGCGGGCACAGCGAGTCGGTGAATATTGAGTTTGAAAATGATTTTGACCTTGATGAGGTCAGGAAGATATTATCTGCGGCGCCTGGCGTTAAGCTGCAGGATGACGTGGTAAATCTCGTTTATCCCATGCCGTTAACGGCGCACGACAAAGACGACACTTTTGTGGGCAGGCTACGCCGCGATGAAACACAGGAAAAAACGCTTAATGCATGGATCGTGAGCGATAACCTTCGCAAAGGTGCTGCCACCAATGCCATCCAGATCGCGGAATACCTTCAGTTGAAAGGTATGATCGGGTGATAATCAGCTGATCGTCCAGGTTTCTTTACCGCGCAGGAGTTTGTCCAGGTCTCCCTTACCGCGCTGTGCGGTCACTTCTTCGATCTGCATACTCATGAGATCTTCGTAGCAGGCGCGTTCCGTTTCATAGAACACTCCAAAAGGCCTGGGCAGGTGACCCTGCATATGCGGGTCATCGAACATACGCACCAGTATCTGGGCTTTGTAGAAATCTTTTTCGTCGTGAATCCAAAGGTCGTCTTTGCTGGCGCCCTCTGTAAGGTCTACGATAACGGGTTTGAACCCGTCCAGTTTGATCCCTTTGTTTTGTCCGGCTCCAAAAACCAGTGGTTGGCCGTGTTCCAGGAAAAGTGTCTCCTGAGCTTTGGTGCCCTTTTCGGTGAAAATCTCAAAAGCGCCATCGTTGAAGATGTTGCAGTTCTGGTAGATCTCCAGGAAAGAAGCGCCTTTATGGGCGTTGGCCCTCAGCAGCATCGATTGCAGGTGCTTGGGGTCGCGGTCCATGGAGCGGGCGATAAAACTTGCATCGGCACCCATGGCAAGAGCCAGCGGGTTGAACGGATGGTCGATACTGCCAAATGGCGTACTCTTGGTAACCTTATGCTCTTCCGAAGTGGGGGAATACTGTCCCTTGGTCAGCCCGTATATCTGATTATTGAACAGGAGGATATTGATATCAAAGTTCCGGCGGAGGAGGTGAATCGTATGGTTTCCGCCGATACTCAGTCCGTCGCCGTCGCCCGTTACCACCCAAACGCTGAGTTCGGGCCTGGCGGCTTTCAGGCCACTGGCTACAGCCGTTGCACGCCCGTGGATGCTGTGCATACCATAGGTGTTCATATAGTAGGGAAAACGGCTACTGCAGCCGATACCCGAAACAATGACCATATTTTCCCTTGGAATACCCAGGGTTGGCATGACCTTTTGAACCTGCGCCAGGATGGAATAATCTCCGCATCCGGGGCACCACCGTACTTCCTGGTCGGTGGCAAAATCCTTGGAAGTCAATGGGGCAGCGGTTGTTGTATCGCTCATAATCGGTGTTTTAATTCAACTCTTAAAATTATCGAAAATTAAGGAACTAACATAAATATTGAATAAGAAACAGGGAAGATTACGGGGTGAAATGCCGGAAGCCAGCTTCAAAAAATGAACATTATCCCTGATCCATATGTATCAGCGCTTCCCAGTATTCCGCGGCCCGTCTTGTATGAGGAATAACGATGGTGCCGCCGACAATATTAGCTACGGCAAAGACTTCGTACATCTCCTCCGTTGTCACTCCCAGCTCATGCGATTTACCCAGGTGATATTTGATACAATCATCACAACGCAGCACCATGCTGGCAACCAGGCCCAGCAACTCCTTGGTTTTTACATCCAGGGCTCCGGCTGCATAGGTGTTGGTATCGAGGTTCCAGAGGCGCTTGATGACGAGGTTGTCTTTAGACAGGATCAATTCGTTCATGCGGGAACGGTAGTCGTTGAATTCTTTAACAAGGTTACTCATGTATGAAATATTTGAGATTGACAATATCCGGCTCCTTACCTGATGGGCACATGCACGTAAATGGTTACGCCGTTGTTGGAAGTGAATGACAGGCGGCCTCCCACTTCTTCGGCCCGTTTCTGCATATTACGCAATCCGTTACCGAAGCCGTTATGATGGTTGTTTTGTTGAACAGCAAAGCCCTTACCGTTATCTGAAATGGATAATTTCAGCGTCTTCCCGTCTGATTCCAGCCTGATAGCCGCTTCCGTGGCGGCGGCATGCTTCAAAACATTATGCAGGGCTTCTTTAACGATGAGGAACATATTTTTCCTTAATGCCCCGTTAAGCTCCGTTTTGGTTGTCCCTTTAACAGCCACATCAAAATGGAACTGCACCTGCGATCCTTCAAAATACGAAAGGCCATACTGCCGCACATATTCGATAAAATTATCCAGGCTGTCATTCTCCTGGTTCAGGCTCCATATAATGGTATGCATGCGTTGTGCAATATCCTTTGCCGTCATCGAGATCTTCTCCGCAAAACTGGCCTGGTTCTTATCCAGGGTACCCTGGTGCGACATCAGGTCACTCATCATCCGGATGCTGCTTAACCCGCCGCCCACATCATCGTGCAGGTCGGCAATGATCCTCTCCCTTTCAAGTAAAATGGCCTGCTGGCGCTGGTAAGCCGCATTGATCAGCGATTTCTCATTATCGGCGATCTTTTTCTGCAGGGCCATGGAATAAAGGAACATATCGATCAAAATACAGATCTGTGCAGGCAGGAAAACATGAAAATTCATAATGCCCGCGCTGGGATCGGTTTTGTCGAGTATCGTCAGTACCAGCGATGTCAGGCTGCCCACAATCGTGATCAGGCTGCCCCAAATGATGAACCTGGAATACGGTATCTTTTCCCTGAACAAAGCAACCAGTACGTAAATCTGAACAGGCAGCAGCATCAGGCTGAACAGGAAGTAAACAGCATCATATTCTATCCGGAAAAAATTACAGATAAAACAGGCCAGGCTGGCAAATCCATAAACATAGATGAGCGTCCTGAATATCCCGTTGACCTTACCTTTAGATCGTTCCAGGTTCAGGTAATAGATCACAAAGAGCGTGTAGAATATGCTGCTGAGGTACTGGACCGGCCTCTTGAAAAGCGTGAACTTATTGATCTGCCCCGCATCGTTAATGTCTACAGGAAAGAAAAATTCGGGCATCGCCGTAAATAAATAGATCCATAATAAACCAAGGTAGATGGCATAAAACAGGAGCTCCTTCCTGCGGATAATAAAATACTGAATGAAAAAAAAGGCCGACATGAAAATGCCAATGCTCTGGAAAAATAAAACGAATATCTGGTCGCCCCTTAAACCCATGATGGTGCAATGCTGGTGATGGCTATGAAATGATGCTGAAAGTACGTTAAATGAATGACCCTGTAAAATAACGGAATGTAAAACAACCGTGGATCATCTTCGCAGGTAGAGGTTGATTGCTTCGACTCTTGTATTTACCTGCAGTTTTTTATAAATATTCTGGATATGTTTTCTGACGGTACCTTCTGAAATATTCAACTGGTCGGCCACCTCCTTGCCGATCAACCCCTCCGACAGTTTGTCCAGCACCATCTTTTCGCGGTCGCTGAGGGTTTCTATCTGGGCATGTTCCCTGTCCATTTTCACAAAACTGGCCACCACTTTACGGGCGATCGAGCTGCTCATCGGGCTGCCGCCGGCGATCATCTCATCCAGGGCTTCCATTATGCGGGCAGGGCCTTCCGTTTTTAGGATATATCCGCTGGCTCCCGCTTTAAGTGAATCGAAAATTTTGTCATTGTCTTCGTAAGCCGTACAAATCAGGAATAACATCTCCGGGTAGAGGTTTTTAAGCGCATTCACACAGCGGATGCCGCTCATACCGGGCAGGTTGATATCCATCAGCACGGCAGCTGGCTTCAAATCGGGTATCAGCCTTAACGCTTCCTCCGCGTTGGCATAGCTGCCGCCCAGTTCGTATTTTTCAGACATGCCGATCATCAAACCCATCACTTCCCGCAGATCGGCTTTATCTTCAACAATACATATCGTTTTTTTGATGGCTGGCATGGCCTGTAAAAATATCAAATTGACCGGTAAATCAAATACTTAAATAAGAGTACCCGCAAATAATAACCAGCCCCTGCCCCGTTCCCGTTACCCCAAAGATCATTACCTTGGTACTGCACCGTTTTCAGCACGACTATGACCTTTTTTAAGCGCTACCAACAGGAACTCGCCATTGCAACAGGACTGGTATTTTTTTTATCGTTATATCTGATCAACCCGTTTCATCTCGAACAGCAGGCCAGGATCGTACTGGCAAGCGGTGCGCTAATGGTTAGCTGGTGGGTACTGGAAGCCATGCCACTGCCAGTTGTTGCCCTGGTGCCCATTGTATTGTTCCCCCTGTTACATATCAGCCCTATCAAAGAAGTAACCAGGTCGTACGCAGACTCCATGATCTTTCTTTTCATGGGAGGTTTTTTCCTGGCGCTGGCCATAGAAAAATGGGACCTTCACAAACGCATCGCCTTAAGTATAATCAGATATACCGGCACAAACGGCAACAAGATCATCCTGGGATTTATTATTTCCACCGGGTTTCTGAGCATGTGGCTGAGCAATACGGCCACTACGATGATGATGTACCCCATAGCCGTTTCTGTTATCCAGGTCATCGGCCAGCAGGAAGGAAATGAAAAGGGAATGAAGAATTTCTCGCTTGTACTTATGTTGTCCATCGCTTACGCATCCAATTTTGCACTAGGAACCATTATCGGTACGCCGCCCAATGTGGCTTACGCGAGTTATATCCATGAGAAGTTTGGTTACAGTATTGGGTTCACCAACTGGATGATCGTATTCACTCCTCTAACCATCTTATTGTTGCTGATGCAATACTGGGTACTGGTAAAATGGATGTACCCCAATGGCATCAGGCATAGTGAAACAGGAAAAAAGTATATCGATACCGAATTAAAAAAACTGGGGCCACTGAGTAAGCCCGAAAAAAGGGTGCTGTTCATATTTATACTGACGGTGCTGCTATGGATCACGAAAGACCTGCTGAATGCGGTTCAGAAAACCATTCAACTTGATGATACCATCATTGCCATGACAGGTGCCACCCTGTTGTTCATTTTTCCAAGCGGGCGTTCAGATAAAGCGCCATCGGAACGTTTACTGGAATGGCCCGACACGAGCAAAATGGCCTGGGGTATCTTATTGCTGTTCGGCGGAGGTATCGCGTTGGCCAATGCGCTGGAGGCTGCAACCCTGATGGATCAGCTCGGCCAGTGGATGGCATCCTTTTCCACGAATAACACATTGTTGATGGTGCTGATCGTCACTACCGTATCGGTTTTTCTGAGTGAAGTGATGAGTAATGTGGCACAGGTCATAGTGATGGCCCCGGTGATATCCTCACTTGCCACCGCTATTCATATGCAGCCGCTGATGTTGGGTATCGCCATGACCCTCGGCGCAAGCTGTGCCAGCATGTTGCCCATGGGAACACCACCCAATGCCATTGTTTTTGCAAGCGGACATATCAAATTAAAAGATATGCTGAAAACAGGATTTGTAATGAACATCATCTGCATCGTCCTCGTATCCCTGTTTTGTTATTTTATCCTGCCAATGGTGATGAAACTTTAATAAGGCTGGACTTGGGAAAAGTGATACTGTGATACTATGCAATATTATCTGTGAACATCCGTGCCATCTGTGAGAGATTTCCTATTCATATTTTTTCTCCCGGATGACGCAGATTGACACAGATACCTGTTAATCTAGTGAGATATCATCTGTGAATATCCGTGACATCTGTGAGAGATTTCCTATTCATATTTTTTCTCCCTGATCACGCAGATTGCCACAGATACCTGTTAATCTAGTAAGATATCATCTGTGAACATCCGTGACATCTGTGAGAGATATCCAGTTGAAATTTTTTCTCACTGATCACGCAGATTACCACAGATACTTGTTAATCTAGTGAGATATCATCTGCGAACATCCGTGCCATCTGTGAGAGATTTACAGTTCAAATTTTTTTCTCACTGATCACGCAGATTACCACAGATACTTGTTAATCTAGTGAGATATCATCTGCGAACATCCGTGCCATCTGTGAGAGATTTACAGTTCAAATTTTTTTCTCACGGATGAATCAGATTGACACAGATACCTGCTTAATCTAGTGAGATATCATCTGTGAATATCCGTGCCATCTGTGAGAGATTTCCTATTCATATTTTTTGTCACTGATCACGCAGATTGCCACAGATACTTGTTAATCTAGTGAGATATCATTTGCGAACATCCGTGCCATCTGTGAGAGATTTCCTATTCATATTTTTTCTAACTGATCACGCAGATTACCATAGATACTTGTTAATCTAGTGAGATATCATCTGTGAATATCCGTGCTATCTGTGAGAGATTTCCTATTCATATTTTTTCTAACTGATCACGCAGATTGCCACAGATACCTGTTAATCTAGTGAGAAATTATCTGTGAACATCCGTGCTATCTGTGAGAGATTCCTTATTCATATTTTTTCTCACTGATCACGCAGATTGCCACAGATACCTGTTAATCTAATAAGAAATTATCTGTGGACTTCCGTGCCATCTGTGAGAAAACTTATGATGATATTATGAAAAACTCCTTTCTTTAGGACTTACTGAATATGCTCCGGGTAAATGTGCAGATAATGGTCACTCCTTTGCCAGCTGCAGATTCAATCATCCAATTTCCTCCCAGTTGTTCGCAGCGTTGTTTCATGTTGACCAATCCGTTCCCGTGTGTATCCGGCTCGGCTTTGATGCCCTTCCCATTGTCGAATATCGACAATACGTACCCGCTTTTATCTTCGCGGAAAGAAATACCCGCCTGGGTCGCTCCGCTGTATTTCGCAATATTATTCAACGCTTCCTTGATGATCAGCAGTAGGTTTTTCCGGGTGATCGGATTACTGATCTCATTGCACAGGTTTTCGTCTATATCTATGCTGCATGCGATCTCTTTTGGCGCAAGCAGTTCGCTGCTGTAGTTTTTGATCCTGGCCGATAATGAATTTTTAGTCTCTTCCGCCGATTTCATACTCCAGATCACGTCGCCCATGCGATGCATGAGGTCATTCGACTGCTCGGTGATCTTGGTGATCATAGACTTCGACTGATCAGGTTTATTTTCCAATACCGAATTGGCAAGCTCTCCATAGATCTTGATACTGCTGAGCGTTGCGCCAATATCATCATGTAGATCACGGCTGATCTTATTTCTGATATCAATTTCTTTCAATTGCCTTTGCTGATAATGCCGGTACAGGAAAAAAACGATGACCATGCTGCCCAGCGCCACAAGTGCCAAAATCAACCTGGTTGCGGAGAGCGATTGCTTTTGTCTTGCTTCCGCCACTTCAAGTTTTGCGGCCCTCATTTCATTCGCCACGCTTCCCTTGACCAGCAGGGATATCTGCACGTCATTTTTTTTAACCAGGCTGTTGGTGATGGAATCTTTCAGTTGCAGGGCCCTGATGAGTAAATGGGGCTGCGCGAGATCTGACGAAAGCCTGATCGCATCCGTTAAAAACTGTTTTACAAAATGGTCGTTGAGGTATTGCTTTTGTTCCATCAGAAGAAAGCCACGGTTCAGGCAGGCAAGTGCCGAGTCTTGTTGCTTGTGGAGCGCATAACTTTCAGCGAGGGCGCTGTATGAAATGAGTGAAACATCGGGATGACCCTTGATGATGCCGATTGAAATGGCCTCCCGTTCGTAAAATGATGCGGAATCCAGCTGGTTCGTGTGTGCGTAAACGAGCCCAAGCGTATTGTCGGCCAGTGCCACTCCACGTATCCAGGAAATTTCAGCAGCCAGTCTTTTGGAAGCAACCGCCGCTTCTTTGGCTTTCTCATACATGCCCAGCTTCAGGTAACATTTGGCAAGGTTGCCATATAAATGATGTGGCTTGGATGATACGAAATAATCTATATCATAGGGTGGTTGCCGTATGTACCTGATGCCTTCTGTGAAATATGGAACCGCTTTTTTGACACTGTCCATATTCATATAGGAAAGCCCGATCAGGTTATAGGATGATCCGATCAGTATACTGTCATTCAGTTCCCGTGCGATTCGCCACATACGTTCGCCTTCCTGCAACGCCATCCTGATGAGCCCGGTATAATAATAATTACTGGCTTGGTAGGTAGACAAATAAAAATTGAAATAAGAAGGTTTGCGCAGGGGTACTCTTTCAGCGATATGATTGAGCCAAACCTGGCAACTGTCGTACATATCGCGCATCATGTACTTTTCGGCAATATAAAAACTGGCATTGATGAAAGCCGAATCTGAATGTATGTTTCGCTCAGCAACTGCTTTGGCCGAATCGATATTTCCCGAAGCCGGCCGCTGGCCATACGAGAAGCATGGAAGTAAAAAAAGCATATCAGTAAACGCAAATAAACAACATTCATACCTTAGGAAAGAACTACCGGTAGTTCCTTCTCAATATAAAGAAAATTGCCTGATTGTCTGCCTAATGTTTGGATGCCGGGTGTTGCGGTCCGTTCGGAAGCGTGGCAATCAAATCAAGGTTGTTTACACTCCTGCAGAAAATCATTTATTCCCTCCAAGATCTTTTGAACGGCCTGTTGTTGAAAACCCTCATCCAGGATCAGCATCTCTTCTGCGGGGTTACTGAGAAAAAGCATTTCCACCAGCGCATTGGGGTACTCTGTCGGGCTGTTCAGCATGAAATTGAACGAACCATTATTACCATAATCGCGCAGTCCCAGTTCCAGCATGCGTTTATAAATCGACTGGCTGAGCGGGCGGAAGCCTATATAACGGTAAAAAGTAGACGTACCGCCGGAATTGATCGGATCGGCGGAAGAATTAAGGTGAATACTCAGTAAGATATCCGGGGTGCTGTCGCGGTAAAACAATATGCGCTCTTTATTATCAAAGAACATTTCCTTCTCGCGGGTCATGATAACCTTTGCGCCTTCCTGCTCCAGTGCTTTTTTTAATTTCAAAGAAACGGCCAGCGTCAGCTCCTTTTCACTAACCCCGGTTGGGCCGCCTGCGCCTGTATTGGTGCCGCCGTGTCCTGCATCAACTGCAATGGTCAATTGATTTAATGATAGGTTGGTTGGCTGTGGTTTGATTTGGATGATGAGGTTATTATCCCGGTAATAGATCCTGTGCCCCCAGTGCTGACGATGTTTCAATTGTATGGTTACACGGAATATATCATCGGAAACCTGTTCATAGTCTACCTGTTTGATCTCTTTCAGGTTCGACAACTGATCGATCCAGTTGGTGTTCCCCGTAGCGCCGAAGATATCCACTACGATGCGCGACGGATCTGTTAACTGGAAACTCTGATAGGGTAAGCGGTTGAACAACTGCACTTCCGTATAATCAAATAATGAATCTCCATAAGCTTTGATCTTGCCCGTTAACGATGCCGGACGTAAAATTCCCTTAGGCATCAATGTTACATGCTCTTCGGGTATGTAGGCAGTTCGGGAAGGAGCCAGCCGCACCTTCCAGTGTGTGCCTACCTTGCCGATGATGGATAATCGTATGAGGCTGTCGATATACCCAACCTTTGCACCTCCGAGCCTGTCATCTCCCAAACCATACTCCAGGTGCGCCAGCCTTCCACGGGTGATGGCCACATCGGGCATCGTATCATTCATTACGGTGAGCGTACCGGTTGATTCCCGGAAGATGCGCTGACCGTCTGGAGAAATGAGGCCCACGCTGATTTTACGGTTCGCGAACGTATCGGTTTCCCGGATGACATATTCACCCTGATAGATCCCTTTCAATCCACCCGTTACCGAATCGGGGAGTTCATTTAGACTGATGCGTTCGAAAACCAGCACGGAAGATCCGGGATAGGCCTTGACACGAAAACCTATCCGCTCTCCCGGCCTCAGGATCAAATCGCCTTCCGGGTAAGTTTGTATTCTTTCGATGCCCGGTACGGCAACTTCATTCTCCGGCACCGGAGGTAGAAACGTGTACGTGATTCTTTTCGTCACCGGTTTACTGTTAGCTGACGTTGCCTGCAACAGGTACTCATTTTTACCAGAATCGAGCCGGCACTCATAAGCAAAGGCGCCGGTTGGATAAACTTTTACGGATTCTCCCTTGATGGTGAGCGAGCAGGTTGAACAAGTGCTTCCCACAATAAACCTGCGTGAAGTGTTGACCGTATTTTGCTCTTTTAGCGGATCAGTCAACCTGATAAATGGCTTACCGGGTTCTGCGCCTTACCGGCAGTGGCAATAAAGGATACGAATAAGATAAAAAGGAAACGGTTCATAATTAAAAGTAGTGAAAATGACGATCACCGCTTTCAATCAGGAACCGCTTCATCGGGGTCCGGATCCAATTAACAAACAGGTTTATGCCCCGGGCGGAATGGCTGCCGGCACATAGTTCTTAACGGGTTTGATGCTCTTCAGGTAAGCGAAGATGGCATGAACCTCATCATCGGTAAAATGTGCGAAATTGGGCCAGGGCATCGGCGGCAAAAGCATACGGCCGCCTTCAACTCCTTTAAAATAGCCTTTTCGCAGGGCATTGGAGAACTGCTGCTCCGTCCAGTTGCCAATACCGCTTGGGTCTGGCGTGAGGTTGGCCGAAAAGGAAGTACCCCAGGGACCGCGGACAGCCGTCATATTCATGTTGAACAAAACCCAGTTCTTTATTGTGGCCGTATCATAGGGAGCCAGAGGTAATTTTTCAGGATGACCAGATAACAGCAGGGCCGGATCGGGAACCGGACCATGCTCGGTCATCATTTTGGGTGAATGACAATCATTGCAGCCACTGACCATAACCAGGTGTGCGCCCTTATTGATCAAAAGAGTATCAGTTAGTGGCAGTTGAGACAGGTCTTGCTTCTCCTGCTTCTCTTTCTTATTATCGGAACAGGAAACCAAAAGCAATGGCGCTGCCATGATGAAAAAAATCTTTTCATGTTGTTGTTTTTTAAATCAGTTAATTGAAATTTTCTGCAGGCGCTTTATCGGTTAGGCCGCAAAGGTATCTGGCAGATGCCTTCCAGGCAATCACATTTTCATGTGATTTAAGAAAGGTACATCAATAAATCCTTACAACACAGACTCTGATTGTTCCGTAGTTTGACCAAATTTTTCTGCCTTTAATTCCTGCAGTGACTTCAGGATCTGAAGAAAATGGCGCTGTTCATGAGCTATAAGAAAACTGAATGTATCACCCAGTTTCAGTTTGATGAAGGAATGCAAAGAAGTGGGTACGCGGATCTTGTTCAGATCGGCCTGGCGGCTGATTTCGAGTAAGTTAAGCAACTGATACTGATGTTGTAAAAACTCCGTGAGCATGTCCCCTGAATCAGGCTTGGTACTCGGGCGGGCGTTTCCAGGTGATTTCATTTTCCTTTTTACGGTACCGTCATCTTGCGGCTCCATGATCTTTGTGAAATAATTGCCCAGCCATCCGCTTGTAAAATAACCGGCGGCAATGGTTTGATGCAAGTGCAGTTTCTTTTCTATGGCACCGCCGTAATACCTGGCATAAATATTCAGATGTTCCAACACCTGTGCCACACTCCAGCGATCAGCTCCCGGTTCCTGCTCAAGTATATTCGCCGGTTGCTGCCTGAGTTCATGACAGAGCAGGATGATCTTGCGAACGTCTGATTGCAGGCGGCTGATCAGTACGTTACTGTTGATTCTGTTCATACGCATCATTTTAGAGAACAAAAATCTTTTGAAATCAACAGTCGATTCTTGGTAAACACCAAGATTTTCAAAGCCTGACCGTATTGATCAATTTGCTGAAATTGGTGGCATCCATGCCAAGATAGGAGGCGAGATACTTATGTGGAACGATCTGCAAAATATGCGGACTCCTTTTCAGTAATGTGCGGAATTTCTCTTCATTGGTATAACACTGTAATTCAATGTGGCGCAAGAGCGCTCCTTGAAGGGCCAGGGAAGTGGCTTTAAAAAACAAATCGCTGATCGGCCGCGATTCAAGGGTCAGTTGTTTGTAACAATCATGGCTCATGCGCAGGAAACGGCTTGCAGTAATGGTTTCCAGGAAAAAGGGAGATGGCGTTTGGGTCAGGAAGCTGTCTGCCACTCCGCTGAACGACGGAGCATAGGTAAATACGATCGTGGCTTCCCGGTGGTCGTCGGATAAATAAAAAGCACGCTGAACGCCTTCCAGTACAAAATACAGGTAACGCTCCGTTTCTCCTGCGGCCGTAAGGACGGTCTTTCTTTTCACCGTCAAATCCTGCCAACCGGCAGAAAAAGCCTGCCAATCCCTTTCCGGAAGGGGCAACAGGGCATCCGTAAATTTTCTTAGTATATCCTTATCCGTTACCTGCATACTTGAAAGTTTGTGAAATTAACAGGTCGGAACCCTTTCTCATATGGAAAACAGTCATCTGCCGGAAATTATTATGGCATCGGAAGATCGGCATCACTGAGGTGTTCACCCAAGTAATAATCATCTACTACAAAAAGTCGGCCCTTCCATGGCGATTCGATCACCCTGATATCGCCTTTCGATTCGTTCACAAATTGTTTGTAGAAAAGAACTTTTTTCTGCTCGTCAAAATCAAGCGTCAGATATCGCGAGCCGTAATTAATCAGGATGCTCCTGTTGGCGGCCAGTCGCATATAGAGACGCCTGGGCTTGTATTGCATTTGCCTGAGGTTGCCTGATTTCTCATCAATGGCTTTTCCCGCAAAAGCCTCAATGGGTTTCCACTGAGTTGGGCTGGTTTCGAGTACGATCGCCCGTTGGCCCAGGTCACCCATGTTTTCTACAATAAGAATATGCTTGTCATCAAGTACGCGGAGTTTATGAATTGGCGCCTGTGAAGTTTTAGATTCACCCCTGTAACAGATCTTATTGGTTGCAGAATCTTTGATATAATAGAAACCTTCTCCATTCAGGTCGAATGAATATACCGAATACAGGTTTTGGGCCGTGGCAAATGGCTGAATAAAGAGCTGAACAAAATTGGGCTGATTGTAATTATACAATCCGGATAAGCCAATGCCGTAATTGATATTGTTTTTACGGGTGCGGATGGTATAATCCCTGTAGCTTTCGGAAAGTGAGTAGGATGCCTGGTCGAACGTAAAGGAATTTCCGATTTTTATTTTGCTTTGCGCCTTCAGGCTTTCCAGGCTTTCCGTTTTATTCTGCAAAATAAATTGCTGAAAAGATTCTTCCAGCCCTTTCCTGAGTTTGAGGGTATTGGCTTCCGTTTTAGGGATCGAATCGGATTTGCCCTTGTCGTACGTAATAAAAAAAAGGATCTTCTTTCTGAATGTTTCCAGTTCCTGCACCTGTGAATATGCGGGTACCACAACAAAGGAAGAAAGCAATACCCAACAAGCTTTGTACAAATAAGACAGGTTTCCACGTAATATCATACCGTGAAGGTACAACGAGGAACCAATATCCGCACAATACTTACAGGGCGTACCTGTTTTCAGCGATCATCTTGTCGGCGATCCGCCTCCTGGCATCTTTGGCATTAAAAGGTGCCAGTTTGGTAAACCGTTTCAGGCCCAGTAACATCATCCGCTGTTCGTCGCCGGAGGCAAAGGCATTAATGGCCTCACGGCCGGCCGTGTTGAGTTTATCCATGGCTTCCGTAAGGTAGCAATGGAATACATCGATATATATTGAAGAGGCAGGCTGTTCTTGTTTTTCCGATAATTTCATCAGGCGCAACAGGGCACTTTCCGCATGGAAGGTCAGGATGGCCATGTCTGCAATGTTCATCAGTATTTCCTGTTCGTTCTGGAGGCTCATCATGAGTTTTTGTACGGCAGCGCCGGCAGTCATGAGTATGGCCTTTTTCATGTTGACGATGGCTTTCTTCTCCGTGGCAAACGGTGTTTCGTCGTCGCTGCCAAAATCAGGGATGCTCATCAGCTCTTTGGAGACGGCCATGGCCGGACCCATCAGATCGATCTTACCTTTCATCGCGCGCTTCAATACCATATCAACGGTGAGTAGCCGGTTGATCTCGTTAGTTCCTTCAAATATCCTGTTGATACGGCTGTCGCGGTATGCACGGCTGATCAGGTATTCCTCGCTGAAGCCGTTTCCTCCGTGAATCTGCACGCCCTCATCCACTGTCAGGTCGAGCACCTCGCTCCCTTCCACTTTCAACATGGCACATTCGATGGCATATTCTTCTGCGGCACCCAATAAGGCTTCATTGAATGGTTTGCCTTCAGAAGCCAGTTCCTTTTCCTTATCATCGATCCATTTACTGGTACGGTACAGGGCGCTTTCGGCAACCCATATCCGAATGGCCAGCTCGGCCAGTTTATGTTTGATGGCGCCAAACTGGGCGATCGGTGTTTTGAACTGCTCTCTTGTAATGGCGTAATTCACGATCTCATTATAAATCCCCTTTGAACCGCCTACAGCCGCTGCACAAAGTTTAAGCCGGCCGATATTGAGAATGTTAAAGGCGATGACATGACCTTTGCCTGGTTCGCCAAGCAGGTTTTCCACTGGCACTTTACAATCCTGGAAATAGAGCTGCACGGTAGACGATCCCTTGATCCCCATCTTGTGTTCTTCAGGCCCCTGCGTGAAACCTTCAAAGCCCCTCTCTACAATAAAGGCAGAAAATTTATCTCCGTCGATCTTAGCAAAGACGGTATATACATCGGCAAAACCGCCATTGGTGATCCAGCATTTCTGCCCGTTGAGTAAATAGTGCTTCCCGTCGGAAGATAAAACGGCAGAGGTCTTCCCGCTGAGGGCGTCACTGCCACTATTCGGCTCCGTTAGTCCATATGCGCCCTTCCATTCCCCGCTGGCCAGCTTGGGTATATATTTCTTTTTTTGCTCTTCCGTACCAAAATACAGGATGGGCAATGTACCGATACCGGTATGCGCCGCCACGGCCACACTGAAAGAAAATCCGCCGCCGAGTCCTTCATTGACGAGAGTTGATGTGATGAAATCTTTCCCTAACCCGCCCAGCTCTTCCGGTATGGCAGACCCCATCAGGCCCTGTTCCCCGGCTTTGTCAAGCAGTGAAGGCATCAGTCCGGGTTCCAGTTTATCGATGCGCTCAACGATCGGCAATACTTCCGCTTTCAGGAACTGGATGCACATGTCTTTTACCATCTGCTGCTCTTCGGTAAAATCTTCGGGCGTAAAGATGTCCGATGGTTTGCTCTCGCGGATCAGCCATTCTCCTCCATGTAAAACTGACGGGGTTGTTGAGGTACTCATGACAGAATGAATTTATGTTGTGAATTAATTGACTTAATGCTTTGGATTTTGCGATTCCGCTTATTTGAGGTTTTCATATACCTTCTGCAATACCTCTTTAGCGATCTCGATCTGGCCATGCGTAACGCCGTCCAAAGCCTCATTCAGCGTTTGGCTGGCCACTTCCATGGATTGCTCCTGTAATTTCTGCGCGTCGGTTGTCAGGTAGATCATATTGATCCGCCGGTCTTCTTTACTGGGCACCCGTTTAACCAGTTTGAGCTTCTCCAGGTTGTCCACCAGCCTGGTGATGCTTGGCTTATCGCGGAAGGTTGCATCGCATAATGCCTGCTGACTCATGCCATCTTCCTTCCACAAATGATACAATACACTCCACTGCTCGATGGTAATATCTATTCCCTGTTGCTTAAAATTCTTCTGCATACGCCTGGCAATGGCCGTGCTGGCCTTACCGGTTATAAAAGCATACAGCTCACTTTTCTTAAATTGGTTGTTTGGCATATAGTTGTTTAAACAACTATATAAAGATAGAAATTCATTTCAACATTCAAAAAATTATTTTTGTGTTCCCGCAAATCCGGGCTAACACACGGGCAGCCAGAAAGGCGGCCAAGCCATATGCCAATCACGTCGATCATCCTGCTTCTCGCTTTTGTCCTGTATGCCTGGCTGATCGGGTATTACCGGCGGGCCTGGATATCAATTCCCTTGGAGGATGGGCCAATTCTTCCTTCCAACCCACCCTTTATTTCTGTGATCATCCCTGCAAGGAATGAAGAAGCGGGTATCGAAGAATGTTTGGAATCCATCGTATCACAGGAATATTTACCCGGGCAGTTTGAATGTATTGTGGTGGATGACCATTCAGAGGATGATACCGCAGCGGTGGTACGGTCATACGCCGCACGTTTCCCCTTCATCCGGTATATAAACCTTGCCGGTGAAGGTGTGGGAGTCAATCTGAATGCCTATAAAAAAAAGGGTATCGAAACGGGCATTGCTCACAGCCGGGGAGAGTTGATCGTAACAACAGATGCTGATTGCAGGGCCGGCAGGAACTGGCTGGCGGGTATAGCTTCCGCTTACCGTAACCATGATGCGTGTTGCCTGGTAATGCCGGTTGCCATTCGCAAACCAGGAAAAGGTATACCCTTACGTCAACGCATGCTCGCCATATTCCAACAGCTCGATGTAATGACGCTGCAGGGCATCACCGGCGCATCGGTATACAGGAAATTCCATGGTATGTGTAATGGCGCCAATTTCGCATATACCCGGGAGGTTTTTTATGAAGTGAGGGGCTTTACCGGCATCGACCACCTGGCCAGCGGTGATGACATGCTCTTGCTGCATAAAATTTCTGCGCGATATCCGGAACGCGTTCACTATGTCAAATCTCCGTCGGTCATCATCGAAACCAGGGCAGAAAAAACAACCGGTGATTTTTTTAATCAGCGCATACGTTGGGCCAGCAAGTCGGGCCATTACCCGGATAAAAGGGTGTTGCCGGTATTATTGCTTGTATATATATTCAACCTCCTCCTTCTAATTAATATTCTTTACTGTGTTCACGCACTGATCTTTTGCCCGGAAAATATCGCGCTAGTTACCTGCCTGGCAGTATTGTTGTTAAAAACCATTATAGAACTCCTCTTCCTGATTCCCGTTTCCCGGTTCTTCCATCAAAAACAAGTGCTGGTTTGGTTTCCCTTGATGCAGGTTCCGCATATTCTTTATACGGTAATCGCCGGCTTCCTCGGCTTCTTTGGACGCTATAGATGGAAAGGGCGCCGGGTTCGTTGATTTATCCGTAATTTTCTTTTGTGAGACAAGATGGCCTGACATACGGACAAGAAACCTGGCGTAAACTACGCAGGAACAAACCGGCCATGGCCTCTTTATGTGTGATCCTGCTATCTGTTATCACGGCGATCTTTGCGTATGTGCTGGCACCAGATAACAGTCCGTATGCAAACTGGCAGACGGTGGAGATCCAGTCGAAAAAGCCGGGCTTTTCACAACAATTCCTGCGCCTCCCGTCAGACGATCAGCAAGAGCCCGGGACCTGGGCATCCTTTTTAAGCGGGCGACCGCTGCGGGCCCGCTATATCCCCATTTGCGACATTGAAAGGAAAGGTGACAGTGTGATATACCAGCGATGGATAGACGAAGATACCTGTGTAAGGGAAGCGATATCTATTTCTATACTGAGCAAACATTCTTTACCTGATCAATACCTGGTTACGAAAAAGTATTATCTCGGTACGGATATTTTTGGAAGAGACATACTCAGCCGGCTCATCATTGGCACAAGGGTCAGTTTGTCGGTCGGGCTGGTTGCAGTACTGATCTCGCTTTTCCTCGGCATCGTTCTTGGCCTGCCTGCCGGCTATTTCCGCGGAAAAACGGATGCCGCGATCATGTGGCTGATCAATGTTACCTGGAGCATACCCACTTTGTTATTGGTTTTTGCCATAACGCTGGCACTGGGCAAGGGGTATTGGCAGGTATTCGTTGCCGTTGGGCTCACCATGTGGGTGAATGTGGCCAGGATGGTCCGTGGCCAGGTATTGGCGATGAGGGAACTGGAGTTTGTACAAGCCGCCCGGGTTCTGGGTTACACTCATACCAGGATCATGTTCCGTCATATCCTGCCCAATATCAGCGGGCCTTTGCTGGTGCTGGCAGCGGGAAATTTCGCAACGGCTATCATGGTTGAAGCCGGATTAAGTTTTTTGGGAGTGGGCGTTCAACCACCGCAACCCAGCTGGGGAAGCATGATCAGGGAAAACTACCATTTCATCATGACGGACCATGCACTGCTGGCCATCATTCCCGGACTGGCCATTATGCTGATGGTTTTATCCTTCAATATCCTTGGCAACGGTTTGCGGGATGCCGCCGATGTAAGGCTTGATTAATCTGCAGGTGCAACCGGCAGTATCCGGTTAAAACCTTCTTCAAGTGAGATAAAGGTTTCCGTACGTTCAATCCCTTTGATCTTCTGGAGTTCATCATGCAATACAAAACGAAGTTGGGTAATGTCTTTACAAACCACTTCAATGAACATACTGTAATTGCCCGTAATGTAATTCAACCGGATGATCTCTGGGATCTTCATCAGTTCTTTGGCAACCGTATCATACAAGGAGCTTTTTTCCAAATAGATCCCCACAAAAGCGGTAATATCATACCCTAACTGTTTCAGGTCAACATTCAATCTCGTACCTTTAACGATATTATACTCCTGGAGTTTTTTGATACGAACGTGGATGGTACCCCCGCTGACATATAGTTTCTTACCCAATTCGGCATAGGAAACCTCAGCATTCTCCATCATAGCCTGGATGATCTGGAGGTCGAGTTTGTCAAGATTCAATTTTCCGGCCATTTTAAGGTTCTGTTTTTGTTTATTTTCAAATATTAGTACAAATATTTGAATAATATCAATATTTTCAAAATTTATTTTGAAATATTTTCAATGTAAGATCAATTCCCTTAGTTTTGTTATATCAAGTTCTTACGTAACGAGAGTTACACGACACTGTGGGGTGATGAAATTTTTGGCAGACATGCCCTCTTGTCTCGGGGGTGAGGAATCCAGGATAAACATTGCATAACGCCGATGCCGTGACGACGGCACCGACTGGGGTTGACCACCAGTAGGTTGAGGATCGCTTCCTCTACAATTTTGTGCAATAGCTAACTGCCTCGTGAAGGTTCGAACCCTTCCCCTACAGCTACACTCTTTCATTGGGAAGGCCCTTGCCGCGAAAGTGGTGAGGGTTTTTTTATGGATTTATTAAAGTGAAAAGAAGACACGAGTCATCTTTCGGAAGACTCGCGCCAGTGTCGTGTGAGACACGAACCGAAGCGGTAGTTTCACCTCAATAATAAGACCGTTCCCCTTTTCAGCACAGGCCCGCAAATCGTTCTTGCCCTGACGTAATAAACATAAGTACCCGTTGGCATATCCGCGCCTGCCTGTTTGCCATCCCAACATAAGGCGGGGTCCGAAGTTTTGAACAACTGATTGCCCCAGCGATCCAGAATGATCATGGAAAACTCTGTTGTATATCCCATAAAACCAGCGCCAAAGCAATCGTTGATACCATCTCCGTTGGGTGTAAAAGCAGTTGGCAATGCAAAAATCTCACCAGCGGCCCTTCGGTCAACATATACTATGATACTGTCTTCCGAAACACATCCGTTGGTTGAAGTACCCTGTACTGTATAGGTGGTGGTGTTAGCAGGACTAACAATAGGGTCAGACAGGTTCTGACCATTTACGCTGGACGCAGGCTTCCATAAGTAGCTGGCCGCACCCCTCACGGAAAGTTTAGCTGTACCCAACCTGCAACCAATATCGTTAGATTTAGAAACCGACAGACCCGGCCTGGGTAATGTATCCAGCCGCAAGTTGGTGATGATACTGTCGCATTGCTCCAGTAAAGTCCTCGCCGTGTCAACATAGTTTCCGGGTAAATAAACGCGGATGCCCGATGGTAATTGGTAAAAATTCCCCGAACAAACCGTTTCCTGCAGGTTTTGATAACTTCGTTCCTGGATCCTGAACCGGTATCTTCTAACCAGGCTGTCGCAACCATTGATCGATTGCGCTGTATCACTGTAAGTTCCCGTAGCATGTACCACCGGCCCCCAGGGTAATGTAAATGAGCCACCCGGACACCTGGTTATGGTGGTGTCAAACAGCACCGGGTTGCTGCCGAGCGACCTGACCAAAAAATTATTTGAGTTGACCCGGCAATTCGACTGGCCGATATTGCCGGCCTGCGCAACGGTCATCCTGTACAGGTAGCTTCCGGGCAGTAATACTGGTGTCGTATAATTGGTAGCGGTGGCCCCCGGAATATCCGTCCAGTTGATTCCGCCATTATTGCTGACCTGCCACTGGTATTCCGGTAAAGAAAAGCAGTTTTCCACGGAAGACTGAAATTGAGCCGACCGCTTGCAGAAGCTGATGGTATCTGCGGTTAAACCGGTAACGCTGATGCTCGTTTGCGGACCGGCAGGGCTGAAACTGATATCATCAATGGCCAGGTCGTTTCCTATTCCCCCAAGGGAATTGTTTCGCATACGCAGAACCACCGTCTGCACCCCGGGCGGTGTGGTGAAGAAAAATCCAAATTCGGTATAAACAGGCTGACTGGTATTGGGCAGATCGCCGGTATTATATGACTGTAATACAGTACCGTCCGCTTTTTCAATGGAAAACGTAATATTGGGAAGGAATGCCTGCAAGCGCAGCACGTTCATGATATAAGCAGAAAACCGGTACGTGGTTCCGCTGCAAAGTCCATTCACCGTTTGCAGATAAAAATCGCTGGGTTGGTAGCTTGCATTGATCAGCATGAAATAGCCATTGACATCGCCGGTATGGTCTCTGATGGTATGCCAACTGTCGCCAAAACATCCACCGGAAGAATTGACTATCGTGTATTCACCATCGTTAGGGCAAAGGGAACTGACGTATTGCATGTTGGTGATGCCGGGAGCCAGTGCGGGCCCGAAATTCTGCCCCGCCCCAAAAGTAATTTTTACTACGGGGTCGCCTAAACTGCCGGTGCAGGAAAGTGATTGATCAGAAAAAAAGCGCGTAACAGCCGTACTGTCCGTTTGGGCCTTGACAGGTTGAAAGAAAATAAAACCGGCCATATAAAGAATGACACATCGCAACCCTAATTTAAACTGAACATGCCTGGCGGATGAGTGAATCATTCTTTCATTAAATGCATATAAAGATACCGCATTTAAGGGCATTGTCATAGTGAGCAGGATCAAACATCCACAAGGTTGAGTTACGCAGTAGTAGTTCTCTCATATTTTCCTTATCATCACCCAATTACATTCACCAAGTGCTGGTATCGGATTTACAATGAACAAAGCAATTACAAAATGAAACCACTCACGCTTATGCCCCGCCTGATCAACATCGCCCCCAGGCTTCCGAACCTTCGCTTATCCATGCAATCACATCAGTACATGACCATTTAATCTTATGAACACATCGTACCTTTGCGCCCATGGGCCAAAAAAAACTCATCCGGTTTGCACAGATCAAAACGTTTCCCCATGTCCTCGAATATCCCGAACAGATGCCCGGAACCTGGGGGCGATTCTTTAAAAACGATCACCCGATCGTACTGGAATTAGCCTGTGGCAGAGGGGAATATACCGTTGGCCTTGCCCGCTTAAGACCGGAAAACAACATCATCGGCGTTGATATTAAAGGAAACAGGATATATATCGGCGCCAAACAGGCCCTGGATGAAAAGTTAGATAATGCAGCATTCCTTCGCACCCAGATCGAAATGCTTACCAATTATTTTGCACCCGGAGAAGTATCTGAAATCTGGATCACCTTTCCCGACCCGCAGTTACGCACTTCCAAGGCCAAAAAAAGGCTTACCCATCCCCGTTTTCTCAGGATGTACCAACAGTTGTTAAGAAAGGATGGCATCATCCACCTCAAAACCGATTCTCCCGATCTTTACCGTTTTACCCGCCTGGTGATCGACATGTATGGCTTAACCCTGCATAGGTCTTCGGAGAATGCATATGGAATGGTACCCATTCCACCCGAACTCACCATCAAAACACATTACGAAAAGCTGGATATTGCCGGAAGCAATACCATTTTTTACCTCTCTTTCAGCCTGCCCACCGAAATGTCGGAAAATGACGATGAGTTGATGAAAATTCTTCGTGAAACGGAACAATCGGCGGGATAAGTTGTTACCTATGATCTAAAGTAAAAACACCATGCCCGACCACCTCATACAAGGGGAAGACTTCTATTATAGTGAGGAAGGTTATATTGTACTAACCGAAGCTTACCACCTGAAAAAGGGGCATTGCTGTGGCAATGGTTGCCTGCATTGTCCTTTCAACTACTCCGCTGTTCCCGAACCCAAAAAATCCGAACTTCAGGCAAAAAGAGGGTATGAAAAAAAAGGCCGCCCCTAAAAAAATAAACCGCATCAGCAAACAGGTTGCATTACCCGCCGGACCGGCAAAGGAATATGGTTTCTTCCAGGATGTTTTTGCCGTGGTCAGGATGATCCCCAAAGGAAGGGTTACCTCGTACGGCGCCATTGCGGCATACCTCGGAACCAAACTAAGTGCCCGCATGGTAGGATGGGCCATGAATGCCTCTCATGTGGCGATACCTCCTGTTCCGGCACAACGGGTGGTTAACCGGAACGGGATGTTGACCGGTAAACATCACTTCCCCACTCCAACCATGATGGAGGACCTTTTAAAGAAAGACGGCGTGTCCGTTAAAAATGATACGGTGGTAGATTTCAAAAAAAGATTCTGGGATCCCTGTTTAGAATTGGATGTGTAGTGTATGTCAGGCAGATTGATGATCTGTCCTTTCTCTGATAAAAAAGATAATCCCCGCTCCGCAACCTCAACCCTTAATAATAATACGGCCTGATCATCAGGTACACCATCACTCCGGTAATGGCTACGTAAAACCAGACAGGCCAGGTAATTCGCGTCAGTTTGCGGTGCTTGTCGTATTCTCCCGTAAGGGCGCGATAGGCTGTAAACAGGATGAAGGGAAGTATGATCCCTGCCAGTGGGATATGCGTCAGGAGCAGCAATAAATAGAATACCCGCATTTGACCGGCCCCTGTTTTTTCTTCATCGCTTAGAAGCCCGTCATGGTTGATATCACCAAACTTCGTGTCGCCCGCAAGCAGGTGATGGGCGATATAACTGAGAAGAAATAATACGGAGAGCAGAATGGCCGTCAGCATGATCTTTTTGTGGAGCTCATAGTTTTTTTTCCTGACAGCAATGATTCCGAATACTAACAGTAAAGCAACCACGCTGTTTATTGCCGCATTGATACCGGCAAATACGTGCACATCAAAAGGCAGGCTCACCTCGAGTTTTACCCTGCTGAGTACAACCACCGCGATAAACACAATAAGCGATACGGCGATGATGAAGACCCTCGCCTTCCTGTCATTTTTTTTAATCGACGGTTGAAGCATGATTCCTTCTTTTTATCCTGTTTAACAAACTAACCACGAGAATGGTTAAACCAACGCCCAATAAAATAACGGGCAGGTATGGAATGAATTCCCTGAATATCGATGGGCTTTTGCGGTCACGTTCCAGCATCAGGGTTGGAATATCCCTGGCCAGCTGGGCCTGCCTGGCCGTATCAAAGCCGTTGTACCAGCCTCTGACAACCCTGTTACTGTCTACCAAAAAGAAATTTTCCGTATGAATGAATGCCGTATCCACATTCACGTCCGCGATGCTGGCCTTCAGTTCTGTCAGCGCGAAATCATAAATATCCTTTTTATCGCCGGTAACGAACCACCAGCTGTCGTGGTTGACACCGAAGCGGTCTGCGAATTTTCGTAATGCCGGGAAGCTGTCGTGCTCGGGGTCTACGCTGATTGAAATGAACTGCACGATTTCCGGGTTTTTTACGAATGATTGCTGCAGTTTCTTCATGTTCTTGGTGAGCCCGGGGCAGATGGATGGGCAGCGGGTAAAAAAGAAATTGAAGAGCAGCACTTTGTTTTTTGCGTCATCCAGCGAAACCTGCTTTCCGAACTGGTTGATCATACGCAAATTTCTCACATGATGCCAGGCGGTGTCCGTAACGGTCTTTCCTTTCTTCTCCACAACCGCAACGCTGTCATAAAAATAATGCCTGGGCATGTGAACGGCATCTTTACTGTAGATCTTGACGAGCCAGTACCCGGTCAGTGGCAGCAGTATGGCCAGCAATAGCGATATGACAGCTTTTTTATTCAATGTCGTTTGATTTGATGTTCCGCAAAAAAAAACCATCGTCCGCGAAAGGCATAACGATGGTCAGTCTGTTTTGGTAAATACTTGGTAGACGGTATTCCTGCTAGTCTTTGGCGCCTTTCTCTTTTGCAGCAGGGGCAACCTGTTCGGTATTCGGCCGGCTTCCCGCATCGGTGTTACGCAGGTTTTTCCAGCTGTTTCCATCCCAAAGGAAAGCGATGATGAACCAGATGAAAAGCATCAGTGGAACAACGATCGTCATCATGAAATTCCTGATCTCATCTCCCAGGTGCATGAAAACGGAAACGATATAATAGGCTTTGGCAATAGTCAGAATACATACCATCCCTTTGAAGGCCAGTATCAGGGTATGATTGGGATGTTCGCCTTTGTGAATATTGTAAATGGCCAGGCCGATAGCCAGCTCAATGATGGTCACAACAGACAGTAACCAGAATGTCTTCCAGATGCGTCCGGTGCCTTCAGAATGATGGGGCGGAAAGCTGATCTCGGGTGAAATGCTGTGTTGGCTCATAAATAATGTCGTTAATTATTTTGTGTGTTAGATAGTCTTGGTTAGATCAGGTAGAAACAAAGGAAAACGAATACCCATACGAGATCCACAAAGTGCCAGTAAAGGCCGGCCTTTTCGATCATTTCGTAATGCCCGCGCTGGTCAAAATGTCCGAGTTTGGTTTTGATATACATCACGATATTGATCACCACACCGCTGAATACGTGGAATCCGTGGAATCCGGTAATGCCGAAGAAATAACCTCCAAAAGCGATCGGGCCGGGTGTTGCCACCATTTGTCCGTTATGCAGTACTTCAGGGCCCCATGGGTTACGCGTTACCGTTGTACCCCAGTGTTCAATTTGCCCGTTAACGAGTACGGCGTGGTCTCCCGTGATAAGGTGGGTCCATTCCCAGGCCTGGCAGCCGAGGAACGCGAGGCCTCCCAGGATCGTCAGTATCATATACTTTTCAACCCCTTTCCTGTTCATCTTATGCCCTTCATGTACTGCAAGTACCATGGTTACCGAGCTGAAGATGAGGATGAAGGTCATTAAGCTCACAAAGGCGAGAGGCAGGTTGGCATGACCGGCGAAAGGAAACGCGTTAAACACGTGGTTGGGATCCGCCCAGTGGTTTACACTGAAACGGATGGTACCGTAACTGATCAGGAATGCCCCGAAAGTGAAAGCATCACTCATCAGGAAATACCACATCATCACTTTACCATAACTGATGTTGAACGGGCTTTTCCCTCCATTCCACCATTTGGTTCCTGCGGGTATTGATGTACTAGACATAATGTTGATTGTGTTCTGTTTTCTATTTATCTCAGTTCAATGTTTGGTCTTGTTTATTACTGGATCATCAGCAGGAATACCAGGAGGTATATCCAGAGGATGTCCACAAAATGCCAGTACGTGCTGATCAGTTCCACCGGCACGCTGCTGTAAACGCGGGTACGGGTGCTGAAAGCCTTGATGGCCATAACGATCAGGGCGATGACACCTCCTATCACATGGAGCGCATGCAGCCCTACGATCACGTACAGGAATGAATACGAAACGCTGGATGTCAGCGTCAGGCCGAGGTTCCACAGCTGGTTAAAGCCGATCACCTGTAAGGCGATAAAAACGATGCCGAGCACCATGGTGGCGCCCATCAGCTGACGGTACCTGCTCATGAGCCTGTCGCGGAACGAGCGGGCGGCCATGTATAATGTACCGCTGCTGGCCAGTATGACGGCCGTGCTGTACCAAAATACCACCGGCAGCTGGAAACTCACCCAGCCTGCCTGGTTTCGTTTGACGATGTATGCGCTGGTCAATCCAGCGAACATCATCAGGATGCTCCCGATCGCAACCCACATGGTGAACTTATGTGGGTGTATCTTGTTTTTGTTTTCTATCGCCACGGTATTCATTCGGTATAATTAAAGAACTACGTTTATGCTTCTCTGTTATCAATCTACCCTGATCTTGTCGGCATACAAACTCAGGAAAACGATCATCAGGTAGAAATAAGATCCAAACATCACTTTTCTCGCGCTACCCACATCCATTTTCAGGAGTAACCTGACGCACAGCAAAACCATCACAACATTACAGGCCAGCACGATCCACATACTGGTGTATCCGCTGATCCCGTAATAATAAGGCAGAATGCCTACGGGGATCATCAGAACACTGTACATGACCGATTGCATGGCCGTGAATTTGGTGGGCCCTTTCTGGCTCGGCAGGAGTTTGAAACCTGCCTTACTGTAATCGGTATGCGCAACCCAGGCTATGGCCCAGAAATGCGGAAACTGCCAGAGGAACTGAATCCCGAACAGTATCCAGCCTCCCGTGCTGAAGTCGTCCGTTGCCGCCACCCATCCGATCAGGCAGGGAAGTGCGCCGGGAACAGCGCCGACCAGCACAGCCACCGAATTCACCGTTTTCAGCGGGGTATAGATGAACCCGTATAAAAACAATGAAAAAAGGCTGACCATGGCACTCTGAAAATTAAAGAAGTACCACATCATGGCCGTTCCGAGCAAACCTGTGATGCCTGCAAATACCGCCGCTTCAGTTACGCTCATCCTTCCGCTGGCCACGGGCCTGGAAGATGTGCGTTTCATCATCGCATCGGTATTCTTTTCAAACAACTGGTTGATGCTGTTTGCCGATCCGGTGACCAGCATGCCTGCCGTAAAAAGTAAAAGAACTTGCACCAGGTCGAACCTGACGTTGGGGGCCAACAGGTAACAGATCACCGTACTGAACACCACCATAAAACTCAGCGTAAACTTGATCAGCTGGAAATAATCTTTCACTTTGCTGGCCAATACAAACGATGTTGAATTGGGTATGGTGTTCTTTTCCTGCATGTCCCCGTCCCTGTTTTCCCGGAAGAAAAAGGGATAAACTATTTTAATGAACTACTGGTTAATAATTTGTTCCGGTCAATGTTTGCTTTCTGCGCTTTCATCGGCAGAAACCGGAACATTCTGCGGAATAAAATCCTTTCCATCCTTACCATAATCATATGCCCAACGGTGTACTTCGGGAATCTCTCCTGTCCAGTTTCCGTGTCCCGGGCGAATCGGTGTTGTCCATTCCAGCGTATTGGAATTCCAGGGGTTCAGGTCTTTCACCTTACGTCCTTTCCAGATGCTGTAGAAAATATTGAAAACAAACAGCAGTTGCACCGCAAAAACGATCAGGGCAACGATACTGATGAACTCATTCAGTCCACCGAACATTTTAAATGATTCCCAGTTGGAGAAATCATAATAACGGCGGGGCATACCAGCCAATCCTTCGTAGTGCATCGGCCAGAAGATCAGGTAGGCGCCGATGAGTGTAACCCAGAAGTGGATATAGGCCAGTGTGTTGTTGAGGTAACGTCCAAACATCTTAGGGAACCAGTGGTAAACACCGGCAAACATGCCAAAGAAGGATGCAACACCCATTACAATGTGGAAGTGGGCGATCACAAAATAGGTATCATGCAGGTGAATATCCAGTGCTGAGTTACCCAGGAATATACCGGTCAGGCCACCGCTGATGAAGAGGCTTACAAATCCGATGGCGAAAAGCATGCCCGGGGTAAACCGGATATTACCGCGCCAGAGGGTGGTCAGCCAGTTGAACACTTTGATCGCGGATGGTACGGCGATCAGCAGTGTCAGCAATACGAACACCGATCCGAGGAAGGGGTTCAAACCTGTTACGAACATATGGTGCGCCCAAACCAGGAAGGCCAGGATGCAGATGGCGAACAGGGAACCGACCATCGCCATATAACCAAAGATCGGCTTACGGCTGTTGACCGAAAGGATCTCTGAAACCATACCCATTGCGGGCAGGAGGATGATATACACTTCGGGGTGTCCGAGGAACCAGAACAGGTGCTGGAACAGGATGGCGCTACCGCCTTCATTCGGTAAAATTTTTCCGGCCACTACGATATCACTGAGGTAGAAGCTGGTACCCAGGTTACGATCGAAAAGGAGCAGGATAGCGCCTGAAAGAAGAACAGGGAATGACAGTACCCCGAGTACGGCAGTGAAGAACAGTGCCCAGATCGTAAGAGGCATCCGCGTCATGCTCATGCCTTTGGTGCGCATATTCAGGATGGTAGTGATATAGTTCAGGCCTCCCAGCAGGGATGACACAATGAACATCGCCATACTGACAAGCCATAGGTCCATACCGATCTTACTTCCTTCCGATGCTTCACCCAGGGCGCTGAGGGGAGGGTAGATTGTCCATCCACCGCTGGCGGGACCTGTTTGTACAAATAAAGAGGAAACCATGATCACAGAAGCCAAAAAGAAGAACCAGTAACTGAGCATGTTCAGCATCGGGGATGCCATATCCCTGGCACCGATCTGCAGGGGAATCAGGAAGTTGGCAAAGGTTCCGCTGAGGCCGGCTGTCAATACGAAGAATACCAGTACCGTACCGTGCATGGTTACCAGGGCATAATAGAATTCAGGGTTCAGCTTACCGCCTTTAGCCCAATGACCGAGCAGGTCTTCCATCCAGGGAAAAGTGGTATCCGGATAGCCAAGCTGAAAACGGAACAACACCGAAAACATGCCACCGATGATAGCCCAGATGATCCCTGTGATCAGGAACTGTTTGGCGATCGTTTTGTGGTCCTGGCTGAATACATATTTAGTCAGGAATGTTTCGTGATGGTGGTGTTCATGGTGGGTATCGTGCCCAACATGCGAGGTTGCATCATGCATTGAAACTACAGTGCTCATAGTCGTAAAATATGGTTATTAGTTCGTTTGTTCTTACTTGTTACTTAATACTCAGTTGTGCCAGTGGCTTAGACGTTGAATCGCCGGAAGCTGCGGGAGCCTCGGTGGCCTGGTTGGCCTTGGCCGGATCTTTATCCGGGAACAGGCTCAGGTATTCGGGCTTTTGTGCATCCAGCCATTTCTTATAATCCGCTTCCGATTCAACCACAATGATCCCCCTCATGGAGAAGTGGCCTTTGCCACACATCTGGTCGCAACTGATTTCGTAAAGAAAATTCGGGTTGCCTGAACGCACTTTCATTTCTTCTGTTGTGTACTTGGGTGTAAACCACATGGTGGTCGGTATCCCAGGTACGGCATCCATTTTCAGGCGGAAATGAGAGAGGCCGACATCATGTATCACGTCCTGTGCATTGATCACCAGCTTAACGGGCTTGCCAACGGGCAGGTGCATTTCGGTGGTGTGCAGATCGTCCCAACTTTCAGGATCTTCAAAGTCAACGCCCAGTGTGTTTCCACTAGGCTGATTGTAGAGTTTATAATTTTTCTTGCCCAGTTTGCCGTCTTTACCGGGATACCTCATTTCCCAGGCGAACTGGTGACCGGTGATCTCAACCACTACTGCATCTTTAGGGGCATCGCCGGTTGTTTTGAACCAGAAGCGCAAACCAAAGACAACCAGTACGGTCAGGAAGATGGCGGGAACGGTCGTCCAGATCAGTTCCAGTTTAGTATTATGCGGGAAATAGAATGATTTGCGGGTATCGCTTTCCTGGTATTTATAGGCGAACCAGAACAGCAGTACCTGTGTGATGATGAATACCACACCGGTGATTGCAATGGTGATGTAGAGCATTTTGTCGATTTCTTCTCCCTGCACGGAGGCTGATCCCTGCGGAAACAGCGTTTTTCCGAAATACAGTTCATTGCAATACCATGCGCCGGCCAGGCCGAGCACAAGGAACGCCATCATCAGAAATGCATTGATCCGGTTATTCTGCTTACGTGTCTTATTTTCCCCCTTCAGCACACTGACATATTCGCTTGCCTTGGCGATCTGGAAGATGACCACGAAAATCATGATGACTATCGCACTCAGAAAAATTTCCTTCATTGTTCAGTTTTTTTGTCCGCCTTAAGCGGATGGTTACTTACAGTTTTTATGCTTTATTATTTCCGCCGAACAAAATTAACTACGGCCTGAATAGTACTATTGGTTTGTTGAACCAGTTTAGGTATGGTGAATCATACTTTCTTTCAGGAATGGATGGTTCCTGGCAACCAGCGGGTTCGAGCTGATGAATCGTCCGACACCCCACATAATGATACCGATGAACAGGGCGGCGATACCGAATTCAAATGGCATCAGTTCTCCGTGGCTTTTCATCGTTCCGGGCATTACCATCTGGTAAAAATCGATCCAGTGGCCAAAAATGATCAGCACGGCCATGAATGTAACCAGGGTCCAGCTCCTCTTGGATCCTTTGCGCATCAGGATGAGCAGCGGGCAGAGGAAATTGCAGATCAGGTTGAAAAAGAAAACGCCTTTATACGGACCTGATTTGTCTGCCGTACCGATACGCTCGATGAAGTATTTGGTTTCTTCCGGCTGGTTACTGTACCAGATCAGCATGTATTGGGAGAACCAGAGATAGGTCCAGAATACGGAGAAGGCAAACATGAACTTACCCAGGTCATGCAGGTGCTCTTCGGTAACATATTCCAGTTGGCCGCGGTTCTTCAGGAAGATCACGTACAGGGCAACCAGCGACATACCTGAAACAAAGGTACTGGCGAAGGTGTACCAGCTATACATGGTGCTGTACCAGTGTGCATCGATGCTCATCAGCCAGAGCCAGGGAATGGTGGAGGCCACGGTCAGTGCAAAGAACACGGTGAACAGGGAAGCCCAAACGGTATTTTTCCAGATCCATTTTTTTCCGGTTTCATAATCCATCGGGCCGTTTTTATCAGATTCCAGGCTCATGGAACGCATTTTCTTTCCCAGGGCCCACCAGAGGAAAACGGTGATGGCGGACCATACGGTGAAGAATACCGGGTTCAGAAATCCTTTTTTACCATTCAGTATATGGTCGTTTGCTACGGCTTCTTTGTCAAGCCAGTGGTAGATATCGGTACGTCCGCCCCAAACGATCGCCATCAGGATCACAAAAGTGATCACCCCGAGTATGGGTACAACGCTGGAGATCGCTTCCGGAATACGGCGGAAGGCAACCTGCCAGCCACCCATGGCCATGGTGGTCACGCAGAGAAAAAACATGGATGCGTTCACTACGAGCAGCCAGAACACGCTGTTCTGCAGCAGGACAGCCCAGAATCGGGTGCTGTTGGTGTCGCCATGACCATGTGCCGCATGGGCGAAGGGATGGTACATGATAAATCGTACAGGAGCGCAATCACCCCGGCAACCAGTAAACCGATTGTCCACTTCTTATAGCTTCTGCTTTGTAATTCGAATGGTTGGTTCATCTAAACAGTATTTATTTGTTGTCCTTCCTGTGTTGGTCGCCCTTCACAGGAGGGTTATTGGTTGTTATAGTCAATCCGGTCATCCCGGGTTCTTTTTCATCAGGGCTTGGCCTTGCTGCTGGCGGCTGCGCTATCCACTGCAGCCTGGGCGGCAGGCGCAATGGCCGGTACTGCTGTGGCAGTTGGCTGCAGTGTCCGGATGTATTTCACCAGCATCCAGCGCTGCTTGCGGTCTAACTGAGAAGCATAGCTTCCCATGTTGTTCTTGCCATATGTCAGGGAGTGGAACATGGTTCCGTCGGCCATTTTCACATATGTATCCAGTGTTAGGTTGGCAACGCCACCGATTTTTCCGGAAGTGGCCAGCGGGCCATTACCGGCACCTTTCTCACCATGGCAGATGGCGCAATTGATGTTAAACAGTCGCTTGGTTTCTGCCATCTCTGCATCAGTCATAGACTGAATGGGATTTTGAACAGATGCGCTGGCCGCATAACCTGCGCTGTCGTTCGGCAGGGTGTACGGGAAGAGTTCTCCGCGTTTGATCGTACCGGCAACGGGCATGTTGTTATAAAAGATCATGTTGCCGCCTTTCCTTGCCGGATCGGTGGTGAACATCATGGAATCTCTCTGTGCATAGGTTTCATATGCCCGGCTATACGCCATATCCGGCATGTATATTTTGCCGGGACGTTTTTTATCGCCGCAACTGCTGATCATGGTAACGGCTGAAAGTGCCATGAAACCAAAAGCTATGTATTTGATCATTTTCATCCTGGTTATCCTTCTGTTGAATGAAGTAATGGTATTAATATCCTTTTTCTTCGCGGTACAGTTTCTGTTCGCGGTCGTAACGCCCGATCCACCAGCCTGTTTCGGCCACCTGTACATTCACTTCTTTGGCGCCGGAACTCTGCAGGAACTGCTGCACTTCGCTGTCGTTGGTCTTGTCCGTACACTCGATCGCCATAACAAACAGATCGTCCGTTGCACGTGCATGGAAGTGGTGCTTCTTAACGAAAGGCGACAACTGGCAGAGGTAGCAGAATGTCAGCACCATACCCACCGCGGAAAACAGTACGGTAAGTTCAAAAGTGATCGGGATCCAGGCCGGTAATGCAAAATGCGGCTTACCGCCGATGTTCAGCGGCCAGTCTTTCGTAAATACCCAACTCATGAACGTCAGTGCCGTTGTGGTTCCCGTGATGGCATAGATGAAGCCCGCCGTATGCAGCGATGTTTCCCTTAAACCCATGGCGTGGTCGAGGCCATGCACAGGGAAAGGCGTGTACACATCATGAATCTTATATCCTGCCTTCCGTACGTTTTTCACTGCCGGGAAAAGCACCTTCTCGTCATCGAATGTGCCTACAACAAATTTTTTTATTCCTCCAGCCATATAGATAAATTCAAAATTTAAAAATTAATATTCAAAAGCTGCCAGTCGTATTACTTTCTGCAAGCGGCCTTTGACTTATCAATGAGCGTGTTCAACTTCTTCATGATAAAACTTCTCGCTATCGGCTTTCTCGATATCCGTCATCTTACGTTTATAGTTTTCACCGCTGGTTTTCAGGATCGATTTGATCTCTGCCACGGCAATGACCGGGAAGTATTTCGCAAAGAGGAAGAAGCAGGTAAAGAACAATCCGAATGTACCGAGGTAGAATCCGATCTCCCAGATGGTCGGGCTGTAATAAGTACTCCAGCTCGACGGCAGGAAGTCGCGGTAAACGGAAGTAACGATGATCACAAAACGTTCGTACCACATACCGATATTCACCACGATACTCATGAAGAATGTTACGGTGATATTGCGGCGCAGTTTGCGGCTCCAGAACAGCTGGGGCGAAACCACGTTACAGAACATCATCAGCCAGTAGCTCCAGCCATAAGGACTGAACAGGTTGGCCCTGTTTTGGCTGAAAGCGTACCATTCGTATGGGTTTTGACCGTACCAGGCAATGAACAGCTCGGTCAGGTAGGCGCAACCCACGATACTACCGGTCAGTACGATCACCTTGTTCATCGCTTCGATGTGGCCGAGTGTGATATAATCTTCCAGGGCCATGACCTTACGAACCACGATCAGCAGGGTTTGCACCATGGCAAATCCGGAGAAGATGGCACCCGCAACGAAATAGGGCGGGAAGATGGTGGTGTGCCATCCCGGTACAACCGATGTGGCGAAGTCGAACGATACGATGGTATGTACAGAAAGTACCAGCGGTGTACTTAAACCGGCCAGTACGAGTGAGAGTGATTCATGGCGTTGCCAGTGTTTGGTGCTACCCGTCCAGCCAAATGAAGCGATACCATAGAGCATTTTGCGCAGCTTGGTTTTGGCCCTGTCGCGCACGGTAGCCAGGTCGGGCAACAGACCGGAATACCAGAACAGTAATGAAACGGTGAAATACGTGGAGATGGCGAACACGTCCCAGAGCAGGGTGAGTTGAAGTTCACCCAGAGCGGTCCGCGTGTATTGGGGTAAGGCAGTACAAAGAAGGCCATCCAAACACGGCCCATGTGCCAGATCGGGAACTGGCCCGCGCACATAACAGCGAAGATGGTCATGGCTTCCGCAGCACGGTTCACCCCCGTCCTCCAGCCCTGGCGGAACAGCAGCAGGATCGCGGAGATCAGGGTTCCGGCGTGACCGATACCTACCCACCATACGAAGTTGGTGATATCCCAACCCCATCCAATGGTCTTGTTCAGGTTCCACTGTCCGATACCGTAAGTGACCTCACGATAGACACTATACACCCCGAAAAGAAGCAACGCCACACTGATATAAAAACCGATATACCAGAGGCGGCTCGGTTTCATTTCAATTGGCTTGATGATGTCTTCGGTAACCTGGTGGTAATCCTTATTACCATCAACCAGCGGTTCCCTGAGCTGTGATTCGTATTTCAGTAATGACATATCTAAAGTATAAAGTCAAAATTTAAAAGGGTGATCGGGCGATGCCTTTGCCTTTTTAATTTTTCATTTTTAATGTTTACTTATTGTTGTTTATGCATGCGCTTCCGCATGTTTCGCTTCTCCTTTCTTCTCTTCTCCGTGTTCCTCGGTACCCAGATGCCTGTCGGTGTTCCTGATCTTGGCCAGGTAACTAACGTTAGGCAGTACGTGCAGTTGCTCCAGTACATAGAAATTCCTGTTGGCGTTTTCTACGTTGCGGGCTTTATACACATCGCTTTCCTTATCGTTCACATTACCGAAGCTGATGGCATGTGTGGGGCAGGCCTGCATACAGGCTGTTTTCACATTCCTTACCAGCGACGGATCCTGGTGTTTCTTTGCTTCCAGTTTGCTTTCCTGCAGGCGTTGCACGCAGAAAGAGCATTTTTCGATCACACCGCGCGAACGTACCGTTACATCAGGGTTCAGCACCATGCGTGTCAGGTCTTCGTTCATCTGGAATACCGCATCATCGAGGTCTTTGCCGCGGATCGGTTCCTGGTTGTCGGCAAAACTGTCGGCGCCGGTGTAATCCAGCCAGTTGAAACGGCGTACTTTATACGGACAGTTGTTGGCACAATACCTGGTACCGATACAACGGTTGTATGTCATTTGGTTCAGGCCTTCGCTGCTGTGGTTGGTTGCAGCCACCGGGCAAACGTTTTCGCATGGCGCGTTATCGCAATGCTGGCAAAGCATCGGTTGGAAGACCACATCCGGGTTTTGCTTATCGCCGGTAAAGTAACGGTCGATACGCAGCCAGTGCATTTCATGGGCGCGCTGTACCTGCGTCTTACCCACCACGCTCACGTTGTTTTCAGCCGTACAGGCCACCACGCAGGCGCTGCAACCGGTGCAGGTATTGAGGTCGATGCTCATGCCCCACTTGATACCGGGCTTATCGTAATGCGGGTAGATGGTTCCTTCCTTAACGAAGTCCGTTTTACCATCGGCCAACAGCATTTCGCGTTCGTGAACCGCTTCGGCCATCAGGGCTTTAGGATCTTTTTCGTAACTCGCCGCATTCGTTTCATAGATCACGGGGCGTCCTTCGGAAGAACCGTGAACCTGTGTTTGAGCGAGAGCATATGTGGCGTCTGTTTTCGAAGCGGTGGCAGCGGCCGTGTAGATCACGGAGCTTCCGTCGAAACCAGCCAGGATGAAGGCGTTCTTACCGGCACCGGCAGCGGCGCGGCCAATGCGGTCCTGTGTTTTATCGGGATTGGCGCTTTCCTTCCGTAACCCAGTGCCACGGCGATGGTGGGAATTATTCAGGCCAGGCAGGATCAGCACAGGCAGGTCGAGTGATTTCCCGTTGACTGTCACTTTGATGACCGGCTTTTCGGGGTTACTCGTAGGTATCGGCCTGTTTGGTTATTGAATACATCAATGCCGATGAGCGTCTTGGCGAGCTCAGGGCTGATCATGGCGTAATTGTCCCAGGTTACTTTCGATACCGGATCGGGCAATTCCTGCAACCAGGGGTTATTGGCCTGGCTGCCGTCGCCCATGGACACTTTTTCATACAGGATCACTTCCATCGCACCGCCTTTGGCAGATGCGGCTTTTGATGAAGCGGCAGACAGCGCTGCGGCATTGAAAGTACCGGCGGCAGGGGCGGTGGCTGTTTCCACTACACCGTCCTGCAGGGCTTTATCCCACAGATCCGGACTGTTCAGTTTCGATGTCCAGTAGGATTTGATATAATTCGCATAATCGCTGGCGTTACCCGACCATTTCAGGAGCGAGTCCTGGAAAGCGCGTGTTTTGAACAGCGGGTTGATGATCGGCTGGATCAGGCTGAAGTAACCCGATTTAGGCTCGGCATCGCCCCAGCTTTCCAGCCAGTGGTGCGAAGGAATGATATACCTACAGCGTTCCGCTGTTTCTGTCATTGTGGATGCGAAGGAGATACTCACCGGCAAAGCGGCCAGCAGGTCTCCGAATTTCTTCCCGTTGGCATGGCTGTAAACCGGGTTGCAATCGTACACCATCACGGCACCGACGGTACCGTTAGACATATCGGCCACCAGTTTTTCCATGTCTGCGTCTACTCCTTTGCGATAGTTAGATGTCACCGCCCAGTTGATGGTGGTTCCGTTGGCGCCGATCAGTTCGTTGATGGCGTTGACCACCACCTGGATGTTGGCGTCGTTGCTGCCGCAAACCACCAGGGCCTGGCCCTTGCTGGCAGACAGCGCCGCGGCGGCCTGTTCGATCCCTTTGGCCAGTTTGGCATCGGAAATGGAAGGTGCAGAAACGGCGCCTCCGAGTTTGGCGAGGAGCGCAAGCGCTACGTTGCCAGTTTCGGAGGGTTTATGGGTGAAGCGGTCATCGGCATTGCTACCGGTGAGGCTCAGCATACTTTCAAAGTGGAAATGGCGGCTGATGGCGGCCTTATCGCCCTTTACGCGCCTGTTCTCGGCATATTGCGCCGCAAATTCAACCGGGCTCAGCCAGGTACCGAGGAAATCGGCGCTCAGGCTGACAATGGTTTTTGCCTTATCGAAATGGTAGGAGGGAAGGGCCCTTTTTCCATAAGAGGCTTCGTTGGCCAGCAGCATACCGCTGTAGCTGACCGCATCGTATTGCACGTGGCGGCTTCCGGGGTATTTCGCCAGGAATTCGCTGATGATCTGCAAAGTGGAAGGAGAGTGGATCGTAGAGGTGAGCAAAACGATCTGTTTTCCGCCGATAGAGGCCATGGCGGCAGAGATCATCTTGTCGAATGCATCGAAGGTGCTGACTTCCTTATAATCCTTTCCGTCTTTCTGCAACGGGTGGCGAAGGCGGGTGGTATCATAGAGGTCGAGTACGGAAGCCTGTGCCCTGGCACTGGTACCGCCGCGGGTAATGGAAGACAGGTCGTTCCCTTCGGATCTTGATCGGGCGGCCGTCGCGTTGTTTGACCACCACGCTGATGGCATCTCCGCCATTGATATAGGTAGAAGCGAAATAGTTAGCCACACCGGGGATCACATTATCGGGTTTCTGGAGGTAGGGTACCGCCTTGCGTACCGGCATCTCGCAACTGGCAGCCAAAGCGGCTGCGGCTGTGCTGAATCCAGGTACTTTAAAAATCCCGGCGGGGGGTCTTCCCTTCCAGCAAACCCTCATTGGCGAGGTCTTCCACGGGAAGCAGTTCCTCTGAAAATTCATTGTCTGTTGATTTCCTGAATGCATCAGTTTGATTCAGTTCAACAAAACTCTGCCAGTACTTTTTATTCATATTACTGTTGAAAATTCTGAATGTTGAAAATCAAAACGGTTATAGCCGGCCAACCGGTCATCATACCATTAATAATGGCACTTCTGACATTCGGTACCACCGATCTTTTCTACGGTCACACTATCCATCTTGCCACTCTTAAGGTCTTTATGGAATTTTTCGTAAATGCTGTAGAACTTATTGCCTTCCCCGGTTTCTTTATTATAGAAGTCAACCTTGCTTTCGCGGTGGCAGTTGATGCACCATCCCATGCTCAGGTCTGAGAACTGGTACACTTCAGGCATTTCCTGGATGTTACCATGACAGGTCTGGCATTGCTGCTTGCCCACTTTCACGTGCTGGCTGTGGTTGAAATAAACGTGGTCCGGCAGGTTGTGAACCTTCACCCATTCGATCGGGCGGGCCCCGTCAGGAATACCATCTTTATTATTGTCCGGGTTATACTGTTTGGCATCGGGGTTCCAACCGGCATAAGAATACAGTTTCTTGATTTCGGCCGTTCCGTCAACCGGTGTTCCGTCTTCCTTCACGATCGGATCTCCTTTGTATTCTTTAATGGCCATGTGGCAGTTCATACAAACATTCACGGAAGGGATGTTGGCATGCTTGCTGTCTTGTGCACCGCCATGGCAATACAGGCAACTGATCTGGTTAACGCCGGCGTGTACTTTATGGGAATAGTAGATCGGTTGTTCGGGTTGATAATCTTTCTGACGGCCGAGCCCAATGGCACCATTGATAGTAAAATATCCGCCCACTCCGAAAAGCACCAGGATGGCGGCCATGATGTATGCTTTATTACGGTAGAAGGGAACGGGTTCGCTGCGCAGGATGCCTTCTTTTTCATCCGACAGTTTGCGGAGGTTGCTGTTCACCTGCAGGAGGATCAGTGCAACCACGGCCAGGATCAGGGTCAGGATACCGAAAAGCAGGGAATTATCGGTTGCCGGTGCTCCGGCGGCTGCGACATCGGTTCCGCTTCCGGCTTTTGCCGGCGGCGTATAATCGTCAACGTATTTGAGGATGGCGTCGATCTCGTCTTTCTTCAACGAACCGAAACCCGTCATGATGATGGGCTTCCATTTGTCTTTCAACTTGGTTGCATACGGGTCGTTCATGGCGGCCGGATTGGCAACCCACTTGTAGATCCATTCCGGGTCGGGAATGCGGTCCTTCCAGCCTTTCAGGGCTGGTCCCGTATAATCGGCATCCGGCTTGTGACAGTTGGCGCAATTCGCTTTAAAGAGCGCTTCACCATCTGCGGCGGTGGCTGAGTTATGGAAGGAAACAAGGAGAAGAAAGAGACAACTTGCAAAAATTCTGTTAATGATTTTTCTATAACGACTCATACAGTTATCGGGGCTAATGTGGAAAAATTTCCTTAAATCGGCACAAAAATAAGGTACGATACCGACATAATATCAACATTGTTAAAATTTTTTTTTCCTTATCTGGCGTGTATTTCAACGAATTGTATCACTTTGGCGAAGTCGATTGTCATAAGTTTGTAATCCGCCAAAACAATCTGAATAACCTGTAAATTTTCCGGTGGGTATCTCAATGTTTTACGCAATTTTGCAGCATGTTTAGAAAATTGCAGGAGCGCTGGAAAGTGAATGGCCTGAACCTGATGCTGATCCTCTCAACCTTTGCCCTGGGCGGAAGCCTCTGTGGATATGCCGGAAGAAAACTGTTGCTGTTGACAGGGCTCGAAAAAGGAGCGATCTGGCTGATCTGCTATGTTCTCCTGGTGACCCTTCTCTGGCCGGTATCCGTGTTGCTCATCAGTGTACCCCTGGGCCAGTTTAGCTTTTTTAAAAACTACATCAATCGGATTATCAATAAGTTAAAAAAATAAATTTGAGTATCCGGATCGCCATTTTTGCCAGCGGCACAGGCTCCAATGCCAGGAAGATCATGGAACATTTTCAGGATCATCCGGCAATCCGGGTTGCCCTGGTCGTATCGAATAATGTGGATGCGGGCGTACTGGAAATTGCGCGGAATTTTGATATCAAATCGCTGATAATCAATAAAAAACAACTAAATGACCCCGGTCTGCTGGAATCGATCCTGCAGGACCATGGAATTCAATGTATAGTACTTGCCGGGTTCCTGTTGAAAATTCCCGATCACCTTATCGAGGCCTACCCGCAAAAGATCGTCAATATCCACCCGGCCTTACTTCCGGCATTTGGGGGAAAGGGCATGTATGGCATGCATGTGCATGAAGCGGTCATTAAATCGGGAGTGAAAGAAAGTGGTATCAGCATACACTATGTTGATAATCAATATGATCACGGGGAAACTATTTTTCAGGCCCGTTGCACGGTCAGCCCGGATGAGACCCCGGAATCGTTGTCCAAAAAAATCCAGCGACTGGAACATGAGCATTATGCTTCCGTCCTGGAACGACTCCTGCAAAATCCGCGTTAAAAATCCGGTAATTCGGTCTTAATCAGGCATTTCACTGTAATATTACCCTCCAAAAAACGGCTGTTGAACAGATTTCTTTTTCTTATTGTATCGCTCTTCCTGCACGGACAAGCCCGGAGCCAGTTCAGTATCGGCGGTACGGTGTTCGATATCAGCAAGGTCAATTATGTGGAAAACGTGAGGGTGGTCAGCACCGGCGGGATGTTTACGATAACAGACAGTATGGGGCGCTACCAGATCCTTGTGAATAAGTCGGATTCCCTGATCTTCTATTATAATAACAAGCCGACCATGAAATTTCCGGTGGCAACGGTTGAAGACCCCAGGCATTTCAATATTTCTCTCAGCATTCCCGTAAAAGGCAAATACAGCCTGATGAAGGAGGTCACCGTTTTTGCCAAATCGTACCGTGAGGATTCTCTCGAGAACAGGCAAACCTATGCTTCCGTGTTCAGTTATGCTAAACCGGGCCTGCAATCCTCGCTGTCGTCCGATGGCTTGGCGGGTGCCGACCTCGACCAACTCATCAACGTATTCCGGTTCCGGTACAACAAACGAATGAGAAAATTTAGGGAAAGGCTGGAAGCGGAAGAGCAGGAAAAATTCATCAATTACCGTTTCAATAAAACATTCGTCCGCCGGATCACCGGTTTGCAAAGCCCGGCCCTTGATACTTTTTTGGTATGGTACCGGCCCGATTATGCATTTACGCGTGACAGTGATGAGATCAGTTTCAACCAGTATGTACTGAGCGCCTCTTACCAGTTCAGGAAAATATATCCTGTGCCAGGTCCCGCTAAAAAAAATGAACCCTAACCGGAATAGATGCCGCTTGCCCGGCCATCGCTTGTCGTTTCCCTAAGGTTACGTGTCTACGTCAAATAGCCTATTTGTCAAATCCTGAAATAAGCATAGCTTGTCGTGCTAAAACAGAACCATGCAACAAACCGCCCCCGTGACTTCCAGGGAAAGGGAAAATTTTATGGACATATTGAGGGGTCTTGCCTTGCTGGGGATCTTCATTGCCAACCTTCAGCATTTATCATTTTATGATGGGCAAGAAAGGGCCGGTGGTTATTTTTATTCGACCGATAAAACAGTGGAGTACCTGCAAACCGTTTTGATCGAAGGGAAATTCTATTCCATTTTCAGCCTGTTGTTTGGATGGGGGATCGCACTTCAAATGCAAAGGCTGAAAGAACGTGGAGTGGAGCCTGCCCCATTCATTAAAAGACGCCTCTGGGGCATGCTGCTGCTTGGGTTGATGCACCTGGTGCTGTTATGGACGGGCGATATCGTGGCCTTTTATGCAATGGTCGGATTCATCCTGCTGCTGTTCAGGAATAAACCGGATAAAACCATATTCTGGTGGTCGGTCGGATTGATCTTATCCCCGATCCTGCTTTATTTTTTAAAGATGCATTTTCTCTGGCTGAATGCCCCGGCAGGTATTCTGCGCGAAGCAGGTTTCTGGATCGATAAACACCTGAACGGACTGGAAGAAAACGGACCCGGGCCCGGCGTATCAGATACCAACTCCTGGATCAACATATGGAAACTGAATTTGGGAGGTATCCCTTTCCGTTATGCTTACCTGTTTTTTGTCAGCCGGATATCAAAGGTCCTGGGCATGTTCCTCCTGGGTTACCTGATCGGCAGGAATTACCGGTATAAAGAAATCCTGGCAAACAGGAAACTGCTCGTCTGGATCATGACCGGAGGATTCCTCATCGGCATTCCGGCCAATATGCTGATGGCCCATTTTGCTTCCTTCCAGGGCGATTATTTCAACCTAAAGATCAATGGCTGGTACCAAACCGTATTTTATGCCCTGGGTGTGGTGCCGCTGGCATTGGCATACACATGTGCGCTGGCGCTGGCTTTTCAGACAAACTTTTGTAACAGGATACTCCGGCTTGTACAACCTATGGGAAAAATGGCGTTCAGTAACTACCTGATGCAAAGCCTGATTGCCATCATTGCTTTTTATGGTGTGGGATTTGCGAAAGGAGGACTCTTAGGACCAACGGCATGGACCATCTTTGGTATTACTGTTTTCTTCTTTCAACTTTTTCTGAGTACCCTCTGGTTGCAGTATTTCAATTATGGCCCGGTGGAATGGCTGTGGCGCAGCATGACATACAGAAAATGGCAGGCGTTCAGGAAGATAAAAATGTAAGGTTCCAAGGACGGGTACCTGTGATTTTTTTATTGAGGAACCAAACAAACGGGCCCGTCCGGCTGTACAATGTAAGACAATACCCTCAACGCATTTTTATGAAACTGAACAAGCTTAACCCCCAGGAAGAATATGTGATCATTCACAAGGGTACCGAAAGGCCCTTTACCGGGGAATACACCAACAACAAACTACCCGGAACGTACGTGTGCCGTCAATGCGAAGCGCCCCTGTACCGTTCGGAAGATAAATTCGATTCTCATTGCGGCTGGCCCAGTTTCGACGAGGAGATCCCCGGGGCAGTGAAACGTATTCCGGATGCTGACGGCCAGCGCACCGAAATAGTCTGTGCCCGTTGTGGCGGACATTTAGGCCATGTGTTTGAAGGCGAAAGGTTTACCAAAAAGAATACGCGTCATTGCGTCAATTCCATCTCCATGATATTCATCCCTGCATCTTAACAGTTCTTCTTTACCAACTTTAAACCGCTACATAACCAAGAGGTAAATTGATGGCAGGTTGATCTAATCGATCAAAGAAACATCACTGACCGTTTTCGTGCATTTGCCCTTATTACTGCAAGGCCAGCAAGCTACCCCGTTGCTCTTCGGCGTGCAACCAAAAGCTTCAGACGAACAATCGGAAGTGGTACACGAAATGGTATTGGCTGCATACAGATCGGACTGTACGGCTGTTACAAGAAATGTTGAAATGTAGGTTTCCCCTTTGAAAACAAGCATATACTGCTTATCGGAGGTTTCTTTGATGCTTATATCCGTAAAATGACCCTCAATGCCTGAAAGCTTAGCCAGTTTGGCATTATATGCTTTGAGCATTACTGGTTTATCTACCGTTAGAACAATATTGCCATTATCGAATTTACCAATGAGCGTTAATTTCTGCTCCTGTGCTTTTGATGGGCTGTTCTGACAGGCAACAAATACGATGAAGAAAATAAAATAACCGATCTGTTTCATACTGCTGGTTTTTTTGATGAACCCTGTCTTCAGATTAAGCGCTGAGTCGGGTATTTCCATATTCTGCTATGGTAAATTACCATCAATAGCATGCAGTAAAATTAATTGACCTCACAAAAATGAAAAAGTGGATTTCCTCATCAATTCGCGTGATTTTCCTCCATGTCTACAGCATATTCCTAATAGGCCATCAACTTATTCACCGTTTCGTCCAGCCTCGAATACGCCATAAAATTCTTTTCCAGGTCGATATTAAAAGGGATCGGTGTGTCCAGGCTGGCGCAACGCATCACGGGAGCATCGAGGTACTGGAAGCAGTGTTCGGAAATCCAGGCGGCTATCCCGGCACCGGTGCCCCCGGTAAGCGTATCTTCATGAAGCACCAGTATCTTACCCGTACGCATAGCCGAAGACCGGATGGCCTCATAGTCTAGCGGAAGCAAGCTGCGCAGGTCGAGAATATCAATGGACAGGTCCGGATGCTTTCCGGCGAAATCAAGCGCCCAGTGCACGGCCGCACCGTAGGTAATGATCGACAGGTCGGATCCTTCCTGCACATGACGCGCTTTTCCTATCTCAATTTCATAATATGATGCTGGCACTTGCCCGGATATACTCCTGTAAAGTGCTTTATGTTCAAAAAAGATCACCGGGTTAGGGTCGTTTAGTGCGGCGATCAGCAGCCCCTTGGCATCCATCGGGGTAGAAGGATACACAACTTTCAGGCCGGGCGTATGCATAAACCAGGCTTCATTGCTCTGGCTGTGAAAAGGACCCGCACCCACGCCGCCACCGGTTGGCATGCGAATCACCACATCGGCATGCTGCCCCCAACGGTAATGGATCTTGGCGAGGTTATTGACGATCTGGTTGAAGCCCACTGTAACAAAATCAGCGAACTGCATTTCCATCATCGCCTTATAGCCCTGCAGGCTGAGGCCAAGCGTGGTGCCAACAATGGCGCTTTCACATAACGGCGTATTTCGTACGCGCTCCTTGCCATACCTGGTTACAAAACCCTCGGTCACTTTGAATGCTCCGCCATACTCGGCAATATCCTGACCCATCAATACGAGGTTAGGGTGTTGCTGCATCGACATGTCGAGCGCTTCACTGATGGCGCCAATGAACTTAACGGCATCCCGGTTATCGGAGCCATCATAACGATAATCTGTAAACGAATTATCAATAACAACAGAAGCGGCTGACCGTACATAAGGCTTGTACACATCACCCAATTCTTCCGAATCAACAGGAACGGGCTTTTCAGCCTGGAAACCTAAATCCAGTTCAACCTCTATGTGGTTTTTTGTTTCGGCCCTGATGGCAGCGATATCTTCCGCGGTCATTACTTTCTCCTCTGTAAGCCATTTTTCAAAATTGCTGATCGGGTCTTTCTTTTCCCATTCTTCAAACAACTCCCTGGGCACATATTTGACACCCGACGCTTCTTCATGGCCCCTCATCCGGAAGGTCATGCATTCGATCAGGTAAGGTTTTTGTTCCCTGATACAATACTCCCTTACGCCCCTGATCGTATCATACACCGTCAGCACATTGTTCCCGTCGATCTGTATGCCCTCCATACCATAACCTTTGGCCTTTTCCACTAGACTGCTGCAACGGTATTGTTCATTGACCGGCGTACTGAGGCCGTATCCGTTATTCTCAATGATGAATATGACGGGAAGTTCCCACACGGCGGCTGTGTTCAGGGCTTCGTGAAAATCGCCTTCGCTGGTTCCGCCATCGCCGGTAAACGCCAGTGAAACCTTTTGTTCTCCGCGCAATTTATGGGCCAGCGCCACACCATCGGCAATGGCAAGCTGGGGGCCAAGATGCGATATCATGCCGCAAATATGATGGTCCTTATTGCCGAAATGGAAACTCCTTTCACGGCCCTTACTGTAACCATCCTTGTTTCCCTGCCATTGTTTGAACAGTTTATGCAGGGGCATTTTACGGGTGGTGAATACGCCAAGGTTTCGGTGGAGCGGCATCACCCATTCATCCGATTGCAGGGCCATCGTGGCGCCAACGGCGATGGCTTCCTGGCCAATACCGCTGAACCATTTGGATATTTTTCCCTGCCGGAGCAAAACGAGCATTTTCTCCTCGATCATGCGGGGCAGTAACAGGTTACGGTATATACCGATCAGTTCTTCGTTGGTAAGTTCCTGGCGTAAAAATTGCATTCGGCAAATTTCCTATTATTCGGGGAAACAAACAAAGACGGTTTTATGCCTTACCGAAATCAGGGGATCACGATGCGGATGGTTCTCTCCGGCGACTTGCCGTCATCCACAACCAGGTTATATACACCGGGAACGATCGATTGCGGAACCCGCAGAGGATACTCGGCATATTTACCTGCGTGGGTAACCGACTGCCTTTTTACCTCCTTGCCTCCGGCGTCGATCCAGCGTAGCAGGTATTCGCCGGCCGGCATATCGCTGAACCGTACCCGGGTGGTTTTATCAACTACCGGGTTAGGATATACGCTAATCTGCGGACCTGGCGTAGGCGTTTCAGCGGAAGGCATCTTTCCAAAGATGGTAACCGGTATGGACTGGCTCCTTGGTTTATTGCGGAAAACAACATAGAACCTGTCGGGCTTTCCGGAGGCCGGGTCATCGTTAATGGTAAACGTTATATAGCTGCTGTCGGATAAACTGATGGGTGTTTCAGTGGCCAGGTAGCGGTCGATGAGCCGCGATTCAAGCGTTTCCTGAATGTCTTTCGGGGCAAAAGCGAACCGGTATGACTGTTTACGTAATTTGGCCGTTGAGTAGAATATCGTGTCGTTGCGCTTCAGGTTTCCCCTTGCATCAACCGATAAAATCGATCCTCCTCTCGCAATGCCCAGGTTTTCTCCATTATTCATCATTTTGATGGCGTCATTCGCATCAATGGTCTGGCTGAATGCAGGATCAAAAACCACGGCATTCCCATCGGCCACGGTACCGTCTGGGTATTGCAGGGTGACACGGAAATAAGATCTCCGGCTGCCGCCCGCTCCGCGGTGAACAAGCCTGCTGCCGCTTTCTTTACAGGATTCCGCAAATGCCACATAGCCGGCCAGTCCCGAAGAACGTACAAAAAACGCCTGTCCGCTCTGGATGACCGGAGACGGGATACCGGAAGGGTAATAAGCGGTTCCACCGGCGGTTGGCTCGTAATTATTGGCGGCCGCCAGGGTCTGATATCCGCCCAACCCGTATGTGCCCGACATGAGGGGATCCCAAACGACCACATCATTGTTGAGGTTGTTGAAAAAGCCATTGTCTTTCATATAGGCAATATCGATTGCCGACGCTATGATTGGCAACAGAAGCCGACAGGCCGGCGGGAACGAAATATCCGATGGCGGGTTGTTGGGCTGATAAAGGTTGCCTTTGCCAGCAGGATGGTGGGAACCGGTGAACCTGACAGGCTGGTGACCGTTCGGTCGCCCTGTATAAGCGTGTAACCGATCCCGTTATTAACTTGGTTCCGAGGTATTTGATTCGCAACCCACAGGTTAGTTGCGGGATTCATAATATTTCAGGGCAGGAAGGGCTGAGCTTGCATCAAATCCGGTACCATCGTGCCCGTTATCCAGGTTCCAAGCCCGGCGTATTGTTGCCGGATTCCTGCCGGCATTATAAATACTCTGACCGATTGTAGGTGCAGCCAGGAACTGCCAGGATTTCGCATGGGCGCCGGTTGTAACACCCGTATTGATAAATCGTTCCACAGTGGCTTTTCCGGAAATACTGTTTCCCGTGATATCTGCCACGCGGGCCGTTTGAGTAGCCGTGGACAACAAAACAAGGTTATCTCCCGTGCTGAGCGTTTTTCCCGTAACCGGACCGAACGAGAGTGTCTCGGCAACTTTTACTTCTTCCCCAGTATTGGCATCGATGTCCAGGTCGTTACTCACTGTCAGGTTCCTGACAACATTGTTTTTAAACACCGACCCTGAGATAGATTGTACCGCATCACAGTCGCCGTTATATTCCATGGATCCCCTGACAATGCCCGCCTGTGTGTTATCAATACATTCAAGCGTGGCTATCTGCCTGCCGTACACTTTCAATGTACCCCGGTTATACAGCGTCGCTTCCGGGCTGATGTAAAGTGTTCCCACCTGGAATGTTTCGCCCAAACCGATCACCGGCTGGTTAACAGGCGGTTCGGTAATGGAAACATTTACTTCCGTGGAATTGGGTACGATACCGTTACTCCAGTTGGCGGGATCGTTCCAGTTGGTACCATTCGCACCCGTCCATGCCGTAAACTTGCCGGCCTCATCGGCACCAATATCCGTGATGAATGGGAATGAGATATTCCTTGGTTCCTGGTCGTAGTCCGTAGAAAGCAGGATGCCTGTGTTGTCGCCCCCACCTAATAATTGGCAGTTATTGCCGGAAGAAAGGTGCAGGAATGTGGCATCGGCTCCGTTGGTACTGATGAATTGAGTTTGAACTGATACTGATTTGTCTTCCCTCGGAGTGACCCGGGCCTTGAATGCACCCAGAGTCTGGTCGCTGTTATTGCCATCAAAGAAAATCAGGTTTTGCGGTCCCGGTGAACCCGCAAACAGCAGGTTATTATTTGACACCGATTGATAGTTGCTGATATTCGTTCCCCCATACCAGAAGGCAACGGAACGCCCTAATGCGCCGGGTACAGACTCATTATTCAGGATATTGTTCCGCAGCCTCAAAGCTGAAAAAGTAAATATATACAGGCCGGCAGATGAAAAATTGGCGCCGCTGCCGGAAGAGGCCAGGTGAATCGAATTGTAATAGATATTGATACCCGGTGAGCTCACACCGCCTTCTTCCCTGATGCCTGCAATTGTTGGTGCGGTTGCACCCAGGTTTGAATTGGGCGCTTTAATGTCGCCGATCAGGTTATTCAGGATATTGACCGTACTGTTGGTGAACAAACTGATTCCGCCGGCATAGGCCAGTGCTTCGGTACAGGTGATGTCGTAAATTTTATTATAACTAACGGTAACGGATGATGCTCCGGTACTATTGATCCGCACAGGACGCACGGAAAATCCGGTGCCTGATGAGTTGAGTGAATGAATATCATTATACCGGATACTTACTGGCTGTGTACTATTTCCCTGCAACTGTATTCCATATACGTTATCAGCGGCCAGTTGAGTGATGTGGTTGCTGTCGATCAGAAAATTATTTCCGTTGTTATTGATGTGGTAAATGGCATTGATCGTACCCGCCGCAGAGCTGGAAGTTATCTGGCTGATCGAATTGGAAGATATCCTGGCATTCGCCTGGCTTGTATTGCCTGTATTATATACCGTGATATTACCGGGGCTGTTCCAATTGTCGGTAACATTTCCATAGATGCTTTTTTTCAGGGCATCCAAATTATACACACCGTTCAACCCGTTCTGGTTAGCGGTTGTGATATTGGAAAAGTTATTATTGGCAAAAACGAACTCCCCTCCGGATGCGGTGGCATTGGTTTGGGTCAATGAGGTAGAAAAGGCCCCGGGATATGGAGCATTGAACGCACCCACGATCCGGTTACTGTCGATGATGAGGCTTCCCGATGAGGCCTGTGTATATGAGTGATAAATGAAATTCAGGTTATTGTTAACCGATAGGTTGAGGTTGGTGAACGTATTGGCCCTTATGACCGATTGGTTGTTGGCCGCTGAGGCATTGACCAGGTAAATAAGATAATGGGAGCCGGTATTGGGCAAGGCGCTCGAATAGGTAACCCCGCGCATATCGTTATGCCGCATATTCTGTTTAGTGGCCAAAAAAACCGACTGACTTATGAAGGAGAAAGTACCGGCGCTGGCGGATACATAGCGGATTAAGCCGGCCGATGACGTGCCGATGCTGTTACTGTCTACACTAACCACGGGGTTCAATCCGATCATTATCCCGGAACATCCGATGCCGGTGATATTACCGGAGGTGGTGGCCGTTTCCCATCCCTGCAAGGTATTGTTCGAGATCCGAACGGCAGTGCCGGTTACAGTAGAATTGATACCGGTAAATGCCGCGGTGGAATTGACCGCTGTGTTTGTGCCGGAACTGGACAGGTTACTGCCGTCGAATAAATACCCTTGTTTGAGGTTGAATGCCGTATTGTTCCCTATCGTATTATTATATACGTCAAAACTACCGGTACCGCCAAAACTGATTCCCGTTAAGGCCGGTGATATGGTTGCTGATGTGCCCGATGCCAATATTCCGCCGATCTGGTTACCGGATATCGACGTATAACCGGAGCTTACTGCACGGATGCCATTCACTTGTCCTAGATTTCCTGTAGTGGCCACATAGATGGAACCGGAACCTGTGGTTGAACCGATAATATTGTCTTTGATATCCGCATTTCCGCTCTCCTGGTAAATGCCTGTCCATATGCCATAGGTACCCGTGTTACCGTTATCTGTAAACATATCCATAGCGGCAATGGTATTGGAAGAGATCAAACTGCTGGCTCCCGCGGTAAAGCCACAGGATATTCCAACAAATGCCAGCGTTTTGGTGCTTGCCGGCAATGAATACGATGCCGGAAAACCAACGATATCCGCAGAAGCCCCCATGATACTTGTTCTGCCCGTTCCGTTTTCGCTGGCATAACCGATCACATTATTTGAAATGTTATACCCGCTACCCGTATTAATGAGTATCCCGTAATGAAGGCCCCCGCTTGTTTTAACCCGGGAAGCGGTTTGATAAAATTTATTTCCGTTGATCGTCCAGCCATTGGAGCCGGAAGAAATATAAATGCCACAGGAACGGCTGCTGGCAAGGAAATAATCACGGACCAGGTTTTGGGAGATCGTAATGTTATCATTTTCCCGGGTGGCCGTTCCGGTAGACAGGATGGCAATGGCCGGTGTGGCAGATCCATCCCTCAACTCATTATTTTCAATGCGATGGTTATCGTTTCCGGTACCGGCAGGATCCGCTGCATCAAATAAGATGGTGCCCCCGCTGGTCGGGTTGGGGCTGTTACCTAAGATCGTGCAATACCTTACCTCATCATTTTTGGAATCATTGACAAAACGAACAGTGGACAGGGTGGTGGCCTGGGTGTTCACAATGGTCAGCGACCTGGTGGTTCCTGCGCCGTTTTGCCGGCCATCGATACGGATAAACCGTGCGCCATTGAATACGATCAAATGATTGCCTGCTCCGCTGATCAGCGGTGTGGCCGTTGCAGACGGGCGAATGGTCAGTGTATTGGTGGCGCTTGCTGCCGCATGGTTATTAATGGTCAGCGGAAAGGTTTCAGATGACTGATACAGGTTATCGATCAATTCAAAAACAACCGCACTGGTAATATTACACGCGTTATTATACACATTGATCGCTGCGGTCAGCGTAGAAAAGTTTCCTCCGGTGCCAACCGTATAGGTTCCGCTGAGCACATAGTTTAACCCGTAAGTATTCGGATTTGTCGGATGGGTTGTCACACTATTCACGCCAGTTGCCACCAGTCCGGTTCCGGGGCTTGCCCCCACATTCGGCGTTACGGCGCTGTCCTGCGCGATGATGTAATAAGAAACCACATCGCCTCCCGTCACGCCTCCCATATCAGATACAACAATGGTGAACGACCAGGTGCCGCTTTTGCTGTTTCCCGATACCAGGGTGCCGGCCTGTGAATACCAGGAGCCGCTGTTTTTCCGGTAATAAACCCGCGGACGGTTGGCCCCGCTGGTTGGAACACCCAACACGTCGGTGATGCTCACTGAGCCGATGGTTTGATTGTTGTATGAACAGGTCAATGACGTGAGCGCGGTGTAAGTGATCGCCGGCGGATTGAGTTCGGTAAAAATACCTTCCACTTCATCGGCACCCACATCCGGCGCGGTACCTGTTCCGGAATAGCCGGTATTCCCCTGCCGGATATTGCTATCAAAGTCGTCGGTGTATCCCGAAATATTGACGGCACCGCTTTCCACCTGGGTTGGAACAGCAGGGTCTATATGAAGAAAATTGGGAGATATTCCGCTCGTGCTGAGGAAAGGCGGGAGCTCGGTATAAGCGCCTGCATCTCTTGGAGTAACAAGCGCCTTGTATGCCGATAATGTCTGGTTGCTGTTGGTACCGTCATAATACAACAGCCTGCTTGCTGAAGGAACTCCGGCGTAGTAGATGTTATTGTTACTCAGTGTGGAGAAATTACCCGGCAGCGCTCCGTTTCGTCTATACGCTACTGTTAACCCGATCCCGGAAGGCGTGGAAACATTCACAAAAATATTGTTGCGTATCACTCCCGTTCCTGCGGAGGTTGTACCGCTGGCAATCATGAACAAAGCAGAGCTTCCGAAATTGGCTGCTGCAGAACTGGCATTAAGGTAAACCGTGTTGTAATAAATATTATATGTATTAGTTCCGGGCGCTGTGGCTGTGTTCATATTGATCCCGCGTACCACGTTGATCCCGTCCGACAAAGGCGCTTTCAGGTCTCCCACGAGGTTATTACTGATATTATATGTGGTTCCAATGATCGTGGACGTTATTTCGATACCCGAAACGGTGTACGTTCCGCTATTGCTGCTGTTATTGATGGTCAGGTCAAAGATCTTGTTTTTGGATACATTGATAACCGCTCCCGGCGTGAGTACACCATTGCTCATCCGAATACCCGCTATGCTAACGGGTGCATCAGAACTCAATTGACTGATCGTATTGGAAGACAGGGTCAGGGCAGTCATACTACCCCAGTTCGCCGAAATGCCCAATACAGCGCCTGTGCTGGTGGTGCTGTTGTTAAAGCCGCTTAGGGTATTGCCCGAGCAACTTATTCCCGTTCCCCTGTTACTTGAGCCAAATGATATACCGGTTATAGCCGTTGGGGCAGAAGATCCGGTGGCGCTGATATTTGAAATCGTATTGCCGGAAACAACTGAATTACTGCCCGCGTTGTTGATGAACATACATACAACGGCTAAGGAGCCGCAGGTCCAGTTACTGAAAATATTATTGCTGATATTCTTGACCGGGCCTTCCGATGAGGTACTGCCTTCAATATTGTTCCACCCGCTCATGGCCGTTGCACCCGTAAGGGTAATATTGGAGAAATTGTTCCCCGTCTGGTTCATCGTGTTCCCCGTTAATGATGGTGTGGTGGCGGTATATATTGTGACCACGCCTCCTGATACCGGTTTGGAAAACGATCCAACGATGCTGTTGTTATTGCAATTATCGGTTGCACCCGCCAGGGAGGCCATGGTGCCCGTGCGGCTGATAAAGGTCACATTGCCGGCAGTATTGGCCACCAGGTTGGTGAATGTATTGTTATTGATATTGTCGGTGGTAGCGCCCGCAACCGCATGAACGAGGCTGATATATTTATGCTCCTGCAATGAGGTACCCGCAAGGGTTTGTGTGAATCCCTGGAAATTATTACCACTGATCGAAACGGCTGCCGTGTTGGTAACGGTCGGGCAATTGATCCCCGCGATGACGCTGCTGTGTTGCTGGGAGTACGTTACGGCACCTGCAATATTGTCACCTATTTTGTTGTTATTGATGTTGAGCGCTGTGATGACCGCGCCAGTATTATAAATCCCAGTAAATGAACCGGTGCCCGCCATGGTTGTTCCACGGATGATATTGTCGTTGATATTCATCACCCCAACCTGTGCAATAGTGGAAATGCCGAAAAAATTGGTATTGGTGGCGCCAATGGAAATATTAGACAATAGGTTGTTATTAATATTAAAAGTGGCCGATGGAGATGCGCTGGATAACTCAACACAATCAATGCCAATAAACGAAGTGATACCGACCGTTAAGTTGTTGGTAATGGTTATTGTATTATTGTTGATATCCGCAGTAAAAACCCCGGATGGCAATCCATTGGAATAACGTTTGTATATACCCCTGGTGGCTGCGCCTGTAGCGCCGGTCAGATTAGCACTCGTAATATTATTATAAGATATCTTTTCACTTTTTTGGTGGTTGACCAGGATGCCGAAGATCGTGCCGCTTGAAGAAAGAAATGTGGGGTTGGCGATGGCACCGCTTCCCCAGTTGGTAATGGTATTGCCGGTGGCCGGTGTATTGCCGCCGATCTCATTGCCAACATCCATATTGCCATCGGATGATGAGCCCACGAATGAAATACCCACATTCACATTACTGATCGTATTGCCATAGATCTTGTTTCCATGATTGGGCCCTGTGACATTAGCTCCCACAGATATATCATTGGCTGTAGATACCGCCGTTGCCGAATGCCTGGCATTGGAATAGATCCCAAAACTATTTTGGTATGCCCTGTTCAGGCTGATGGTATTGTTTTGAATGACGTTATACTGCGCACCGTTTGTTTGCGAACTGTGCAACAAAGCCACGCCCCATTCCGTCATATTGTTGGTGGCAGGGGTCGTATTGACATTGGATGGGTTTTCCTGCATCACAAAATTCTGCAGGGTTACATAGTCCACACCGATCAGTTTGAAAATGGCATCGGTGAAAACATTTACGGTCAGACCGCCATTGGAGGTGATCGTATTGCCATTGCCTTCAATCACAATATTATTGGTAGCCGTTGTGGCCGCACTGAACGTTAAAGCATACCCGCCAACCGGTGCCGTTTGTGGGTTACCGGCGGCAAGGCTAATGGTCACCGGGCCGCTGATGGCCGTAATGCCGTTTAATGCAGTGATCGCATTGGCAAGTGAAGTATAGGATGCCGCCAGGTTAGGCGTTGTATTTGCAGGATTTGTAACGGTAACCTGTGCCGATGTACGGAAGATGCACAGCCCGAAAGCCAGTGTCAATAAAAGATTTCGTAACCCTGTTGTCATGAAAAAAATAATGGTCAACCGCTGATTTGGTTCCATTGCCAGAAACCACCCTCATACGGTGTCATGTAAGGTTTTTCGAAAGCCTATATTGGAAAGGGTTTCACGGGTAAAAGGAGTCTGTAAAGGTAGATTTAAAAAGTTGGATTTGAAAGCGAGCACATAAAATGTACTGACTATCAATGAATTACATTTATCACCCTGTTGTTGGCAAAGGATGGCATCTTGTTGGAGTATTCTTTCTAATTATTTGGCAATCAATACATAACAAGTCAAAATGATTGTTCCTTATCCTTCTTTTGCGGGGAAAACATCGATACCAGAATCGAGGAAAGAAATGAGAGGCAAATGGCAAACAAAAAGGCCCACCAAAAACCATCAAACCGGATATTGTCCATCAGTTTATCGATGATCAGGATGATCAGTGTATTGATCACGAGTAAAAACAGGCCAAGCGTTACGATGGTGATGGGTAGTGTAAGAATGATCAGCACGGGTTTGAGGATGACATTCATCACGGCCAGTACGATGGCAAAAATGATGGCGGATTTAAAGTCGGTTATATGCACGCCGCCGAGCATGGTAGACAGTCCGTAAGCAACAAATGCGGTGGCGAGTAAACGAAGAAGGACATTCATGTATATTCTTTTTGAATGATCATGTAAAAAACCGGAGTATGGTGGTCCGGTGCTTTGACCGGTATGCAAAATAATCATTATTCACTTCCGCGGAACCTTGCCTTCATCCATTCATACCATAAACCGTGAATCGGTAACAATAATGTTTCAGCCTTCAACCTTACCTTTTGGCATTTGCAGGATCAATAAACCACGAGTTCATAAAATTTTTCAGGCAACAGGTATTTATTCGCCAGTTCCTGCAATTCTGAAGCTGATATGGTTTTGATGGTTTCCACTGATTCGTTGAAAAAGCTCTCATCAAGATTATTCAGGATGATGTTCTTCCATTTTCCCATGATCTGAAAAGGTCCGTCGAGGTCGCCAAGGATTCCGCCGATCATATAGTTTCTCACGAGCATGAGTTCCTCCTGATCAACAGGTTCATCACGTAACCGCTGCATCTCTTTATACACTTCTTCGATCGTGGCCTCGCAGACATCCTTTCCTGCTTCCGTGCTCACGAGCCAGGCGCTTTGCTGAATATGGTTCTGGAGGTAACTGTAAATGCCATAGGTATAGCCTTTGTCTTCCCGGATATTGCTCATGAGCCTCGACCCGAAGAATCCGCCAAAGACGTTGTTCAACACCACCACTTTTTTAAAATCGGGATGGTGCCTGTTCGGAAATGCCTGCGCCAGGCGTATTGCTCCCTGCACCGCGTTAGGGTCGTTCTGTATCCTGTAGATCCGCTCTGTGGCCGGGGTAACGGGTAACAGTGGCATCGCAGCCGGCGGGGCGGAGAGCCCTGGGCCGCCAAAGAGCGAGGATATGCATTCCTTCAACCCGGATGGCAAATACCCCGAAATAAACATGGCGCATCGCCCCTGTAGATAATACTCGCGGTAGAATTGTTTCATCGCCGCGGTGTCGAGCGCGTCGATATCTGCCGGTAACGTATAAACGCCGTATGGATGTTTTTCGCCATACACATATGCATCGATCAGCCTGCCTGCAACAAACTCGCATTTCATCATGTTCACCTGCAGGCGTTGTTTTGCATTTTGTTTATATATGGCCAGTTCTTCCTCCGGAAATATGGCATCGGTAAGCATTTCCTGCACGAGGGGCAGCAGGATGAACAGGTGTTTACTCAGGCAATGCAGGGTTACAACAGCTGTTTCATTATAGCAACTGCGGCTGCAGGAAGCCCCGTAATAATCAAATGTTTCATTGATCGTAAAAGCCGATTTCCGGGATGTGCCGTTCTTCAGCATGAAGTTGGTTGCAGCCGCCACCCCTTTCTGTTGTTCATAGGAGTTGCCGGCATAAAATACCCATTCCACCTGCACCACTTCCTGGCTACCGGCATGTATGGTATATACGGGCACCCCGTTGTTCAGGTCGAAACGGTCATAGGGCTTTAGGCTGAGCTGGTATTCGATGGCGTCCTTGATAGGAGGGGCGGTCTTTCTGTTCATGCAGCGGTTTAATTGTTAGACAGGTAATACATCGTATTACCATTTTTTTCGTCAAAAATTTTCCGGCTGGCCTGCAGTATATCGGCGGCCGATACGGAATGATAACGGGATAACTCGGTATTGATGAGGTTGGCGTCGCCGAGTAATTCATACATGGCAATGCTTGATGCGCGGTTCAGCAGGCTCATGTCTTCAAAAGCCATGGCGCTTTCCGTTTTATTCTTCACTTTTTCCAGTTCCTGTTCTGTAATACCCTGTTCCATCAGCAACCGGAGTTCCTCCTTCACCGCGGCGTCTGCGTCTTCTATACGCACCCCTTTAACGAGTTTTCCTTCGATGGTGATCAGGCCGGGGTCGGTACTTCCGAGATGGTAACATTCAATATTGCTGAACAGTTTTTTTTCTTTGACCAATTTTTGAAAAAGCCTGGAAGATCCGCCGCCGCCCATGACCTCGGTGATCAGGTCGGCCTGGTAATATTCGTTGTCGGTACGTCCGGAGATATGCCAGCATTTATACAATGCATCCAGGGGTACGTCGGCTTTCACTTCCCGGAACCTGGCAGCGGTCTGTGTTGGTTCCTGCGGAAGATTGCGATGATACTTCTGACCGGCCGGTATGGGTCCGAACCATTTCTCTGCCAGTTCTTTCACTTGAGCGGTTTCAATATTGCCGGCCACTACCAGGATGGCATTGGAAGGTGTATAGTGTTTTTGGAAAAAGGCCTTCACATCTTCCAGCGTTGCGTCTTCTATATGTTGTAATGAAGCGCCGATGGTCATCCAGCGGTATGGGTGCGTGGTATACGTCAGTTCGCGGAGTTTATGCCACACATCGCCATATGGTTTATTGATATAGTGTTCCTTGAATTCTTCGCAAACCACTTTTCGTTGTACCTCGAGGCTTTTTTTACTGAAGGCCAGGCTGAGCATCCTGTCGCTTTCCAGCCAAAATGCCGTTTCGATATTCTCTGCGGGCAGTTGGCAGTAATAATTGGTGAGGTCGTTTGTGGTAAATGCGTTGTTTTCTCCGCCGGCTAACTGCAGGGGCTCGTCATAAACAGGGATATTCACACTGCCCCCGAACATCAGGTGTTCAAAAAGGTGCGCGAATCCCGTCTTGGCCGGGTCTTCGTCGCGCGCGCCCACATCATAAAGAACATTCACCACCGCCATGGGTGTGCTTTTATCCTGGTGCACAAGCACCCTTAGTCCATTGGATAAAATGAATCGGTCGAATTGAATCATGGGGCAAAGGTACGTGAAGCGGATATGTAATATTCAATATCCGGCATCCGGGTGCACTGTGTCATTTCCTGCAAGCCCGGCACCAGTACTACCGGCCTTTTCTACACGCTGTTGAGGAAAAAAGAAAAGGTGCTGCCGGAACCGAACTCGCTTTTCACAGAGATGGTGCCTCCCTGTGCTTCTATAAATTCCTTGCTGATGCTCAGCCCCAGGCCGGTTCCATCTTTTTGGGTGCCGGGTATCCGGAAATACCGGTCGAAGATCTTATCGATATACTGAGGTAATATGCCCTGCCCGGTATCCGTGACCGAAAACTGCACCTGATTATTGAAAGGTACCGCGCTGATCACTATGCTGGAATGTTCGTAACTGTAACGGATGGCATTGGACAACAGGTTGTTCAGCACCCAGACGGTCTTATCCTTATCGGCCAGAACTGAAGGGGTTCCATCCGCTATGAAATACTCCAGGGATATATGCTTATTATCTGCCTCCGCTTTGTTATTTTGAATGGCCAGGTCGATCATCTCCCGTGGGGAAACAGACATAGCGGAAAGCTGAATGGACCCTGATTCGAGCTGGGCCATATTCAGCAATTCACCGATAATTTTCAGCAGCCTGGCAGCGTCTTCCCGGATACTGTCAACCAGGTTCCGCTGTTCGTCATTCAAAGGACCAATCTGACTATTATCCAATAACTGCAGGCTCATTTTGATGGACGAGATCGGGGTTTTTAGTTCATGCGATACCGTGGCAATAAAATGTGTTTTAGCAAAATCAAGTTCTTTATAAGGAGTAATATTCTGCAGGATGATCACATTTCCCATGCTCTTTTCTTCTTTCTCCCCGGTTGGGATGATCTTAATGGGTATGATTTCCTTTTCAAAATAACTCTCTTTATTATCCGCATATATCTTGATCGTTGCTTTTGCTTGTACCGGTTGGCTCTCGTCAAATAATTCGCGGGTAAGGGAGCGTACCAGGTCGTTGTGCATGGCGATGTCCTGCACGGCTTTACCCATCACATTTTCCGGTTTCATCCCGGAGATTTTGAGGGCAATATCGTTCATGAACAAGATCCTTTTATTCTCATCCAGACCGATGACCGGGTCGTGCATGTTGTTGATCAGCGTTTCTATTCGCTTTTTTTCGATCAGCAGTTTTTGCACGTTACTGGCCTGGTATTCCTCCAGTTTTTCAGCCATGCTGTTGAATGAATCAGCCAGGTCGCCGAATTCATTTTTCTTTTGAAAATGGATCCTCCGTGAATAGTTTTTGGCCGCAATTTCCCGAATGCTCTCAGTAAACTCCCTGATAGGGTTGGCAACATTCCCGGGCAGGTTAAACAACAACACCAATGAGATCAGGAAGCAGATGGCACCGATAAGGGTGACCCAGAATATGGCATGATCCGACGTAGCAGTAGCCATGTTACTTTTTCGTTGAATGGCCAGCATATTCAGGAGCATGATCTCAGAAATATTTTTTCTCACCTGCTGTATGGTGGCGGAATCGTTTCGGTTGTTCAATAGCCGGTTAAAACTTCCGGTAAGGCGGTCGGTCAGTTCCTTTTCGCCGTACTCGGTGATGTTATGCTCCTGCAGCCGGAGGTTTCGTTCAAATAAGGTTTGGTTGGAAGGAGCAAAGAGGTCGTTATCCAGCGCAATCTGCATTTTCCGGCAATAATCGAGTGAATTATAATTGGCCACCAGGATATTTTTGGTTTCGTTGTTCAGCTTATTGATAAAGGTGGCGCTGAGCACCGTCAGCAGCAGGATCATGCCGAACAACAACCCGATGCCAAGTAAGAGTTTCTGTTTGATTTTCATTAGCTCAATATTACGAGGTCAATATCACTTGCCGACAGTTTTTTCAGCAGCTCGTTAAATACATTGGTGGCGAGGATGATCCTGAACAAATTGAAATGGGGTTTACCGATACAAATGGTGGTGATCTTCCTTTCTTCGCATTGCTCCATGATGGCTTTGGCTACATTTGAATTGTCGACTTTTATGATTTCGGCACCCAATTCCGTGGCCAGCTTAAAGTTATTGATCAAATGCCGTTGTTTATTGAGGGGGATCTTACTGGCGTCCTCAGCCGGTGTCTGTACATACATCACATACCATTTGCTGTTGTAATAATTGGCCAGCCTGGCGGTTTTGTGGATGACGGTTTTGGCCGTGATCTCATTGGAACTGATGCAGGCGAGGAAACGTTCGTGTTTTACAGAGCCGGTCTTCGTGATCTCTGACTCCACTTTGCGTCCAACCTGCGAGGCAACTTCTTTCAGGGCCAGTTCCCGCAACTGCAGGATGTGTTCGCTCTTAAAAAAGTTTTTTAAAGCCGTTTCAATTTTATTGGCTTCATAGATTTTGCCTTCTTTGAGTCGTGTGATGAGTTCATCGGCCGTCAGATCGATATTGACCACTTCATCGGCCTGTGCCAGCACACTGTCGGGCACCCTTTCTTTCACTTCCACACCGGTGATCTCCCTGATCTCTTCGTTCAGGCTTTCAATGTGCTGGATATTCACGGCGCTGATGACATTGATCCCGGCATCCAGTATCTCCACCACATCCTGCCAGCGTTTGTCATTTTTACTTCCTTCTATATTGGTATGTGCGAGTTCATCAATGATCACCACTTCGGGCCGCAGGTTTATGACGGCCTGAACATCCAGCTCTTCCAGCTCTTTACCTTTGTAAAACAGTTTTCGCCGCGGTATCAGGGGCAGGCCCTCCAACAATGCATGGGTCTCTTTCCGGTTGTGGGTTTCAATATACCCGATCTTTACATCGATACCGTTCCGCATGAGGGCATGGGCCTCCTGCAGCATGCGGTATGTTTTGCCCACGCCGGCGCTCATCCCGATGTATATCTTGAATTTACCCCTTCGCGATTTTTTGATGAGGTCTAGAAAATGTTGTACTGTTTGTTCTTTATCCGGCATATCAATGTTCTCTGATTAAAGGTTGTATGTCAACCTGCTGCACTACAACGGGATAATATTCTTCTACCAGGTTACTCCTGTCTAATCCAAAATTGATGCTTTCTTTTACACTCAGCTTTTTCAGGTTGTAGTAAGATTTCATGATAAAACTCTTCCACGCGGGCATATCATTATCAAATGACAAAAAGCTTTCCATGATGATGAACTTGAAATCACCGACCAAAGTCTGCTGGTAATTGTACTCACTCCGATTCGTCAGGTCCACTTCACCGTTTTGCACCATCTCACTGACCACGCGGCGGAAATAATAATCTATTCTCGGATCGATCCTAAATCCCAGGTTAAACTCAATGAAATAAACATCATTCCTGGTCACCGTATCTACTGACTATTTCATCGTATAAGGTTCGTCTGTTACGTTCACATGTACAAACCAATAGATATCTGCCCGTTTAGGTTTACCTGCATTGAAAATGGAATTGATGACCGTCTTTTCAATTTTTCTTTCCGTCAGCGAGGAAGTAAGATAGACCAGGTTGGTAGCCATCTTGGGGATGTTTTCATCCATGCTCAGTTTTTTGAGTTGTGGTAAAATAGGCGCCAGGTCTGTCATCTGTGTGATTTGCCTTTTAATTTTTCGCCCTGTTTGCCAGATGACCATCACAAACAACAGGATGGAGCCGATAAGCAAAGTGATCCATCCACCATCTTTGATCTTTTGAAGGTTGGCAACCAGAAAGGCGGTTTCAATAAAAAGAAATACCCCGGTAATGAGTATAACAAGCAGAAAGTTGACCCGCCTGGCATGAAGGTAAAAATTAATGAGTACTGTACTCATGAGCATGGTTAGCGTAACGCTCAATCCAAATGCAGCCTCCATACGCACACTTTCTTGAAAATAGATGACCATGCCCACACATCCGAACATTAAGAACCAGTTGAAGAACGGTATGTATAACTGACCCTTGATTTTTCCGGGAAATTCAACCAGGTGACGCGGCCAGATATCGAGTCGGATGGCTTCATTGATCAGGGTAAAACAACCGCTGATCAGCGCCTGCGATGCGATGATGGTAGCGAGTGTGGAAATGATGAGGGATGGCCAGTAAATGCTTTCGGGAACGATGTGATAAAATGGGCTTATGCCGCCAATAGTCTCTCCCACATGATTCATCAGCCAGGCTGTTTGCCCCGCATAGCATAAGATTAATGTGATTTTTATATACGACCAGCTTACACGAATATTGTTCCTGCCACAGTGCCCCATATCGCTGTACAAGGCTTCAGCACCGGTTGTACATAAAAAAATAGCACCAAGAAAATGAAAATTGCCCGTCTCTTTCACCAGCATATTATAAGCATAATAAGGATTCAATGCCTTCAGGACATGCCAGTTTCCTTTCAGCGCCCATATACCCAACAAGCCGATAAACGTAAACCAGATGAGCATGACCGGGCCAAACACTTTCCCGATCTTATCCGTGCCGAACTGCTGAAATAGAAACAACCCTACCAATATTGTTATTACGATAGGAACAGTATTGATCTGAGGCGCCACTTTTTGTAATCCTTCAATAGCGGAGGCCACGGATATGGGTGGTGTAATCATCCCGTCGGCAATCAGGAAAGCGCCTCCGGCCATGGCTGGAAAAATCAGCCATTTCCCCCAGTAACGGCGTATGAGGGCATAGAGTGAAAATATACCCCCTTCTCCTTTATTGTCTGCCTGTAAGGTTATGATCACATACTTTATGGTGGTTTGAAAAACCAGCGTCCAGAAGATCGCGCTTAGCGAGCCGAGTGCAACAGATTCTGTAATAATGGTATCATGAAAAACCGCGTTCAGTGTATATAACGGTGATGTGCCAATATCCCCAAATACGATTCCAATAGCAATAAGCGTGCCTGCAAATGTAACCTGTTTATGAAAAGAATTTGTATGATCTGCCTGCATATAGACCAGGTTAACTGTGAAACTGAAAACTTAAGGCGTCTTTGCTTTTTGTTAAAGTGAAACAGCCAATGCGGTCGTAATAAAAATATTATCCTTAACCGTTTGGTTCTCTTTCAGGAAAATCTTGTCACGTGAATTGAGACCCCTGGCCTCTATCCGCCACATCACATTGTCGCGTATGAGGTAATCAAAGTTGAGTGAATATCCCCAAGTCTGAAATCCACCAGGCGTTCCCGTGGCAATGATGACGCCGTTCTTGTCGCAGTAATACTCAGCTCTCGCGGCCAGGTATGTTTTGGGCGATGCTTGCAAACGTACGATGAGGTTGGGCGTGTACCAGGTGTTCATGCTGCCGGATCCCTTCTGTTTCTGTTCGGCGCCGATGTCAAATCCTGCGATCAAACCCAGTTTTTGGGTAACCTGGAATATGCCATAGAAATTATGGAAATAACGCATCTGCCGGGCGCTGTCGGGTTTATCGTTGCCGATGAACGAACTGCTGTTGAGCGTGATCTTGTCATTGGGTTTATAGGTAAGCTGATGGCCAAAGGCAGGCGTACTGTTTCCTTCCACCCGCTGGATGCGTTGCCAGCCATTGAGCAGCAGGCCGCTGAGGTACCATTTACCATCGCCCGATGTGTACGATATCCTGGCGCCGGTTTCAAAATAGGGCGAATTGTCCGCAAGGATACCCCTGGTCAGTGTCCAGCAGTCTTTTCCTATCGCACTTTCAAATCCTATATGAGAAGGGAGGATGCCTGCGTCCACCCAAATGTTTTTTGTGTTGGATATTTTCACACCCGCATTGGCTTCATAGATGTTCTTTAAAACCCCGGGTTCGGCTGCGTAGTTGGCATTCATGTAAGTACCAACAGCGAGGGCAATATTGGCTCTGACATTATTCTGCTGGTAGGCCGCTTTTACAAAGCCCAGGTTAATGTTCACTTCATTATGCCGGTTGTGGGAATAAATGAATGCTGGCCTGTTCCCGTCTGACGGTTTATTTACATCGTATGTGTAATAGGTTTCCAGGTACCCGCTGAAAGTTACCGGTGAAGTGGGTTTTTGTTCCTGTGCCTGTAAGCGTGTGAACGGAACAAACAGTAATGCAATGACTAAATTTTTCATAATGCTCATTTGATATTGTCTAATGCGATATTCAATTTAAGTACGTTGACCCTAGCCGGACCGAATACGCCAGCCAGCGGAGCTTCAGTATAATTACTGATCAGCTCTTCCAGGCTGGGTGCTGAGATGCCGCGTTTATTGCTGATCCGCTTCACTTGTACACGTGCAGCCTGAACAGAGATATGCGGATCCAGCCCGCTGCCACTGGCTGTAACAAGATCAACAGGTATCTCCTTTTTTGATACCCCGGGGTTATGCACCAGGAAAGTATCGATACGTGCCTTCACCAGGGAAAGGTACTCCGGATTCGTGGGACCTTTATTACTTCCCGCAGAACCTGCAGCATTGTAATCTACGGCAGAAGGGCGGCTCCAGAAATATTTATCGTCTGTAAATTTCTGCCCGATATTTCCATACCAGGTCTTGCCGTTGGCGCTTACCCGTTCTCCCATTCCTTTCTGCGGAGTGACCTTCGCAATACCCAGGATAAGCAGCGGATAGAGGCCTGCAAAAACGATGATCGAGAATATGGTGAGCCGGATGGCCGGAAAAAAATGTTCTTTCATGTCTGTATAGTTTAAAAGAAATTAGATACAACAAGGTCGATCAGCTTGATGCCGATGAATGGAACGATCACGCCACCCAGCCCATAGATCAGCAGGTTCCTCCGGAGCAGGGCGCTGGCGCCGATGGGTTTATATGCCACGCCCTTCAATGCCAGCGGTATCAGCAGGGGAATGATGATCGCATTGAAAATGATGGCGGATAATATGGCCGATTCAGGACTGTGCAGGTGCATGATGTTGAGCCCCTGCAATACCGGGATCGATGTAATGAATAAGGCCGGCACGATGGCAAAATATTTGGCTACGTCGTTGGCAATGCTGAACGTAGTGAGTGTGCCCCTGGTCATCAGCAACTGTTTGCCTATTTCCACCACTTCGATCAACTTGGTGGGGTCATTGTCGAGGTCAACCATATTGCCGGCTTCTTTGGCCGCCTGTGTGCCGCTGTTCATCGCCACGCCCACATCGGCCTGGGCCAGCGCGGGTGCATCATTGGTGCCATCGCCCATCATCGCCACCAGCCTGCCTTCCTGCTGTTCTTTGCGGATGTAGTTCATTTTATCTTCCGGTTTGGCCTCGGCAATAAAATCGTCCACCCCCGCTTTGTTGGCAATGTATTTTGCGGTCAGCGGATTGTCGCCGGTAACCATCACCGTTTTAATACCCATTTTTCTCAAGCGCTGAAAGCGTTCCTGGATGCCGGGTTTGATGATGTCCTGCAATTCGATCACACCAATGATCTGTTCATTTTCGGATACCACCAATGGGGTGCCGCCATTGCTGGAAATGCCTGTTACTATTTTGGCTGTTTCTTCCGGGAAAGGGTTTCCATGGGTTTCACAAATACGACGTATGGCATCGGCAGCGCCCTTGCGGATGCGCAGCCCGTCCACATCAATCCCCGAACTTCTGGTTTCAGCGGAGAATTTGATAAACCGGGGATAATTGAGTTGGAAACTTTGCGTATCCACGCCAGCCAGCTCCAGGATCGATTTTCCTTCCGGGGTTTCATCGGCCAGGGAACTCAGCGCAACGGACCGGATGAAATGGTCTTCTTCCACTCCATGAGCCGGGTAAAAGTTTGTTGCTTTCCGGTTGCCGATCGTAATGGTTCCAGTTTTATCGAGCAGCAGCACATCCACATCTCCCGCCGTTTCTACGGCCTTCCCGCTCTTGGTGATCACATTGGCGCGTAAGGCCCTGTCCATGCCGGCAATGCCGATAGCCGACAGCAGCCCGCCAATGGTTGTCGGAATCAAACAAACGAACAAAGAAATGAAGGCGGCAATATTGATCGGTGTTTGGGAATAGTCTGCAAAAGGTTTCAGGGTGATGGTTACGATGATGAACACCAGGGTGAACCCTGCCAGTAAAATAGTCAGCGCAATTTCATTGGGTGTTTTTTGGCGGCTGGCACCTTCCACCAGCGCGATCATCTTATCGAGAAAACTCTCTCCCATTTCAGTAGTGACCTTCACTTTGATCTTATCGCTCAGCACCTTGGTGCCACCGGTGACACTGCTTTTATCACCACCGGCTTCGCGTATCACCGGGGCGCTCTCGCCGGTAATGGCGCTTTCATCAATGGTGGCGAGGCCTTCGATGATCTCCCCGTCGGAAGGAATGATATCGCCCGCTTCGCAGATGAACACATCTCCTTTCACCAATTGTGATGAGGGTACGATCGTAATTTCATTTACATACATTTCTCCTACCACCTGCAGGAGTTTGGCCGGCGTTTCTTCCCTGGTCTTTCTCAGGCTGTTGGCCTGTGCCTTGCCCCTGGCCTCCGCCAACGCTTCGGCAAAATTGGCAAACAATAATGTAATGAATAAGATCGCTGTTACGATCAGGTTATACAGCAGGCTTCCCTGCGATTGTTCACCATTAAGAACCCACACACAAACCCCCGCCATGACCAGTGTTCCGATCCATACGGTAAACATGACCGGGTTCCTGAACATGATAGCAGGATTGAGTTTGATGAAGGATTCTTTCAGCGCCTCCTTGACCAGGCTCGGTTCAAACAAGCGGGTAGACCTGGAATGCTTTGTCATACTAATATTATTTTATGGCTGTTTCGTCAGCCTTACGTGATAAGTGTACTGTTTACATAGAAAAATACTCCGCGATCGGGCCGAGTGCCAGTGCGGGGAAAAAAGATAAGGCGGTGATGATGGCGATCACGGCAAAGACCATGATACCAAAAGTGGACGTATCCGTTTTGAGCGTTCCTGCACTTTCCGGAATGAATTTCTTCCCCGCCAGTAAGCCGGCGATGGCCACCGGGCCGATGATAGGTAAGAAGCGGCCCAGGATGAGCACAATACCGGTGCTGATATTCCACCAGGGGTTATTATCACCCAGGCCTTCAAACCCGCTCCCGTTGTTGGCCGCGGAAGAAGTATATTCATACAGCATTTCGCTGAAACCATGATGTCCGGGGTTATTGAGCCACGCACTGTTCGCGCCGGGGTTGCTCATATACAAATAACTGGATAGCGCCGTTCCGGCCAGGATGAGCAGCGGATGAAGCAGCGCGATGATCATCGCGATCTTCATTTCCCTTGCTTCCACTTTTTTTCCCATGAACTCCGGTGTGCGGCCAACCATCAGTCCGCTGATAAAGACAGCCAGAATGATGAAGATGAAAAAGTTGAGCAGCCCAACACCACATCCGCCATAAAATGCATTGATCATCATGGCGAGCAATTCATTCATACCGCTGAGGGGCATGGTGCTGTCGTGCATCGCATTCACCGATCCTGTGGAGATCACCGTGGTTACTATGGACCAAAAGCCGGATGCGGCGGCGCCTATTCTTACTTCTTTCCCTTCCAGGGCGCCCAGGCTGTTATCAATGCCCATGGCGCCGATGGCGGGGTTCCCTTTTGCTTCCATCATGATATTGGGAATGGCAAGCATAAGAAACCCAATCGTCATCACCCCAAAAATCATCCAGGACAATTTTTTGCGTTTCAGGAAATAACCCAGCGCAAAAATCATGGCAAAGGGTATGATGAGCTGTATGATCATTTCCACCATGTTGGTGAAATAATTCGGGTTTTCAAACGGGTGGGCGCTGTTTGCGCCAAAGAATCCGCCACCATTTGTTCCCAGGTGTTTGATCGGTACAAATGCGGCTACTGGTCCCCGTGATACCTGGACCGTATCTCCCTGCAGGCTGATAACCTGGTCTTTCCCCTCCATGGTCATGGGCATACCATTCAGCAGGAAAAGGACGGCAACGATCAGTGATATGGGCAGGAGCACCCGGGTCATAGACTGAACAAAGAAGCGGTAGAAATTACCGAGTAGGGTTGTGGTCTTTTCCTTTAAAGCCACCATTAAGACCACCGCGGCGGCCATGCCGGTTGCGGCGCTGACAAATTGTAAAAACATTAAGTACAATTGTCCAAAGTAACTCAACCCAGTCTCGCCGGAATAGTGCTGCAGGTTGCAGTTCACCACAAAGGATATGGTGGTGTTAAAGGCCAGGTCTGGCGACATGCCCGGGTTGTTATCGGGGTTCAGCGGAAGCCAGCCCTGGTTCATCAGCACGAACATGCCCAGCAAAAACCAGATCAGGTTGATCATCAGCATGGCTGTCATGTGCTGTTTCCAGTTCATCTCCCTGTTAGGGTCGATCCCGCTGAGTCGGTAGAGTATTTTTTCCAGCGGGTTCATAACAGGGTCCAGTAAGGTCTTTTCCCCGGCATATACCCGCGCCATATATTTACCCAGCGGAATGCCAATGGCCAGGGCGGCGCCAAACATGAAAAGGATGCTCAAAATGTCGAGTTGCATAGTATATCAGTTGTAATGAATCAAATAATTCATTTTAAAGATGATGATGTACAGGAGGGCCAGGGCAAAGAGCCAAATCAGCACTAGCACCAGCCATTCTTTCCTGTTAACCGGTTTCATGGTTTAAAATTTTTCTGGCTTTACCAGTACATAGCACATGTAACAGAAAACAAGTATGGAAATGATGAACAGTATGATCATGGATCAGAATTTTTCGAAGTAATCGATTGTTTTAAAAAAAAGGGCAAAACAGGCAATGCCTGCCGCCACAAGGATTGCTGTGATCATGGTTTAAGTATGGAAGATTCTGTAAATAATACCGGTCAATATAACGAGGCTGTATAGGGCAGCCACCAATTGCCAGGACTTGAGGCCGGTCGTTACCCGTTCAAAAAAGTTTTTCATCTTCATTCATTTTAGTATGCCAAGGGAAAGGCAAGCGTTGTGCCACATCCCTCTAAAAAGACTGAAAGCATTGCCCACAAAGGGTTCCAGGAATAAGTGAAAGGGGTGGTAAAAAAAATACCCTTTCAAATTGAAAGGGCGGCACTATCATTTTGAAAGGGTTAACCGATTTTGTATTCTTCCAGCTTTCGGTATAATGTGGTCAATGCTATATTGAGAAGCCTGGCAGCCTCTGTTTTATTCCCTCGTGTATAGTTCAGCACTTTCTGGATATGGATCTTCTCGGCACTGGCAAGGTCGAAAGCAGACATTGTTTTATCTTCATACGGCTGAGATGAAATAAAATCGTTGGGCAGGGTTTCGGGTAAAAGAACAGGTCCATCGGTTAGGATCACACTTCTTTCAATGACATTTTTCAGCTCCCGGATATTCCCCTTCCAATGATGCCTTTTTAAGGCATGAATATAGGCATCGGATATTTTTATCTCATTCTTATTGACCTTTCCTGCAAAATGCGCTGCAAAATATCGGGCAAGTTCTTCAATATCTTCCGTTCTCTCCCGCAAAGACGGTAGCTGGATCACGAAAACAGAAATCCGGTAGTACAGGTCTTCCCGGAATTTCCCCGCTTCGATCTCTTTTTGCAAATCGCGGTTCGTAGCCGCAATGATCCTTACATCAACCCGGGTATTTTTATTATCACCCACTTTCAGGAATTCACCGGTTTCCAAAACCCGCAAGAGTTTGGCCTGAAGTTCCAGGGGCATTTCCCCGATCTCATCCAAAAACACGGTTCCCCCGTCGGATTCTTCAAAAATACCCTTACTGTCTTTGATGGCACCGGTATAGGCCCCGGCCTTATGGCCAAAGAGTTCATTTTCGAGCAGTTCCTTGCTGAAAGCAGAGCAATTGATCGCGGTGAATTTCTTATTGGCCCTTCTGCTTTCTTTGTGAATCGATTGTGCGAACACCTCCTTACCTGTTCCTGTTTCACCGGTCAACAGTACGGTGGAATCGGTAACGGCTACTTTTTTAGCCGATTCAACAGCCGCTTTGATACAGCTTGACGTTCCGATAATACTGTTGAATGAATATTTATTTCCAAGCTGACGTTCCAGTTGAACCAGCCTTTTATTCAATGCTGTTTTTTCCGCGGCTTTGTATAGTAATGGAATGATCCTGTTATTATCGTCGCCCTTGCTGATATAGTCGAATGCCCCGTTCTTAATGGCCTGAACGCTGTCTGGGATGTTGGCAAAGGCGGTGAGGAGGATAATTTCTGTAGTGGGGTATTTTTCTTTAATGGTTCTTGACAGGTCAACGCCGCTGCCGTCAGGAAGTTTTACATCACAGATGATGATGTCCACTTCATGCTGCTCGAGCTTACGCAGGCCCGCTTTACCGTCACCGGCTGTCAGAACCTCAAACCCTTCCAGGCTGATGATTTTGGCAAGCAGGGTCCTGATTTTCTCCTCGTCATCTATGATCAAAACCTTGTTCAAAAACTATGTTTAATGCTCAAATATAGAATATAGCCGGGGATATTCGTTGGCATAATGATGTGGTATTTTCAAAAATACGGGAGCCATATTCACGGTGTGTTGTGCAAGCCTGTTCTATTACTTTTTAAAAAATGATACAATGCGATACGATCATAAAATACTGATCGTGTTGATGGTAAGTTGCAACAGTTGGTCGCCCCGCCTAACAATAACCGGTATGCGCTTTTTGGGCTCCTGGAGGATATTTTTATATTGCTGAATGATCCCTGAAAAATTATTGCCGACACTGATGATTTCATCGTCTTTCTGAAAGCCCGCCTCTTCGGCAGGCGAACCGGGGATGGTGGCATCCACCGTGATACGTCCGTCGATCTGGTAAATACTGAGGCCGGTATAACCGTATTCGAATGAATCGTAATAATGGGAATTAGGTATGAGGTTGATCTCCCGCTGCGGATAATTGACGATCAGGTTGAACCGCCTCAACAGTTCATTACCGATCAACCCGCCAGTATACGGATATGAGGTAACATTATACAGGTCTTTATAGAGGTAGGTGGGCACCGCCCTAAAATGGTAGGGACCCACTTTCACTTCCTTGATGACTGTAAGCCGCATCTGCATTTTACCGCCCATGCCCTCGGCCTGTGTAAGCAGGGGCTTTCGTTTACGTAATAAAATGGCGCTATCCTGCGCAAACTGGTCGCTCATTAAAAAGCAAAGGCCCGCACCCGTATCAAAATAAAAATTTGCACTTACTTTTCGTTTATCCTTCACCTGAAGGTATTGAATGGGAAGAGAAGTAAAGATGGGCCTGAGCGTGGTGCTCTCGTTGGGGTACCTGCTCGTACCCGGACTGTACACTTCGATTTGAAGGCTATCAAAATCTATCCTGACAACCTACCGGCTGAAAAAACTATATCCGATGATTCCATCGATCTTCTCTCCATAGACGCTCGACAATACTTCGTAATCATTGATGTGAAAATTGAGGTTGGCTACATCCAGGCCTGGCAATTTAAGGGTACGGTTAAACGCAAAGGGAACTTTTTTTATACCTGCGATACCCGTAATGCTGGTATCTGAAGGCTTGTTTTCGATACCAAACTCACTGCAAGTGGCCGAATCCAGCGAGATGCCGCCGCTGCCGGTATCCAGGATGAAATTGAAGCTGTCTTTCACGGGTTCCACACAGGCCCTCACGATCATGATACCGCCGCTGAACTGCCTGAAAGGGAATTTGGTCAGCAAACGGGCCTCAGGCTGTTCAAGGATCTCCTGCCCAAAGGCCATGGAGGGAATCAGGAAAAAGATAATTATGATATAACGCGTCAATCTCATGTGCTGATGGAACTAATTTACAACCTAATAAGCTTAATTTTGTTGTTCAATAACCGTATAAACCCGGGCTTCCGCATATGAACCTGAATGAACTGTACATAAAAGCCCTTCGATTTGAATTCCTCTCCGCAGAAGAAGGCGTGTTTTTGTTTGAAAATGCTGCACTGGCGGAATTAATGCTGGTTGCCGATGAGTTGCGCAAAAAACAGGTGCCCCATGGAAAGGTAACCTGGCAGATAGACAGAAACGTAAATACCACGAACGTCTGCATCGCCAATTGTAAATTTTGCAATTTCTACCGGATACCCGGTCATCCCGAGGCATATATCACCGATATTGATACGTATAAAAAGAAGATCGAGGAAACGATACGGTATGGTGGCGACCAATTGCTCCTGCAGGGCGGGCACCATCCGGAATTGGGATTGTCCTTTTATGTCAACCTTTTCCGGGAACTGAAATCCATGTTCCCCAATATTAAACTGCACACTCTTGGGCCGCCGGAAATCGCCCATATCACAAAACTGGAAAAAAGCACCCACCGTGAAGTACTCGCGGCTTTACAGGAAGCGGGAATGGACAGCTTACCCGGAGCCGGGGCGGAGATACTGACCGATCGTGTACGCAGGCTGATCAGCAAAGGTAAATGCGGTGCGCAGGAATGGCTGGATATCATGCACGAAGCGCATAAACTCAACATCACCACTTCGGCTACGATGATGTTCGGTCATGTGGAAACACTGCAGGAAAGGTTTGAACACCTCGTTAAAATCAGGGAGGTCCAAAGTCGCAAACCAGAAGGCGCCAAAGGATTCCTGGCTTTTATTCCCTGGACCTTCCAGGATGTGGACACCCTGTTGGCCAAGATCCGTGGCGTACATAACCTCACTACCGCCGAGGAATATATCCGCATGATCGCACTCAGCCGTATCATGTTGCCAAATGTGAAAAATATCCAGGCCAGCTGGCTTACTGTAGGAAAAGACGTGGCCCAGATCTGCCTGCATGCCGGAGCCAATGATTTTGGCAGCATCATGATCGAAGAAAATGTGGTGAGTGCTGCTGGCGCTCCTCACCGGTTCACCAGTAAAACCATCCAGCAGGCCATCCGAGATGCAGGTTTCGAACCCCAGCTCCGTAACCAGCAATATGAATGGAGGGAAATTCCCGATATGCAGGAACAGGTGATCAATTATTAACAGAACGGCAATACATACAATACATTTCATGAAGTCTCCCAAACTCTTTTCCTGGTTCCGAAAAATCGCGTTACTCGAAGGCCTGTCTTTCATTTTGCTGCTTGGTATTGCCATGCCATTGAAATATATGGCCGACATGCCCCTTGCTGTTAGGATCATCGGATCGATACATGGCGCATTGTTTGTTGCTTATATGATACTGGCCTGGGAAGTAAACTCCTCCCACCGAATGAAATCGCCCTGGATGATCAAAGCCTTTTTCGCCTCCATCCTTCCATTTGGTACATTTATACTCGACCGTGAGTGGAAGAAAGAAGAAGCGGCAATTGTATCGGGCAAGTAAAGTCACCTCTTAAGAAGGGATTCAGGGGTGTGTTCTATCACGGATCAATCTCATTCATTGCACAATCCTTTGAAGCTGTTGCGGGGGCTTGCCCTCGGCTAACATGATTGTCTCAAAAGTCCCCTCTTGAGAGGGGATTTAGGGGTGTGTCATACAACTGATCAATCCTTTGAAGCTGTTGCGGGATTTAGGGGTGTGTAAAAAATGATGATGAAAGAGAATTCAGGGGTGTTCCTTCATATTCAAACGAGGTAAAATCATTCTTCTCAAAAGACTCTGCAAACCGCCTGATTGTATCAACGGTAAATTCAAGGTGTTGTAAAACATCTGCATCTGAAAATCTAATAATATACAAACCCAGTTGCCTTAACCTGCATTCCTTTTCAATATCCCTTTTTCGTATATCAGGATGGTTATGCGTTTCACCGTCTACCTCTATGACAAGTCGCAATTCATAACAAAAAAAATCAGCGATATAATTATCCAGCGGTTTTTGCCGGTGAAAATCATATTTGCCGTCAAACTTGCCCTTGAGTTGTTTCCATAAAATGATTTCTGATTTTGTGCTGTTGTTTCGTAATTGGCGGGCCAGCTCTTTTAATTCCGGGTTATACCAAATGATTTTACGCCTGGAAGACACACCCCCAACCCCTCTCAAGAGGGGAGCCCTCCTTCTTCCTTTTTGCGCCCCTGACCATCCCATTCTTCATCCCCCTTATGTAACACGGTTTCCAGGTTGATACATAGTAAAGGTATATCGTCTAATAACCTGTCCTCGTTCATAACAACTAACGATAACCGCTATTTCCTCCTGTGTATCCGGGCAAATTACCTATATAATATGCAGTAAATCAAGGATATGTCTTTTCGGATGGCTGGCGCTCTTTCTTTTTTCCGTTGCCCCTGCTGTTCAACCGAAGCACACAATAATAGCAATTTGCATACGTTAACCATTGACAAACCTGTTGAATATGAGTACACAAGTCAACCAAACACCGCTGCTGATCCGTATTGTCAGAAACTTCATCCAGAAATTACGTCAGAACCCCGATGTTTACCCGATAAAATATTATAAAAAGGGACAGCGTATGCGCCGAAGCGGGTACCGGGTGTAAGTGAAAGCGCGCTTATCCTGTGGATTTTACTGTTTTTAAAATTCAGTGAAAGCGCGATTGCCCGGGAAATAGGGGTTAAATACTTTTGATACATGAACCTCTCGAACCTCTATAACCCCAAAATCCAAATTGTATGAAAACCTATGTACACAAACCACAAGGCTTGGCGGCCCTGGCAAAAGCGTTCGCCAATGCACTAAACAGCTTGTTCTTCTCAGACGACAGCCGGGAATTTCAACGCTTGAAAAATTTCATCGCGTCTTAAGCAAGTTTTATACCTCGATCCCAGGTTCCCTTACGGTAAAACGTAGGGGAACTTTTTTTATGCCATGTAAGGATCAATATCAGGTTATCAACTGAAAAGATATTCCACGTCGGCCCTTGTAAGCGCTTTCACAAATCCGTTGTCATCGGCAATGAGTTCCTTGGCCAGCAGTCGTTTCTTTTCCTGTAACTGCAGGATCTTGTCTTCTATGGTATCCACACAGATCATCCGGTAGGCGAAAATGTTTTTTGTCTGGCCGATCCTGTGTGTCCGGTCGATTGCCTGTTGCTCTACCGCAGGGTTCCACCAGGGATCTACGATATAGACGTAATCGGCGGCCGTCAGGTTCAGGCCCACACCACCCGCTTTTAGCGAAATCAGGAAGACGCGGCAATCATCATTGTTCTGGAAATTCTGAACCGCCCTTTCCCTTTCTACCGGCGAGGTGCTTCCGTCAAAATATTCAAAGGGAACGCCGTCCTCCGTCAGTTTTTTCCTGATCAGGTCGAGCATCCCCAGGAATTGTGAAAACACCAGCGCCTTATGTTCGCCGATATTTTCTTCGATCTCCCTGGCCAGTTCATCCAGTTTGATCGAGTGGTTAGGGTATTTTTCCTCCTCGTTGAGGATGGCCGGGCTATCGCAGATCTGACGTAGTTTCATCAGGCCCTGCAGGATGGTTAGTTGCGATTTATCAATGCCCTGCTCGTCGATCGTTCCGAGGATCTTATCGCGGTATAGGTTACGGTATGCCTCGTAAATGCGCCTTTGCTCATTTTCCATCTCACAATACAGGATCGTCTCCGTTTTATCGGGCAGGTCTTTGGCCACCTGTTCCTTGGTACGCCGGAGGATGAAGGGGAAAAGTAATTTTCGCAAGTGGTCTTTCTGATCCTTTTCGCCAAACTTATCGATTGGTGTGGCAAATTCGTTGCGGAAAAACTCCACACTGCCCAGCAGCCCCGGATTCAGGAAGTTCATCTGGGCATAGATATCAAACGTATTATTCTGCAGTGGGGTACCGCTCATGCATAACCGATTTTTACCAACCAGCAGAGAGGCTGCCTTGGTCACTTTGGATGAAGGGTTTTTGATGGCCTGGCTTTCATCCAGCACAATGTAATCAAACAACACTTTCATCAGCAGCTGTATATCGCTTCGCAATGTACCATAGGTGGTGATGATGATATTGTTCTTCTGCAGTTCTTCCACATCACGGCTCCTGGTGTTACCATGATGGATATGATAGGTCAGTGCCGGCGTGAATTTCCTTATCTCATTCTGCCAGTTATAGATCAGGGTGGTCGGGCATATCACGATCGCCTTCAGATTACCTTCGTTTTGCTGACGGTAATGGTCCATCATGGTCAGGGCCTGGATCGTTTTACCCAAACCCATATCGTCGGCAAGGATACCGCCCCAACCTACATCATTCAGGTAATTCAGCCACTGGAAGCCAGATAACTGGTAAGGTCGCAGGATGGGCTGCAGGTATTGGGGGGCCTGTACTTCCGGTATGTGCTTGAATTCCCTCAGCCGTTCAAATTTCTCATCAAGCGCAAAGCTGATCTCGGTTTCATCCCGGTTTTCATATAACTCATCGATCACGCTCATATGGTAGCGCGACAGGCGGAGTTTGTCATGCCTGCCATCGCCCACCTTGAACAGGAGCGCATAACGTTTCAGCCATTCATCAGGCAGTATCCCTAGTGTGCCATCGCCCAATTGCACAAATGACTGTTTGCCCGCCAACGCTTTTTTAATATCGGCAATGCCTACACGCTGTTCTCCGAATTCGATCTCCACTTTTGCGTCAAACCAATCGAGCCCGCTGCTGACGTGGATATGCGTATTGGGCCGGGCGGTATTGAACCGAAAGTTTTTCAGCGCCTCGAATCCGAACACCGGTATCTTCATCTCCTTCATGGCATCCACAAACAGGAAGAACCAGTTGTTGCGGAGTACATCCACGCCTTTCAGCACCAGGCTGTTGGTTTCTTCCTGCTTCACAAATTGCGAATGCAGGCTTTCGAGCTGGTGGATG
>JAXLUE010000013.1:0-84411 GCA_046329695.1 Ferruginibacter sp.
AAAGGCACAAAAGAAAGCGGAAACGGATTTGATTGGGGTGTAACCCTCAGCAACCTGGGTTCAAAGATCTCTTATACCAATGACGCTAACCAGAAAGATTATATCCCTGCCAACTTTGGTGTAGGTGCTGCTTATAACAAGAAATTCGACGAAGACAATAAAATCACTTTCGCCCTTGACCTGAATAAACTGATGGTTCCAACACCGCCAGCCGCCGGGGACTCAGCCGGACTGGTTGACTACCGTTCTAAAGGTGTTGTGGGAAGCTGGTTCAGTTCTTTCGGTGATGCCGGTAAAGATGAACTGAAAGAAATCAGCGTTTCATTTGGTGCTGAATACTGGTATAAAGAGCAATTTGCTTTCCGTGCCGGTTATTTCTTCGAAAACGAGATCAAGGGTGATCGTAAATTCTTCACCCTGGGTGCAGGTCTGAAATACAACATGTTCGGCCTGAACTTCTCATACCTCCTGCCTGCCGGTTCCGGTGTTAACCGTAACCCACTGTCCAACACCATGCGTTTTGGCCTGGTTTTCAATATGGACAAGACCAAGAAGTAATTTCATCTCATTTATATGTCTTAAAAGCGTTCCGTTTATACGGAACGCTTTTTTGTTTTGCTGCCCGCCCAATAAATTGGATATTTACAAAAAAATGGTATGTCTTTCAGGATCGGATTTGGGGTTGATTATCATCAGTTGACGGAAAACAGGAAATTTTGGCTGGGCGGTGTTGAAATCCCTCACCATAAAGGAGCTCTCGGACATAGCGATGCGGATGTATTGCTTCATGCCATTTGCGATGCGCTGTTGGGGGCACTTGCCCTCGGAGACATCGGCTTTCATTTTCCCGATTCCGACTCCTCATTTAAGCATATAGACAGTAAGATCCTGTTGGCAAGGTCTTTTGAACTGATCTCCGGCAAAGGATACCGGGTAGTTAATATCGACAGTACGGTTTGCCTGGAATCCCCCAAAATAAAACCACACATACCCCAGATGCAGGAGGTGATAGCGGGCATCCTTTCCATCACGAAGCACGATATATCCATCAAGGCCACCACCACCGAAAAAATGGGTTTTGTAGGACGCGAGGAAGGCCTGAAAGCATATGCCACCGTGTTGCTTGAAAAAACCGCTTAATCCCAGATGATACGTCCAGTTTTCATTTTCCTGTTATGTTGTTTATGCCAGGCTGCCTTAGCCCAGCGTGAAGCATATAACTGGTTCTTCGGCCAGGGGGCAGGACTGTCTTTTTCACAATCTCCCCCGCAACCAGTTCTGACAGGAGCTTTGTATTCGGAAGAGGGCTGTGCCAGTATTTCAGACGGCCAGGGACGGCTGCTGTTTTACAGTAATGGAACTTCGCTGACCAACCGGGCCCACCAGGGGATGAAAAACGGTACCGGCCTCAGTGGCGACCAGAGCAGTACACAGGGCGTATTGATCGTGCCCCAGCCAGGCGTAGACAGCCTGTACTATGTTTTTACCAACGGTGCCGTACATATGCTGCTGGAAAATGGGCTGAAATATTCGGTGGTCAATATCCGGGGCGATAACGGCATGGGAGAGGTTGTGCAAAAAAACGTACCCTTACTAACGGAAACCTATGAACGCATCGCCGCGGTCAGGCATTGCAATAACCAGGATATATGGATCGTTGTTCGGAGGTGGGAGTCCGACCAGTATTATGCTTACCTGCTCACATCAACCGGGTTGAACCCGACCCCGGTCATCAGCAGTACAGGAAATGTGATCGGAGGCGATATCAATAATAATATCGGGGGCATCAAGTTCTCCAGTAAGGGCACCCGGCTGGCCTGCGCTTTCGGATATAGTTTAGACAGGGTCGAACTGCTCGATTTTAACCGCCTGACAGGCCGGTTGACGAACCCCGTCATGTTCAGGCCCAACATAACGGCAACGGTTACCGGATTTCCCGGCGCATATGGCCTGGAGTTTTCGCCGACCAATGATTTCCTGTATGTAAATTCATTCAATGATGCATTCGACAGCAGGCTGTACCAGTTTCAGGTAACGGGTTATGATCCTGCGCTGATAGAAGCGAGCCGGCAACTTATCCATACGGAAATATCAGGCAGTGGCGCGGGAAGCATACAGGTTGGTCCGGATGGAAAATTATATGTAGCCTACCGCGGAAAAAGTGCCGTATCCGTCATTGAAGCACCCGATAATGCAGGAGCGGCCTGCCGGTTTATGCCTGATGGAGTGATCCTGGACCCCAGCGGAAGAACCAAGTGCAGCGCCGGATTTCCCAATAACCTCCAAAGCTATTTTGATAACCAGTCGTACACTTATGCCTTTGAGCGATCAGGCAATTGCAGCGATTTGTCGGTTCCGTTTCAAATCAACATAGTTACAGGAATTGATTCCGTTTTTTGGGATTTTGGCGATGGAGGCAGTTCCACCCAATTTTCGCCTGTTCATACATTTTCCCAAACTGGGTTCCACGATATTTCACTTCGCATATTTAAACAAACCTGTTCGGGCAACAGTCAACTGATCAATAAAAGAATCTGGATTGCCGATACCGATGATTTTTTAGATCCGGTCAAAAGTTTTTGTCCTTCTGGTACGGTACTGCTTGAATCAGGGATAAACGATGTACATTATAACTGGAATACCGGGTCTTTCGATCATTCAATAGAAGTAGATCAGGCGGGGCTATATTGGCTCGAACTGGAGTATAACGGATGCAGGATGAGGGATAGCACCCAGGTCAATACCATACCACCTCCCGTGATTACCCTGGGCGCTGATTCTCCCGTTTGTTCATTGAAACCTGTTACGCTGGATCCGGGAGACGGATTTGATGATTACCGATGGAGCACCGGAGACAGTTCCCGTACATTGCAAATCAACAAGCCCGGCACCTATTCGGTAACGGTAACCGTTGCTGGCGGTTGCAGCGCTTCGGATACGGTCAATTTATATCCCGGCGACTGCGGATTATTCCTGCCATCTGCGTTTACGCCTAACAGTGATGGCCTTAATGATCTTTTTGGTCCGGTCGACCTGGTACAGGCGGGGGTCTATAACCTGTCGGTGTATAACCGTTACGGTCAACCGGTCTTTCAATCCAATGATCCGGCCGTGAAATGGAACGGTACATCAAAAGGTAAGCCGTTGCCTGCCGGTGTGTATATTTATATCCTGCGGATGCAGCAGCCGGGCAGATCTCCTCAACTTTTGAGAGGGACAGTCGTTTTATTCAGATAAAAAAGAGCCATGTCAGCTATCAACATACAAATTATCAACCGTTCAGGCAATCCGTTACCGGAGTATGCAACGGCAGGTTCCTCCGGGCTGGATATCCGTGCTTGCCTGGAACAGCCGGTCACCCTGGCTCCATTGGAGAGAAAACTGATACCGACCGGTTTGTATGCGGAGATACCGGAAGGATATGAGATACAGGTGAGGCCCAGGAGTGGGTTGGCGGTCAAACAGGGCATAACCTGCCTCAATACGCCGGGAACCATCGACAGCGATTACCGGGGTGAGATCAAAGTACTACTGATCAACCTGGGTAACGAACCCCAGGAGATCAGCCATGGAGAAAGAATCGCACAGATGGTATTGGCCAGGGTAGAAAAGGCGAAGTTGATCGCTACGGAAGATATCGGGCTGACAGAAAGAGGAGCCGGGGGGTTTGGTCATACCGGAAAACAATAAACGCCACACAACGAATGAGACACCACATGAACATAGTGCCTGTTAAATTATTACTGCTGTCGGTGCTGCTATTCAGTGCCTGCCGGACAACGCGCCAGATCAAACAGGTCATTGCCCCCAAAGAACCCCCGGTGGTTTTCCCGGTATCCAATACCGTTGATTCGATGCAGGTGATCCGTAAGGCCATCAGCAGGATCGATTCTAATAAGATCGACTTTAAAACATTTTCCGCCAAGATCAAAGTGGAAGTGACAGATAATAAGGGCAAGCAACCCGACCTGACCGTTGTGGTCAGGATGATCAAGGACAGCGCCATCTGGATGTCGCTTTCCGCCACGTTTTTGAATATCGAAGTATACAGGATCCTGATCACGCCAAGCCAGGTCATCCTCCTGGATAAGCAGGCCAAAGAAGTGCAATACCGGACACTCGATTATCTCCAGGAAGTCACCGAGATACCATTTGATTTCCAAACATTACAAAATCTGCTGGTGGGGAACCCTGTATTCTTTGATGAAAACGTCACTTCTTACAGGCAGTTTGAAAACTATATCCTGTTGACATCGGTAGGGGAATATTTTAAAAACCTGCTGACACTGACACCAGACAAACTCCAGATAATCCGTTGCAAACTGGATGATGTTGACCTGAGCAGAAACAGGACGGCGGATATCATGTATGATGATTACAGCACCGGTTCAGGTATCAGTTTCTCCACCACGCGCAGGATACTGGTTTCGGAAAAGAACAAAATAGATATCAGGATGAATTTCAAGCAATTTGAGTTTAACAAAGATTTATCGGTGAACTTCAATGTGCCCAGAAATTATAAGCGCAAATAATCGTTATTTTTAAACTAATTGTCGGACTTTTGCCCGCAACGGCAATCTTGGTACCCTGCCGATCATTTTAATGCAATCCTATAAAAGCTGAGTATGAAAACAATCATCCTAGCCACTGTATTGACCCTGGCCAGCCTGCCGGGACTCAAGGCGCAGACCCGAGAAGAACTGGAAAGGCAGCGCCAGGAACTGAAAAAGGAAATCGAGCAAACAGAAAAGCTCCTTAAGAATACCAAAGCACAGACCCGTGAAAATTTCCTGCAATGGAAGCTTATTAATAACAAGCTGAATCTGCAGGACAGGGTGATTGACAATATCAACCGCGACCTTAGTCTCCTCGATAACAATATATACACTACCCAAAAGGATGTCCGCCGGTTCGACCGGCTGCTGGATACCCTTAAACAGGAATATGCACGGAGCATGGTTTACGCGTATAAGAACCGCAGCAACTACGAATTCCTCAATTTTGTATTTTCTTCGGCCAGTTTCAACGATGCCATCAAAAGGCTTGCGTATTTAAAAAGCTATCGCCGTTACAGGGAAATGCAGGGGCAGAATATCCTCCGCACACAGTCTCTCAGGAAAAACAAGATACAGGAACTGAATGGGGTGAAACAAAAAAAGAGCGCCACACTTGAAGTGCAGAATAAAGAGCTGGCCACATTGGCGGAACAGCAAAAAGAAAAGGATCGTATCCTCTCTGAGCTGAAAAAGCAGGAAAAACAACTCAATAACCAGATATCTGCCAAGCGCAAGCAAATGCAGAAGGTGGACAATGCGATAGCAGCGGCCATCAAGAGGGCACAGAAAGAAGCCATAGCAAAAGCGGCCGAAGAAGAAAAAGCAAGAAAGGCGGCGACAGCCAAAGAAGCCATGGCCGTTTCCGGGGGCAATAAACCGGATGTTAACACCAAATCCGTCACATCACCCGGCAAAACAACTGCACCGGCTAAGAAGCCTGCGGAAAGTATCTTGTTGAATGATGCCAGCTCTATTGCCCTTAACGCCAGTTTTGAAAAGAACAGGGGCACTTTGCCATGGCCGGTAGATCGAGGCATGGTACTGATGCATTATGGAAATAATAAACTCCCCAGCGGGTCAGACTTAGTCACTTCTTCCATCACCATTTCATCCGATATCGGGAGCCCGGTGAAAGCCGTCTTTGATGGTACGGTAACGGCTGTTCAACCTATTGAAGACATGCAGGTGGTCATCCTCCAGCATGGACGTTATTTTACTACATACAGTAATCTTACGGGCGTTTCTGTACAAAGGGGTCAGCAAGATAAAACTGGCCAGGTGCTTGGACGCGTGGCCGCCAATTTTGACGGCATTGGTGCAATCGACTTCTACATGAGTAACGAAACCAGCAATTTTGACCCGGAAAGGTGGTTAAGAAACCGATAAGGGCAGCAGTTGCTGATATAATTTCTCATATTGAGGGACGATCTGGCTGATATCGAATTTTTTAGCCTGGATCAGTGCGTTGGCCTTGAATCGAAGATGTGTTTCCTTGTCAGATAAGATCGTGAGCGCATTTCGGCTCATGTCTTCCACATCCCCGACGTCGCTCATAAATCCCGAAAACCCGTGTACGTTAATTTCCGGTAATCCGCCGGCATTGGTCGAAATTACCGGTACTTCTGCGGCCATGGCTTCCAGGGCTGCCAATCCGAAACTTTCATATTCGCTTGTCAGTAAGAACAGGTCTGCGATGGGGAGGATATCTTCCATTTGTTCCTGCTTGCCCAGGAATTTTATATCGTGACAGTCGGGGTATTCACGCGTGAAAGCCTCTATCTCCGGCCGTTCCGGTCCATCGCCCAGGAGCAATAGACGTGATGGGATCTGCTTGTTGATCAGCATATAGGTTTTAACAACGTCCAGCACACGCTTGACCTTTCTGAAGTTTGAGGCATGCACGAGGATCTTTTCGTTGTTTGGCGCGATCAGTTTCCGGAAAGCGTCCACCGGTTTTTTATTGAATCTTTTGACATCAACAAAATTATAAATGACCTCGATTGGCTTCGTGATGTTAAAGTTCCTGTACGTTTCTTCTTTGAGGTTTTGCGATACGGCTGTCAGCGCATCACTTTCTTCCATGGAAAAAGTAACAACGGGGCTATACGTTTTATCGCGGCCAACCAGTGTGATATCCGTGCCATGCAACGTGGTGATGACGGGAATTTGTATGTTTTGTTTGGCCAGGATCTGTTTGGCCATGTAAGCTGCCGCCGCATGTGGGATGGCATAATGTACGTGTAACAGATCGATCTGGTTATTATTGACCACATCAACCATGGTACTGGCCAGCGCAGTTTCATAAGGAGGAAAATCAAATAACGGATAAGTAGGTACCCGAACCTCATGATAATATATATTGGCATGGAAGCCACTTAGCCTGACAGGTTGCTGGTAAGTGATAAAATGGATGTTATGGCCTTTCTCCGCCAGCACTTTTCCCAGTTCAGTGGCCAGCACTCCACTACCGCCAAAAGTCGGGTAACAAACGATCGCTATGTTCATGAAGCTTTTTTAATGGTGCAATGACCTGCAAGTTACCATTTCCTGGGAAATTCATTTTCCATTCTCCCATCATTGAAATGGGTAAATTTGCTTATGCATTTACAATATCGATTCCTGTACATACTGGCATCCCTGTTTTATTTTGCCTGCCCCGTTCATGCACAACAAAACGATTCCCTGGCTGTGCGAAAACTGGTCAATGAAATCATGACGAACGGGGCTGCATATGAAAATCTCAGGCATTTGTGCAGCTTTGGTCCGCGTTTAAGCGGGTCGGCGGGAGCAGAAAATGCGGTTCAACTTACGCAAAAAATGCTCCGGGATGCCGGAGCCGATACCACCTGGCTGCAGCCCTGCAAAGTCACGCATTGGGTTCGGGGGAACCCGGAAAAAGGATATCTGGAAACATCCGATGGCATCCGGCATGAGCTTAGGCTCTCAGCTTTGGGCAATTCGGTGGGCAGCGGTGATAAGCCTGTTTGCGCAGAATTGGTAGAAGTGACAAGTTTCAGTCAGTTAAAGGAACTGGGGGAAAAAAAGCTACGTGGCAGGATTGTTTTTTTTAACCTGGCGATGGACCCAACCAAAATACATACTTTCCGGGCTTATGGGGAGAGTGGCGTGGGGCGGCGTTCAGGACCTTCCCAGGCTGCCAGGTACGGCGCCATAGGAGTGATCGTAAGATCGCTGGCAAGTAACGTTGATCCATATCCGCACACCGGTGCCACCATGTACAATGATTCTTTCCCCAAAATACCAGCCGTGGCCATCAGTACGGAAGATGCAGAATGGGCGCACAGGCAGCTTCAAGCCGGGAGATCTTTGCAGGCCTGTTTCAGTTCCGGTGCAATGATGTATGATGATGTGATGTCGGCCAATGTGATTGGGGAGATACGCGGAAGCCTGTATCCGGAAGAGATCATTACGGTAGGGGGGCATCTCGATAGCTGGGACCTGGGGCAGGGGGCGCATGACGACGGGGCGGGCTGTGTGCAGGCAATAGAGATCATCCGCACATTCAAAGCATTGGGGATACGCCCCAAACGCACCATCCGGGCCGTGATGTTTATGAATGAGGAAAACGGAACAAAAGGAGCCAAAGCATACCTTGATTCAGCCATAGCCAGGAGAGAAAAGCATCTTTTTGCATTGGAAAGCGATGATGGAGGGTTTTCGCCCAGGGGATTCTTTTTTGAGGTACCGGATCCGGTCTTTCAAAAGATCAGCCGTTGGAAACCATTGCTGATGGAATATGGCTTGTATGAATTTGCATTGGGGGGCAGTGGTTCAGATATAGGTTACCTGGAAAAAATAGGAACAAGCCTCGCGGGACTTAATACCGACAGCCAGCGATACTTCGATGTTCATCATGCCGCAACGGATAGATTTGAAGCCGTAAGCCGTCGGGAACTTCACCTGGGAGCAGCCGCCATGATCGCCCTGGTTTGGCTCGTCAGTGAATATGGATTATGATTTGATCATACACTAAACATTACAATGATGGAACAATATGCCCCTCAGCCTGGAAAGCCCTCCCATAGCGGGTTCAGAAAATTCCTGCGATGGTTCCTGTTTATATTGGTATTCATCCTGGGATTTTTGACCTGGTGGAATTTTTATTTTGTGTTCGGGGAAGGCGTAAAGTCCGGGGAGTTGAACTATGTGGTGAAAAAAGGGAATATTTTCAAAACGTATGAAGGTAAACTGATCCAATCTGGTATCCGTTCCAACGCCCCCGGAACCATCCAGTCGTATGAATTTGAGTTTTCTGTGCAGGACGACAGCCTGGCCAATACCCTGATGCTGAATTCAGGAAAGTACTTCGATCTTCATTACAAGGAATACAAGCACAGGCTTCCCTGGCGCGGATACAGCACTTATGTGGTAGACAAGATCATTTCCATGAAGGAAGTGGCGCACTGATTCAGGATCCTGCCTGGAGCAGGAAAATGACCGGGATTTTGTGCAAGGAAGGTTTGTTTTTTTTCCAGTCACTTATGGTTTTTGTGCGGATGCTTTCCGATTTCCCGGTGATGTCAACGGCAATGCATAGACGCGTTCCGGGTGAAACGTGCTCGAGCAGGCTATCCAGCAGCTGGTTGTTCCTGTAAGGGGTTTCGATGAATATTTTGGTGCTGTTTTGTTTGGCTGACAGTAATTCCAGCTCCCGGATTTTTTTTACCCTGGCAGCCGTATCCACGGGCAGGTAGCCGATAAATTCAAACTGTTGGCCATTCATCCCGCTGGCCATGAGGGATAATAAAATTGAACTGGGCCCGACGAGCGGCTTTATGCGGGCGCCAGCGTCCTGTGCGGCGGCTATTAAGATCTGTCCGGGATCAGCTACCCCCGGGCAACCTGCTTCGCTGATGATGCCAATGGAGAGATCTTGTTTCAGGCAGTTGCGGAATTCGATCAATTGCTCCTCTTCGGCTTTATGTATCGGGTACCACCTGAAATCGTCAATCACTATATTTTTATCCAGTTGTTTCAGGAAACGCCTGGCAGTACGTTCATTTTCCACGAACATTACCTGGCATTCTTTCACGGCAGGCAGTATATATGCCGGAATGGTTTCAATGGCATCTTCAGCCAGCAGACTGGGTATAAGGTAAACGGTACTCATATTATCGGGTAATGACCTGCGAGCGCTGGGCTTTATGCAGGCTGAGGGTGGCGGCAATTACGGCATAACTGGGTGCAAAAATCCACCCGGCAACCGGTACCAGGTGCATCAGGTAGAAAACGAGTCCATTACCGATCGCCAGCCCTTTGTGAAGGCCGATGAACTCGATACTTGCCTGGGCGCTGAGTTTATTTCTCTCACTGTTATAATCCAGCATGGAGAAACCAAAATAATAGCATTCAACGAGCCAGGTGAGCACCGGAGATATCCAGCCGATAACCGGAAGGAAAGAAAGGATCAGGATGGTAACGAGGTAAACGGTTTGCCATAACATGTTCCTGAAAGCGATCTTTACCGCCCGCCAGAGGTCGATCATCAACTGCCGCCAACTGAAAGGATAATCCCTTCCCTGAATAATACTGTCCGTTTTCTCGCTCAGATAGGCAAAAACCGGTGAGCCAATGATGAGAAAAAGGTATTTGAACAGGGAAAAATAAAAAAGAAGCAGAATCAGCCGGAGGATGATCTGCCCGACAATAAAGAAAAAATTCAATACGTTATCGTGCATCCGGTCGAGCCATCCTTTAACGCCGGTTTTTAGCATGATCAGTTCAATGGCGCTGTTACTGGTCGTCCAAAATAAGTAAATACCTGCTATGAACAGGACTGTATAGATCAGGCCGGGTATGTAAATCCATTTCCAAAGCCTGTGTTTTATGATAAATTTGTGGGCTTCGTAATAGGATTGTATGGCTATGATGATTTCCTTGAGCATTGCTTTCGATCAGTACGAATATTAAAGGTAAACAAACATTTCAGCATTCCGAACCGTCGATCATGTTGACAGTACTTGGCTTGTCGTTTTACAAAAGAAAAGATGTGGTACTCATTGCCCGTGAGCTATTGGGCAAGGTGCTGGTATCTTGCATCGATGGTCAAACATGCAGTGGGCGTATTGTGGAAACAGAGGCATATGTTGCGATCACGGATCGGGCTTCTCACTCTTTTGGCGGCCGCCGTACGGCCAGGAATGAACACATGTATCATGCGGCCGGTACCGCTTATGTATATATCTGTTATGGTATTCATCCGATGTTCAATGTGGTGACGAATGACCGGGATATACCGGATGCCGTTCTTATCCGTGCATTGGAGCCGCTGGATGGGCTACCGGTAATGGCTAAACGTAGTGGAAAAGCGGAAGCAGACCGAACGATCACATCCGGACCAGGTAACCTGGCCCGGGCCATGGGTTTTAGCAAGGTTCATTCCGGTCTGAGTTTATTGGGGAAAGATGTATACCTGTTATCCGACAGTCGTTTTGTCGTTGATCAGTCAGGCATAGGTATAAGCGGGCGAATTGGTGTGGAGGGGGCGGGTGCGCATGCGGCTGCTCAGCCTTACCGTTTTTATATACGGGGTAACCGGTATGTCAGCGGGAGGCCAAAATAGTTATCAGGGTCGTAATAAAAATCCCCGCGTGCAGCGGGGAAAAAATAAATCTGATGGATGGGTTTCGTTAAAACCTCGGGCAGGGTATTCCTTTGGATTCCGCTTTTTTCTTGATATAGATCACCGAGATCTCCGATCCGCCGCGGCTGGTTGTAGCAGCTTTCAGGCTACTGATGTTAATATCATAGCTGGCGCCAATCCGCAGGCCGGCGATTTCAAGCCCCACATAAGGTATGACAGCGTCATTTAAACGAAGCCATGATCCAACATATACGTTTGTCGGGTTGCTATTGTCTGAATTGGCATTCAATGCCAGTGCGCCGCCCAGTACTGTTTCACTGGCCTTGTTCTGTGTCTGGTGAATAAACGAAAGGTTGACACTGACAACGTCGGAAACAGGGAAATAACCTCCACCGTGAACGGTCAGACGGTTGGTAAGATACCAGTTCTTGTCTTTAAAATTCACTTTCGGACGATTGATATGGTACATCGAAACACCGAGGTAATAGTTGTTTTGCCCGTTGGAAGATCCGGAATACAATACACCGGCATTTACATCCATATAATTCTGGTTACTTCCATTGGTAAGTATATCGGATGTGACGCCGGTAAAACCATTCTGCGTGAGCATATCCTCAAAGGTCAGTTTAGTGATATCCAGTACAAGGCTGTTGTAGGAGCCCTGGAAACCGGCACCGATCGTATTATATCCGTTCTCGTCCAGTGATTTGTGGTAGGACACAGATACCGAACCATAATTCAGTTTCAATGCACTGTTGGCACTGGCATCCGTGAGCCCGGATATGCCTATGCCAAACACGTCATTTTCTGGGACTTTGCTTTTTAATATTCCAAAATCGACCGAAGCGCTGGTGGTAACATAAGCCTTAGGTATCGATGGCCATTGATCGCGGTGGTTAGCTGCCAACCTCCAGATTCCGTCGAATTTACCCGTATAAGCGGGGTTAAGGGTCAGTGGTGAAGCAAAAAATTGAGAGAAATGGGGGTCCTGGCCTTTCACAAAACCAACCATCAGCAGGACCGGAATAAATAGAAAGAGTTTTCTCATTATCAGGTATTCAGGATTATAAAGATAATAAATTTGGCCAAAAAGCTGCATAACTGGCCCTTTCCTTATCTAAGAGTATGAATTTTAGCTTTTTATTTAGGTCAATTCTGCATTTTGGAGCCATATGCCAGATCGCCCGCATCACCCAGCCCTGGTACGATATATCCTTTGGCCGTCAGTTCTTCATCAATATCGCCGCACCAGATGTATGCCTTGGGCTCAGCCCTTAATACATATTCTATGCCAACAGTACAGGCAATGGCACAAACGATATGCAATTCCTGGATATCGCCTTCTTCCCTTAGGTGTTGTATGGATTTGACCAGTGAGGAGCCAGTGGCCAGCATGGGATCGCAGATGATCACTACCCGGCCATTCAGATCAGGGCAGCTCATGTATTCGAGGCTGATCTCAAAACTGCCATCTGCATGGTGTTTACGATAAGCGCTCAGGAATGCATTGTCGGCCTTATCAAAATAATTCAACAGGCCCGTGTGCATGGGCAATCCGGCTCGCAGGATCGTGGCCAGTACGGGTTGTTTTTTCAATACTTTACAGGTTGCACTGCCCATCGGGGTGGTGATTTCCTGATCAACCGATTCCAGCTGTTTGCTGATTTCATATCCGATCACTTCGGCGATGCGTTCCAGGTTTCTGCGGAACCGCATCCTGTCCTGCTGTACATCAATATTCCTGAGTTCGCTGACCCAGTTACTAACCAAAGAATGTTCTGCGCATAGGTTCCTGATCATAAGAAGATGTTTAGATCCTGGTTTCGGGTTGATAATCTGAATATTGTCTATTCATTAACATACAAATCTATAATAAAATCGCTCAGTCTGCTTTATTTTTATTGACTAATAAACGGTACATGCTTATGACAAAAACTGCCTGGCTCCCCATTCCCATAACCTGCCTGATCATGTTGATATTTCTACAAACCGGTTGTCAGGGAAAAAACGATGGCAAAGGGCATAAAGACGCCTATGAACAGTCCAGGGAATCCATGGAAGAAATTGAAAAAAAGAGTCCGGCCAGGTTCCTCACGGTTTCCGGCAACAGCCATCGTAACCTGCTGGGGCAGACGGTGGTTAAGGGTACGGTAAAAAGTAAGGCCACGGTGGTTTCATACAGGGATATCGAACTCAAGCTGTCTTTCTACAGTAAAACCGGGGCCCTCCTGGAAGAGGACAGGGAAACCATATATGAAACCATTGCTCCCGGAAAGGAAGAGGATTTTAAATCAAAATATTTCGCCCCGAAAGGAACCGACAGTGTGGCATTGAAAGTGGTTTCTGCCAAGCATTAATTTGTGCCGATCAGCCTGAACTGATCTCCGTCAAACAAGCCTTTGTCGCTCAATTTTAAATGGGGGATGACCAGCAGGGCCATAAAGGACAATGTCATAAAGGGTGCGGCCAAAGTACTGCCCAGGTCTTTTTTCACCATCGTATCGATCGCCGTATAGGCTTCCGCAACTTCATACCCGTCGAGATTACTCATGAGGCCCGCCACCGGAAGGGGAAGGACTTTTTCTTTTCCGGCACCAACGGCGCTTATGCCTCCCCGTTGTTTAATGACAAGATTGACTGCCTGGCAAAGGCTTTCGTCATTCACGCCAACGGCCACAATATTATGGCTGTCATGCGCAACCGTTGAAGCGATGGCGCCTGCCTTCATGCCAAAATTCCTGATAAAAGCTTTTGCAACGGGCGCTTCATGGTATCGGTTGATCACCACCATCTTGAGCATGTCTGCCGACGTATCCGGGATCACAAGTCCGTCCTTTACACAGGGCTTGAGGTGGAGTTTATTGGTGATCAGCTGGCCATCGAGGGCTTCGATCACTTCTATGTTCTCTTCACCGGCCCAGGGCATGGCAAAATGGGCTTCCGTTTTGGGAGAACAATCAAATGAATTGATGATGCCGGCCCTCTCTGTTTGAATGAGCGATCGTCCGTTTTCGGCTACTTTCCCGCCATTGATGTATGTTGCCAGTACCTCAAATCCGGTGAGGTCTTTGATGATGATGAAGTCGGCCGGGTCGCCGGGTTGTAATGTGCCTACATCCATTTTATAGTGTTCAACCGGATTGATGCAGGCGGCCTGCAGTACTTTGAACACATCGATCCCTTTGGCCACCGCCCGGGCGCAGAGTTGGTTGATATGTCCGAGGGCCAGGCTGTCGGGATGCTTGTCGTCGCTGCAAAACATCATGTTTTCATAGTGTTCGTTCATCAGGCCGATCAGGGCTTCAAAATTCTTCGCGGCGCTGCCTTCCCTGATGAGGATCTTCATACCCAGGTTCAATTTGTCGAGGGCTTCTTCGGCCGTAAAGCATTCATGATCGGTGCTGATGCCGGCGGCTATGTATTTCCTGGCATCTTCGCCCCTTAATCCGGGGGCGTGTCCGTCTACCGGTTTGTTGTATTGTTTGGCCGACGCGATCTTTTTCATGACTTCCGGGTCGCTGAACAGCACACCGGGAAAATTCATCATCTCACTGAGATATCGTATTTCGGGCATTTGCAGAAGCTTATCCACATCCGATGCGTCCAGGGCGGCTCCGGCTGTTTCAAACTGTGTGGCAGGTACACAACTGGGGGCGCCGAAGCTAAATTTGAATGGGACGGTTTTACCATTTTCGATCATGTACATGACCCCATCCATCCCGCAGACATTGGCGATCTCATGGGGGTCGCTGATGGTGCCCACGGTGCCATGCACAACGGCCAGGCGGGCAAATTCGGAAGGAACCAGCATGGAACTTTCCACATGCACATGGCTGTCGATAAACCCCGGCATGATCAGGCCGGTGACCTGAAGGTCGGCGCCTTCCGCCGGCACAATCTTACTGATCCTGCCGTTTTCAATGCTGATACAGACTTCTTCGATCCTTTTTTCCCGGATATTCACCATCTTGCCGGTCAACCTGAACTGTTGCATGCAAAAATTTTTACTTTAAGCGGCTTAAGTTAGTTATAAATGGGCAATCAGGTTTGATTTTTCTCCGGTATCTTTGCCCCGCCTGATCAACCTAATCATCCAAATACAGGCAATCAAATAAAACCAACAAATACATGAAACCGGTAAAATTTCTCGCCATGGCATTCGCAGCCCTGCTCTTCACCAATACGCAGGCGCAAACCGTTGATGATGTTGTCAACAGCCATATCACCGCCATGGGTGGTAAGGAAAAACTCGAATCATTGAAATCGGTCCGCATGACGGGCAGCATGAGCACGCAGGGTGTTGATATCAGCATGACCATGACCCGTTCACATTTGATCGGATTCAGGCTGGATATGGATATCATGGGTTCAAGCAACTACCAAATGCTTAATGCCACGGAAGGCTGGGTATTTATGCCGGTCATGGGTATGACTGAACCTAAGAAGATGGAAGACGATCAGTATAAATCAGCCAGCAGCCAACTGGATATTCAGGGCGCACTGCTGAATTATAAGGACAAAGGAACAACGATCGAACTTCTCGGCAAGGATAAAGTGGATAACGCCGAGGCTTATAAGCTGAAGCTGACATTAAAGTCTGGTAAGGTGGTTACATATTTCCTCGATGCCAAAACCTATTTCCTGATCAAGACTGCCAGCAAGCAGAATGTACAGGGTGAGGAAATGGACATGGAAACCACTTTTGCTGATTTCAAGCAAAACGCAGACGGATTCTGGTTCCCGTATAGCACGACCAGCATGCAGGGAACGATCACTTTCGACAAGATCGAAACGAATGTGAAAGTGGAAGATTCATTGTTTAAGAACTAAGATGTTTTTTATAAAGTAAAAGAGCCCCTGAACAAGGGGCTTTTTTATTTGCCGGTGTGTCCGGGTAATTCAGCCGAATCAGGATTATATTTGCGCATGAAAATGAAAGCCCTGGCTTCTTCTTTTGTTTCCAAATTCATATACCTGCGCAGGTCATTTGGCTCCGCCCCTTTCCGGTTGCTGGACATCGGCGCGGGTAATCATTCCGCAACCAAAACCAGGCGCGTTTTTCCCCTGTGCGAATATCATGGGGTGGATATGGAAAGGGACTATAATAATAACCCGGAAGATTTTGCGTCCATGCATGCTTTTTATGAAATGGACCTCACCGCATTGTCATTCGGGTCGATTCCTGCCGATTATTTTGACGGGATCTGGATGGTACATGTGATAGAACATCTATATAATGGCGATGAAGTAATTAAGGCATTGTTACCCAAACTCAAAAAAGGCGGGTACATGTATATTGAGTATCCGGGCAAAAAAAGCACCAGGCTGCCCTCCATGTACGGCACCTTAAATTTCAAAGATGACCCAACGCATGTGAGGGTTTATTCTGTGAAAGAATTGAGCGCGCTGCTTTCCGGGCATGGCTGTACGGTTATAAGGTCCGGCATTCGCAGGAACATCTGGTTTATCCTGGCCATGCCTTTCAGGATACTGGCTTCTTTGATCAAAGGCAAAAAGATCCAGGGCAATATTTTTTGGGATCTCCTCGGGTTCGCCGAGTATGTGTGGGTCAGGAAAAACTAACCGGGGATTTATTCGCCCAACAGGTCGGGCCGTCTTTCCCTCGTTCGTTGTACTGATTGCTCATGCCTCCATTCTTCGATCTTTTTATGGTTGCCGCTTAACAGGATATCGGGTACTTTCCATCCGCGGAATTCTTCGGGCCTTGTATAGACGGGAGGCGCCAGCAGGTTATCCTGGAAAGAATCGCTGAGGGCCGAACTTTCATCATTCAGTACGCCGGGGATCAGCCTGCCTATAGAATCCACCAATACCGCCGCTGCAAGTTCCCCGCCGCTTAATACATAATCACCGATCGATATTTCCCTTGTAATGAAATGATCGCGAAAGCGCTGATCGATCCCTTTGTAATGTCCACAGATCATCAGGAGGTTTTTCCTGAGGGAAAATTGATTGGCCATCGGCTGGTTGAATGTTTCGCCGTCAGGTGTGAGGTAAATGATATCGTCGTATATGGTTGACCGTTGTAATGATTCAACGGCGTTCACGAGGGGTTCGATCATCATTACCATGCCGGCCCCGCCGCCGAATGGGTAATCGTCTACCTGCGCCCTGGCATAGGTGGTATGGTCGCGCAGGTTGACCACATTCACTTCCAGTAATCCTTTTTCGCGGGCCCGTTTCATGATGGAGTGTGAAAATGGCGAATCAAGCAAACCGGGCACAACAGTAATGATGTCTATATGAAGCATGGCTCAAAAGTAAAATCTAATGGGTAGAATGTAAAATGTAAAAAGCACCCATGGGTAAAACGAATGTGAATCATGGCTGAACCGGGATCGAATAAGGAACATCAGCCCGATTCCCAAAAGGAGGCGCAAAACGTGAACTAGTCTGCCATACTGCCGCCCAGGAATTCATCAATATCCCTTTTGTCCTTTTTGGTTGGGCGCCCCTGTTTACTGAGCCGTTTACCGGTATGAAAGGTGGCTGCCTGGAATTGAATGCGTTCGATCTCTTCGGCCGGGGTGATATCGAGGTAAAATTTGATGGCTTCGCTGTATTGTACCCGGTTGTGGAGGATCCCCGTTACTTTGATAAGCCATTTTTTCTGTTCCGTCTTTACTTCGTATTCCTCATCTATATGCACATGTTTGGAAGGTTTGCAGGCATTGCCCTGGTACTTGACCTTGCCTTTTTCACAAGCATCAGATGCCAGGCTTCTTGTTTTGAATAACCGGATGGCCCATAAATATTTATCCAGCCGCAATTTCTCGTCAGGCATATCCCTTTTTTGTACAGGCAAAATTATGTTCATTTTACATCAGTGGCGGTTTTGGCCCGCAGTAAATGATTATTTTTATCACTTCTAAATGATAAACCTATGCGCTTCAGGCAAATCTTTTTGAGTGTCATCACTCTTGTGTTGTTTGTTTCCCCAATTCGTGCTCAGGACAGGAAAATAACCTGGGCTCCCGATGGGCTTTCATATTCTTATTTTAAGAACGGGCAAGTGGTGAAGGTTGATCCCAGGACAGAATCGGAAACGACGCTGATCACAAAGGAGCAGTTGACACCATCCGGGGCCGGTACACCTCTGGTACCCCAGTCTTACGATTTTTATGGCAACCAACGTGTGTTGATCTTTAGCAACACCGCCCGCGTCTGGCGCTATAAAACCCGGGGCGATTACTGGGTGCTTAACCTGGCCAATCAAGAACTCAGGCAATTGGGTAAGGGATTGCCCGCCCAGTCGCTCATGTTCGCTAAGTTTTCACCGGATGGGAAGCAGGTTGCCTATGTTAGCGAGCATAATCTGTTTACGGAAGATCTGGCCACAGGCATGGTGCGGAAACTCACAACCGACGGAAGCCGTAAATTGATCAATGGCACATTTGATTGGGTGTACGAAGAGGAATTCAATTGCCGAGATGGTTTTCGTTGGAGCCCCGACAGCCGGAGTATAGCTTTCTGGCAGGTTGATGCCACCAAGATCAGGGATTTTTACATGGTCAACAATACCGATTCTGTTTACTCCCGCGTGATTCCGGTGGAATATCCCAAAGTTGGGTTTGCGCCTTCTCCGGCAAGGATAGGGGTGGTGAATCTGTCGAATGCATTTGTACGCTGGATGAGGATTGAAGGAGATCCAAGCCAGCATTATATCACCCGTATGGAATGGAGTGGCACCGATGAGCTGATCGTTCAGCAGCTCGATCGCAAACAGCAGGAGAGCCGCCTCATCTACTGCAATAGCAATGATGGCAGCAGCCGTACCTTTTGGGCCGAAAACGATGATGCCTGGGTGGACCTGAATACTGACAACCCTGTTGGCTGGACATGGATCAATGAAGGAAAAGAATTTATCTGGGTCAGTGAAAAAGATGGCTGGCGACATGCATATAAGATCAGTCGAGATGGTAAAACGGTTACCCTGCTTACCAGGGGCAATTACGATATTGGGCAGGTAAGTGCCATTGATGAGAAAAACAACTATTTGTATTTTACTGCATCACCCGCTAACGCCACCCAACTGTATCTGTATCGGGTGCGTTTGAATAATGCGAACAAACAATTTAAAGATGAGGCTGAACTGGTTAGTGGTAATAAGCTGAAAGGCACGCACTCATATAATATTTCTCCCATGGCCCGTTATGCCAGGCATACTTTCAGTAACGCGCAAACGCCACCAGTAACGGAATGGGTTTCGCTGCCGGAACATAAGCCCTTGAACAATGCAAAAAGTATTTCCGTAACCATGAAATCTGACCCGAATGTACAGGTTGAATATGTGCAGGTGGTTACGGAAGACCGGATACAATTGGACGCTTGGATCAATAAGCCGGCCAATTTTGATCCAAACAAAAAGTACCCTGTTGTTTTTTATGTATATGGGGAGCCGGCGGCCACTACAACGGATGATTCTTACGGCGCCCATAATAATTTCTTGTATGATGGCGATATGCGTGCCGACGGTTATGTGCAGGTAGCACTCGATAACCGCGGAACACCTGCTTTGAAGGGCGCTGCCTGGCGGAAGGCGATCTACCGAAAGAATGGCCAGGTCAATATCCGCGACATGGCCATGGGAGCGAAAAAAATACTGGAACTGCCTTATATGGATAAAACGCGTACTGCCGTGTGGGGCTGGAGCGGCGGCGGATCCTCCACACTGCACCTGATGTTTCAATATCCCGATTTATTCCAAACCGGTATTGCCATCGCAGCCGTGACCAACCTGCTCAATTATGATAATATCTACACGGAAAGGTATATGGGTTTACCACAGGAAAACATGGATGACTACAATAAAGGCTCCGCCATAAATTATGCACGTAACCTGAAGGGCAAGCTGCTCTTTATTCACGGTACGGGAGATGATAACGTGCATTACAGTAATGCAGAGATGCTGCTCAATGAACTGATCAGGTATAATAAGAGTTTTGAGTTCATGGCCTATCCCAACCGCACCCACAACATCAGTGAAGTGGAGGGTACATGGGAACACCTGAGCAAACTTTATTCGAATTTTTTAAGGAAGAACTGTCCGCCCGGGGGAAGGTAAGCAATGGCAAAATGAATAAGGGGCCCCGTCAGCAGGGCCCCTCTTTTATGCTTAAACAATCAACCTTAGCCAAATCTAACAGAGGTCATGGTGAGCGAACCGCCCACCGCCTGGTCGTTGAAAAACTGAATCTCCTCTTCTTTTTTCCTGAGTCCCAGGCTGTAAATCAACGGGAAGTAGTGATCTGGCGTTGGTATTGCCAACCTGGCTTCCCGGCCGAGTTGTTCGTACCGGATCAGCGCATCATCATTTCCGTTAGTGATATGTTTTTTGAACAGGTCGTTCATGTGGATGGCCCAGTCGAAACCGAATCCGGGTTGCCCGAGTTTATCCCAGGCAACCATTCCCAGGTTGTGCACCATGTTACCGCTTCCAATGATCAGTACTCCTTTTTTTCGTAACGTCATTAATTCAGCGGCCAGTGAATAGTGATAGGAGGCATCCTTGCCGTAATCAATACTGAGCTGGAGTACCGGGATATTCGCATCAGGGTACATGTGGCGGATGATCGTCCAGGCGCCATGGTCGAGCCCCCATTCATGGTCGGCCACGATAGGTGTCGTTTTTACGGTGTCGATGGTTTCCCTGGCGATCTCCGGGCTCCCGGGAGCAGGGTACTGTACGTCAAATAAGGCCTGGGGAAATCCGCCAAAATCGTGGATGGTCCTGGGGCGATCCATAGCCGTCACACGGGTTCCTTTTGTCAGCCAGTGTGCGGAAACAACCAGCACCGCTTTGGGAACAGGGATGCCTTCCGCGATCTTCTTCCAGTTTTGACTGTAAATATTGTCTTCAATGCCATTCATGGGAGACCCATGCCCGATGAAAAAAACGGGCATGGGTTTCTCCTGTTGCTCCAAACCACCCGTAAACTGCCGGAATGAGGAAAGTCCCGTTATGCTGATCATACCTGAGATGGTTTGTTGAATGAATGATTTACGGTCCATATCAATGGAATGACCTGTTGTTTTATGCGGTCTGCTTTTGAAGCTGAATTTCGCCGTGGATCTTTACTTCTTCACCCAAGAGCATACCGCCGGTTTCGAGGGCTGCATTATACGTTAATCCGAAATCTTTCCGGTTGATCTTGCCATTGAAACTGAAAGCGGCCTTGATATTGCCCCATGGATCTTTTGCGAGGCCGTTGAACTCAACCTGCAGGGTGATCGGTTGGGTAACATCGCGGATCGTGAGGTTACCATGCAGCGCATATTCCTCATTGCTCTTCTTTTCCATTTTGGTGGAGGTGAAAGTGATCGCCGGGTATTTTTCGGCATCAAAGAAGTCGCCGCTCACGAGGTGGCCGTCGCGTTGTTCGTTCTTCGTATGGATCGTTTTTACGTCTACATTTACCTGTATGGATGCATCGCTGAAATCATCCGATGAAGAAGCGGTATCTACGCTGAATCCGGTAAATGATCCTGATACCGTGGAGATCATCAGGTGTTTGATCTTGAATCCCAGTTCGCTGTGGGAATTGTCTAAAATCCATTTTGCTGCTGACATAATGATTGGTTTTATTGTTTTTGTGATGTTATGTTGAATGAAGTGAGTTGACCTTGACTGTATTTTTCCGACTCAAATGGGTTGAGACCGGCATCTTCCAGTATCTGCAATACCGTTGTTGCAGCTTCCCTGTCATCGCTTTCCACAATCGATGCCAGGCTTCCGATGAATACCCGCACCAGGCTGGAGAAAGGGAACCATTTCGTCCAGTTATATGTGGGCATAGTATTGAACCCCGGATTGATGACCGACGGTGTGTCCGGCTGGCTGAAATGGATGATGATCTTCTGGTTGGTAACGATGGCCAGTTTTTCCTGATTCGCCGCTATCTGTTCGTGGGGTATATCCAGGATGATGATATCCGCTTCCCAGGATCCGTCCACCATACATTGTATGATCTCTACCGGTGCCGATTCCCTGGCGGCCCTGATCTCTGTGATCAGGTCTTGCAACCACTGGCTGTTGTCGGACATGAGCAGAAGCCTGTGATTTGTATGAAAAGCCAGTGAACGGATCAAGGAGGATGCCTGTGTTCCTTCAGTGCTGATGATACAAATGGTTTGTAGATTCCTGATTTTCACGAACACAAAGCTATGCCGGCACTGGCGCCACCGCAATGATATAGGATAATAAATGCCGTTGATCTAAATCAACAATATGAGGTCAGTTTTTTTTGGCCCGGATGCGGCTGAGGGTTTCCTTGGTTATGCCCAGGTAAGAGGCGATCATGTGTTGTGGTACCCGCTGAAAGATATCGGGGTAAGACTGGGTCATCCAGATGTATTTCTGTTCTGCGGTAAAACTGAGGTTACCCGCCAGTCTTCGTTGCATGGCTATGAGCCTGTTCTGAAGCAACAGGCGGAAATACCGTTCCATCCTGGGAACACGTTGCATCATCTCTTCATAATTCTGCTGGCTGATCTGCAGGATCTCGGAATCTTCAAGCGCATCGATGTTATAGGAGGCCGGTTCTCCGGTATAAAAACTGTACATGTCGGTGATCCACCATCCTTCCAGTGCAAATTGCAGGATATGTTCATTGCCTTTTTCGTCTATATGGTACGACCGCATGGCGCCTTTTTCAATGAATGCCGTGTATTTGCAGACATCCCCTTCCTGCAGAAAATATTGTTTCTTCCGGATTTTTTTTGGGGCGAAAAAGGTTTTGCAAATATTCCATTCGTCTACCGTCAGGCTGATCTTTTCCTCTATATTTTGACGGAGTCTTTCGAACATGAAAACGGTGATTAGGTATCAGGAAGTTTTTCCGGGGTACTGCTTCAGGGCCAGTTCGAGGCAGTCCATGGCCTGGTTAATGGCGTCAACATGTAATACATAGGCGAGCCTCACTTCCTGCTTGCCCAGGCCCGGCGTGCTATAAAATCCTGTGGCTGGGGCCAGCATAACGGTGGCGCCGTTATGGCTGAAAGACTCAAGAAGCCATTGGCAAAAGATATCACAGTCATCAATGGGTAATTTGGCCATGGCATAAAACGCACCTCCGGGATTTGGGCAAAATACGCCGGGTATCTGGTTGAGGCGGCTGACAATGGTATCCCTGCGAAGTTTGTATTCGGCTTTGGTGGAATCAAAATAATTGTCGGGGAGGTCAACCGCGGCTTCTCCGAGGATCTGTGCGTAGAAAGGCGGACTGAGACGGGCCTGGGCGAATTTCATGGCCGCATTCAGCACTTCCCGGTTCTTGGTAACAAATGCCCCGATCCTGCCGCCGCAGGCGCTGTAACGTTTGCTGATGGTGTCCATCAGTACCACGTGTTGTTCGGCCCCTTTCAGGTGCATCGCACTGGTATGGTTGCCTTCATAGCAGAATTCCCTGTATGCCTCATCGGCAAATAAATACAGGTTGTGCTTCAGAACGATCTCTTTCAGCGTTTCCATTTCAGCAGCGCTGTAGAGATAGCCGGTAGGGTTGTTGGGGTTACAGACTACAATGGCCCTGGTTTTAGGGGTGATGGCCTTTTCAAACTCCTCTATGGGCGGAAGCGCGAACCCGCTCTCTATATTACTACGTATAGGCTTTACAGTTACATCCGCCATGATGGCGAATCCGTTGTAATTGGCATAAAAGGGTTCCGGGATTATCACTTCATCTCCGGCATCGAGGCAGGCCATAAAGCCAAAGAGGATGGCCTCGCTGCCACCCGTGGTGATGATGATATCATTGGCTGTGATATCTATATTGTTTTTGGCGTAGTATGAAACCAGCTTTTTTCTATAGCTTTCATTACCGGCGCTGTGGCTGTATTCCAGCACTTTCATCTGGTAATTCCTGACAGCATCCAGGCATTGCACCGGCGTTTCAATATCCGGTTGGCCGATATTCAGGTGGAATACTTTTGTGCCTCTTTTTTTTGCCGCTTCCGCATAAGGAACCAGTTTCCGGATGGGCGAAGCCGGCATATCGTGACCGCGTTTGCTGATGGATAACATACTACGAAGTTAAATAGTTATGGCGATAATCGGGCATGCCGGAATCCGGCAATGCGTGCATACTAAATCCTCGGTTAATGCAGTATGCCGGGGCTGGGTTTGGTCATAAACCCCGGTATTATTTACACTTTGCCGGCATGGGTCATTCTTCATAATACTTTACGCCATGTTCACGCAGGAATGCCTTGATCGCTTCGGAATGGATGCATTGCCCGAGGTGAAGGAATGAATAGTCGGATATCTTTTTTGGCTGGTTGTTCACCAGGATTTCTTTGTCTACCAGGTCGAACCCCAGGTGCAGGTGTTTGGTTGAAAACTGCATGCCATACACAATACCCCTTTCATCAAAAAGTGGTCCGCCGCTTTGCCCCCTTAATCCGGGAGTGCTCAACTCTATGCCGTACATCTGGTTGTTATCGGCGAGAAACCTGGTCACCATGCCTTCGATTGGGAATTGAGGAGAGCGTTGCGTGCCTTCGGCCGTCCATTCCATATCGTCCGTTTCAGGGTTGAACCTGAAATTATTGAATTCGGGGAATGGGTAGCCAAGCCGGCAAAGGAATTTCCCCTGTTTTATGGGGGAAAGGTCTTTTCCAAAGACGGCCCAATTCCGGTAATGGATTTGCGAGAAACCCTGAAAATGGATGATGGCAAGATCAAGCGTTGGATGCATGTGCCAGGTGATGCCGGTAATATTATCGATACAATCAATGAAATTATTCCTGATCTGAATGCTGGTGTCGGGCTTATAATGATATTTTAATTCCAGTCCTTTGAGCTGTGTCGCCTGTTTGTTATCCAATGGTAGTTTTTTCCTTTCTTCCCTGAAGGCGGCATACCGCTGGTTGATGCCATCCGATGCGGCGAGTAATTCAGCCACATGTTTGCAGGTTACGGCATAACCGTTTTCATTCACAAAAAACAACGTAGCAGATCCGGGTATGATGTGCTTTCCTCCGTAAAGCCGGATGATGGAATGAACGGGCCTGGTGAACTCGGTCGCGCGTTCGATGGCGGAAATAAACATATGATTGATTTAAGGTTGTTAAAGCAGGGGGTATTGCGTAAATCTAAAAAGCCCTGCATAAAGCAGGGCTTTTGACAATATTTGTTGAGGAAGCTTAGGGTTTGAGCGTTTTTTGTGTGGTCTTTTTAACAGCCCTGGTGCCGGATTTTTTAGCCGGAACTACATCTTCCTTCATTTTATCTTCGGTAGCTACAGACATAGCGGGAGCGGCCGGTGCTACTTTGGCAAAATCTTCCGCACTCAGAACTTCACCTTTGATGGTAATGCTCTTCATATCGTCTGCGCCGGCGAATTTAACCGTGAGGTGCTTTTCAAAAGCATTCAGGTTTTTGGCATTGTAAGTTGCTTTGATCACGCCGCTTTTGCCTGGGGCAATAGGTTCTTTGGTATAATCTCCGATGGTGCATCCGCAGGTTGGGTTGGCCTGTTCGATGATCAGGGGTTCCTTACTGATGTTGGTTACTTCAAAAACGGCCGTAGCGGGCACGTCTTGTTTGATCTTGCCCATATCAATGGTTTCAACCTTGAATTTAGCAACCTCATCTGCTTTCTTTTGTGCAAAAGAGCAAACGGTCAATGTAAGTGCTGTAACGAAAAGTGCAATCTTCTTCATGATTGTGGTGTTGTTTTTTTATTAATCTTTTAATTCACTGATGCCTTGTTTTTCCGGCGCACTGGCTGCCGGTGTTTTCCATACTTCGCCCCTGATGGTGATCTGTTTTGTCAGGGTTTCGTTATAGGTGATGGTGATCGACTTGGTAAAAGGTCCTTCAGCCGCGGCGTTATATCCAACCGTGATGTTGGTTTCGCCATTCACCGGAATATCTTTGTCCCTGTCCCACTCAGGGGTCGTGCAACCGCAACTGGCCTGTACATTATTGATCTTGATCGGTTCCTTACCGGCATTGCCCACTTTGAAAATATGTGTGACCGGCTTGCCCTGCGGGATCTTACCGAAATCGTATGATTCCTCTTTCAGGATCAGCGTTTCCGGTTTCTTGGCTTCAGTTGCTGCCACCGCAGTGCTGGCGGTTGCCGTGCCATGATTATGGCCCTCATGTTGTGCATAAACCGCTGAGGATAAACAAACGATAAAGGAGAGAAGTAGCGTTTTCTTCATATGATCCATATCTGCAATAACGGTTTCAAAGATACAAAAACGATTTTGTATGTGCCAAATTGCAGGTTGATTAGCAGATATTTAACAAAGCGCCTGTAAAATCATATTTTTGCTCCATATTTTGCGATATGGATACATTGAACCAACACGACGAAGCAACACAGGAAAAGCTCAGTTTCGACCTGTTCAGGAATGAGGTGCTGAAAGATTATAAAACCTGCTGTATCAGCCGCGAAACCAGCCTGCTGGGTCGTAAGGAGGTACTTACCGGGAAAGCCAAATTCGGCATTTTCGGTGATGGTAAGGAGGTAGCCCAGGTGGCCATGGCAAAATTCTTCCGTAACGGTGATTTCCGTTCGGGATATTACCGCGACCAGACCTTCATGTTTTCTTCAGGCCTGGCTACCGTTGAGCAGTTCTTTGCGCAATTATATGCCGATCCTGATGTTGAACACGACCCATTCAGCGCCGGCCGCCAGATGAATGCCCACTTTGCCACCCCTTTTGTAAATAAGGAAGGCGGCTGGCTCGACCTGGTCAACCGTAAAAATGTATCCAGTGATATTGCGCCAACGGCCGGACAAATGACTAGGGCACTGGGACTGGCTTTTGCATCCAAAGTTTTTAGGAACGTACCCCAGCTTGCGGAGCTCCCTGAACTGAGTAACCAGGGCAATGAAGTCTGTTTCTGCACCATTGGAGACGCCTCCACCAGCGAGGGCCATTTCTGGGAAACGCTGAATGCCGCCGGTGTATTGCAGGTGCCGCTTGCCGTATTTGTTTGGGATGATGGTTATGGCATTTCCGTTCCCAAGAAATATCAGACCACCAAAGGTTCGATATCCGAGGCTTTGTCTGGCTTACAGAAAAACGCAACAGGAAACGGGATCGATATCTATAAATTGAAAGGATGGGATTATGCGGGGATGTGTGAGGTACTGGAAAGCGCCATCCAGCGTATCCGTGACACCCATACACCGGCCCTCTTTCATGTTGAAGAAATCACTCAGCCACAAGGTCATTCAACTTCGGGTAGCCATGAACGGTACAAAACAGCGGAAAGGCTGGCCTGGGAAAAAGAATGGGATTGTAACCGCCAGATGCGGGAATGGATCCTTGAAAATGCACTGGCTGGGGAAGATGAACTCCGTGAAATCGAGGAAGAGGCCGTTATGCATGTTCGCGAATCCAAAAACAGGGCCTGGGAGCAATACCTCCGTCCGATCAAGGAATTGGTTGACCAAGCATCGGGACTCCTTCAGCAAGCCGCAGGCGATTATCCGGCTGTGGGTAAAATGGCCGCAGACCTCCAGTCATTGCGTGAACCCATGCGGAGAGACGTGCTGGGCACCCTGGCCCGCGCGCTGGATATCATGGACGCCGGGCACCCGGTTGCCAGGGAAGCTCAGGGTTTGTATGCCAACTGGAAAGCATCGAATGAACAGTTATATGATAGCCACCTGTACAATGAAGGCCCCCGTTCTGCATTGAAAGTGGCTGAGGTGCCGGCTGAATATCCGGCTGAAGTGCAACAGGTCAACGGGTTCGAAGTGCTCAACAAATATTTCGACCAGCTGTTTGCCCATAATCCCAAAGTGGCCGCTTTCGGGGAAGATCTTGGTTTTATAGGAGATGTGAACCAAGGGTTTCAGCAGGTTGCAGGAAAAATACGGTGAACAGCGCATATTCGATACCGGTATACGTGAACTGACCATCATGGGGCAGGGCATTGGAATGGCACTTCGCGGCCTGCGTCCCATCGCCGAAATACAATACCTCGATTACTTATTATACGGGCTGCAGCCTCTCAGTGATGATGCGGCCACCACACATTTCCGCACGGCCGGACAGCAGTCAGTTCCGTTGATCGTTCGTACCAGGGGGCACCGACTGGAAGGGATCTGGCACAGCGGCTCGCCCATGGGTGTGGTGATCAATGCGCTGCGCGGCATGTACGTTTGCGTGCCACGCAACATGACCCAGGCCGTAGGCATGTATAATACCCTGCTGAAGGGCAACGACCCCGGACTGGTGGTGGAATGCCTCAACGGCTACAGGCTTAAGGAAAAATTACCATCCAATCTTCTCGAATATACCGTACCGTTAGGTGTCCCTGAAGTTATCAGGGAAGGGGATGACCTCACGATCGTAAGTTATGGCTCTACCCTGAGGATCGTGCAGGAAGCGGCCGACAGACTGTCTCATTTGGGCATTCATTGCGAAGTGGTGGATGTGCAAACCCTGCTGCCTTTTGATATCCATCACGGTATATTGGCATCGCTCAAAAAAACAAACCGCATCCTGTTCGTAGATGAGGATGTTCCCGGAAGGCGCGGCAGCCTATATGTTCAATCATGTCATGGAAGCACAGGGAGGTTACCGCTACCTGGACGTTTCTCCCCGGACACTAACCGCTAAGGCTCACCGCCCGGGTTATGGCAGCGACGGCGATTATTTCTCAAAACCAAATGTGGAAGACGTGGTTCGTGTGGTAAAACAGATGATGTCGGAATAAACCATAAACGGTTCCGCATGACAATCAGCTTTCTCCAGATCATCGAGATCCTCGGAACATTCTCATTCGCCGTATCCGGCGCCACCTTTGCCATGGAAAAAAGGCTGGATCCGTTTGGGGTGCTGATCATTTCATTTGTTACAGCCATAGGGGGCGGTACGCTGCGCGATGTGGTGATCGGCAACCTGCCGGTTGGATGGCTGCGCGACGGAACCGTTACCACGTTGATCTTTGTGGCAGGCATCAGCACCATGTTTTTTGATAAATACTTCAAGAAACTGACCACGACGCTGTTCCTTTTTGACGCATTGGGGCTTGGGCTATTTACCATTGTAGGTATTGAAAAAGCCATGCAGCTGAACCTTAGCGCAGGGGTATGTATCGCTCTCGGCACCATCACCGCCAGTTTTGGCGGGGTCATCAGGGATGTTCTGCTGAACCATGTCCCGCTTGTTTTCCGTAAAGAGATCTATGCATTGGCAAGCGTGGCCGGCGGCCTGCTCTATTTCGGGCTTAAGCATACGTCTATTCCGGCTGATGTTTCCACGATCATCTGCATTTTGTTCATTTTTATCATACGCCTCCTGGCAGTGAGGTACCATTTATCCTTACCGGCTTTTTATAACAGGATCAACAAAGAATCATGAAACTGACCATCTACCAGGTTGATGCATTTACCAGCCATCTTTTTGGCGGAAACCCCGCAACGGTCATTCCCTTACGTCAATGGATAAGCGACAAATTGATGCAGCAGCTGGCCATGGAGAATAACCAGTCTGAAACGGTATTCTATGTTCCTTCAATGAAGGAAGGGGTTGATTTCGATATCCGCTGGTTTACTCCGGTTTGTGAGATCAATCTTTGCGGTCATGCCACCCTGGCCGCCGCTTTTGTCCATTTTATACAGCCCGAAAACGCATCCGGGAAGATCGTCTTTCATTCCCAAAGCGGATTACTGACAGTTACTAAAAATGAAGACTGGATCGAGATGGATTTTCCCAGCTGGAACCCCAGGCCTGTGCAGGATCACCCCGCAGTACTGAATAGCATTTTGGGTGTTGACAAGATCATTTCGGTTCACCGGTACCGCGACTGGTTGGTTGAACTGGAATCTGAAGAAGCGGTTGCCGCATGCCGCCCCGATTTCTCGCTGATGAAGGCGCATACCGATAAATTGATCATCACGGCCGCGGGCAGGGAAGTGGATTTTGTTTCCAGGTTTTTTGCGCCGGGTGTGGGCATTGATGAGGATCCGGTGACTGGATCGGCTCATTCACAGCTGATCCCGTATTGGCATGGGAAAACGGGAAAAACGGATATGCTGGCCAGGCAATTGTCGGCCAGGGGAGGTTACCTGAAGTGCCGCCAGGTCAATGAAGAAAGGGTGATGATGAGTGGCCAGGCGGTGTTATATATGACCGGTGAAATCAATTGCCCGGCAGAATAGCCTTGTCGGGCCATACTACCGGGCAATTACTATAGGCATGTGCCAGCTTATTTCAGGTTATGATAAACCTTTTGAACGTCATCGTCTTCTTCGAGCCTGTCCACCAGTTTGAGAACTTCCTGAGCCTGTTCTTCATTTAATTCAACGGTATTGGCGGGAATGCGGGTTGGTTCGGCGGTGACCACTTCGATACCTTTTTCCTCCAGTATCTTACTCATGTTGCCGAATTCATTGAAGGCCGTGCGTATGATGATATTTCCTTCGCTGTCTTCCCCTATTTCTTCAAGTCCGTAATCGATCAGTTCCAGTTCCAGGTCTTCGATATTCAATCCCTGGTTTTTGATCTTGAACTCACCCATACGGTTAAACGTAAACGCCACCGAACCACTGGTGCCGAGTGTTCCGCCGCCCTTGGTAAAATGCATGCGTACGTTGGCCACAGTACGGGTGGGGTTATCCGTAGCGGTTTCAACCATGACCGCCACGCCGTGAGGGGCGTATCCTTCATAGACGAGCTCTTCATAGTCCGTCCGGTCTTTACCCATGGCCCTTTTTATGGCTGCTTCCACACGGTCTTTAGGCATATTGCATGCCTTGGCGTTGAGGTAACAACGGCGTAATGCCGGGTTGTTATCAGGATCAGGCCCGCCGGCTTTAACCGCAATGGCGATCTCTTTACCGATCCGGGTAAAGTTTTTGGCCATTTTATCCCAGCGGGCAAACATGGCGCTTTTCCGTACTTCAAATATCCTGCCCATGATGTTCTTTAAGGTTTAAGGGTTCATTGATTCAACAGTCAACATATGCTGTTTGTATGGGTTGCAAATGTAAGGAATTGATGATAACCTTAACAGGCGACAGGCCTTATCTTCGTTCTATGGAAAACTTGTACAGTTACAGCCGGTTATTTGAATTTGCTGAAAAAATATTTACGGCGATCGGATGTCCCGGAAGCCAGGCCGCACAGGCGGCGGAAGTTTTATTGAGCGCCGATCTGCGGGGTGTCGACAGCCACGGGGTGGCCAGGTTGAGCGGTTATGTGCGGTTGTATGATGCGGGACGGGTGAACAGCAGGCCGGATATCAGGGTCATACATGAAACCCCCTCCACGGCCACCATGGATGGGGATGCTGGCCTCGGCCTTGTCTCCGCACCAATGGCCATGGAACTGGCTATTAAAAAGGCCGCACAGGCGGGAACGGGCTGGGTGGCCATCCAAAACAGCAATCATTTTGGCATTGCAGGTTATCATGCCATGAAAGCCCTGCCTCATGATATGATCGGATTTGCCATGACCAATGCGTCCGCACTGGTGGCTCCTGCTTTGTCGAAGGAGAGGATGCTGGGCACAAACCCCATCGCCGTTGCCATTCCTGCGGGTAAACAGCCCCCATTTGTGGCAGACTTTGCCACCACTACGGCGGCTAACGGAAAACTGGAGATCCTCCAGCGGAAGAATCAACAGGCGCCCTTTGGATGGGTGCAGACCAAAGAGGGTGAACCCAGTACCAATCCTGCAGAACTCAAACTGGGAGGTGCGATGCTTCCACTGGGAGGCGATAGGGAACATGGAAGCCACAAAGGGTTCATGCTGGGAAGTATCGTGGATATATTGTCAGGCGTTTTATCTGGTGCCAACTTTGGGCCCTGGGTGCCGCCATTTCCTGCTTATGTGCCGATGCCGCAGTTTATGCCGGGCAAAGGCATAGGGCATTTTGTCGGGGCCATGCGCATCGATGCGTTCAGGCCGGCGGCTGACTTCAAACAAGATATGGATCTCTGGATCGACAGGTTCAGGAAGGCGGTACCGGTCAATGAACAGGAACCGGTAATCATACCCGGTGACCCGGAAAGGGAAATGGAGCGGACCAGAAAGATGGATGGTATTCCCCTGTTGCAGGAGGTGGTGGATGACCTGCAAAAACTCGCCGTCGCTTATTCCTGCGAGTTATGATTGAATCAGGGTTTGATGCCGATTCTACGATAAATAAAGCTCATTAGCCAGGCTGGGCCTATCAGGAGAAACTGTATGTCTTTCAAAAAGGAAGGCTTTTTCCCCTCTACCGAATGGCCGTAAAACTGCCCGATCCAGGCCAACACAAACAGCCCGATACAGATAGCCCATAAGGGCCATGCCCCATGGGTCTCGATCAAATGACAAATCCCCAGGCAGCCTATGCCAAAAACAAGCATGCCGACCCAGATCGTTTTGGAAAGCAGGGCGTAATACATGGTTATCATCAGCATGATGATGCAGGCCAAATTAACCTGTTGCCCACCGAGGCTAAACGATAGCTTGATACAGAATAACAGGCCCGTCACTGAAAAAAAGATGGTGGGAACGCAGATCCAGTGGACCAGTTTATTGGTTTCATTCTGGTGGCTTTCTCCGTATTCAGCCAGCCATTGATCAAGTGATTTCATGCGGCATGTTTATATCCCTTTAAAGGTAGGATTTCCGGTTTTATCAGGCTCACAAGGACATGATTTCCATTTTAATTCAGTTTTTTTTGCCTCCCGGAAACTAAAAAGCAAAAACCTTCGTTATTATATTGGTTTTTCATAGGATATTGGATTAATACGGGCTGCGATTTCTATCGCCGGCCCTTTTTTTTTGCCCAAAACACCATTACCATCAGGCAAAAAAAAACTCCCCGGGAAAGGGGAGTTGATCTGTTGTGAATATCTGATATTACAGGATCAGCATAGAATCTCCGTAACTGAAGAACCTGTATTTGTCTTTTATCGCCTTTTTATATGCTTCCATCATCAGGTCGTAACCGGCAAAGGCACAGGCCATGATCAGAAGGCTTGTTTTTGGCAGGTGAAAATTGGTAACCAGGGCATCCGCGATATTGAAATTATAAGAGGAGGATTGGATAAAATGGTTGGTCCAGCCTTCAGAAGGTTTCAGCAGTTTCATGCGTATAGGGATTCCATAGCGCGCTGGTGGTTGGTTCGATCGAGCAGATACGGTGGCCGCCTTCGCTGGCCTTATTCGATCCCGCAGGATATTTCGTCAATTTTATAGCATATTCCGCATCCATTTTATGTTTGCTCAGGTCTTCCACTTCAATGGGGCGGAATGTGCCGGCCCGGTATGCAGGGTGATTTCTGCAAAACGGATCCCCTGGATTTCGAGCCTTTTGATGAGTTCTTTACTGAAATGAAGGCCGGCAGTGGGGGCAGCAACCGCGCCTTCGTGTTTAACGGTCTGGTAACGCTCCTTATCTTCTTCTTCCGATTTTTCTTTGATGTACTTTGGGAGCGGTGTTCACCCATCAACTCCAGCATCTGGCGGAATTCCTCATCGGTGCCTTCCCAGAGAAAACGGATCGTACGTCCGCGGCTGGTGGTATTATCGATCACTTCTGCAACCAGTTCGTCGTTCTCTCCAAAATATAGCTTATTTCCAACACGGATCTTGCGCGCAGGGTCTACAATAACGTCCCAAAGTTTGTTGGCTTTATTGAGTTCACGCAACAGGAACACTTCAATCTTCGCCCCGGTCTTTTCCTTTCTGCCATACATTCGGGCCGGAAACACCTTGGTATTGTTCACCACAAACACATCCTTATCATCGAAATATTCCATGATATCGCGGAATTGTTTGTTTTCGATCTGGCCGGTGTGACGATGGATGACCATCATGCGGCTTTCTTCTCTTTTTTTGGTTGGATGCTGGGCGATCAGGTTCAGGGGCAGGTCAAAGCGGAATTGGGATAACTTCATCAGGAATACTTGTTGTTTAAATGGTCTGATGATTCTTCCGGATCGGCCTTTTTACGGGCTTTTGATCCGGTTGAGTCATGTAATAAATCAGTTGCTTCATTTATCACATGCCTGCGCCGATGTGCGCTTTGTTGGTAAGAGCCTTTTCCCGGAGGAAAGGAATTATCATGTTACGGCATGATTCAAAAGTGGGCAAAGTTATATAAAAAAACGAAAATTTCTATCTCAAATTGCACTACGGCTGGTGAAAGCAGTATTTTTTGACTAATTTGACGGTATCCTCCGGGGCAATTTATGTTAAACCGCATCCACTCCTTGTTTTGGGCCTGCCTGTTGGCGGCCCCTACGGTATCCGCACAATCTTCTTCTTTATTATGGGAGATCAGTGGTCACGGGCTCAGCAAGCCTTCCTATCTCTTTGGCACCATGCATGTCAGCAATAAGATGGCATTTAACCTGAATGATTCATTTTACGATGCCCTGCGCCGGATTGAAACCGTATGCCTGGAGGTTAACCCGGAAACCTGGCAGGTAGACATGTACGACATGGAAAGCCGGAAAGCAAGGATTTTGGAATACGGGTCTGCCGCCGGTAACGATTTTCTGTATGAAAGCAGTTTGCGGCTCCGCGATCATATGCCTTTGCTCAAAATGGCCCTTCAGAAGCAGCCATCTTCCATCAATCTACTCTTATACAGGTCGAAGCAGGTGCAGGATGATTTTGAAGAAGATACCTACCTCGACATGCATATTTATCAAACCGGCAGGCGAATGGGCAAAAAAGCCACCGGTCTTGAAAATTACGCGCGCGCTGAAAAAATGATGATGGAAGCCCTGGCAGCAATGGGAAAAGAAATTCGTCCGGCAACTTCATATGATGAAGCCACCCCTGTGGCGGAGGTCATGGAAAAACTGGAAGACGCATATCGACAGGGTGACCTTGAAAAGATCGATTCATTGGACAGATCGATGTACCGTTCTGAAGCTTTCCGGGAGATTTTTATTGTACGCCGTAACGAGATTCAGGCAAGGGCAATCGACAGTTTGTTAAAGACAACCTCTGTTTTTGCGGGAATCGGAGCCGCTCATTTGCCGGGTGATCGCGGGGTGATCAGCCTGCTGCGGAAAATGGGCTATGTGTTAAGGCCTGTCATGGTATCGGGGCAATCGGTTTCCCGTAAAAATGGGTTTGACAGTATCATAGTTCCCGGAAACTGGTCTGTCAGGTATTCGGAGGATGGATTGATATCTGCGGATATGCCAGGCCCCTGGTTCAGGACAAAATTTGAGCCCACCTTACAAGACCAGTGGCAATATGCGGATATGCCCAATGGCGCCTATTATTCCATGACCCGGGTTACCACTTATGCCGCATTCAGGCATTTGACTGCATCCGAGATCAGGAAAAAGACCGATAGCCTGTTGTATGAAAATGTACCCGGCAAGATCCTCCAAAAAACTTTCCTTGATAACAGGGTATTTCCGGGTTTGGAAGTGATCAGCAGGAACAGGAGAGGCGATATGCAACGACTTCAGGTTTTCTTTACTCCATTTGAAGCGATCTTCCTGAAGGTCAGCGGTCCTGTTAATTATATGCAGGGCCCTGGGCCAGTTGTTTTTTCCTCTGTACAATTTCATCCGCGGATCTGGAGATCTGTCTCTGAGTTTAATGCCGGCGCTTTTGCTGGGCTTCCGCCGCCGGGTTGGAAGTGCGAAAAAGTGCAAGTCGCCCTCCTGCCATCCCGCAGGAAATATCTCAGTGGATAGTGCTACCGGTCGCGCATACCTGCCGCCGGGTCCGATGTTCACCAGTTCGTTCTTTGGCGAAGACAGTATCGATCTCAGGCTCGTAAGGGCATCCTTTTTGAACCGAAGATTGCCAGCGGCAGGGTAGTTGCCAGGCGGTGGACAAAACTACGGGGATATCCGGCATTATATGTCAAAGTGATGGGCGGCAGCAGTCTGCGTGTGAAACAAATTATTGTGATCAAAGGACCGCAATATTATGTTTGGTCTGTCAGGCATCCCATTGGCAGGCTCAGCCGGCCCATGCCGGTGGGTGTATTTTTATCGGGCGCTAACACCCATCCCCAGGCGGAATACGTGGAAGATACCGTTCTTCAATTCCGGGCAAAAATATGTCGCAGCCTGCTGTATCGATGAGGAATTGGCGCCTTGGTGCAAAAGTGTCTGAATTACCGCTTAACCTGTTTCAGTCGGCCGGATCCACCCGTTATTGGCCTCTGCCGCGTACCGGTATTTTGCGGATCAGTCAACCGGAAGATGGCCATGCTGCAATGGCAGGCGCTCCTGAATATTATCAAATCCATGATACATGTTTTTGGCAGCAAGAAAACAAACCGGAGGATGCCGATCTTTATCTTCACCGTCCTCCGGTGCGTTTATGGCGAGCGGCAGCCCGGCCCGGGATACAGTTTGAATTGCCGATAACGGCTCCAGCCGTACTGTTCACATCAGTTATTACTGGATGAAAAGGATTGTTGTCGCTGACTTTTCTCAGCGATACGCTTTCCGTTGAAGAGGCCTATGTTATCATCCCTGGCCATCCGTGACCACCTTATCGGCAGGATGCCGGAAAAATTGGGCTGAAGCCGGTTGCCTTTTCCGTGTTTTACGCTCAACCGACAGCCTGGCGTCGGAAAAGGCTACAGGCGATTCGTGAAATGTATTTTTGCGTGACGCCATTTCAGCCATGCCTGGAATCGCTGGAACAAGCTCGATCCTGCCACGGCGGAATTATGATTTGATGAAATCTCGGCTGATCACTTAACTGGGAGATATACGTGAAACGGGGAGTAACCGTGTGGTTAAAGCGCTGGAAAACATATGTAAGCAGATGGCCGATACTGTTATTTCAGCAGGAAGTGGTAAGGGCCCTTACCAGGCACCATACGACCACAATACCAGTTATTATCACGGATCATTGTTCAGGATCCCCCGGTATTTGAAAATGATTATGAGTATAAAAATCTCTTTTTTAACCTGCATGATTCCCTGCAACTCAGTGCACAGCTGTTTCCTCAGATACTTCCATTGTACAGCAGTGAAGGTATCAAGCCCGCCATGCTTTCGTTGCTGGCCGAACTGGTGGACAGCGGCCCGTTCCTCCCTCTGCCTACAAATCCTATTTTGACGCGATCCTTGTGGACGCACGTGTTAGATGAAAGAATTGCGGGCAAAGGATGAAGCGGTGCTGATCAATCCAAAAGCGCAAGGATAACCGGTGTCGGGAGTTTTTAATGAGGTGATGAAAGATTATTGGACTTTGCCAGGCTTTGATGCTACCGTTTTACCGGGATCAAGCGATTGATCGAGATTTCTTTGCCCACGGTTGCTGCAGACCGGGGCCGGACAGCTTGCCTGGCAAGATTGGTATGATGGCCCAGGCGCAAATTTCCTGTGGCTGACAGGCCTGCTTCTGCTTTGGCTGCCAATGACAGGTACCGTAGTGAATTAGCGAAACGGCTGGAAAAGGCGGGTGCAACAGTATCTTTCCAGGGGCTTACCAGACGCAGGAATGGTTGGCTAGGTCTGAATTGATGAGTGAGTTTGCGGTGATGGATGGATTCCATATCCCTGCTGGGTCAGCAACTCATCATGGTCAGCGGTGTTCCGGGCCGGGTTTTACTTTTTCAAATACCGGGCGCAACCTCCGGGGTCATGGAAGCTGGGTATCAGTGGTCTTCAACCAGGCGACCTTCATAAGGTCAGTGCCGGGAAATCCATAGTATCGTTAACGGATACACGCATTAATGACCGTGACCCGGTAGATATTCAGATCGTTGAACCATTCAGGAAGTGGCTGCTGGCTTCTTATCCATCGGGCAGGAAGTTTTATCAGGAGATCATACCATACCAGTTCATACGGGCAGGCATACACGATATAGACGAATAGGGCTATCAGGTAAACAGCAGTTACCCGAAGCATGGCCTGGACGGACGAGTTCGCGCGGGTATATTGGTTGATGGGATCATTCCATCAGGTCTTCGGAAGGTCCTGATTCAATGATACGCCCGTCTTTCGCGGCCAGGATATGGTCGCTGATGAACCTGACACGGAAAGGTCGTGTGAGATGAATAAGGCCGTGAGGTTCAGTTTTCTTTGCAAATCATTGATCAGATTTGAGGATCTGTGCCTGCACACTCACATCCAGAGCCGAAACGCTTTCGTCAAAGATCATGAACCTGGGTTCGAGGGCCAATGCTCTTGCTGTAGAGATCCTTTAGCGCTGCCCGCCGCTGAATTGGTGAGAGTACCGGTTCAGGTGATGAAGTTTCAATTGGACAGTTTCCAGCAAGGCGGCTGCCTTGTCCACGGCCACGCGTACTTTGGCCAGGTGATGAACCAGCGTGGGCTCCATCAGCGCATTCCCAGCGCGATCTTCGGGTTCAGGGGACCATGGGGGTCCTGGAAGACCGCCTTAATTCCTTTCTGGTGGCACATGCTTGTTTTTATCCGGGGTCGACAGGTCTGTTCCGTTAAACAGAACCGTCCCCGAAGTAGGTTTGATCAGTTGCAGGATCGCCCTGCCGGGCGTTGTTTTACCGCAGCCGCTTTCCCCCACAAGGCCCATGATCGCTCTGTAAAGATTCGTCTCAAGCTGACCTGGTCTATGATCGCGTTTTGTGCCGGGCTTCACGATCACGATATTTTTCTTCCCCGTATGTCCACAGCCAGAAGGATCACGCACACTCAACAGCATCTCTTTATCTTTGGTTGCGCTGATGGTCAGGGGTCGGAGTAGCCATTTTCGTTTTGTTCCTTTCCGTTATTTTCCAGGAAATCGCCGATTACCGGTAGCCTGCTGTTTCGTGGGTGCCCCATGGGGCGGCAGGCAAGCAGCTCTTTTGTGTAAGCCGACTGCGGTGAACGGAGTATTTGCCTGGCCGGGCTTGTTCTGTCAGTTGCCCTCGGTACATCACGGCAATGTCATCCGGCGATGTCGGCCACCAGGCCCAGGTCGTGCGTAATGAGGAGAACCGGCAGTACCTGTTTTGCCTGCAGGCGTTTGATCAGTTCCATGATATTTTCCTGCACACGCACATCCAGCGCGGTTGTGGGTTCTGCGTCGGCAATGAGCAGGGAGGGGTTGTTTTTACGCCAGCCGTAGATCATCACCCTTTGTTTCTGTCCGCCACTGAGCTGGTGCGGATATCGATCGCATTACATGGATTCGGATCAGGCAATTCACCTGCGTTCAATGGCGGCGTGCGCTTCGCTCGGGATAAATGCTGATGCAGTTGCAGGCTTTCCATCACCTGTCGCCCGCAGGTCATCAGCGGGTTCAGCGAAGTCATGGGCTCCTGGAAGATCATGCTGATGCGGTTACCCCTGATCGTTCGAAGTCCTTCTTCTGTCTGTTTCAACAGATCTGCAGTTGTTTCTGGCCGGTGAAAAAATATTTCGCCTGATATCCTGGCCTGTGCAGGGAGGTTCAATATGGCCAGTGAGGTGACCGATTTTCCAGAACCGCTTTCACCAACCAGCGCGGTGATGGAACCTGGCTGTATGGAGACAGATAAATGATCTACCACGGCCTGGTCGCCATCCTTTCCGGGAAAACGGACAGTGAGGTTCCTGATATCGAGCAAGGCAGGCATGCCTTAAAATTTCAGGTGGCGAACGGTTTGTCCTTCATTGATCAGTTGTTTGAGCGAATCGATGCCGATCTTGAGGTGGTTGTCTACGTACTGCGTGGTCACTTTGATATCGCTGGCCTCTGTTTTAACTCCTTCGGGGATCATGGGCTGATCGCTGACCAGCAGCAGAGCGCCCGTGGGGATCTTATTGTAGAAGCCAACGGTGAAAATGGTGGCCGTTTCCATATCAATGGCATATGCCCTGACTTTCTGCAGGTAGGCTTTAAAAGTTTCATCGTGTTCCCAGACCCTGCGGTTGGTTGTATAACATACACCGGTCCAGTAATCACATTCATAATCACGGATGGTGGTTGAGATGGCTTTTTGAAGGGCGAAAGCGGGTAGGGCGGGAACCTCTGGCGGGAAATAGTCGTTACTGGTACCTTCGCCGCGAATGGCTGCGATGGGCAGTATCAGGTCGCCGATCTTATTCCTTCTTTTCAGTCCGCCGCATTTACCCAGGAAGAGTACGGCTTTGGGGTTGATGGCAGTGAGGAGGTCCATTACGGTGGCCGCACCCGGGCTACCCATGCCAAAATTGATGATGGTGATATTATGTGCGGTGGCGCATTGCATGGGGCGGTCGGTTCCGATGATCTCCACACCGTTCCACTCGGCAAACATTTTAACGTAGTTTGAAAAATTCGTCAGCAGAATATATTCCCCGAAATTGGATAATTTCTCGCCCGTATACCTGGGCAGCCAGTTTTCAACGATCTCTTCTTTTGTTTTCATGCTGAAATTTTAATAGATAAAATTACAATATTTTGTTTTGAAGCCGCTGAATATACTTCAGCCTGTGTGAATTTTTTTGTTTTGCCGGGTGCGGGTAATTATGTTACTTCAAAGCCTAAAAACAAACCATTATGAAGAAGTATGTAATTATGATGATGACGGCGGGTCTTTTTCTTGCATCCTGTAAGAAGACTTCTCAGCCCGCGGAGGAGAGTGAGAGCCCGGAGAGGTTCACTTCACAGCAAATTGATGGGTTTATCAGGGAGAAACTAAGGGACAATGGCCGGTTCGAATGGTCAATGGCCGGCACCGACATGATCTGGAGCGCATTGCAACAGAGCGACCAGGTTCTTTCCGTTGGGTACAAGCCGGAAGCAGTGCCGGAGTCGGCCATCAGGTTGCATGAGGTGGATATCCGGTCAAAGGCCTGGTCCGACGCACGGGCGCAGGTTATGCAGATCATCCTGGAGGAAGAACGTTTGACCAGGAAAGACATTACGGAAAAGGATTTGGTGCAATGGGATGAGCAGTACCTGCCCGTGATCGATGTGCGTATCGAAAATTATGCAACGCTGAAAAGATTATTGTCGAGTAAGCTTATACGTTATGCCGAGCCAATGGGTTATGAGCCATCAGTACCGGCCGACAAAGTGTCCAGTAGCAGCGGTTGCGACGGGAACGGACCTGAATCACTGGTTGAGAATGCCGACTATAGCAGCATCGCACCGGGATGTAAGCAGTCATGGAACCATCCGTATCATAAGATCTCCAGCGCATGGACGAAATCATCCGGTGCCGGGGTAAAGGTATTCGTTATTGATACGGGATGTGAATTCGACCAAGATAACCTGGGAACAGCATTCAATCAGGGCTATTCTTCAGGGCGTACCATTGAAAAGATCGTGACATTGCCCAGGTCAACTTTCCTGGGTATTCCGACGGGTCCGGTTGAAACAGCCGATGACGGCTGCGGCCATGGTACCGCAATGGCAGGTGCATTGGCGGCCCCTCGTGGAATTGATGGGGCGGCATGCGGGATAGCCTATAACTGTAACCTGGTTACCTGCCGGGCTGCCGCTGATGTGTTCCTCGACGAAAGCCGTGAAGTAAAAGGCGCATCAGATGCCTTCACCAATGCGGCCAATCGCAGTGATGTGCGCATCATCAGCATGAGCATGGGCAAGATCACCAGCAGTTCACAATTAAAGGACGCCATCGTGTATGCTTATGGAAAGAATAAGCTCATCTTCTGCGCCGCCGGAACTTCCTTTAGTTGGACGAGTGGCTGGTATGGCGTGATCTTCCCCGCCTACCTGGCCCAGGTGAACGCGGTTACCGGTGTGCGTGATAATAGTTTCACTACAACATGTACAACATGTCATGATGGATCTGAAACGGATTTCACCGTTGTGATAGAAAAGGCCTCCAATGAACGCCATCCGATCACACTGGCTGCCAGCGGCAACGTTCCATCAACCGTGGGTGGTTCATCGGTCTCAACCGCACAGACTGCCGGCATGGCCGCTCTCGTATGGAGCCGTTTCCCCACTTACACGCGCGACCAGGTGCTAAACAAACTGGTGTCTAGCGGCAGCAATTATCCTACGCGAAACAGCAACCTTGGCTGGGGAAATATTGATGCTGATAAAGCAACGAATTGAGCTGCATTCAAGCCTGAAACGTATTTGTCATGCAAGCGACTGTCTGTTGAAGACGGTCGCTTTTTTTTGCCTTTTTGAGATGTCAGCACGATTTGCGACATTCGGCCTGCATGATCGATATTCAATACCCGGAAAAAAAACCTTCTATAAGAAAGGAAGGTGAACAGGAAAAGATTTTTTGTCCTGCCCGCAACCGTTGGGTTTCACTGACCCCGGAAGAATGGGTGAGGCAGAACCTCCTTCTGTATCTGACCGATGTTTTGCAATACCCCCTATCATTGATAGCGGTGGAGAAGCAGGTAAGGGTGGGAGAACTCAACCGGCGTTTTGATGTGTTGGTATACGACAGGAACAGCCGGCCTTTCCTGGTTCTGGAATGTAAGGAAATGACCATTGATCTGACAGCCGACGTGCTCGACCAGGTATTGCGGTATAATATTCCCATCAGGGCTCCCTATATTTTTATTTCCAACGGGCGGCAATGCCTTGGTTTCAGGCTCATGTTGAATGAAATGCAGGCCTTGACCGGTTTTCCAGCCTTTCCTGCCTGATCGATTTTTTGCTGATGATATTTGCCGGGCTCATGACAGTCAATATGATCCCTCCAATGATATGGCCTTTCTGTTTATCGAAACCGGCATATATCAACATAAAAAAAGTCCTGCTAATTATGCAGGACTTTTTTATGCAGTTTAAAATCAATATTATGGGAAGATGCCCAGTTCTTTGTAGCTGGTGCCTACTTTATTGATGGCGCTAACGTAAGCGGCTGTACGCATATCAGGGATCGCCGGGTTGTTCTTCCAGATATCCATGATCTCGCGGGTGGCGGAGATCATCGTTTCTTCCAGTCCGCTATGCACCAGGTCAACTTCATCGGCGCCGTGCATGATCTTTTTACGTACATCCGTATTCACAGTTTTACCTGTCAGGCCTTCGATCTGAGAGAGGATCTGGCTGTTCTGATTTTCGGTAAAACGTTTTTCCATACGGCCATAACGCACGTGGCTAAGGTTTTTCAGCCATTCGAAATAACTCACCGTTACACCGCCTGCATTCAGGTACATGTCCGGTACACAGAGGATGCCATTTTTGGTGAAGATCTCATCGGCTTCCGGAGTGCACGGGCCATTGGCGGCTTCCCCGATGATCTTGGCTTTGACGCGCGGGGCGTTTTCTCCATTGATCACGTTTTCAAGTGCAGCCGGTATCAGGATGTCGCAAGCCAGTTCGAGGGCATCCGTATTCTTTGCCAGGTTGGTGGCGCCGGGGAAATTCAGGATGCTACCTGTTTTCTTGCGGTGTTGGAAAACTTCTTCTTCGTTGAGCCCGTTCGGGTTCATGATCGCGCCTTCGTATTCGGCAAGGGCAATGACAACGGCGCCGGCTTCACGGAAGAATTTGGCGCTGTGATAGCCAACATTACCTAATCCCTGAACCACCACTTTCTTACCTTCAATACCTGTTTTCAGGCCGAGTTTGCCCATTACGTCCTCCATATTGCAAACCTCGCGGATACCAAAGAAAACACCGAGGCCGGTGGCTTCTTTACGTCCGCGTACACCACCCTGTGTTACAGGTTTACCGGTTACACAACCGGCCGCGTCAATTTCACCCGGTTTCAGGGAAGCATAGGTATCCACGATCCAGGCCATCTCCCTTTCACCGGTTCCATAATCAGGAGCCGGAACATCGATGCCCGGGCCTATGAAATTTTTCTTAACCAGTTCGCTGGTATAGCGGCGGGTGATTTTCTCCAGTTCATAAACGCTGTAGTTGCGCGGGTTAATCTTGATGCCGCCCTTACCGCCGCCGAACGGAACGTTCACGATGGCACATTTGTACGTCATCAGGGAAGCCAGGGCCATGACCTCATCCTGGTTTACCTCATCGCTGAAACGGATACCGCCTTTGCACGGAGTTTTGTGCTGGCTGTGCTGTACCCGGTAAGCTTCGATAACTTCAATGGTCCCGTCATCTTTTTTTACGGGGAACCTCATTTGATAAACACTGTTACAGGCTTTGATTTGTTCCAGGATACCCGGATCAAATTCGGTGAATTTGGCTGCTTTGTCAAAGCTTTTTTCCACGCTCTGGAAAAAGCTATAGGGCTGTTGTGAAGACATAATAATTGTTTTAAATTTCCAAATATGTGATCACTGGCTTACCGTTGTTCCGGCTTGGCCAGTTGTGTATTATTTTTCTTTTTCCATCCGGCTGATCTTTCTGTCGATCGTCCAGGCATAAAAGAACAACCCGATCAGGATCGTCAGGCACACGGCCACCACGATATAGATTTTTCCGTTACTGCGCATCAGGTCGGCCATTTCTGGTTTTTCCTGCGCCATTGCCGGAAGCATGAATAAGCAGGCTGCCAGCGTGGGAAGAAAATATTTGATCGATCTTTTATCCATGTAATATCTTTTTATCTCTGATCAGTTGCAACCTGATGCGGAGGGTTGCCAGCCAGGCCCCCAGAAGCGTCCAACCTATGACGGCCGGATAAAATACCATCCGCATGGTGGCGTCCATGTCATTTCTGTTCAGGGCCGGATTGCCGCTTTCGCTGCCCGGAGCGCCCGGATGGAGGCTTCCTACCAGCCTGGGTATGATCCATATGCTGGGAAAAAGCATCACAAAGGCGAAAATATTATACACGGCGCTTACCCGGGCTTTTTTATCCATATCTGTAAACGAACCCCTTAAAACGAAATAGGCACCATAGATCAGCAGGGCTATGGCAGCTCCGATCAGTTTCGGTTCTTTAAGTACGGCACCAAACGACTGGCCCTGGTCGGTCACCCAGGTGACGGATACCCAGATGGTGCCGGTGAGGTAACCGAGAATGCCGAACAGGGACCCTACCGAAGCAAAATGAACGGCAAAAATGTCATTCCTGTAATCGAATCCGCGTAAGGATTTGATACTGTATACAAAACTGGTTCCAAAGAGGATCATCATTCCAAACCACATACATACATGGAAGTAGAGGTTACGGATAGTTTCATTGAGGATAAACAGCCGGGGAACATCCAGCAGGAACCCTGCCACAATAGTGTATACCAGGAGTAGGAACGATAATATTTTCCACCAGCTTTTTTGCACTACAGCAAGCTAATCATTTAGTAGTGGCGCAAAGTTATGGGAAACTGTCCCACCCGTACAAAAAATAATTAAACGCGGATGGGGTTAGTCTTTCCAGAGATAAGGGAATAGAATAACGGCCATGATCACCACCAGGATATCGAGGAGCCCGGTCAGGCCGGCCAGTTGAAAAAGGGCCCCGTCGCGGAATACTTCGCCGAATGCTGCCCTGCTGAGCCGCATAACGAGCAGTAACTGGGGTAATATGACGGGAAAGCCTAAAATGGCAATGAGGGCTGCATTTTGTTGCGCTTTTGCGGCTATTGCGCTCATCAGTGTAAAAACGAGGCTGATCCCCAGGCCGCCTAACAGCACTATGCCAATGAATTTGCCACTATCAGAAACCGGGTTGTCGAGAAAGAAAAAAAAGAGGGTAAGGCTAACGAGGCTCATGAGCAGCATCAGTACGGCATTGAAAACCAGTTTGGCCAGAACGAATTCAACCGGTGATACGATACTGTAAAAATACAGCATGCGCCCCCGGCTTTCCTGCAGAAAACTTTTCGCCACGGTGTTGACGCAAACAAACAGCTGTATCACCCAAAACAGGCTGTTCCATACCAGGCTTTCGGGATGGTCGGGCAATGTCAAATATAAAACGAATACAGTGGAGGCGATATACAGCAGTATGCCATAAAAGGTATGCTGTTGCCGGAGTTCCAGCAACAGGTCCTTTCTGATCATGGCCATCACGCGGTTGAACATGTGCGCAAATTACAAACTTAACCCGGCAGTTATCAAGATACTTCCATCTTTCTTCAGTCTGACTGATATTTATTCGGTATGTCACATCTGGCCGAAACCCTAGTTTCACTTGTTTATTTTTTAACCTTAAAATCGAGTTAGTATGAGGATGATGATGACGGGCATCTGCGTTCTGGCTTTAACGTTAGTTGGGCACGCCCAGGAGGGTTTGTACTGGAAACAGGTCAGCAGTGGCATGGAAAACAATCAATTGTTTCAGGGAAGATTCAGGCCGGATACTTACCGGGTTTTCCGGCTTGATGAAGACCTGTTTGGTCGTATGATGGAAGGCAGGGCCAGCCTGGATGGTCAACAGAACAAGTTCCTGTTGTCCGTTCCCAATGAAGCCGGAACCTTGGATCAATATCTCTGTTATCACGCACCCGTGATGGAGGCCGGGCTGGCTGCGCGTTATCCAGAGATCATGACATTTGCCGGCGTGGGTGTGGAAGATCCGTCGCTGCGCATTTTTTTCGATTATTCTTTGCGTGGCTTTCATGCCATGATCTTATCGCCCGGTCGTGCTGCACAGTATATAGACCCTGTTGGCATGCATGACAATCTTTATGTGGTCTTTTCCAGAAACGCCACGACCGTTCATCAAGGCCGCTTTCATTGCCTGACCAGTGATGCAACTGGTCCCGCCCCGGCACTTCCCGGGATCGGCCGGGGAGCCGATGATGGCAAACTGCGTACATACAGGCTTGCCCTTGCCTGTACGGGTGAATATGCACAATATTTCCTGAACGGATCAGAAACAACCGACGCCCAGCGGCGGACTAAGGTGCTGGCCGCAATGAATACACTCATGGTGCGGACCAACGCCATCTTTGAAAGGGATTTTGGCATCCACCTGAACCTGGTTGCCAATAATGATGCGATTATTTACCTGAACGCGTCCACTGATCCCTGGACAACAGAATGGAATACCAAAACACAGCAAACCATCGACGCTGTCATCGGCAACGCCAACTATGATATTGGCCACCTGGTGCACCGGGAATCATCGGCGGATAATAATAACGGTAATGCTGGTTGTATCGGTTGTGTTTGTGTGGCCGGATCGAAGGGCAGTGCGTTCACTTCGCATGTAGCGCCGGAAGGCGACCCGTTTGTGATCGATTATACCACGCATGAGATGGGCCACCAGTTCGGCGCCAACCATACATTCACTTACCGGACGGAATCGGGTACCGCATCTCAGTTTGAACCTGGCAGTGGAAGTACCATCATGGGTTATGCCGGCATAACGGGATCCGCTGATGTTCAGGCCCACAGCGATGATTATTTTCATACGCGCAGTGTGGAACAGGTGACCAATTATATCAAGGGTTCGACAGGCGGTTCCTGTGCCGTACTAACAGTAACGGGTAACAGTATTCCAGTTGTAGTTACGGGCAACAGTTATACGATCCCGCATTCCACTCCATTCGCGCTCTCGGTGTCGGCATCCGATGCCAATACCGGCGATGTGCTGAGTTATACCTGGGAACAGGTCAATGCTGGCACAGCATCCACCACCATGCCCGCAACCACTAATACCAGCGGTCCGAATTTCCGCAGCCGTAACAACGGAACAAATCCTGTCAGGTCTTTTCCTGTGCTGTCTTCCATACTCGATGGAACCAATGGCAATACTTGGGAGAAACTACCTGCTGTAACCAGGACACTGAATTTCCGTGTGACCGTCCGGGATAACCATGCTGGTGGCGGGGCCAACCAAACAGGTGAAATGACAGTCAATGTTACAGGAACTGCCGGGCCATTCCTCGTAACATCACCCAATACGGCGGTTTCCTGGCAGGCAGGTTCTGTACAAACAATCAGTTGGTCGGTCAATGGCACCAATGCCACACCGGTCAGTTGCACTAATGTTAAGATTTCCTTGTCGGTTGACGGTGGCCTTACCTTTCCCACTATCCTGGCAGCCAGTACACCCAACGATGGTTCTGAAGCGGTGGCTATCCCCAACATTCCAACAACCAAAGCGCGTATCAAAGTGGAGGCCGTTGGAAATATTTTCTTCGACATTTCCAATACCAGTTTTACCATTACGCCTGCCTCGGCCTGTGGCACACCAGGCGGACTGACAAAGGCGAATATCACATCCACCGGAGCCACGCTGAGTTGGGCAGCCGTTGGTTCTGCACTGTCGTATGACGTGATGTATAAACCGGCTTCATCCTCCATTTGGATCAGCGGCTTTAGCGCTGTGACCACCACTGCCGTTGCGCTTACCGGCCTTTCTGCATCCACCGTATACGATTGGCGTGTGAGGGCCAACTGCAGCGGTTCGGGAAGCAACTATGTATCGGCACAGTTCACCACCACGTCCGCATCGGCCTGCATAACCGCTTATGAACCCAATGAAAGCAGGGCATCGGCATCCGCCATTGTGCCCAATGCTCCCGTCTCAGCAGCCATCCAATCCGCCACCGACCAGGATTATTACAAACTAACGGTCTTGTCTACCAGCCAATTAAATATATCACTCAGCGGACTGCCGGCGGATTACGACATGACAGTCTATAACGGCGCCGGTACGGCGATCGGTACTGCCACTACCGGAGGGCTCTTCAGCGAATCCATCGTACTGAACAACCAGCCAGCGGGTACATATTACATTCAGGTATTCGGATATAACGGCGTATACAATTCATCGTTATGCTACACTTTGCAAGCTGTCATAACGGCTTCAACCACCTGTTCCGGGGCCTATGATATCGCATCCAATGGCACAACGGCCGGCGCCCCGGGAATCCCTTTTAATGCGGATATCAGCGGCCTTGTCTATCCATCGGGCGATATCGACCTCTATAAAATCATTGTATCCAATGCCGGTAGCATCAACCTGACACTTACCAACCTTCCGGCCGATTATGACCTCCAGTTGTTGAACGGTTCAGGTACACAGGTAGCCATTTCACAAAATGGGGGAACCGGCAATGAATCGATCAGCTATACAGCGGTCGCGGGAACATATTATGCCAGGGTGTATGGTTTCAGCAGTGCCTTTCATGCCAGTTCCTGCTATACTTTACGGGTGCAGCCCGGCACCGGCTCCAAAGAAGGGGCGGCTCCGCTATATACAAGCAGAGGCCTGGCTGAGATCTTTCCAAACCCTGCACATCAGTACTTACAACTGCATGTTTCCGGGCAGGTTGACACACATGCACATTACGGTATTGTGGATGTCCAGGGCCGAATTTTGCTCAATGGTAGACTGGATAAGAAAACACAATGGGTGGATATTTCAACTCTTCCGCCCGGTTTATACCTGGCCAGGATATTCCTGCAGGGTAACTGGTATGTAAAACCTTTTATCAGGGAATGATCAGCTGAGTTGAACCATAAAAAAACCGTCCTGCATCAGGACGGTTTTTTTGAAACAGGTACAACAGATCAGGCTTCTTTCTGCAATGCACAATGGCGGCAACGAGGCTCATAAACGTCTTTCTCTCCCAGTAAAACCTGGTTGGTGGAGGCCACTTTACGGTAACTGACATTGGCGATATGGCCGCATTTCACACAGATCGCATGCAGTTTGGTGATATAATCGGCTATGGATAACAGGTTGGGCATTTGTCCGAATGGCCTTCCGAGGTAATCCATATCCAACCCGGCTACAATGACTCGAATTCCGCGGAGAGCCAGCTCTTCACAAACACGGGTGATTCCGGCGTCGAAGAACTGGGCCTCATCAATGCCCACCACATCCACATCCTGCGCCAGCAGCAGGATCGCTTCTGAACTCTCCACCGGGGTCGAATGGATAAAATTGGTGTCGTGGCTGACTATTTTAACTTCATCATACCGGGTATCTATGACGGGTTTGAAGATCTCCACTTTGAGGTTGGCGATCTTGACCCTTTTCAGTCGTCGGATCAGTTCTTCCGTTTTTCCGCTGAACATGCTGCCGCAGATCACTTCGATCCAGCCCCTTCGTTCACCGGTCAGGTTGGGTTCAATAAACATTCAATCGTTTTTTTAAAAATGTGTTTGTAACTTTATCGCGAGGACGTGCAAAGATGAAAGATTAAATAGTTCGTACAAAAGAAAATTTTTCGCAGTGATCCTCGATTGACCAGCTAAACACAAGATATGGAAAGGGTGGAAACACTCTGTAACAGGCTCCAGGAGCAAATTTCCCAGCAGGCGTCCGCCGAGGACCTCCTGATTACCGTGCAGATGCTGCAGGCTGAACTGATGCATTTACGGTCTGCCGAAGAAGCAGCACCCAGGCCAGCCGTTTCTATTGATATCCCCGTCATTTTTGACCATGCAGAACAGCCCGCCGCCGAGGAAGAAGAAAAGATCGTTCAGGTTCTCCAGATCGATGAGGCGGATGTGGAGGCCGAATTGGAGGAAATAAAGAAAAATGCGGAGGCCAGGAATAAGATCAGCGCGCAGAACAAGCCCCCCATGTTATTTGATCCTATTGAAGATACGCCGACGCTCTATCACCAGCAGCCGGTGAAAAGCCGCCAGTCTAAAGAGATCCATGAAGCGCTCGGTTCCGACAACCAGGCTTCGTTGAACGACGCACTGCGTCAGAGTAAAATGGAACTCAGCGATGCCTTGCAGGAAATGCCCATCAAAGACCTTAAAAAAGCGATCGGTATCAACGACCGGTTCCTGTTCATCAATGAACTGTTCAGGGGCGATGAGGTCATGTACGAGAGGAGCATCAAAACCATCAACGGATTCTCCATATACCCGGAAGCGGAATTCTGGATCAAGCGTGAACTGAAGCTAAAACTGGGCTGGAACGACCAATCGCCGGCAGTGCAGCAATTTGATCAATTGATCAAAAGGCGGTTCTCTTTTACATAACTCAGAATTTTTTCCGTGGCCCCCCGGTTGGAATAAACGTATTCCCGGGCCTTTTCTCCGCTTACTTTCAGCCTGTTTTCATCCTGCCAGAAACTATCCAGCAGGGTTTCCAGTTCCAACGCCTGTTTAACACTGTAAGCGCCACCGGCCGCTACCAGCCCGCGTGCTTCTTGGAATTTTTCGTAAACGGGGCCAAAAACGACCGGTTTTCCAAATACGGCCGCCTCCAGCACATTATGAATGCCGTCATCCCCGAATCCGCCGCCTACATAAGTGATATCGGCATATCGGTAAAGCCTGTTCAGCATCCCAATATTATCAATAATCAGCACATGAATGCCCTTTGGGATGATCATGCCGGCAGAAAGCCCCGAATAATAGAGTACATCGTTGAATTGCTTGCGGATATCCGTCAAACGATCTTCATCCACTTCATGCGGTGCGATGATGAACCGTATCTCGGGATGCTTGCGTACATAATGGATCAGTTCTTCTTCGTCTTCTTCCCATGTACTCCCGGCTACGATCACCCGGTGGCCCGAAACGAATTCATCAATATGCGGCACGGGCTCAAAGGCGGAAGCGATATCCGTTACCCTGTCGAAACGGGTATCACCGGCCAGGCTGGCATGATCGGCCATACTGATATTGTCTAACAGTTCTAGAGAATCTTCATTCTGTAAAAAGAGGTGGCGGAAACAGGAGAGCATATGCCGCCATAATGCGCCATAATTTTTAAAAAAAGGTTGGGAGGGCCTGAAAATACCTGAAACCAGCAGAACCGGAACCTGGCGCTTATGCAGTTCATTGAGATAAAAATACCAGTATTCATATTTTACCCAGATAACGAGTGCTGGGTTGATACCATCAACCAGTTTTCGGGCATTTCCCGGGCTGTCGATCGGCAGGTAAATGACCTGGTCGGCCCCGGCATAATTTTTCTTACCTCATAGCCGCTGGGTGAAAAAAAGCTGAGCACGCAGCGGTAACCGGGAAATTGCTTTCGAAGGGCCTCTAAAACAGGCCTTCCCTGTTCAAATTCGCCCAGGCTCGAACAATGCATCCAGATGGTTTTTTCCTGATATGACACGGGGGGAATTCCTGTCTGCCTTTTAGCCAGGCCTGGCCTTGGGATTCCAGGGAGAGGCCAGCCGGATCCCGGCACGGTAGGCCAGCAGAAAGAGGTGATATAGCAGGAGGCTCAAACCTTTAGTTTTATCAAAAGTAAGGCCTAAATCATTTACAATCAATTCATAGCCGGGAGTGGAAAAGTGGCTCCCAAAATTGTATCTTTGCGCCCTTAAAACCCGGGTTATTATGAGGCCATTACAGATGGTTGATACCAAAACGCAATACCATAAGATCAAGGAACAGGTAGATACTGCTGTGCTGGCTGTTATGGAAAGCTCCCAGTTCATTGGGGGGAAGGTGGTAAATGAATTTGCCGAAAACCTGGCGAAATACAATGGCAGCCGACATGTGATCACCTGCGCCAACGGTACCGATGCGCTCCAGATAGCCATGATGGCCCTTGGGTTGAAACCCGGCGATGAGGTCATCACACCTTCTTTTACCTACATTGCAACGGTGGAAGTGGCCGCATTGCTGAATATCAAGCCGGTTTTTGTGGAGGTTGACAAACAAACTTTCTGCATCGATCCGGAGGCCATTGAAAAAGCCATTACACCGAATACAAAAGCCATCGTTCCGGTTCATTTATACGGCCATGCCGCCAATATGGAAGCGATCATGGATATCGCCCGCAGGCATAACCTCTTTGTTATAGAAGACAATGCACAGGCGATCGGGAACGATTATTTTTTCAGCGATGGAAGCACCAGGAAAACGGGCAGCATCGGTCATATAGGTTGCACATCTTTCTATCCGTCTAAAAACCTCGGGGCCTTTGGCGATGGCGGTGCGATCTTCACGGATGATGACCAACTGGCGGAAAAACTGCGTATGATCGCATCACACGGGCAAAGCAAACGGTATTATCATGATGTGGTTGGCTGTAACTCCAGGCTCGATGCCATGCAGGCCGCCATTTTGAATATCAAACTGGGTTACCTCGACGAATACATCCGGGCCCGAAGGAATGCAGCCGGTTTTTATGATAACGCATTTGCCGGCCATTCGAAAATCGAAATCCCGTTCAGGCACCCCAACAACCGACATGTTTTTCACCAGTATACGCTTGTTTTGCATGATACGGACCGTGATGCGCTGAGTGCTTACCTGAACGAAAAAGGGATCCCGAACATGATCTATTACCCCGTTCCCGCCCATCGCCAGAAAATGTTTGACGCTTTCGGCGGCAGCTCTTATAACCTGCCTGTTACCGACTGGCTGACGGAAAGGGTGATCTCACTTCCGATACATACAGAACTGGATGAAGAGCAACTGCAGTTCATTGCAGACCACGTCCTGTCATTTATCAATCAATAAAGAGTTTCATTAACACAGATAATTCATGAAGATAGCAGTCATTGGTACCGGTTATGTGGGATTGGTTTCAGGCACCTGTTTTGCCGAAACCGGTAATACGGTCACCTGCGTGGACATTGATGCCAAAAAGGTTGAAAAGTTGCAATCCGGGCAACTCACTATCTATGAGCCCGGTCTTGAAAAAATATTTCAGCGCAACCAGAAAGAAGGCCGCCTGTTCTTTACCACCTCACTCAAAGAAGCGGTGGACAGCGCTAAAGTGATCATGCTTGCCCTGCCCACACCACCCGGTGAAGACGGCAGCGCGGATCTCAAGTACATCCTGGGTGTGGCCGATGAATTGGGAAAGATCCTCACCGAATACAAAGTGGTTGTAGATAAAAGTACAGTGCCGGTGGGTACCGCCAAACTGGTAAAAGAAGCCATTGCCAAACATGCAACGGTTGATTTTGACGTAGTGAGCAATCCCGAGTTCTTACGGGAAGGGGTAGCCGTAGATGACTTTATGAAACCAGACAGGGTCATTATCGGTACAACATCCGACAAGGCCATCAAGATCATGAACGATCTCTATGCGCCGTTCGTTCGCCAGGGTAACCCCATCATATTCATGGACGAGCATTCCGCGGAACTGACCAAATATGCAGCCAATTCATTCCTGGCTGTAAAGATCAGCTTCATGAACGAGGTGGCGAGGTTGTGCGAACTCATGGGCGCCGACGTGGATATGGTGCGACGGGGTATCGGCAGCGACGACCGGATCGGCAAGCGTTTCCTGTTTCCGGGTATCGGGTATGGCGGCAGTTGTTTTCCCAAAGACGTCCAGGCCCTAGTACATTCATCCAACTTGGTCGGGTATGATTTTAAGATATTAAACGCCGTGATGGATGTGAATGCCAGGCAAAAAGTATACCTGGTACCTAAGATACTGGCCTATTACGGCAACAACCTGAGGGGCAGACATTTTGCACTCTGGGGTCTGTCTTTTAAACCCAATACGGATGACATCCGCGAAGCACCGGCACTTTATATGGCAGAAGAGCTCCTGAAACTGGGCGCAACCATTACCGCATTTGACCCCGAAGCGATGAATAACGTCAAAGGGGTATTGGGGGATAGAATACAGTATGCCGATAACCAGTACCAGGCGCTTGAAAACGCCGATGCGCTGCTGATTGCCACCGAGTGGAACGAATTCCGCACGCCGGACTTTGACAAGATCAGCTCAACACTCAGGCAACCGGTCATATTCGACGGCCGCAACCTGTTTGACCTGGAACAAATGGGCAAGCTGGGATTTCATTATGAAAGCATCGGCCGCGTGGCCATCAGGCAGCATGGAAATGAAATGGCTCCCTGAACCAACATAAACATTATCACCGTGGCGAATAAAAAAGTATTGATCACCGGGGCGGCCGGATTTCTCGGATCACATTTGTGTGACCGGTTCATCCGGGAAGGTTTCGACGTAGTGGGGATGGATAACCTCATCACCGGTGACCTGAAAAATATTGAACATCTTTTCAGCCTGAAGGAATTCGAGTTCTATCACCATGATGTGTCGAAATTCATTCATGTGCCAGGAAAGCTTGATTATATCCTGCATTTTGCTTCGCCGGCCAGCCCGATCGATTATCTCAAGATTCCCATTCAGACGCTGAAAGTGGGTTCGCTCGGAACACATAACTGCCTGGGCCTTGCCAAAGCAAAGAATGCACGCATCCTGGTGGCCAGCACCAGTGAAGTATATGGCGATCCGCTGGTGCATCCTCAGAATGAGGAGTATTGGGGTAATGTGAATCCCGTAGGGCCCAGGGGCGTTTACGATGAAGCCAAGCGGTTCCAGGAAGCCATCACCATGGCATACCACACCTATCATCAACTCGAAACAAGGATCGTTCGCATATTCAACACCTACGGTCCGAGGATGAGGCTCAACGACGGACGCGCCCTTCCGGCATTTATCGGACAGGCGCTGAGGGGAGAAGACCTGACCGTTTTTGGCGATGGCAGCCAGACAAGGAGTTTTTGTTATGTGGATGACATGATCGAAGGGATATACAGGCTCCTGATGAGCGATTATGCCTTGCCTGTAAATATTGGCAATCCCGACGAGATATCTTTACTGGAATTTGCCAGGGAGATCATATCGCTCACGGATTCCAGGCAACAGATCATTTTCAAGCCATTGCCGGTAGATGATCCCAGGCAAAGACAACCGGATATCACCCGGGCCAGGCAGGTGCTGAACTGGGAACCCAAAGTGGGGCGCGCCGAGGGACTGAAAATAACATATGAGTTTTTCAAGGCTTTGCCCAGGGAGGAATTGTATAAACAACCCCGGGTGTTTTCAGTTACCGGTAATGAATAAACGAAATAATAACAAGCATATTCTTTAACACGCGGGCCGAAAGGCCATACAAAACAACAATTATGTACCAGGATTTATTGGAGAAGAAAAAGACGCTGGCAGTAATCGGGCTCGGATATGTTGGGCTTCCCATTGCGCTTGAATTTGCCAAAAAAATCAAAGTCATCGGATTTGACATCAATGCGGAAAGGGTAGACATGATGCGCCGCGGCATCGACCCCAGCCAGGAACTCGCGCCTGAAGCATTCGAGAACTGTGATATTGAATTCACCAATGACCTGGACGTTCTGCGCAAGGCCAGTTTTTATATAGTGGCCGTTCCTACGCCCGTTGATGAACACAATGTTCCCGACCTGATTCCGGTGCAACGTGCCAGTGAAACCATTGGTAAGGTGCTCAAAAAAGGCGACTACGTGGTATTTGAAAGTACGGTCTATCCCGGATGCACCGAGGAAGATTGCGTACCTATCATAGAGAAGATATCTGGCCTTAAAATGGTCACTGATTATAAGATCGGTTACTCACCTGAAAGGATCAACCCGGGCGATAAGGAGCATACGATCAGCACCATCGTAAAAGTGGTTAGCGGCTGCTGCGCGGAAAGCCTGGAAACGATCGCCAGGGTATATGAGCTGGTTGTGAAAGCCGGAGTACACCGCGCTTCTTCCATCAAAGTGGCCGAAGCTGCCAAGATCATCGAAAATACCCAGCGCGACCTCAATATTGCCCTGATGAATGAACTCTCCATCATCTTCGACCGCATGGGCATCAATACGTTTGAAGTGCTGGAAGCGGCAGGCACCAAATGGAATTTCCTGAAATTTCAACCGGGCCTCGTAGGCGGGCACTGTATAGGTGTTGACCCTTATTACCTCACCTATAAATCCAAAGAACTGGGTTACGACAGCCAGGTGATCCTTGCGGGTAGGGTGATCAACGACGGCATGGCATCCTACGTTGCCAAGAAAGTGCTTCAGTTTATCATTCAGCATAATGGCAACATCAAAGACAGCCGTGTGCTGGTGATGGGAGCCACATTCAAGGAAAGAATATTAGCTTATTCCTGCAACAAAAGCAAACTGATAAGGCAATGAAAGAGCAAAACCATTCACTGATTGCAGATGTGACCTGATCCCACCGCCGGCAACGTGAACTACGCTTTGACCTGGTTTCCCTTCGCAAAGGAGATCAAAGAACCTCACTGGCCGCCGCCCGTCGGCAATTACCGCTGGGGGACATGAACTGGACGATATGCGCCTTTGCGTCCATCACCGGGCGCTCGAGCCCGATCACCGACCTGAAGGGCCGGGCGGAAAATCAACAGCTGCGGTACTGGGTCTAACTGGGCTGTGGGGGCTATGTTTTGCAATCAGGCCAACCGTTGGCGAGTACGGTTTTTCGCTCCTTGGGATGCTCAACCAGGACTGGGTTCCCCAGGCGACCGGGGAGCACAAGTTCGTCGAATCTGGCCAAGGATACTTGAAGCATGGCGCCAAAGGACCGTATTTCTCGTGGTATCCGTAGTTCAGATCAACGCTTGCGTTGCTTGGAACTATCGCTTTGGTTAAACGGAGGGGATACCACGTGGGGCCTGCGGGAGGCCTTTTTTGAGCATCGTATAAACACTGGTACTTTGCTTCGGTTCTGTGCGGGAGAATCATCAAAGGCTGGCCCATTTCAATGGGGTCAGCGGCAGGCGGGACTGTCAACATATCAAACGGTTGACGGCCAAGATCAAGAACTGGTTTAACCATCATCGTCGCTCTGCTCCGGCGACGGGCCTACGCAAAGGAGGGGAGCAGAAGTACACCTGCCTTATGCCGCTACTAAAAAGACCAACGAATTGTATGCGCAGGTTTTTGCGGATGTGTACGGACTACGGCTGATGGGATTCCGCTATTTCAATATTTTCGGCCCACGGCAGGATCCCAACGGACCATATGCGGCCGTCATCCCGCTTTTTGTCAAGGGGATCATGAACAAGGCCCCGGTATATATCAACGGCGATGGAGAACAGACCCGTGATTTTACCTATGTTGAAAACGCCGTACAGATCAACGTCAAGGGTATGCTCAATGAGAACCAGGAGGCATTCGGAAAAGTTTATAATGTGGCCGTTGGGGAATATTATTCCGTCAACTACCTGTATAAGGATTGTGCAGATTACCTGGAGAGCGACTGGAAACCCACACACAGGGAGCCCAGGGCGGGGGATATCCGAAATTCGCTGGCCGATATATCCCTGGCGGCTAATTTACTTGGATATAAACCGGTTAAGCGATTTGAAGAGGGATTGAAAGAAACGATTGCTTATTTCAAAGAGGTTTATTCGAAACCAGCAACCGTCAGTCAATAATATTATTGAATATGCCTTTCAAAAAAACAGGAATTTCCGGCCTGATGATCTTTGAACCTGTCGTATTGCACGACAGCAGAGGTTATTTTTTTGAGAGTTATAATGAACATACCTGTCAGACCGCAGGCGTTCATTACCGATTTATTCAGGATAACCAGGCATTATCTTCTTACGGCGTCGTACGCGGTTTGCATTATCAGTTAGACCCCCACTCGCAGGCAAAATTCGTGCGTGTGCTATCGGGAACCATACTTGATGTTGCGGTGGATATCCGACGGGGCTCGCCCACTTTCGGACAACACTTTTCCATCGAATTGTCGGCTGACAATAAGACCCAACTGCTCATCCCGCCCGGTTTCGCACACGGCTATTCTGTGTTGAGCGAAACGGCTGAGGTCTTTTATAAATGCGACGCACCCTATAAACGGGAATCTGAAACAGGGATCCGTTACGACGATCCTTCCCTTGGTATCGACTGGAGAATTCCAAAGGACAGGCAAATCATTTCCGAAAAGGACCAGCGTCAGCCCTTGTTTGCCGAAAGCCTGAACAATTTTATTTTTAAGCCTTAATCAGATCAATTTGCCTTTACCACTGCATATTCTCGTTACCGGTGCCAACGGTCAACTGGGCATGGAGTTCAGGGAACAGGCGGCATCGTATGATGGCATTCAATGGTATTTTGCCGGGAAAGATGAGCTCTCCATTATCAATAAGGCGGGCCTGGCAGACTTCTGCAGCCTCTATCCGCTGGATTATATAATCAATTGCGCGGCATATACCGCAGTTGACCAGGCAGAGTTGGAGAAAGACCTTGCTTTTGCCATCAATGCCGAAGGTCCAGGCGTGTTGGCAGAGGTTTGTGCGGATCAGGGGATCAGGCTGGTGCATATCTCCACGGATTACGTATTTGACGGAGAATCGGATATTCCTTACCGTGAGAGTGACCCCACGGCGCCGCAAAATGCCTATGGCGCTTCGAAACTGCAGGGTGAAAGAAGGATAGAACAAGTGACCTCAGAGGCCATCATCATACGCACTTCATGGGTCTTTGGCAAATACGGCAAGAACTTCGTGAAAACGATGATTCGTCTCATGCATGAAAGGGAGTCGATCAGTGTGGTGAATGATCAGCAGGGTAGCCCAACCTATGCCGCCGACCTGGCGTCCACTATACTTCATATCATCACGCATGTTAAGGATCCCAAACCCGGTATCTATCATTATTGCAATGAAGGCAGTACAAACTGGTATGCATTCGCATCTGCGATTAAGGAACTGACTGGGAGCCGCTGTCGAATTGAACCTATCCCCACCTCAGCCTATCCGACACCAGCCAAAAGGCCATCCTTTTCCTTACTGGATAACAGCCTTATCAAAGAAACCTTCGGAATAAAGATCCCCCATTGGAAAGACAGCCTGGCGGCATGCTTATCCAGGCTGGATTAAATCATTTCCCGATCAGTATCTGGCGGCTATAGGTCATTTCCCTGTTTCCTATCACTAATGTATACACGCCATCTGCCAATACAGGTAAGGATAAATGAACATTCAGTGTGCCGTCTGCGGTTTGCATGCCTGTAACCCGTTGGCCTGCGGATGATAAGAGCATAAGCAGGGTAGGTGGCTGCTCAACAGAAAACTGGATCATGATAGAATGAGTGGCAGGTACATAATAAGCGTTGACAATATCCTGGCTACCGAATTTAACCGGTATCACCCGCGACAATTGAAAACGGTTATCTGTATCAACCTGCCGGAGCCTGTAAAAATTCATTCCTTTCACCGGCGAATCGTCGATCCATTTATAGTGTTGGGCAAGAGAAGTCGTTCCATGCCCGGCCATTCTTCCAATCTGAATAAAATCCCGGCCATTGATGCTTCTTTCAATGGCAAAATGATCATTTTGATATTCTGCGGCAGTCTGCCAGAACAGAAATACGGCATTCTTTTGCGGACTGGCCGTAAAGCTTAGCAGCGTAACAGGCACCGGACCGCCGTTTCCGCAAATCCGGATACCGGCATCCATGTTCAATATGGTACTACCGGGCAAAACACTGAAAGCAATGCTGCGTCCTGTGTCATTGACTTTGCTATTGATGTCGGACCCCGCCCCGCCAACTAATGGCTCCGTGAACATGTATCCGGCCGGGAGGCTGAATGTCATATAATAACCATTTCCGGGAATAATATTGGTAAAATAATATAAGCCCGACGGGTTGGTTGTTGATGTGGCCACATTGAATCCGGCGGCATTGAACAACCTTACCTGGATGCCGCTGATACCCGGCTCCCCAATGTCCTGCAGGCCATTGCTGTTCTGATCGAACCAGCAGAAATCTCCAATGATGGCTGCCGGCACGCAATTGGTGACCTGCAGATTGCCTCTGGCAGTATTGGTGCATCCACTAACGGTATCGGATACAAGTAGTTGATATTGCCTGTTACCGGCAACGGCCAACCTGATCCTTGGGTTCACTATACGTATGTCGGATAAGCTGCCATCATCCGGGCTCCACAGGTAACGGTAAGGGCCCGGAGGTGCAATGACAGGATTAAACTGGAGGGTGCTGTCACCCGTACATCCTGTAATATCCGGTATGCTGATCTGCGCGGCTGGCAGGGGGCTTACCCCGATCACCAGATTTTGCGATACCCTGCAGCCGGTTAGATTGGAAGCGGTAAGTGTGTAGCTGGCCGTGCCTGTTCCCAAACAGGCGAGGGGATTTGCAATGAAAGGATCAGATAGTCCTGCAACGGGTGACCACTGGTAGTTGATGCCTGCTACCGGGTTAGTACCCACCTGGATGCAGCTGTTCTGACAAACGATAGGGTTGCCATTCATGGAAAAGCTGATATCCTGTACCGTTATAATAATGGTGTCTTTGGAAAAACAGGAAATGGTTTGATCCGTTTTAGTCAGTATATACATATATACGCCTCCCGCCTCAGCCGTAAATTGCGGGGTCGGACTGGCAGGGTCATCCAGGTACAGTGCAGGGCTCCAGGAGTATGATATCCCGGACGCGGAGCTGTTGGCAGATGTACCCAGCATGATGCTGTCTCCTTTACATATTGTTCTGTCTGCACCAGCCTGTGGGGCCGATACCGAGGGTATGATCTGTATGGTATCACGGTACTGGCATCCGTTTGGATGGGTAACCAATAAGGTGAAATTTGTGGCCACTTTGGGTGGCGGGTTTTGGGTAGATGGATTGGCAATGGCCGCGTTACTGACAGCCTGCTGGGGTTGCCAGGCATAGCTGATCATATTGGGCGGGGCTTGAATGCCGAGTTCAACAGGGCCGGCGGACGGGCAATAGCTGATATCCGGCATGCTGAATGCGGCTGATTTAATGGTAACGGTTACCTGATCTGTAGCCAGGCTGGCACAGTTGCCGGGGAATCCGGCAATAACGGTGTACGTGGTTGTTGAGGAAGGGTTTGCAATGGGCTGTGCAACCGTGGAACTGCTTAGGCCAGCTGCTGGCGACCATTGATAAGTGACTCCGCTGATCGCTGGCGAACCGATCCTGACTCCCGTACCCAGGCAGGTGCTGGTATCGGGGGCATCGGGTATCACAGGGTTGTCGTTGATACTTACTAAAACCGTATCCCGAATGATACATCTGCCGAAGTTGTTGCCGTTACAATAAAACTGACATCAGTTGCCACAAATACATCCAGGCTGCGCGGAGAATTGGTTGCTGTTGTTTTGCCATGGCGTCACCTCCGGTTCCCATAAATAAAGTGGTATTCGGCTGGGCGGGAGTGCCGAGCTGACGATGCCGCTGCTGCTGAAATTTGTCTGGCCCTGCATTGACCAATGCGTTTTGAACCACCACCAGTACCGTGTCACGTAAGATACATCCGGCAGTATCGAGATTTCACCACGGGTAAGATGTACTGCTGTTGATGGTGGCAACGGGGTGCGGTGAGGTTACTTGATAATCCGGCGCCTGTCCATTGATAACTATATCCCGCAACATTCGGTGCGCCAATCATCACGGGCTGCCCTGCACAGGTAATGGTGTCGGCCGCGGGAAATATTGGCTTTACAAAGGAAGGGTCATTGACCGAGATCCTATCAGAACAGGTCCTGGTACTGTCAAACGGGTCATAGGCCGTGACCGTGTATATTCTGGGAATGCCATCGGTGAGTTGAACCAGGTTTCCTGTATAGTTTGACAGGCCTTCCTGGGGCGACCATCGGTAGATGGCGTTTTCAATGCTGCTGACGGCATAAAGTGTAACATTGCCGCCATTGGCCGTGTAGCTTAGGCAACTATACTGGGCATCTACAAAAATTTGTGTTTGACAATCACGGCAAAATGGAGGTACAGTTATCGTCGGTGCAGCTTTGTCCATTGTACGTTACCGTTAGTCTGTAAGTGGTTGGGGTATTGGCTGATGCGGATACAGGAATTTGCGGCAGATTGGTAGGTCCTGTAAAATTTCCGGGGCCTGACTGCAATAGACCAGGAGTATGTTTCATTGATCCTGGTGTTCTGTCGGGTAGTCCCACCAGCCTGGGTCCGCATCCGTCTCTTCCTGCCCTGGCCTCGATAGTGGCAACTGTTGCCTGGTCAGGGAAAAAAGCAGCCAGCCTTTTGTGCGGTCACATTGATGATGGCAGGATTTGGAACCGGCATGACCAGTTGCCGGCATAATGAGTTGTGGTAGATGCATTATTAGAAGTCAGGTAACTTTCGCGGGCTCCAAACATAATTGAATCCCGGCTTCGGGCGCGGCGCCCAGCAATACGGATGATCCGAGACAAAATACCTTATCTGATCCTGCAAAATTGGCCGTTATGAGCTTTCAGCCACCGGTGTAACTCGTACCGTGTCGGTTGTCTGGCATTGCCCGCCACCGCTGACTGGTACGGTCAATGTAAGTTCGTAGTCGGTCGGGGAAGCAGGTAATGCCGAAGGTTGCGGTAAGGTGGGATCATTCAGTGTTGTGCCGGGTAGCCAGTTGTATTGCAGTCCGTTTAAACCTGGTATTCGGGGCGTACCTATCAGCGCAGGTTCGTTTCCGCATGCGCCCTTGTCGGGGCCGGCCGAAGCGCGGTAAGTTAACACCAGTGCCTGCCCTGCCTGCCTGCAGCCAAGCGAATCGGTGACCGTAACGGTATACAACGTATTGGACTGTGGTTGAACAACAGGATTGGGTAATGACGCAGCTCCCTGATCCCAGTCAAACGATACATAGGGCGGGTTGCCTCCGCCTGCCGTGGGGTTGCCTCCAATGGTTACGGGAAATCCAGGGCATGTAACAAAGTTTCCGCCGGGATCAATCACTGGTGCAACCAGGTCATTTACCAGGGCAACCGAAGTGTCACTGTAATGAATAAACGAAGATCCGCATAATGGTTGCGTATATGAAGCACGCCGGTAATATTGATTTGCAGAACCTAACGTAGGCGTATAATTCCTGAAAGTGGCTCCCGGAATATCAGACCAGGGGCCATTCATAGTAAAAGCCGTCTGCCATTGATATGTTGCAGCGATCGGTTGCTGCAGGAAGGCTGTTCCTGATCTGTACAGTACGGGAAGGCTGTCGCCGGGTACCTGGATTTCGTGGCCCGCGATCTGAAGCCTAGTCCTGTTTTACAAACCGTCTGGGAATCTGGTAACAGCTTGTCTACATCAATGCGATAACCGGAAGGGCAACTGTTGATCATGGTCAGGTATTGGTCGCCGTTTCCTCTGTTCAACTGGTTAACCGTAACAGGATAATTGGCAGATATGGTTTTACCGGCAACAAGCCATTTGCTTCCCTGCAGAACGGAAAGTTTTGGCTGGTCATCTGCTGAGCCGCCAAAGTAAGCAGCATAAGCCTGCTTCCATCAGGTTTCAATATGATGAGGTGATTGTCTGCCCCACCGGAAGGGGTTGAGGCCATTCGTGGAAGGGTATGTTGCAATACTGCTCTGGCCCGCCAGGTAAACAAGGCCGTTGTCGTATAACAAGGGCATGAGGTTGGTCATATTACCAAGGTAAGTGGAGTGCGATATGAATCATTTCGATCGAGGGTTGGTAAAAAATCCTGTACCAGAACTGAAGAACTGGCTGCCATTGCTTACCGGGTAAGCCGGGGAAAGGGTGATGCCCGATATCAGGATGCCGTCATTGACTAAGTTGAATGAAGGCGAGATATTATTATTTGAACTTGTACCTATCTGGTATTTGCGGTTATATACGATGTTCCCCGACTGTCCGATCTTGAACAAACCCGGGAATTTTTTTCCATCAATGCTTACCAGTGCCGCCGACATAAGTGTTGCCGGATTCGGTTAATATCTTAACCGGGTTGTCTCGGTCTTCTGTCGTCAGGTAACTGGAGAACTGGATATTCCCATCTGGGTTAAACCGTGTAAAAAAACCATCATACAGATCATTCAACACAGAAGTGGCCGTAGTGCCATTGGTTGAAGGAAAATCAGCAGACGATGTATATCCTGTTACCTGCAGCATGCTGTCGGCTATGATAAATTGTGTCATCTGGTCTTCTTTACTGCCCCGAGGTAGCGTGAATATTGTACACCCAGGTCAGTGATGTTCATTTTTGCCAAAAAGATATTCTGGCGAATCACTCAGCGGTCCGCCGATGCTGCAGGGGATGTCTGATGACTTGCTGGAACCTAGCAGGTATATCGAATTGTTGTCGAACAATGCCCCTTGCAGGAAGTCTTCTTTGTTACCACCCCAGAAACGGGATGCCAGGAGATTGCCTGTTTGTGCATCCAGAACCGCCGCATAAGTGTCGCTGACACCACCCTGGTAGAATGTTGGGATTGTTACCGGAAAGTTTGATGAAGACGTGGTTCCGGCAATGATCATCCTGTTATTGACAATCCTGAGTGCTTTAAATGCCGGGATGTCATTGGCACTTCCGCCCAGGTATGTTGCAAACTGGATATTCCCGCCTGCATTTATTTTCAATGCAACAATATCCCTTCTGCCTCTGAATACCGAACCATTGGTTACGGGGAAGTTGATGGAATCTGTGTATAGGGTGATGAATACTTCGCCATTGATGATCTCCATGGCGGTAGGAAAATCATTCCCCAATCCGCCGATATAAGTGGCATACAGGATATTGCCGGATCCATCGAACCTGGTAAGTGTCATATCCAAATTGCCTTTGTACGTACTTCCGTTGGTGGATGGAAAATTGGTTGATCTTGTGGTACCTAATAAATAAGTATCCCCGTCCTTCGTTTGCATGTCAAACACCTCTTCCACCTGGTTTCCACCGATCATTTTGGAAAAGCCTGTAAAAAATTGGGCAGAAACTGGCCTTGTTGCCATGCTGAATACCAGCAGCAATAACCAGACGGCCAATGGTCGCATGTTCATATTTATGACTTTTCGCCTTTGTAAAAAAAGGAAATATCAGATGGGCAGGTAAATTGGATAAGTTTTCACCCCAAAGGGCAGGTATACGGAGGGATAAGGGATTTCTGTAGCTGTTTCTACTGTTAACAATATAAGGATTATTCCCCGTATTTCGGTAGAATGTTGACTCTTTTTATGGTTGGATGCAGTTCCCGTATACACAAACATGGTGCTATTTAAACCCATCTTTCTTATCTTACGATAGCAATTAATTGTATGAAGCCGACTCTGCTGTTTGTTTTCATATTATTCAGTTATTTTTCCTTAGCACAATCGCCGGGAGGTATCCAGGCTAATAATACGTTATGGCTCAGGTCGGATGTGGGAGTGGCGAGTGCTGCCAATATCGTATCGGGCTGGAACGATCAATCCGGTGCGAATGTTACCGGAAATTTTACCGTTCAGGCGCTCGCAGGCACCGCCAATGTGCAGGCAGGACCAAGCCTTCTCGAACCCGGGATCAATTTCAATCCATATCTCCGGTTTAACGGGGTCAATCATTCACTCTCCAGTCTGAATATTTTTCCCGGCACTTCCCTTGTTGACAATAGCCATGTTACGGTTTTCCAGGTTGTGAATGTCAAATCTGGTATCGTATGGTTAAAATGGGAAACAGATCAACTGGGTTCCACCGCACGGCTCGGATTTGAAAATGCCGGTGGCAGGATCCGGTTTGATTTTCCCAGTGCCGTTCCCGCATCAGCCGGTCAGAATGTGGGGATAACCAATGTGTTGAATAAGCACACATTATCTACCTGTTATGTGGATGGCAACACTTCAGTGAACAGGCTGAATGGCGCATCGGATAACAGCATGCCCATCCCGGCACCAGGTAATTTTGCCGCCGTTTCCGATAAGCTGGTGATTGGTAATGAAAACCTGCTTAACCTGCCCGCAGAGGTGGATCTCGCGGAACTGGTCATTTATAAATCAGCCCTGACGGCTTCGGAAAGAAATAAAGTGGAGTCGTACCTGGCAGTTAAATATGGATTTACGCTCGATCAGTCAGCAGCTAACGGAAACGATTACACGTCATCTAATGGCACGGTCATCTGGGACCGGGCGGCCAATACAGGCAATGCCGCCAATATCACCGGCATCGGGCGGGATGATGGTTCAGCGCTCAATCAGAAGCAGTCAAAATCAGTCAATACGACCGGGCTACTGACCATATACAACGGAAACGGGTACACGGCTGGTGCGTTTCCCGCAACCAATGCTGTCAATACCAATACTTTTTCTGCCGATCAGAGCTTTTTGCTGATCGGCGATAACGGAGCTGCCACCACCACTGATATCTGTATACTTAATGGAAAAGGTAAACGAATCCAGCGTGTCTGGAAAGTCAATAAGACAGGATCGGTAGGTGCAGTCACGATTTCCGCAGACCAGGCATCGCTTCCGTCAACAATCAAATACCTCATCGTTTCTCCCGATCCGAACTTTCCGCAGGGTAATACGAGTTTCTATCCGTTGTCTGTAGCCGGAAACCTGTTGTATAAGGATGTCAATTTTAATCATAATGATTATCTCAGTTTTGCCACGGATACCCTGGTGGTGAGCATGACGCCAACCAATCCTACCTGCTCTAACCCCAACAGCGGAGGTGTAGTGACCGTGGTTTCGGGTAACAGCCAGGCACCACAATATACCTGGACCCCATCCGGACAAACCACTGCCAACCTCGTGAATGTGGCTGCAGGAACCTATACATTGACAATAGCTCAAGGGGCTTGTCTGTATGACCAGCAGGTCATCCTGACAACACCGGCCGTTTTATCGCCGCCTTATGCACAGGATACACTGATCTGTAAAGGCGGACAGGCTACCCTGCATGTAGATAATCCGCAGACAGGCATTACGTATAACTGGTATGACGCCGTGACTGGAGGGAATTTGCTGGGAACAGGAACGACATTTACCACGCCAGCGAATCTGACGTCTGACCAGATTTATTACCTGGAAGCCAGTAACGGAACCTGCAGCAGCGTGCGGGCCATCATATCGGTGAATATCACCACCGTCATCGATGCTATATTTTTTGGGGGCTCGACCTGCAGTGGAAGCAATTTTACATTCACCATCAACAATGTCAACCCGGGTTATACCTATGAATGGTATAATACACCTACCGGTGGAACTCCGTTAGCTACCGGTACCAGTTATACCACCAATGCGCTCATTACAACCACCACATTTTATGTGCTGGCGATTAACGGCACCTGCCCGGGCAACAGAACGCCTGCCTTTGTTGATATCACCACGGTTCCTCCACCATCATTGTCTGCAACCAACGTTTGCAGTGGAAATACCGCACAACTGGAAGTGATTACTCCGGTAACCGGCCTGACTTATCAGTGGTATGATCAGCCTACAGCCGTTACGCCATTGGGAACCGGTACCATTTTCACCACACCGGTTATTACTTCGCAGACTGTGTTTTATGTTTCCGCGAACGATGGAACCTGTACCAGTTTGTATTCATCATCAACAGTAGGTTTGATACAACCTCTCGATTCGCCCAGGGTTACCGTTGGGCTGGTTACTTCCGGAAGCATCACATTTAACTGGACGGCAGTTGCCGGCGCTACCGGTTATGAAATATCTGTTGACGGCGGGGCATTCTTTTCTCCCGGTAACGGACCTTCCGTATTGAGTTATACGGTCAATGGACTGGCCAATGAGCAAACCGTTCACATTACTGTCGTTCCATTAGGCACACAGGATAGATGTGGTAATGGATTGCCAGGTCACGCGTCTGCTACCACATTCGGACAAGGGTTTTATGTGCCAACTGCGTTTACCCCTAACGGAGATAACCTGAATGATATTTTCAAGCCATTATTACCGGGCGGTGCCTTACTGGATTACTTTGCCATATTCAACCGCTGGGGTCAACAGATATACAGCACCAACAAAGCCGGGGAAGGCTGGGATGGCAAATGGAAGGAAAAGCAGCAACCGGGTGGCACGTATGTATGGGTATGCCAGTACCGAATGGGTGCGCACCCGATCATTGAAAAGGGCACATTTACTTTACTCTTTTGATCTGGATATGGTATTGATATTTTTAGCCTCCGTTGCCGGAAGGATGTTCCGGCCGTATCTTTACATTCCATGAATATTTTTTCCGCTTCATCTGATATCGTTGTAACCTGTAACCAACGCATGGCTCCTTACCTGGAGTCTGAGATACGGGCATTGGGATATGCATACATGCGTGTGAGCAAGACTGCCATTGAACTGAAGGGTACGATGTTAGATTGCATACGGCTGAACCTGAACCTTCGTTGCGGTGGACAGGTTTTGTTCTCACTGGGAAAGTTCACAGCAAGGAATGCAGACCAATTATACGGGCACCTCAGGCAAATGGAATGGGAAGACCTGATCCCGGCGGATTCCTATTTTTCCATTACCAGTTTTGTACGCAATGAAACCATCACCAACCAGCTTTTTGCCAATGTGAAAGTGAAGGATGCGATCGCTGACCGTTTTCGTGAAAAGAGAGGGAAAAGGCCGGATTCGGGCCCCGACCTGTCTGCCGTTGTCATCAACCTGCATTGGGTGAATGACGAAGCTGAAATATTTCTTGATACTTCCGGGGAAACACTGATGAAACACGGCTATCGGCGTATACCAGGGAAGGCGCCCATGATCGAATCGCTGGCAGCGGCTACCATCATGGCATCAAAATGGAACAGAACATCTCCCTTTATCAATCCCATGTGCGGCTCCGGCACATTGGCAATTGAAGCCGCCTGGTTGGCTACCAACCGTAAACCCGGGCTGATCAGGGAGAATTACTCATTCATGCATGTTTGTGGATACGATCCGAAAATGTATATGACGGAATTAAAGAAGATACGCATGGAGGTGAAAGAGTGTCCCGGGTTGATGATTGTGGCTACCGATATCAGTGAAGATGCGGTCAATATAGCGCGCATCAATGCCAGGATGGCCGCCGTGGAAGATCTGATTGAATTCCGTGTCTGCGATTTTGCCGATACAGCCGTGCCGCAATCCGGCGGAGGCGTTGTTTTTTTCAACCCCGAATATGGCGACCGCCTGGGCGAAGAGATCGGTTTGCAACCTGTTTATAAACGCATGGGCGATTTTCTCAAACAACTATGCAAAGGGTACTTCGGGTATATTTTTACAGGAAACCTGGAGCTGGCCAAACATATCGGTTTAAAGCCAACCAGGCGCATAGAGTTTTTTAACGGGAAGATCGATTGCCGCCTGCTGGAATATGAATTGTATGAAGGGTCGAGAGAGAAAAAAGAGGGTAATGTGTCATGAAAAATCTAGAATAAGAAATGTGGAATACAATCGGGAATAAGAAAGTAATATCACACAACACACATCACACAATAATGTATCCTTAAAACAAAAAGCATCTCATGTTACGAGATGCCTTTTGTTTATCATTGCTCTTTCTTACAGGCCCATTTTCTTTTTCAGGTTGGAGTCAAGGGCGTCGAGGAACTCTTCTGTATACAGGTAATGCTCTCCATGGTTTACTTTGTTGCCATGGATGCAGACGGCGAGGTCTTTCGTCATCTTGCCGCTTTCAACTGTTTCTATGCATACCGATTCCAGGGCATTGCAGAAATCGATCAGCGGTTGGTTGTTATCCAGTTTTCCCCGGAATGCCAGTCCGCGTGTCCAGGCGAATATCGATGCGATGGGGTTCGTGCTCGTTGGTTTACCAGCCTGGTGATCGCGGTAGTGGCGGGTAACGGTACCATGGGCTGCTTCGGCTTCCATAGTGGAACCGTCGGGGGTGACCAAAACGGAAGTCATGAGGCCGAGAGAGCCAAATCCCTGGGCAACCGTATCGCTTTGCACATCGCCATCATAATTCTTACAGGCCCAAACGAAATTGCCGTTCCATTTCAGCGCGCTGGCAACCATGTCGTCGATCAACCTGTGCTCATACACGATCCCGGCTGCATCAAAGGCGGATTTGAATTCCTTTTGATATACCTCTTCAAAAATGTCTTTGAAACGGCCATCGTATTTTTTGAGGATGGTGTTTTTGGTGGAAAGGTACAGTGGCCATTTTTTACTCAGCGCCATATTGAAGCAACTGCGCGCAAACCCATAAATACTTTCATCAGTATTGTACATGGTCAGCGCAACGCCGTCTCCCTTGTAATGATACACTTCAAATACCTGCGGTTCGCCACCTCCATCAGGAGTGAAGGTCATGGTCAGTTTACCTTTACCTTTTATAACGGTATCGGTAGCACGATACTGATCGCCGAAAGCATGACGGCCCACGATGATGGGTGCGGTCCAGTTCGTCACCAAACGCGGCACATTCTGCATCACGATGGGCTCGCGGAAAACGGTACCGTCGAGGATATTCCGGATCGTACCGTTGGGGCTCTTCCACATTTGTTTTAGGTTGAATTCCTTTACACGGGCTTCATCCGGTGTAATGGTGGCACATTTGATGCCCACACCACAAGCCTTGATGGCATTGGCGGCATCAATGGTAACCTGGTCGTTCGTTGCATCACGGTGTTCGATACCCAGGTCGTAATACTGGATAGGGACTTCGATGTATGGAAGAATCAGTTTGTCTTTGATAAATTTCCAGATGATCCGGGTCATTTCATCGCCATCCAGTTCTACGACAGGATTGGCTACTTTGATCTTGCTCATTAGGTGTTGGTTTTTAGAAGTGCGAAAGTAATGATTTTTTGCGCCTGACGGCCATTTCCCGTTGCCTGAATACTAAGTCTTTATACCTTTCATCAACTCCCTAAAATACCTGCCTGACACCCATTTATTGGCCCAGGTGTCCATATCGCAGATCAGGTCCTGGCGGGAATATTCCCGGAGCATGAATGTTCCTCCGCTTCTTTTTTCCAATGATTCCAGTTGGTCGAGGCAGACGAACACGCGGCAGAATATGCCCAGGCAAAGGAGAGACAAGAATCGCCTGCCATGGGATGGGTGCGCGGTAATTGCAAACGAACGGCTGAACGTTTTATCCAGTTCCTGCCTGAACCAATCCCGCAGTGGTTCGATATGACAGGCCGTTGTTGCCAGCGTTCGGATACCGGCTTCCTTGTCTTTGTAGATATCAAAAATGTCATTTGAAACCTGCATCAATCCGCCCAGGTCATACAGTAGTTCTTTTTCTTCGCCAGATACAGGCGGGTTCCATGCAGTGCGGTAAAACAGCAGTGAAGTTCCTCCTTTTTCCCGTGTGATCTGCCTGATTGCTGTGTCGGTCAGGCTCCCTCCGGATTGTAATTTACTGGCAACCTGTGCATGGTAAACTGTAGCCAGTGTTGATTGAACCAGGCTTTTATCTGGCGCCTTGTCCAGCGCGGTTTTGAAAAAAAAACGGAACAGTTTTTCATTTGATGCTTTTCCTTCCAGGGCATTTGGATCCATCAGCAACCGTATACTGGCATCATCCAGGAAATCTTTATCGAAGAAATCGTCGAACAGCCCGGTCATGGCGCCCATACAGGTACTGCACCATCGTTCCCGGGGAGTCATGCGCCTTCCATGCCAGGCACAAAAAGCTTCGCCAAGAACGGCTGGTACAGCCCAGCCATAATATCGCTCTATCTTCCTGAAATCAGTCTCACCCAGGCTTCCGTCATTCGATCGTTCGGCACTTATTAATATCGGTTTGATATGCGTATCTAAAAAAGAACGCTGGCGCCGGAGGTTGCTCAGGGTTTGTATGATGGTCTGAATAACATGCATGAATAAACTAAATAGCAGGGTTTAATCGCCGGAATAAAAGTCAATGAGGGCCCCGAAATAATATTCGTTCCATCCTTCCACGATATTATCGAAAGCTTTATCGGGGATATTGGTATGCCTTAGTTCGGCCGATGTGCCTTTTTTTCCGGGGTGCAAAATGATCGTCACGATCGAAGGTTCGGGCTGTTCACCGAAGTACCACTCCTGAACGATGATACGTCCCGGTTCGAAAGAGAGGTTTCGCCCGGTGATGCTATCGTCCCACAGGGAGAATTCGGTACCTTCCACGGCTTCCATGACGGCGGGTGCGCCAGACCATAAACGTATCGTGGCGGCGCGTGTCAATGCCTGGTAAACTTCTTCCGGTTCGGCCGGTATGTCATAGTATTTCTTATAATCCTTCATAAGTTCTTATCATAATTTTCACAATGCCTGCAATTGAGAAGTTGTAAATTTGGATATAAAAATCCAAAGTACATGAAAGGACGCCCTTTTTCATATGCCTGGCTGGTTTTGATCGCATGTTTTCTCTTTCTGCAGGTTCAGGCCCAGTCGAACTATAAATCTTACAAGATCGGGCCCAAAGGGGATACCATCAATGCCATCAATCAAAACGGCGATAAAGTGGGCAAGTGGGTACACCGGGTGGAGGAACTGCGTGGAAACCCGGGGTATGAGGAGGAGGGGATGTACCGGAAGGGGCAGAAAGACGGGATCTGGCGCCGTTACAGCCTGCAGGGCGATATCGTGGCGCTGGAGAATTATAAATTGGGCGGCAAAGACGGGATCCAGCAGTATTTCTCCGAACTGGGAGATCTGATCGAAGAACAATCATGGAAAGGATACAACCCCGACGCACCTTTTGATACCATCCCCATCTATGGCGAGGGCAGCAATGAGATCATCGATTACAAGATACTCAAGGCGGAACCATATAGCGTAAAGGATGGCGATTGGAAGTTCTACGAGCCGGGAACGGGCCGCTTGTTGAGAACGGAAAAATGGGAAAGGAATGTGCTGGTCAATCCCGCTAAACTTGCCGGACCGGCAAAATACCAAAAGCCCAAGGAAGTGCCGAAAACGGCAGAAATGCTGGAATGGGAGAAAAAGAACAAAGGGAAAAAGAAAGTGTTGCGGGATGGCGCTACAGGTTTATAACAGTCACCGGTACCTGTCGTTGCGCGTTGCATCGCCATGCCATGGATCATAAGATAGTATCATGCCCGATAATAAAAATAAATCTCCTCATATCTTAAATGCTTCTTCCAATTTATTGGGCATTTGTTTTATAGTACTGACTTCACTAAAGTTATTGGATAAGAGTGCCAAGTCTGTGATCGATGAGGTAACGCTGGCGGCCATTATCTTCTTTATGTCGAGTTGCCTCTTGTCTTTTCTTTCAATCAGGAATGAACAACGGTCGGGCGAAAAGCTGGAAAGGATCGCCGATTACATGTTTATAACAGGCCTGATACTTCTATTTGTAACGGCAGTATTATTTTCCTTTGATCTGATCCAATGATTTTTTCAGGCACGAAGCTAATTGGCGAAAGTGCTAACTGCGGCAGTTGTTCGGTATAGCCTGTTATTAACTGGCGCAAGTGTTTGGCACAGCCGGTCACTTGATTCCGGAAGAACTCACCGGACTGTGTCTGGCTGTAGTAATATGTTGAAAGCGCCTGCAAAACCAATAGTGAATTTTCTAAACAGATTTGTAGAGGAAAAATAATTGTTGCATTATGATTCTATGCATCAAAAGCATGAAAGGCTGGGGTTGATAATACATATCAATGTCTGGGAAGTATAGAGTTGGTGAAGACCATGCGGCGGATAGTCTTCATCATCCTGCTTTCATTTGTACATGACACATATGGTCAGGAGCTTGATCACGATCGTTTGCAACAAGCGATCATTTTTAGATCCGACAATTCCGTATGGCTGGAATCGGATATCAAACTGGATCACCGGTTTTTTGGTTATGAAAAGCCGGATACCACATCCGGGAAATTGATCCTGTTCTCGGTCTTTACCCCGGATGTGGAAGACAACCCATATCATTGTCCTTTGGGGGCTTATTATGGAATGTCCGGCGTTCCGGGCAAGCTTCATTCTATGGCCCGGCAGGGTTCTTTTGTGAAGATCCGTTACTCGGCAAATGACGGGTCGGGCCCCAAGTATTTTTATTTTGAAAAAAAATGGGTGCAGTTTAAATGATACACCGGCATGGAGCTTCTTTGGGGAATAGTTACCGGAGCGGCTTCTTCATCATGATATCCGTTTGCTCGTCATCCCCCAGTTTAAAAATATGTTTGCCGAATTCCAGGAAGCCGTTCTTCCTGTAGAAATGAATAGCCCGGTGGTTTTCTTCCCATACGCCCAGCCACACAAAATCCGCTTGTAATTCTTCTGCAACTTGTATGGCTTTGTTATAAAGCAATTGTCCGACTTGTTTTCCGTGATACTCTTTTAAAACATAGATGCGTTCAATTTCGAGGCATTGGCCTTCAAGTTTTTCCGTTTGCGACGACCCGGTATTGATTTTCAAATATCCGATAACCCGGCCTTCCGTTTCCGCAAAATAAAATTGTGCATTGGGATCATTCATTTCCACGGAAAGTTGTTCCTCCGAGAATTTTTCAGCGAGGTATTGTTGCATATTCTCTTCGGTGTTTTGATCGGAGAATGATTCACAAAATGTTTGTATGCCAATGTTGCGGAGTGCTGAAATATCTTGAATATCTGGTTTACTCAGGGTTATGGTGGGCATATGGTTGCTTTATTGATCTGGGCAAAAGTTACAAAAGGCCTTCCTGCCGTTTATACGGCCTTGTTAAAGTTAAAACATAAGAGGAAAAAAAGAACCGGCTTTATGGCCGGTTCCTGGTATCATCGAGTACTGTTTTTGAATGACGGATCAACCTTTGATCTCTTTCTGCATCGGGTTCACACCCGGAGGGGCATTACGGCGGCGCGGGCCGTCATCGGTTTTTTGATTTGAATAACTGGAACCGGCTGGGAGTTTCAAAACTCGGCCAGGTGTTGTTCTTTTCGTTGATGTCGGCTGTTTCCCTCATCAGGTCAAGTTTAATGGAAGCCACTTCCTTATTTTTCAGGAAGTACTTCGTTACTTTATTTTCGTTCTTGCGCCAGATATACACGGGGATCCGGTTGACTTCTTTGCACCATCTTTAAAGTCCATTCAATGATGATCGGCATGACCAGTCCGCCTTTATTGCTGAAAGTGAGTTCATACATAAACTTACTGCCGGCGATCCGTTGACGTTCTTCTTCGGTATATTCATCTCCGGTTGTAGCAGGGGATGTTATTTTAAATGCCGTGCTGTCGATTTTAGCGAGGCCGCGGTCGTAACGCCAGTAAAAATCACGCAGCGAGGTGTCGGCATCGGTTGCAAGCGATCCGTTTATCTTCCCTGTTTCGGATTTTTGAGATGTCATCAAACTGTTCAGGATCGGCTTGGCCACAGGTTGTGTGACGATCTTTTCTTCCGTATTCTTGGGCTCTAATTTTACGGAGTCGAGGATCGCCCATTTGACGGTATCCAGTGCAATATCGCATGGTTCTGTTCCATAGAACCAGCCGCGCCAGTACCAATCAAGGTCTTCGGCGGTGGCATCTTCCATGGTACGGAAGAAGTCGGCGGGCTGCGGATGCTTAAATGCCCAGCGGCGCGCATATTCACGGAAACCGAAATCAAGAGTTCTCGTCCGAGGATCGTCTCTCTCAGTATGTTTAACCCGGTAGCCGGTTTTACTGTAAGCATTGGGTCCAAACGCGCGATATTCTCACTATTGGTCATGATCGGTTCCAGCTGGTCTTTGGGCGGTTTTCATATAGTCTACGATCTTATAAGCCGGACCTTTGCTCACGGGGTATTTATTGTCCCACAGTTCTTCCGGTCAGGTATTCGACGAATGAATTCAGGCCTTCGTCCATCCAGGTCCACTGACGTTCATCGCTGTTGATGATCATGGGGAAGAAGTTATGCCCCACTTCGTGAATGACCACACCGAGCATCCCATTCTTGGTGCCTTCGCTGTATGTTCCGTCTTTTTCACACCGGCCAAAGTTGAAGCATATCATCGGGTATTCCATGCCGTTAGCAGCCTCCAGGCTCTGTGCCACGGGGTAGGGATAAGGGATGGTGAATTTGGAATATGTTTTGATCGTGTGGGCCACAGCTTTGGTGCTGTATTTACGGTAGAGGTTATAAGCTTCCTTGCCGTAAGCGCTCATACACATGACCTTTTTGCCTTCCACATAGGCGGGCATGGCATCCCACACAAACTTGCGGCTGCTGCCCCAGGCAAAATCGCGAACCATATCGGCTTTGAAGACCCAGGTTTTCTTTTGTGTTGATTTTTGTTTCTCTCTTTCCGTAGCTTCCGCCAATGTTACGATCTCCGTCACCTCTTTGGCATTTTGCGCCTGTTGCCAGCGTGCGAGCTGGGCGGTGGTCAAAACCTGCGGGTAGTTTTGACATTGCCCTGTAGACATCACCACGTGATCGGCAGGAACGGTCATACTCACTTTGAAATTTCCAAAGGTCAGGGCGAATTCGCCGGAACCGGTGAACTGGTGGTTCTGCCAACCCTGGAAATCGCTGTACACGCAAAGCCTGGGATACCACTGCGTCATGGTGAACAGGTCGTTGCCATCTTCAGGAAAATATTCATAACCACCCCGTCCGCCCATTTTCATGCGGTCGACCAGGTTGTAATTCCAATCAACTTTGAATATGAATTTCTGCCCTGGTTTTAAAGCCTGGGGCAGATCAATGCGCATCATTGTTTTCTGGATGGTATAGTTTAATGGCGCGCCTGTGAGCGTGGTCACTTTTAAAATATTGTCGCCATATTCCTTATCACGCTTGCCCAGCATGCGGTCGATGCCTTCTGCGCTGATATTCTTCGACATGCTGCTGCTGCTTTCATAGCCGGCATTATTCTTTGAGCTGTGCTGGTTTTCATCGAGTTGTAACCAGAGGTAGGTCAGCACATCCGGGGAGTTATTAAAATAAGTGATGGTCTCCTTTCCGTTCAGGCGGCGGTTGGGTTCATCCAGTTCGCAGCTGATGTCGTAATCTACCCGTTGCTGCCAGTATTTGGGACCGGGTGCGCCACTGGCTGTGCGGTACTCGTTGGGCGTTGGCAGGATCGTTCCCAATTGTTCAAAACGGTTGCCATGGTTGCTGCCCGGGTTGTTTTTAATATCCTGGGCTGAGGCTGCGGAAATGGACAGGATCAGCGAAAACAGGAAGAGGAGTTTTCTCATGTGATGTGATGATTTAAAGCGTCTAAATTAATCAAAAGAAATCTATATCGGTAACCGCTGAACACAAATCCAGGCAGACACCAGCAGGGTGCCTGCAGATAAGCCCCAGACCCAGTATTTACGTGGCAATCCTAGCCTGGTCACCACAGCCCATGCCAGCAGCAGAATGAGCGTAACCACTACGATCTGCCCAGCTTCCAGCCCAAGGTTGAAGCCCAGTAAAGGGACGAGGAGATCCTGGCTTTTCGACAGCATAAAGCGGATGGTATTGGCAAAGCCCATTCCGTGTATAAGCCCAAAAACCAGGGCCAGGAAATAATTGACCCTTAGCCGGGCAGGACTAAATCCAGGTTTCAGCAGGTTGGTAAGGGCGGTTATAACGATCGTCAGGGGGATCAGAAATTCCACCCAGGCACTATTGAACCGGATGATATCCAGGGTACTTAATACCAGTGTAACGGAATGCCCAATGGTAAAAGCCGTTACGAGGATGAGCACTTTCTTCCAGTTTTCAACCAGGTAGATGGCCGACAAAACAAGGATGAACAACAGATGGTCCAACGCATCCAGACTAATGATATGTTCCCAGCCTATTCCAAAATAAAAGGTAAAATTATCCATAAGCAGTCAGCCAGGGTTAGTTTGCCGTAATTTTAACCCCGAATGTCCGGAAAAAAACTTTTTCCGGTATAAATATCGTCCTAATGGCATCAGTATTTTTTAAATGGCTGCTCGTTCCGTTCCTGCTTTTTTCACCGGTTTCTGGCAGGCATCCCATTTTTGTCAGCGTAATTGAAATCGAGCATAACGCGAAGGAAAAATCCCTGGAAGTGACCTGCCGCATTTTTACTGATGATTTTGAAAAAACTTTGAGGGAAGAATTCAAAAAGCCGGTCGACCTTCTGAAAGAGAACGCCGCCCAGGCCATGAACCCACTGGTGAGCCAGTATATCATGCAGCACCTGAAAATTGCCGTAAACGGAAAAACCGTTAGCATGCAGTTCAAAGGTTTTGAGCCGGTTGAAGAAGCGATATACAGTTATTTTGAAGTGGATGGGGTGAATGCTGTGCAAACCATCGATATTGATGACGATATCCTGTATTCATATAAGAAGGAGCAGATGGGCATCATTCATGTTACCGTCAACGGGGAAAGAAAGAGTACGCGGTTGTTGAATCCGCAAAGAAAAGCGCAGGTGACATTCTGATTTTTATGTGATGTGTTTTATGTGTTGCGTGTTGTGTGATCTTACTTTCTTATTTCTTATTCAATATTTTACATTTTTTCCTTTTACATTATTCCTCCTCCATCTTTTCCCTGATCTCATCGGGGATATTCACCAGTATCTTATCGATCCTTTGTCCATCCATATCCATGATCTCAAAACGGATGCCTTTCCATTCAAATGTTTCACCGGTTGCGGGGATGTGTTCCAGTTGGTTGAGGGTAAAACCGGCAACGGTATCAAAGTCGGTTTCCTGGTTTTCGAGCCATTCTGTTACATCAAAGTAGGATAGAAAATCGTAGAATGTGATCTGAGCATCCACCAGGAAGCTGCCGTCATGTCTTTTGATGATCTCATATTCGTCTTGACCGGTCTGCGGCACATCGCCAATGATGGCTTCCATGATATCATTCAGGGTGATCATCCCTTCCATGGTGCCGTATTCGTTGACCACAAAGCAGGTGTGTATTTTGGTGGCCTTGAATTTTTCCAGAACCTGGTAAGGCGTGTTGTTTTCCGGAACGAATATGGCAGGTTTCACGATCTGTTCCATCCTCGTTTCCGGGGAGGCTTTGAGCATATCTTTCACATAAACCAGTCCTTTTACATTATCGATGCTGCCTTCGCAAGCGGGATAAGTGGAGTAGATGATCTCGCTGAATTCCGTCAGTACTTCGTGTACGGTAGACTGTAAGTCGACCCAAACCATATCTGTCCGGTGGGTCATCAAAGAAGTGATATTTCGGTCGCTCAGGTGAAATACCCTTTCTATGATCTCCTTTTCATCTTCTTCAATGGTTCCGTGTTCGCTGCCCTCGGTGATCATGGCCTTGATCTCTTCTTCCGTGATCGAACTGTCGTCTGCTTTCCGGATATTGAAGATCTTGAAAATGATCTGGGTGATCTTGGAAAGGAACCAAACGAGCGGGTGAACGATCCTGGATAAAAAGTTCATCGGTCCGGCAACCAAACGTGCGATCTTTTCTGCCTTAAGCAACCCGATTTTCTTGGGGATGAGTTCGCCGAACAGTATCGAGAGAAAAGTCACCAGTATAACGATGATCGTGGTGGCGATCGTGTCTGCATATGGTTCGGTCAGGCTGAAACGCTGGAAGAATGGCACCAGGTTACTGCCGAATTTTTCACCGGAGTACACACCTGTCAGGATTGCGATGAGGGTGATGCCGATCTGGGCCGTACTGAGGAATTTTTCGGGGTTTTCAACCAGGTCAAGCGCTTTTCTGGCTTTCTCATCGCCTTTGTTGGCAAGCGATTCGAGCTTGGATCGGCGTGCGCTCACCAGGGCAATTTCGCCCATGACAAAGAGGCCGTTGACAAAGATCAGGATGAGTAATATAAAGACTTCTGCCATAATGTTTATTAAGATAAGCCGTACTGTTGGTTATACGACCTGGCCGACAAATATCCGAAAAGCAATCCAATCCCCGCACCACAGGCCACATCCAGTGGAAAATGAACGCCTACGTATACCTGCGCATAGATGATCACCAGCGCCCAGATAAAAAAAGCACGGGTCCAGCGCCCGATATAGGCTTTCAATGTCTGGTGAAGATACATCGCCAGCCCGAAATGGTTGGTGGCATGGGATGAAGTGAAGCTGGAACTTTGCGGCTTGTAATTCAGGAGGAAACGCAGGTGTTCGGCCATCGAGGGATCATTGCAGGGCCTGAGGCGGAAGATATTCTCCTTGATCAGGTCGCTGCTGACGAAATTGGTCAGGATGGCGGTACCCGCCGCAAAAACAACCCACCAGAAACGGTTTTGCCTGAAATTGGTGACGATCAGGAGGATTAGGAAAAGGTAAAACGGGACCCAGGTCATGGAGTTACGGATGAAAGGTGACAGTGCATCCATCACAGGGTTCGACCACTCGCTGTTAATGAGTCGGAACAAATGCCTGTCGGCCTGTATCAGATAATCCATGCTGTTCGCTCTTCGTGAAGGGCCTGAATCCGTTGTTAAATATTGTACGGCCCTGAATAATCAGCTAATTTAGCACTTTAATCATTGTTTGACGCTACGTATGATCAATAGACTGCCGAGGTTGCTTCGCTGGATACTTCACTGGTCGCTGTTATTCCTGCTGCTGATGTCTGCCTACAGGTTGTATTTCTTCTTTCATTTCAGGCCCGAGGGGCGCCCATTCAGCGGTTCTACCTTTCTGCTGGGCCTTAGGTACGACCTACGTATCGTTTCCGTGTTGGGTTTGCTGGTGTTGCTGCTGACCATGATACGGCCGTTCAACCCGATCCGCAACCCGGGTGCCATTCGCTGGTGGAACCTCGTTTTGACGATCATCTTCCTGGTCATACTATTATTTTACGGAGCAGATTTCTACCATTACGATTACCTCAAACAAAGGCTGAATGCGTCGGTATTGAACTTCATGGAAGACGCCGCCATTTCGGCCGGGATGATGTGGCAGACATATCCGCTGATACGCATTGGCCTGCTGCTGATCGCCGCCTTATGGCTTTTTGCGCGCTGGCACAGGGCCATGCTGCGGCGCATGTATGATGCGGAACCCTGGCAACTGAGCCGCTATGGCCGGTTCGCCTTGTATTTCACTTTCGTACTGGCTATGTCTGTCGGCGTTTTCGGCAAGCTGGGCCAGTACCCGCTTCGCTGGAGTGATGCTTTTGCCTTCACCGATGAATTCAAGGCACATACCGCCCTCAACCCTTTCCAGAGTTTTTTTAGTACGCTGAGTTTCCGGAAATCGGGTTACGACCTGCCCAGCGTCAAACGGTATTACCCGCTCATGGCCGGCTACCTCGGCGTGCAAAATCCTGACTCGCTAACGTTGAATTATACACGAGAATATCGGTTTGCCGACACGCCTGTACGTAAACCCAATGTGGTGGTGGTGATTTGTGAGAGTTTCAGCGCATATATGAGTTCTATGTACGGGAACCCATTGAATACGACACCGTATTTCAACAGCCTCTGTCAACAGGGGATATTCTTCAATCGTTGTTTCACCCCGGCATTCGGAACGGCGCGTGGCGTCTGGGCCGTCATTACCGGCATCCCAGACGTGGAACAGGCCAAGACGGCCAGCAGGAATCCCCTTGCAGTCGACCAGCATACCATCATCAATGATTTCAACGGCTATGAGAAATTCTATTTCCTGGGAGGCAGCACAACCTGGGCCAATATCCGTGGCCTGCTGAACAACAATATTGCCGGCCTTCAGATATTTGAAGAGGAACAGTTCCGCTCTAAAAAAGTGGATGTGTGGGGGATCAGTGATAAAAACCTGTTCCTCGAATCCAATAAGATCCTCGCTACGCGCCAAAAACCTTTTTTCGCCATCATACAAACGGCCGATAACCATCGTCCGTATACCATACCGGCCGAAGACATCGGGCCATTTGATAAGGTGGAGTTTCCGGATGACAGCCTGCGTAAATACGGTTTTGAAAACAATGCCCAACTCAATGCATTCCGGTATACCGATTTTACTTTCAAAACATTCATTGAAGCGGCAAAAAAGGAGCCTTATTTCAACAATACCATTTTTGTGTTCGTCGGCGACCATGGATTACGGGGTAACCCGGGTGGCCTGTTCCCCCAAAGTTTCAGCAAGCAGGGCATACATGCCGAGCATGTTCCACTTCTTTTTTATTCGCCTGCCCTGTTGAAGCCTGCAAGCATCAGCCAGGTTTGTTCGCAGTTGGATATCCTGCCATCAGTGGCGGCGCTGTGCCGTCAGCCTTTCAGCAATACCACGCTCGGGCGTAACTGGCCTGGATACTTCCATTTCATCATCAGCCTTATGCGTTCATAGCAGACCCGGATATGCATACGATCGGGTTGGTGCGATCGTTATTATTATGGCCGCAACCTGAAAACCGGCGAGAAGGATTTTGTTTCAGTGACCGGGAATGACATGCCTGCCGCAGACCCTTCAACCGACAGTCTGCGCAAATACATGACAACTCTCACGGAAGCATGGTATGAAACCTCCCGTTATCTCCTGCAGAACAATAAGAAGAAAAACTGATCTTTCATTAGGGCGATTGGACTACATTTGTCAACCTGACCGGAGCTCAGCAAACACCAACGTATGTTAATCAAGTGGCGGGTGCCAAAAACGATCCAGTGGATCGTCAAATTGTTCTTCATCTACCTGGTAATATTTACCGCTTTCCGGGTAGCCACCGTTATTTGCTTTAAACCATCACGTACAGGTATACTCGAATTATCGCCCGCATTCTGGCTGGGGCTTAAATACGACCTTCGCTGGATCGCTTTCATCCTGATGCCTATCGCGGTTTTTTCCATTTTTCCCCGGTTTTCACCGTTTTATGGGGCAGGTCCTAAAAAAGGATGGACCGCCTACCTGGGTATTATAACCTTGCTGGTATTGTTTTTTTATGGCGCCGACTTTGGCCAGTTTGCCTATGTCAATGCCAGGCTGAATGCCGACGCGCTCATTTTTGCGGAAGACCCTCAGGAAAGCCTACAAATGGTATGGCAGAGTTATCCCGTGATCTGGATACTGATCGGTTTGTTTGGTGCGGTGATGATGATGATCTGGATGTTCCGGAGAACGCATGTTGGGGTGGAGGATAAGAACCTGAACATACACAAGTTCACCTATCGCCGCCGCTGGCACCTCGCAGCCATCCTGTTGCTGGGTTGGTTCATGTATGGATTTTTCACTGCCAGGCCGCTTGATTTTTTCAGGGCGTTTAACCTGAATGACGAGTTCAAAAGCAACCTGGCCCTGAACCCGATGCAGAATTTTTTCACCACGCTCCGGTTCCGCAGCCCCGATTATCACACCAGGGCTAGGGAATATTATCCGGTCATGCGGGATTTTCTAAAACTGCAGGAAGGCAAGAAGAAAAGCTTTTCGCCCTACAGCCGCTATGTATTGCCGGGATCGCAATCTCTCGAATGCCAACCCAATATCGTGCTGGTGATCTGTGAGAGTTTCAGTATGTACAAAAGCAGCATGAGCGGCAATCCGCTGAACAGTACGCCCTATTTTAACCAGCTCTGCAAGCAGGGTGTTTTCTTTAACCGGTGCTTCTCGCCTTCATTCGGTACTGCAAGAGGGGTGTTCGCCACCATAACCGGAATCCCCGATGTGCAGTTAGGGAAGTTTTCCACCCGTAACGAAGAATCGGTCAATCAGCGGACCATCATCAACGACCTGGAAGGATATGAAAAATTTTATTTTATCGGCGGACGCAGCCAGTTCAATAATTTCAGCGGGCTGATCAGGAATATTCATGGCGTGAAAATATTTGAGGAAGGTAGTTACCGGTCGCCCAAGATCAATGTATGGGGCATATCCGACAAAAACCTGTTCCTCGAATCCAATGAAGTGCTGAAAAAGCAAACAAAGCCTTTCTTTGCCATCATTCAGACGGCCGATAACCACCGCCCATTCAACATACCACTGGAAGACAGCGATTTTGTTGCACCCGTAATCCATCCCGATACCTTGATGCATTATGGTTTTGAATCGCAAAAAGAGTTCAACGCATTTGCGTATACAGATTATTGTTACCGAAAATTCATGGAGGCGGCCAAAAAAGAACCTTATTTCGAGAATACGGTTTTTGTATTTGTGGGCGACCATGGCGTGGAAGGAAATTCCGATCAATTGTATCCGCCCGCCTGGAAGGAACAAAGACTGGCAGATGAGCATATACCCCTGTTGTTTTATGCCCCGGGGCTGCTTTCTCCGCAACTGCGGGAGGAAGTGGTTTCCCAGATCGATGTC